>NZ_JBIUCI010000002.1:0-834325 GCF_044593635.1 Streptomyces sp. NPDC051913 | reverse complement strand
TCCTCACCGCCGTCATCGAACTCGCCACCCTCACCCACACCCCCGTCCCCACCCTCACCACCATCCACGCCCTCAGCGACCTCCTCGCCCACCAGACCGCCGCATGAGTCGCGGCGCCCGAGGAGGCAACCCCAGGCTCACGCACCCGCTCGTGCGGGACGGGCGCGACGAGCCTTTGCGCAGGGCGAGTTGGGACGAGGCACTGGACCGGGCCGCAGAGGGACTCGGGCGCGGTCGCGGGGCGTTCGGGATGCTCGCCTGCGCCCGTGCGACCAACGAGACGAACTATCTGGCGCAGAAATTCGCCCGGGTCGTGATGGGCACCAACAACGTCGACTCAGTCGACCGCAGGAGCCACGCGGCGAGCGTCGCGGGCCTGGCGGCGGTGTTCGGATCGGGTGGCGGTACGTCCTCGTACGCCGAGATCGAGCACACCGATGTCGTGGTGATGTGGGGTTCCAACGCCCGGGTCGCGCACCCGGTGTTCTTCCAGCAGGTGCTGAAGGGCGTTCACCGCGGCGCCCGGCTGTACGCGGTCGACCCACGGCGGACGTCCACCGCGGAGTGGGCGGAGGGCTGGCTCGGCCTCAACGTCGGTACCGACATCGCGCTGGCGCACGCGATCGGGCGGGAGATCATCCAGGCGGGGCTGGTCAACGAGGCGTTCGTCGAGCGGGCGACGAGCGGTTTCGAGGAGTACCGGGCGCTGGTCGAACCGTGGACGCTGTCGCTCGCGCAGAAGGTGACCGGCGTACCGGCCCCGGCCATACGGGAGTTGGCGCACGCGTACGCCCGAGCGGAGCGTGCCCAGATCTGCTGGACCCTGGGCGTCACCGCTCACCACAACGGCACGGACACCGTACGGGCGTTGATCGACCTCGCGTTGCTGACCGGCCATGTGGGCCGCGGGGGCTCGGGACTTCAGCCGCTGTGCGGGCGGAACAACGTCCAGGGCGCCGTCGACATGGGAGCCGTGCCGCACCGGCTGCCCGGCTTCCAGGACGTTCTCGACCCCGATGCCCGGCTGCGGTTCGAGTCCGCGTGGGACACCTCCCTGCCGCCGCACTACGGGCTGAACCTGGCCGAGATGTTCGAGGAGATGGAGACGGGCGGCGTGCGGGCCCTCCACTGCCTCGGCGAGGACCCCGCGCCCGTCGAGGCGCGGCGCCTCAAGGCCCTGGACTTCCTCGTCGTACAGGACATGTTCCGTACGAGCACCGCCGAGTTGGCGGACGTCGTCCTTCCCGCGACGGCCGGCTGGGCGGAGTCCGAGGGGACGACCACCAACAGCGAGCGGCGGGTTCAGCGGGTCCGCAGGGCGGTCGACCCGCCTGGCGAGGCCCGCGACGACATCGACATCCTCTGCGACCTGGCCCGGCGTCTCGGGCATGCGTGGGAGTACGCGGGCGCCGAGGCCGTCTGGAACGAGTTGCGGTCGGTGTCGCCGGACCACTACGGGATGACGTACCGACGACTGGAGGCGGAGAAGGGACTTCAGTGGCCGTGTCCGAACACGGTCGGAACCGAACCCCCCTATCTGCACGGCCGGTTGTGGGCGGACGACCCGGCGCTGCGGGGGCGACGCGCACCCTTCGGGCTGGTGCGGCAGGTCCCGCCGGTCGACCTCACCGACGAGCGGTTCCCGATCCGGCTGACCACGGGCCGACGGCTCGACTCCCACCACCCGGTGGGACAGCAGGGTCGTTTTCCGCGTCGAGGCGATTTCGTGGAGCTGTGCCCGGAGGACGCGGAACGCTACGGGGTCGTGGTCGGCGAGCGGGTGCGGATCACCTCGCGGCACGGCTCGGTCGTCGTGTCCGTGTGGATCGACACCGCCCTGCGCCCGGGGCTGGCCTTCACGACCCTGCGCCTTCCGGACCATGGCGACGACACCGACCAGCCGTCCACGAACACCCGTTGTCCGATCGCGGGGACGGCCGAGTACAGGGCGACGGCGATCCGGATCGACAAGCTCCCGCTCGTCACCTACGTGGGGTGACGGGACATGGACCTGCGCTTCGGGGACAGCGAGCCGACGGACGACGAACGCGCGGCCGTCGACGAGTTGTTGGGCCCTCCCGCGTCCTCGTGGGAGGGCGCGGAGCGGACCGAGGAGGACCTCAGGTACTCCCGGGGCGGACGTGCGGCCCGCGATCGCCGCGACCTGCTGCTGCCGGGCCTGCACGCGCTCAACGACCGGATCGGCTGGATCAGCAGGGGCGCCCTCGCCCATCTGTGCCGAAGGCTCACCGTGCCGCCCGCGGAGGCCTACGGAGTCGCCACCTCGTACGCCCTCTTCTCGGTGTCCCCCCGGCCCACGACCGTGCTCCACGTCTGCACGGACCTGACCTGCACGGCCGCCGGGGCAGCCGCCCTGTGCGCCGGACTCGCGTCCCGCCTGGACGGCGACGACCGGGTCATGGTCCGCCACTCCCCCTGCCTCGGCCTGTGCGAGCGCGCTCCGGCAGCGCTCACGATCAAGGCGGGCGATCCGGTGCGTACGGCGGTGTCGGCGCCGGCGACGGTCGAGGCCACCGTCCTCGCCGCGACCGCCCCCGACTCGGCACCGGAGGAGCCACCGGCCCGGGCGGCGGTAGCGCGAGCGGGCGATCCCACGCCGACGCCGCCGAAGAAGGAGCAGACCGGCGTGGCCGTCCCGCCACCTCCACCGCTGCCGCTGCTGACGCGGGTCGGCGTCGTCGATCCGTCCTCACTGGACGACTATCGCGCCCACGGCGGATACACGGCACTGCGCCGGGCCCTCGCGCTCGGCCCCACGGCCGTCCTCCGCGAGATCGTCGACTCGGGTCTGGTCGGGCACGGCGACGCCGCCTTCCCCAGCGGCCCTGCCCCGCGGGCCACCCCCATCGGTCTCGCCTGGCAGGCCGTGGCGTCGCGGCCCGGCCACCCGCATCACCTCGTGTGCAACGCGAGCGCGTCCGGGCCGGGCGCCTTCACGGACCGCGTGCTCATGGAGGGCGACCCGTACGCGCTGGTGGAGGCGATGACGATCGCGGCGTACGCCGTCGGCGCGCCCCACGGCTACCTCTACCTGCGCGGCGAGCACCCGCGGGCCGCGCGACGGATGCGCCGGGCCGTCGAGCGGGCACGCGCGCGTGGGCTGCTCGGCGACGACATCCTCGGCCGGGGCCACAGCTTCGACATCGAGATCCGGCGCGGCGCGGGCGCCTACGTCTGCGGCGAGGAGACCGCCGTACTCCGCTCCATCGAGGGGTACCGCCCGGAGCCGCGTCCGACGCCGCCCTTCCCGACGGAGAAGGGCCTGTTCGGCGGGCCGACGGTCGTCGCGGACGTCGAGACGCTGCTCCACGTACTGCCGATCCTCACCGGCGGTCCGGCCGCGTACCGGTCGGGGCTCGTTTCCGTGTCCGGAGGTGTGGAGCGGCCCGGGGTCCACGAGCTGCCGTCCGGGACGACACTCGGCGAGCTGCTCACGCGGGCCGGTGTGCGGCCGGGCCTGCGCGCGGTCCTGCTCGGCGGAGCCGCCGGCCGCTTCGTACGCCCCGACGAGCTGGACGTACCCGTCCGGTCCGGCGTCGTCATCGCCTTCGACGGCACCGTGCCGCTGCCCCGGCTGCTGCTGCGCGTCGCGGAGTTCTTCCGGGACGAGTCCTGCGGGAGTTGCGTGCCGTGCCGGATCGGGACCGTGCGCCAGGCGGAGGCGGTGCGCCGGATCGTGGACCGCCCGGGCCCGGCCGCGGCCGACGACGTCACGCTCCTCGGGGAGGTCGGCCGGGCGATGCGGGACGCCTCGCTGTGCGGCCTCGGGCGGAACGCGTGGAACGCCGTGGAGTCGGGCGTGGAGCGGCTGGGGGTGTACGGATGACCGTGCCGTCGCTCGGCGTCCCCCGTCGGCTGCTCGACCTCACCCTCGACGGGGAGCCGGTACGTGCCGCCGAGGGCACGACGCTCCTGGACGTGTGCCGGGCGGCCGGCAAGGACGTCCCGGCCCTCTGCCACCTCGACACCCGCGCCCCCGCCTCCGCCTGCCGCCTCTGTGTCGTCGAGGTCGAGGGCTCCCGTGCCCTGGTGGCGGCCTGCTCTCGCGAGGCCGAACCCGGCATGGCCGTACGGACCGACACCGAGCGCACCCGCCACAGCCGCCGGACCGTCCTCGAACTCCTCGCCTCCTCGGTCGACTTGTCGACCACGCCCGGCATCGCGGCGTGGATCGAGGAGTACGGCGCCCGGCCTGACCGGTTCGGCGCGGACGCGGCCCGCGTCGCGGAGGAGCCGGTCGTCGACAACGGCCTGCTGGTGCGCGACCACGGCAAGTGCCTGCGCTGCGGCCACTGTGTGCGGGCGTGCGGCGACCTGGGGCGGAACACGTTCGCGATCTCCGTCCTCGGCCGCGGCCTCGGCTCCCGCGTCGGGGCCGAGTACGACGCTGCGCTCACCGACTCGGCCTGTGTGTTCTGCGGTGACTGCGTCGACGTGTGCCCGACGGGGGCGCTGTCGGTCAGGTCGGAGTTCGACCTGCGCAGGGCGGGCGCCTGGGACGAACCGGCGCAGACCGTCACGGCCACCGTGTGCGGGCACTGCGGGGTGGGCTGCGAGCTGGCCCTGCACGTGCAGGACAATGAGATCGTGAAGGTCACCTCCCCGCCCGACAGCCCGGTGGCCCACGGCAATCTCTGCATCAAGGGCCGCTTCGGCCACCAGTACATACAGAACCGGGACTGAGCAGCCATGGGACGAGTCACGGAACGACGCAAGGTGATCCGCATCCGGGACGGGGCGGTCTCCACCCGGCCCGACACCCTGGTCGCCGAGGAGCCGCTGGAGATCCGGCTGAACGGCAAGCCGCTCGCCATCACCATGCGTACCCCCGGCGACGACTTCGCGCTGGCCGCGGGCTTCCTCGTCAGCGAGGGGGTGCTGGCCGAGCAGGGTGATCTCCAGAACATCGTGTACTGCGCGGGCGCCACGGTGGACGGCTCCAACACGTACAACGTGGTCGACGTGCGCACCGCGCCGGGCGTGCAGATTCCCGACATCACCCTCGAACGGAACGTCTACACGACCTCGTCCTGCGGCCTGTGCGGCAAGGCGAGCCTGGATGCGGTGCGGACCACGGCCCGCTGGCCCATCTCCGACACTCCCCCGGTCCGGGTCGAGCCCGAGCTGCTCGCGAGCCTCCCCGACCGGCTGCGCGCGGCGCAGCGGGTCTTCGACCGGACCGGGGGCCTGCACGCCGCCGCGCTGTTCACCGAGGACGGGGAACTGGTGGACATACGGGAGGACGTGGGGCGGCACAACGCGGTCGACAAACTGGTGGGGCGGGCCCTGCAGAGCGGCGGGCTGCCGCTGTCGCGGACGATTCTGCTGGTGTCGGGCAGGGCGTCGTTCGAGCTGGCGCAGAAGGCCGTGATGGCGGGCATCCCGGTGCTGGCGGCGGTCTCGGCGCCGTCCTCGCTGGCCGTGGACCTGGCCGCGGAGACGGGCCTGACGCTGGTGGGGTTCCTGCGGGGCGCGTCCATGAACGTGTACGCGGGTGAGGAACGCATCGCCTTCCAGGCCACGCCTGCCGAGGGGAACGGGGCGGTCAGGACGCCGTGAAGTGCACCTCCGCCGCCCGCACGACCGTGCCGAGCCGGGGGAAGTCCAGCCGCACCGACGCGTCGTGCTCCGCCGCCGTGAGCGCCGCCATCGCGTCCTCGACGAACACCAGGTCGTAGCCCAGGTCGCCGGCGGCCCGGGCCGTGGACTCGACGCCCAGGTTGGTGGCGATGCCGCCGAACACGAGGGTGGTGACGCCGCGTTCGCGCAGGCGCTCGTCCAGTCCTGTGCCCTGGAAGCCCCCGATGGTGCGCTTCACGACCTCGATGTCGCCGGCCGCGGCCAGGCCCGCCACCAGCCCGCTGCCGGGCGGCTGTTCGGAAACACCGGGTCGCTCGACGCGGACGAGGGCGACATGGGCGCCGGCCGCGCGGAACGCGCCCGCCAACTCCTGTGCGGTCGTGAGGACTTCGGCGCCCTTGCGGGGCTCAAGGGACAGCGCGACGATCCGGTCCATCAGATCGACGAGCACGAGGGCGCTGCGCGCGGGGTCGAGCGCGAGGGGTGCGGTCATGACGGAACGTTATCCGCCGTCAGCCCTCCGTACCGGAAATCCGGATCAACAGGTCCGTGAAACGGTCGCGTTCGGCCGGCGACAGCGGGGCCAGCAGCTCGTCGTTGGCCTTGCGGGCGGCCTTCTCGCAGCGCTTCAGCAGCCGCGCGCCGGCGTCGGTGAGCGAGACCGCGTTCTTGCGGCGGTCGCGCGGATCGAGGTCGCGTACGACGAGTCCTTCGACCTGTAGGTCGTTGAGGACGCCCACCAGGTCCTTGGGGTCCAGTCCGACGCCGCGCCCGATGTCGGCCTGGGCCACGGGCTGGAGGTCCCGGACGGCGGAGAGCACCACGTGGTGCCACATCTTGATGCCCTCACCCGCCAGCGCGTCGGCCACCAGGCCCCGCCCCCGGGCGGCGGCCCGGCCGAGCAGCCAGCTGGGGAGGGAGCGGATCTCGGCGAGGGGGGCTTCGGACATGGGCGGAGCCTAGCAAGAAATTCGTGGGGACCCCCCATGAAAATTCGTTGGACTCCCCCACGATCTCGCTCATATCATGGGGCCTCCCAACGATTCCTGGAGGTGCGATGCGCCGCATCCGGTACGAGTCCACCGGTGGCCCCCTGTTCCTGGAGAAGGCCGAGGTCCCCGAGCCCGGGCCCGCCGAACTCCTGGTCCGCTGCGAGGCGATCGGCGTCACGCTCCCCGTGGTCCGCAAGGTCACCGAGGCCGCCGAACCGATCCCCCTGGGCGGCGAGGTCGCGGGCGAGGTCGTCGCCGTCGGCGGCGGCGTGACGCGCTTCCGTGTCGGCGACCGGGTGACCGGTCTCTGTTTCGGGCACGGTTACGCCGACTTCGCGCTGCTGCACGAGGCCATGGCCTCACCGGTGCCGGACGCCGCCTCCGCCGTGGACGCGGTCGCACTGGTCCGCAGCGGCCTCGTGGCGTACGGCGCCCTGGAGGCCGCCCGCCCCGTGCCGGGCGAGGCCGCCCTCGTCACCGCCGCGGCGAGCGGAGTCGGCCACCTGGCGGTGCAGCTGGCCCGCGCCCGGGGTGCCGGGCGGGTCGTGGCGGCCGTGTCGAACGCGGCGAAGGCCGACTTCGTACGGTCCCTGGGCGCCGACGAGGTCGTCCTGTACGCCGACGAGAGCTGGGGCGAGCCCGTCGACCACGTCCTCGACGCCGTCGGCGGCGATCTGCTCACCCCGGCCCTCGCCGCGCTCGCCCCCGGCGGCCGGCTCGTGGCGTACAGCTCGGGGGGTGGCACCATCCAGGCGTACGACCTGCTGGTCGGCGGCAAGTCCGTGATCGGCTTCCAGATGGCGCGGATCGCCCGCGGGGAGCCGGAGTCGTACGAGCGGTGGCGGCGGGAGCTGTGGCGGATGTTCGGACAAGGGACGCTGAAGCCCGCCGTGCACGCGGAGTTCGCGCTCACCGACGCGACCGAGGCGCACGCGGCGATCGAGACGCGGAGCAACCTCGGAAAGGTCGTACTCCGACCGTGACGCCCCGAGTCGGGCGGACCGAATCATGCGACACCGGCCGCCACCGGCGCCGGGCCCCGCCGTCTCCGAGGCCCCATGGACCAGGTGAGCGACAGCCACTAACGTCCCGGGCGTGCCCGACGACGTACGAGCACGACAGCGGACGGGAACGGGGCTCGGTCTGGTGCTGGCCCTGGTTCTCGGGGCCGTGCTGCTCACGGCCCTGCCCAAGGACGAGGAGCGGCGCGACGCGGCCGGGTGCGGACCGCGTTCCGTCGGGTCGTGGTCGGCGGACAAGGGGCTCACCTCGGAGTTCGCCCGGTACGGCGACGACGCGACCCGGGCGGACGACTGGACCGGCGGTGACGGCACTCATTCGGTGCGGCTGCCGGACGGGCGGGTGCTGTGGCTGTTCTCCGACACCTACCTCGGGCAGGTGTACGCGCCGCCCAACCCGGTCGGCGAGTCGTACGCCTGGCGGGACACGGCGGCGCCGCTCGTGCGGAACTCGGCGGTGGTGATGCGGGGCGGGCGACTGGAGAGCACGCTCCCGGCGCCGCTGTTCCCCGATCCCGGGCCGAATCAGTGGCGGTGGCCGGTGGCGGCCCGGGTGGAGCCCCGGTCGCCGGGGTCGTCCGAGCAGGTCCTGCGGGTGGTGCTGTGGGTGCGGACGGCGGCCGCCGCGCCCTGGATCTACGGGACGCCCACGGCCACCGAGGTGGCCACGCTGTCCCTGCCCGGCCTACGGGTGGAGTCGATCGTCAAGGTGCTGGACCAGCAACTGGTCCCCGATCCGTCCCGGCGGGTGCTGTTCGGTACGACGCTCGTCGAGCGGGACGGGTGGACGTACGTCTTCGGCGGCGACGACGGCCAGGCGGTCTCCCGACCGGTGTCGTCGGCGTTCGCGGCACGGGTGCCGGACGGCAGGCTCGCGGAGCCGGGGGCCTGGCAGTACTGGGACGGCTCCGACTGGAGGGCCGGGGCGACGCCGGCCGCGGTCCTCGGGAACATGGGCAGGCGCACCGGCGTGGGCAGCGCGTTCTCGGTGACGCGGGTGGACGGCACGTACGTGCTGTTCACGATGGCCGCGGGAACGGCCGGGCTGACGACCGTCACCTCGTACTGGGCGTGCTCGCCGAGCGGGCCCTGGCACGGTCCGACGAAGGACTTCACCCCCGCGCTGCCGGAGGGACAGGTGGCGGCCTACAACCCTCAGGTGCACCCCGCGCTGGGCGACGGCGGACGGCTGGTGCTCAGTTACGACGTGAACTGGCTGGAGCCGTCCGCCGCGGCGGCTCAGCTCAACCGGAACGTGTCCCTGTACCGACCGCGATTCGTGATGCTGCGGCTGAAGCCGGGGACGTGACGCCGGGCTCCGGGTCGTGGGAGCGGCGCTTGGCGATGACCGCGCAGACCATCAGCTGCATCTGGTGGAAGAGCATCAGCGGCAGTACCGCGAGGGAGGCGTGCGCGCCGAACAGGACGCTGGCCATGGGCAGTCCGGAGGCGAGGGACTTCTTGGAGCCGGCGAACTGGATGGCGATGCGGTCCTCGCGGCCGAAGCGGAGCGCCTTGGACCCGTACCAGGTCAGGGCGAGCATCACGGCGAGCAGCACGGCCTCCACGACGAGCAGTCCGGCCAGCCGGAGCGCGCTGACCTGGTGCCAGATGCCCTGGACCATGCCCTCGCTGAACGCGGTGTAGACGACCAGCAGGATCGAGCCGCGGTCGACGAGGCCGAGGACCTTCTTGTGCCGGGTGACGAAGTTACCGATCCAGCGGCGCAGCACCTGCCCCGCGACGAACGGCACCAGCAGCTGGAGCACGATCTGCACCAGCGAGTCGGCGGAGAAGCCGCCCGCGCTGCTGCCGAGCAGGGCGGCGGCGAGCAGCGGGGTGATGACGATGCCGACGAGGGAGGAGAAGGAGCCGGCGCAGATCGCGGCGGGCACGTTGCCGCGGGCCATGGAGGTGAAGGCGATCGAGGACTGGATCGTCGAGGGGACCAGGGTGAGGAAGAGCAGCCCCTGGTAGAGGGGCTGGGTGAGCAGCACCGGGACGAGTCCGCGGGCGGCCATGCCGAGCAGCGGGAAGACCACGAACGTACAGGCGAGGACGGTGACGTGGAGCCGCCAGTGCTTGAGGCCGTCCAGGGCCTCGCGGGTGGACAGGCGGGCGCCGTACAGGAAGAAGAGGAAGGCGATGGCGGCCGTGGAGGCGCCGGAGGCCACGTCCGCACCCGTGCCGCGGGCCGGGAGGAGGGCGGCGAGGCCCACCGTCCCGAGGAGCAGCAGGATGTACGGGTCGATCGGCATCCAACTCGGCCAGCGCAGGCGTTTCACGGTGCTCCACATACTCGTCGTGCTCTCGGCGGTACCGGGGCCGTGGGGTCCCCCCTCCATCGTCCTCCTCCCTCCCTCGATCGGGAATCCGGTATACCGCTCTGACTGTCATCATGTTCCGCGATAACGTGGCTCCGTGTACGACCCGTCCCAGTTGCGTACGTTCCTTGCGGTGGCGCAGACCCTGAGCTTCACTCAGGCCGCCCGGCGGCTCGGGCTGCGCCAGTCGACCGTCAGCCAGCACGTACGGCGTCTTGAGGAAGCGGCCGGGCGTCAGCTGTTCACCCGGGACACCCACTCGGTGGAGCTGACGGAGGACGGCGAGGCGATGCTCGGCTTCGCGCGCCGCATCCTGGACGTGCACGAACAGGCGTCGGCGTTCTTCACGGGTACCCGGTTGCGCGGCCGGCTGCGCTTCGGGGCGTCGGAGGATTTCGTGCTGACCCGACTGCCGGAGATTCTGGAGCGCTTCCGCTACGACCATCCCGAGGTCGACCTGGAGCTGACGGTGGAGCTCTCGGGCACGCTGCACGAGCAGTTGGCGGCCGGGAAGCTGGACCTGGTCCTGGCCAAGCGGCGGGCGGCGGACCCGCGCGGCGAACTGGTCTGGCACGACCGCCTGGTGTGGATCGGCGCGGAACGCCTCCGCCTCGACCCGGACCGCCCCGTCCCGCTGATCGTCTATCCCCCGCCCGGCATCACCAGGGCGCTCGCCCTGGAGGCGCTGGAGCGGCAGGGCCGCGAGTGGCGGATCGTGTGCACGAGCGGCAGCCTCAACGGTCTGATCGCGGCGGCCCGCGCCGGGCTGGGCGTGATGGCCCACTCCCGCGGCCTCATCCCTCCCGGCCTGGTCCGCGTCCCCGACCGCTCGGGCCTGCCCGAACTCGGCCGGGTCGACTTCGTCCTGGTCCACGGCCACCGCCGCACGACGTCCCCGGGCGCGGCGGACGCGCTGGCGGCGGCGATCCTGACGAGCGGCGACCGCCTGCACCGGAGCTAGGGCCGGACATACGTCAGCTGCTTCACCCGGCGCAGGAACGGTGTCGCCTCCACGTGCTGGACTCCCTCCAGTCGGCCGAGGGGGCCGCTGAGGTAGGCGTAGAAGGCCGCCGTGTCCCGGGCGACGGCGGTGACCATGAGGTTGGAGGGGCCGGCCGTGGCGCTGGCGAAGGCGACCTCGTCGTGGGTGGCCAGGGCCTGGCCGACGGAGTGCAGGGCGCCCGGGGCGGTGGTGATCCACAGGGCGGCGGCGCGCGGGAAGCCGAGGTCCTCGGAGTGGTACTCGATGTCGATGTAGACGGCCCCGGAGGCGAGCAACGCGGCCAGGCGGCGTTTGACCGCCGACTCGGAGCGGCCGGTGGCCCGCTGGAGTTCGGGGTATCCGGCCCGTCCGTCGCGTTCGAGGACGGCGAGGAGGGGTTCGTCGTCCGGGTCGACGGCGACCGGCCCCGGTCCGGGCTGGGGGTGCGCGCGCAGGGCGGCGATCTGGTCGTCCGTGAGCACGCCGAACTTCTGGGACCAGCCGGTGGGGCCGCCGTAGAAGCGGTGGATCAGCTGGTGGGCGCGGATGTCCACGACGCCCGGGGTGCGGGGCAGTTTGTCGAGCAGGAGTTCGTCGTGGTCGCCGGCGCTGCGGGGCCGGGTCATGCAGACGATCTCGGTGCCGCCGGAGGCGAGGCCGATCCAGCCGGTGTCGGGCCGTTTGGCGAGGGCCTCCGAGATGGCCGCGGCGCTGTCGGGCGCGCAGCGAAAGCGCATCATCCACTGGTCCTGGCCGAGTCGGAAGCCGTCCCGGACCGCCACGACCCGCAGTCCCGCCTCGGCGCTCAGTCGGCGGAAGCGACGGGCGACGGTCTGGTCGGAGGCTCCGAGCACCGTCCCGAGCCGGCTGAAGGAGGCCCGGCCGTTGACCTCCAGCGCCGAGAGGAGCTGAATGTCCAGCCGGTCGAGCGTGAGGGATTCCATCTCCAGCATGGCCACTCCTGTCGGATTCCGGCGCTTCAACGCCCTCTACCGCCGCGATCGGCCGCGTCGAGCCCATCGTACGGAGTCCTGCGCATCCCATGGACAAGGAGTTGAGGACATGCGTACTTGGGGGCCGCTGACCGCGGCGTGTCTGGCCACGTTCATGCTGCTGCTGGACGTGACCATCGCGATCGTCGCGCTGCCGGACATGGCTGCGGCGCTGAACGCGTCGCTGAGCGATCTGCAATGGGTGATGGACGCCTACGCGCTGGCGCTGGCCGCGCTGCTGCTGGGGGTGGGCGCCGCCGCGGACGTCCTCGGGCGACGGCGGGTGCATGTGACGGGGGTCGTGGTGTTCGCCGGGTCCTCGCTGCTGTGCGGCCTGGCGTCCGGCCCGGCGATGCTGGTCGCGGCGCGGGCCCTGCAGGGCGCCGGCGCGGCGGCGACGCTCGCCACGGCGCTGCCGCTGCTGGCGTCGGTCTACCGGGGCCGGCAGATGTCGGTGGCGCTCGGGGTGTGGGGCGCGACCGGCGGTGCGGCGGCCGCGGTGGGTCCGGTGCTGGGCGGGCTGCTGACGGACGGGCCCGGCTGGCGGTGGATCTTCTACGTCAACCTGCCGGTGAGCGTGGTCGCGGTGTGGCTGACGCTACGGGCGGTACCGGAGTCGCGGGGGCGGGCCGGACGCCGGATCGACTGGGCGGGGACCGTGCTGTTCGCGGCCTTCGCGGGCGGGGTGACGTACGGGGCGGTGCGGGCCGGGTCGCACGGCTGGGGTGCGACGGGCACCCTCGTCGCCTTCGCGGGGGCGGCCCTGGCGCTGGTCTGCTTCCTGGTCGTGGAGTGGCGGGTCGCCGATCCGCTGATCGATCCGCGGCTGTTCCTGAAGCCCGCGTTCTCCGGGGTGATGGCGGGCGCGTTCACCTTCAACGCGGCGGCGTTCGGGGTCATGGCGTACACCTCGATCTGGTTGCAGACCGTGCTGGGGATGTCCCCGGTGCGCGGCGGCCTCGTCTTCCTGTGGCTGTCGCTGGCCGCGTTCGTGGTGGCGGCGGCCGGGGGACGGCTGCTGCACGGGGTGCCGGCCCGGTTCACCGTCGGGGGCGGGCTGCTGCTGATCGGCGCCGGGCAGTTCTGCATGGCGTTCCTGGACGCCGGTTCGACATCGACGGCGCTCGTCGCGGGGCTGGTGCTGGTGGGCGTGGGTACGGGTCTGGTGGCGCCCTCGGTCGCGGGGGCCGCGCTGGCCACGGTGGAGCGGGAGCGCTCGGGCATGGCCAGCGGTGCGGTCAACGCCTTCCGGCAGTTCGGGTACGCGCTCGGCCTGGCCTTCTTCGGGACGGTGCTCACCTCCCGGATGGCGGACTCACTGCCGCGCGACGCGGCTCACGCGCTGGCGGGCGGCGGGGCGGGCGCGCTGCGGGGCACCGTCCCCGAGCACGCGCTGCGGGCCGCGTTCGCCTCGGGGCTGAACACGGCGGCGGTGGCGGCCGGCCTGGTGGCGGTGACCGGCGGTGCGCTGGTCCTCGCGCTGCTCAGGACGCCGGGGGCGGCGCGGGAGGGTGTGACGGATCCGGGCGTGACGACGCTGACAGAGGAGACGGCGACACAGCGGAACTGATCATTCCGACAGCTCGCGCACGGGTTGCTCGGGTCGTACAGATTCGGTGGAGATTAGGGGTCCGAAACTTACTCAACCGTCAGTTTTCTGTCCGACCCTTCCCCATGTGAGCGCATTTTCCGGCGCTGACCAGCCGCTACCCGGACACCGCCGGAATCCGCACCCCCTCCCGCCCCGTCGATAGGTGGGGTAGCTTTCACGGCGCTGTGCGGAGCGCCGGACCAATGTCAGAGGGAGCGGGGAGCGGGGTTTGCGCGAGTTCACCAACCCTCCGTTGGCGTTGGCACCCCAGGTGGGCGGATTGGCCGACGTGGTGTTCGACCATGCCCAGGAGGACCCGCTGTGCGTGGCGCTGGGCCGCAAGGACGAGTCCGGGCAGTGGCGGGACGTGACCTCGGCCGAGTTCCGCGACGAGGTGCTCGCCCTCGCCAAAGGACTGCTCGCCCGCGGCATCCGCTTCGGTGACCGGGTCGCGATCGTCTCCCGCACCCGTTACGAGTGGACCCTCTTCGACTTCGCCCTGTGGACGATCGGCGCCCAGGTGGTGCCGGTCTACCCCACCTCGTCGGCGGAGCAGTGTTTCTGGATGCTCTACGACGCCGAGTGCACGGCCGCGATCGTGGAGCACGAGGACCACGCGATGACCATCGCCACCGTCATCGACCGGTTGCCGCGACTGCGCGAGCTGTGGCAGCTGGACGCGGGCTGTGTGCAGGAGCTGTACGACGCCGGCGCGCACCTCGACGACGACGTGGTGCACCGGCACCGGCAGGCGGTCACCCCCGACTCGGTCGCCACCATCATCTACACCTCCGGCACCACCGGCCGCCCCAAGGGCTGTGTCATCTCGCACGGCAACTTCATGTACGAGGCGGACACCGTCATCCGGCGCTGGGAGCCGGTGTTCCACTCCAAGAAGGGCGACGAGGCGGCGACCCTGCTGTTCCTGCCGCTCGCGCATGTCTTCGGACGGATGGTGCAGGTCGCCGCGATCCGCGGCAGGGTCCGCTTCGGCCACCAGCCGCAGATGAACGCCGCCGCCCTGATGCCCGACCTCGCCGCGTTCAAGCCGACGTTCTTCCTCGGGGTGCCGTACATCTTCGAGAAGGTGTTCAACGCCTCGCGCCGCAAGGCCGAGAAGGAGGGCAAGGCGGGCGCCTTCGAGAAGGCCGTCGACATCGCGGTGAAGTACGCGGACGCCATGGAGGCGAAGGCCTGGGGCATCGGGCCCGGCCCTTCGGCGGGTCTACGCGTGCAGCACCAGCTCTTCGACAAGCTCGTCTACTCCAAGATGAGGGCCGCGATGGGCGGCCGCATCAAGCAGGCGATGACGGGCGGTTCGGCCATGGACCGCCGGCTCGGTCTGTTCTTCGCCGGCGCGGGCGTGCACATCTACGAGGGCTACGGCCTCACCGAGTCGACGGCCGCCGCCACCGCCAACCCCCCCGAGCGCACCCGCTACGGCACGGTCGGCCGGCCCATCCCGGGCATGACCGTGCACATCGCGGACGACGGCGAGATCTGGCTGCACGGTGACAACGTCTTCCAGGGCTACCTCAACAACCAGAAGGCCACCGACGCGACCCTGCACGACGGCTGGCTCGCCACCGGTGACCTGGGCTCCCTCGACGAGGACGGCTACCTCACCATCACCGGCCGCAAGAAGGAGATCCTGGTGACCTCCGGCGGCAAGAGCGTCTCCCCCGGCCAGTTGGAGGAGCGCGTCCGGGACCATCCACTGGTCTCCCAGTGCATCGTCGTCGGCAACGACCGCCCCTATGTCGCCGCCCTCGTCACCCTCGACCAGGAGGCCGTCGAGCACTGGCTCGCGATGCGCGGCAAACCGCAGCTGACGGCGGCCGAACTGGTCCGGGACGCCGACCTGGAGACGGAGGTGCGACGCGCCGTGGTCGCCGCCAACACCCTGGTCTCCCAGGCCGAGTCGATCCGCACGTTCCGCATCCTGGCGCAGCCGTTCACCGAGGAGCACGGGCTGCTCACGCCGTCGCTGAAGCTGAAGCGCAAGGCGATCGAGAACGCGTACGCGGGCGAGGTCGAGGCGTTGTACAGGGCCTGAGGGGCTTTCCGGCGGATTCTGTCCTATTCCGCCGTCAGGAATGCATCCCCGCTCGTGATCGTTGACGATGGGAGTACCACCTGACGACAACCGTAAGGATCAAGAGCTCGTGAGCAGCAAGGTCCCCCCGATCATCCTGAACAACGGCGTCGAGATGCCCCAGCTGGGCTTCGGCGTCTGGCAGGTGCCGGACGACGAGGCGCAGCAGGCGGTCACCACCGCCCTGGAGGCCGGGTACCGCAGCATCGACACAGCGGCGATCTACGGCAACGAAGAGGGCACCGGCAAGGCCATCACCTCCTCCGGCATCCCCCGCGAGGACGTTTTCGTCACCACCAAGCTGTGGAACAGCGACCAGGGGTACGACTCCACCCTGCGCGCGTTCGACGCCTCCCTGGAGAAGCTCGGCCTGGAGTACGTGGACCTGTACCTGATCCACTGGCCGCTGCCGGCCCGGGACCAGTACGTCGACTCGTACAAGGCGTTCGAGAAGCTGCTCGCCGACGGCCGTGCCCGGGCGATCGGCGTCTCCAACTTCCACCCGGAGCACCTCGAGCGGCTCATCGCCGAGACCTCGGTCATCCCGGCGGTCAACCAGATCGAGCTGCACCCGCATCTCCAGCAGCACGCGGCCCGCGAGTTCCACGCGGAGCAGGGCATCGCCACCGAGGCCTGGTCCCCGCTGGGCCAGGGCAAGGGCCTGCTGGAGGTTCCGGCGATCGTCGCCATCGCCCAGAAGCACGGCCGCACCCCGGCCCAGGTGGTGCTGCGCTGGCACCTCCAGCTCGGCAACGTGGTGATCCCCAAGTCCGTGACCCCGTCCCGGATCAAGGAGAACATCGAGGTCTTCGACTTCAGCCTGGACACCGAGGACCTGGCCGCGATCAGCGCCCTCAACGAGGACCGTCGTATCGGCCCGGACCCGGCGACGTTCGACATCGGCTGACGGCACGGCACAGCGGCGGGCCCGGACGGAGCACCGTCCGGGCCTTCGTCATGTCCGGGTAGGGCTGGTCACCGTGCGTACGCGCTGACCAGGATCAACGCCCACCCACCCGCCCTCAGCTCAGTTGGGCTGCCCGATCGGCCGTACGACGACGGTGTTGACGTCGACTCCCTCGGGCTGCCGGATGGCCCACACGACGGAGTCGGCGAGCTGGTCGGCGGTGAGGAGATGGCCGGGCGGGAGGCTGCCGTAGCTGTCCCAGAACGGGGTCTCCACCCGGCCGGGCGCGACCAGGGTGACGCCGATGCCCCACTCAGTGACCTGGCGGCGGGTGTTCTCGGCGAGCCCGGTCACCGCCCACTTCGTCGCCCCGTAGATATTGCCGGGCGTGGGCACGAACCCGGCGACGCTGCCGATGAGCACAATCCGCCCCCGGGTCTCCTTGAGGGCGTCGACGGAGGCACGGATCAGCAGCGCCGGTCCGAGGACGTTGGTCAGCACCATCTCGGTCCAGCCGGCCGGGTCCCCGTCGGCGACCGAATCATGAGTGGCCGTACCGGCGTTGGAGACCACGGTGTCCAGTCGGCCGAACTCCTTGAGGGTGCGGTCGACCGCCGACCGCACGCTCTCGTAGTCGGCGGCGTCACCGACGAGCGTCAACAGGCCCTCGGGATCCCCGAGTTCCTCGGCGAAGCCACGCAGCCGCTCCTCGCCCCGGCCGGTGACGGTCACCCGGTGCCCGGCGTCGAGGAGTTGGCGTGCGACGGCTGCGCCGATGCCGCTGCCGCCGCCGGTGATGAGCGCGACCGGAGAATCGGTCATGACTACCCCCTGTTTTCGGTGAACGCCGCGCAGTAGATCACTTGGAGCGTTCTCGAAGTCAAGGGCGGAGCTGACAGAAAGGCGTCAGACCGGGCGGACCGCCGTGTGGACCGTGCGGGCCGTGAGGACGAACAGGTCGGGGCGGTGATGGAGGCTCGCCTTGTCCTCGGGGTCGACGAGCCGGTCGAGGGTGGCGCGGTCGTCGGGGTCGAGGCGTACGCCGAGGACGTCCCGCATCCGGGTGAAGGCGGTGACGGCACACCTGCGGGCCCGGTCGGTGGTCGGGGCGGGCAGGTCCAGCAGGAAACTGCGGGTGCCGGTGGGCTTCAGCCCCACGGACGTCATCAGCGCCGCCCAGTCCTCGATCTCGTCGACCGCGCCGGGCAGCGCGGCCCGCATCTCGGTGAACCACTCCTCGTGCACCGCGTCGATCCGGGCCTGGAGCCCCGGGCGGCCGATGCCGATGTCGCGGGGCAGATACCGGGTGGGCAGACTGCCCTCCAGCAGGGCCAGGGTGCCGCCGGGTGCGAGCCGCGCGGCGAACGCGGCCAGGGCAGCCTTCTGGTCACCGAGGTGGTGCAGGCTCCAGCTGGCCCAGAGCAGATCGGCCGGGTAGTCCAACTCCTCCAGCACGTCGGGCAGTTCACCGGCGAGGGTGCCGAAACGGTCGGCGACGCCGAGCCGCCCGGCCCGCTCGCGGGCCCGCTCCAGAAGCGGCTCGGAGCTGTCGACGGCGACGACCCGGGCGCCGGGAAAGGTGTCGGCGAGCAGAGTGGAGACGACCCCCGGCCCGCTGCCCGCGTCGACGACCAGCCCCGGCTCGGTCTGCCGTTTCGCGAGCCACGCCATGGCCCGCTCGTACAGGGGTGTGTACAGCTCGGCCTGGTCCTCCAGCATCGGGGCCATCTCGGCCCAGTCGATGTCGGCGTGGTCGTGGTGGGCGTGCCCGTGCTCATGCTGATGGTGGTCGTGCGCCATGGTGGTCACCCTCTCGTCCGTGTGCGGCCAGCGTGCGCCGACGCACCGGGGAGAGGCCAGAGCCGTTGCCGGGACGGCAAAAAACGAGGTGCGGCGCACACGTGATCGCGGTCAGGATGACCCGATGGACGACGAGACGGTGGAGCGGTTCCTCCAGGACGGGTTCGTGAAGATCGAGGGCGCCTTCCCGCCCCGCGTCGCCGAGCACTGCGCGCGCCTGCTGTGGCGGGAGACGGGATACGCCGCCGAGGACCCGGCGACCTGGAAGGACCCGGTGGTGTGGGTCGCCGACATGGCCCAGGGCCCGTTCGCGGCGGCGGTCAACTCACCGGTGCTGCATGAGGCGTTCGACGCCCTGGCAGGCAAGGACCGCTGGCAGTCCCGCTATTCGCTGGGCAGCTTCCCGCTGCGCTTCCCGCACGAGGAGGAACCGGACGACGCGGGCTGGCACATCGAAGGAAGTTACGTCCCGGAGGGCGCCCAGCTCCCCCACACCAACCTGCGCTCGCGCGACCGCGCCCTGCTGATGCTGTTCCTGTTCTCGGAGATCACCGAGGCCGACGCCCCGACGCGGATCCGGGTCGGCTCCCATCTCGACGTACCGCGGATCCTGGCACCGTACGGCGAGCAGGGCGCCGACTTCCTGACCCTGGGGCCCCAGGTCGCCGAGGCTTCGGCCCACCGCCCCCTCGCCCACGCCACCGGCACACCGGGCGACGTCTACCTCTGCCACCCCTTCCTGGTCCACGCGGCCCAGCCGCACCACGGCACCCGCCCCCGCTTCATGGCACAACCACCGTTGATGTCGGCGGTACCCCACGAGCTGGAGCGGGTGGACGGAAACCACTCCGCGGTGGAACGCGCGATCCGCCGGGGTCTGTCAGGGGAGGACTGACAAACCCCGGCGGCCGTTCATGCCGCTACTACAACGGCGGGTACGCGTTCTGCATCAGCTGCTGGAACTGCGCGGAGAACCAGTGCCCGGACAGCGGCGCGTTGGCCAACGCCCCGGACATGTTGTTCCCGTTGCGCGCGTTACCCGTGTAGGTCGGGTCACACATCCGGTCGAAACCCTTGCCCTCGTCGTTCGAGATGGCAGAGCTCGACCCGTCGGACTCACCCGGAGGCTTCATCCACACGTAGGCGTCGATCCCGGTCGCGGGGTTGGCCTGCGGACGCTCACCGAGACCGGCCCCGGACTGGTTGCACCAGTTCCCGACATGGATACGGCGGTCGTAGCGGCCACCGTCGACATACGTGTCCACACTGGTCGTCGCACCCGGCCCGGTGGGCCGCGCCGTGCCGCCCCACCCGTTGCGGGAGGTGTCGATCAGCATGCCGATACCCGAGTTGAAGCCGACCGAGACCAGCTGGTTGCGGAAGGCCTGGGCGTACGACAGCTCGTCGACGTACCGGTTCCAGTCGACCCACTTCGACTCACGGACGGACTTGCCGGCCACGGAGTCGTTGATGGTGAAGTTGTTCTCCTTCAGGGCGCTGTAGTTGGCCGTGTTGGTGATGAAGCCGTGGACGTCGTCGACGGTCGCGCCCTCACTGGTGGCCGCCTGCTTGAACAGGGTGGCCGAGGGGGCGAAGTTGTCGTCCCAGCCGAGCCAGCCGTGGTGACCGGCGTCGATGTAGTTGTAGACGTTGGGGATCGCGCCGAGCTTGTTGAGCGCGTATCCGACGCCCTTCACGTAGTTGCCGTTGGCGAGCATCGTGTCGCACGCCGGGGTGGCGGTGGCCTTGCTGCCGGTGTTGGTCACCAGGTTGGGCAGCGAGTCGATCTCGATGGTGGTGACGATCCGCAGCGAGCTGTACTTGCTGTCGGCGAGGATCGCGGCGATCGGGTCGATGAACTGCGTCTTGTACTTGTCGATCTCCGTCGGGCCGAGTTCGCCGTTGGAGGCGAGGGCCGCGCAGTCACGGCCGGGGAGGTCGTAGACGACCAGCTGGACGACCTCTTCCCCGCTGCCCTTCTGGGCGAGCGCGGCGTCGAGGTGGGCGCGCAGCCCCATGCCGCCGTTCACGCCGTTGATCGCGGCGATCCGGTCCAGCCACACACCGGTCGGCTGGTTGGAGATCCGGCTGCCGCCGGTCTCCGCGGCGGCCTTCGCGGACCACTCCGGGTTCACGTACACCTTGGCGCCGCTGTACGGGTTGTCGACCTTGGTGCCGGTCCCGGGGTCGGTCGGGTCGGTCGGGTCCGTCGGGCCGGTGCCACCGTCGACGTTGCAGGTCACGCCGTCGAGGGTGAACGTGGTCGGAATCGCGTTGGTGCCGCTGTAGGTGCCCTGGAAGCCGAAGCTGGTCGAAGCGCCGGTGGCGAGCGTGCCGTTGTAGCTCTCGTTGGCGGCGGTGACGGCCGTCCCGCTCTGGGTGACCTTGGCGTTCCAGGCGTTGGTGACCTTCTGGTTCCCGGCGTACGACCACTTGACCGCCCAGCTGCTCTTGGCGGCGCTGTTGTTGGTGATCGTCACATTGGCGGTGAAGCCGGTGCCCCAGTCGTTCTGCACCTTGTAGTCGACGGTGCAGGGAATGGCGGAGATGCCGACGTCTCCGGGGACCACGGCGAGGGCCGTCCCGGAGGCCCCGGCGACCAGCGCCAGGGCAGCGAGGAGCGCGGTTCTCGTACGACTCATGAGTGCGGGTTTCCTTCTCGGTTGCGGGTGTTAACCGTTCAGGGCGCGCAGGTGATCGCGTAGCCCTATGCCGTACGACGTGGGGGTTCCGTCGTAGTCGGAGATCAGGGAGGGGCCGGAGGAGCAGTCCCAGGTGTTCCAGGTCCAGCCCAGATAGGACAGGCCGCGGTCGTCGAACCACTTCATGACCTGGTCGACGAAGGAGTGACCGCAGGTGTTCTCGCCGATCTCCCCGGCGACCAGCGGCACCTGTGCCGCCACCGGGGCAAGCGTGGAGTTCCAGCAGCTCTCGTTGGAGCAGGTGTTGAAGTTGTACACGTGCCAGGCGGCGGCGAGATTGCCCGCCGGGTCGGTCGGCTTGTACGTGAGCCACTGGCCGAGGTCGTTCGAGTACGCGATCCCGCCGGCCAGGATCAGGTTCTTCGCGCCCGTGCCGCGCACGGCGTCGACGAGGTCCTGCATGCCGGCGACCTCGTAGCCGATGCCGGAGCAGGTGCCACCGTCCCGCCAGCACTGCCACGCCTGGGTGGTCGTGGCGGTGGCGCGGTCCGGGTAGGGCTCGTTGAACAGGTCGAAGGCGACGGCCGGGTCGTCCTTGAACGTGTTGGCCACCGACTTCCAGAAGGCCGGGGTGTACTGCATGTCGGGCATCGGCTTCTGGCAGCTGGCGTGCACGTCGGAGCAGCCGGCCGAGTTCCCGGTGTACTGCCCGTAGGTCCAGTGCAGCTCGACCAGCGGGGTCATGCCGTGCGCCTTCACCTTCGCCACCAGGTCCTTGACGGCGTTGATGTAGTTGGCGCCCGAGTAGGCCGCGTCGATGTTGGACAGGCCGAGCCAGCACTCCTCGTTCAGCGGAATGCGGACCGTGTTGGCCTTCCAGTCGGCGATCGCCTTGACCGAGGCGTCGTCGACCGGTCCGTCCCAGATGCCGCGGCCCTGGACGCACATGAACTCGCCGCCGGAACGGTTGACGCCGAGCAGACGACGGGTGGTGCCGTCGGCGTCCACGAGCTTGTTCCCGGAGACCTTCAGGGCCGGTGGTGCGTCGGGGTCACCGGGGTCCGTCGGGTCGGTCGGCGTGGGGGTCGGCGTGGGCGAGGGGTCCGCGCCGGCGTTGCAGGTGGTGCCGTTGAGCTTGAACGCCGTCGGTACGGGGTTGTTCCCCGACCGGGTGCCGATGAAGCCGGCGCTGACGCTCGCTCCGGTGGCCAGTGAGCCGTTGTAGCTCTCGTTGGCCGCCGTGACCGTCGTACCGGACTGGGACCATTTGGCGTTCCAGCCCTGAGTGACTTTCTGGCCGCCCGCGAAGTCGAAACCGAGGCTCCAACTGCTCACGGCTGCCGTGTTGTTCGTGATCGTCACGGCACCCTGGAAGCCGGTGTCCCACTGACTGGTGACGGAGTACTCGACCGTGCACGCGGGGGTGGCTCCCGACGCCGTGACCACCGGCGCGACCGCGGTGCCCAGCAGGGCGATCGCGGCTGCGCCGGCAAGTAAAAGACCTGAACGAGGTCCTGAACGCGGGGGGTGTCGCATGAGCGACTCCTTGCAGATCTGGCGCGTCGTGACGGACGCGTCGACTGATGGAATCGCTCCCACTGGTGCCACCGAAGCTAGCGGCAAGTGACGTCAAAGAACAGAGGCGTCACTTGACTTTTCCTCAACCACATTCATCGAATCTTTTCGACTCTTCAAGCACCTTGACCCCTCACACCCTCGTCCTCACTATGGGAGCGCTCCCACTGGTTCAAGCCTTGACTTCTCCGAGCCGCAAGGAGGAACCAGCACATGCTCCCCAGAAGGAGACGCCGGCGCACCCGGCGCCTTTGGACCGCCGTAGTCGCGGCCCTGGCACTTCCGCTCGCCATGCTCAGTACGGCTTCAACTCCCGCGTCCGCGGCGGCACTTGCCTGCAGTGTCGACTACAAGACCAATGACTGGGGCTCCGGCTTCACCACGGACGTGACGATCACCAACCGCGGTACGGACGCCATCAACGGTTGGACGCTGACCTACGCCTACACCGGTAACCAGAAGCTCTCCAACGGCTGGAACGGGACCTGGACCCAGTCCGGCCAGAACATCTCGGTGAAGGACGCCGGGTACAACGGGACCATCGCGGCCGGCGCCGCGGTCTCCACCGGCGCGCAGTTCAGCTACAGCGGCAGCAACGCCGCACCCACGTCGTTCGCGATCAACGGCACCACGTGCACCGGCGCCCACCAGCCGCCGATCACCGTGCTGACCAGCCCGACCGCGGGCGCCGTGTACACCCAGGGCGACGCCGTCCCGCTCGCGGCGACCGCCGCGGCCGCGGACAACGCGACCATCAGCAAGGTGGAGTTCTACGACAACACCACCCTGCTGGGCACCGACACGACGTCGCCCTACTCTCTTTCTGCTTCAAGTTTGACCGTGGGCAGTCATTCGCTCCTCGCGAAGGCGTACGACAGCCTGGGGGCGTCGGCGGAGTCGACCCCGGTCGGCATCACGGTCGCCTCGGGTCCCGCCGTGGTGGCCTCGACGACTCAACTCGCCGTCCAGCAGGGCAAGACGGCCACCTACGACCTGAAGCTGTCGACCCAGCCGTCCGCCAACGTGACCGTCACCACGGCACGGGCGAGCGGCAACTCGGGCCTGTCCGTGACCGGCGGGGCTTCCCTGACCTTCACCCCGTCGAACTGGAGCACGGCCCAGAAGGTGACCATCACCGCCGACTCCTCCGGCACCGGTGCGGCGACCTTCGAGTCGAGCGCCACGGGCCATGCGAAGGCGGCGGTGACGGTCACCCAGATCGCCGCGTCGAAGCAGTACGATGCCCGCTTCCTGGACCTGTACGGGAAGATCACCAACCCGGCGAACGGCTACTTCTCACCCGAGGGGATCCCCTACCACTCGGTGGAGACCCTGATCGTCGAGGCCCCTGACCACGGCCACGAGACGACGTCGGAGGCATACAGTTACCTGCTCTGGCTCCAGGCCATGTACGGCAAGGTGACGGGCGACTGGACCAAGTTCAACGGCGCTTGGGACATCATGGAGAAGTACATGATCCCCACCCACGCCGACCAGCCGACCAACTCCTTCTACAACGCCTCCAAGCCGGCCACGTACGCCCCCGAGCTGGACACGCCCAACGAGTATCCGGCGAAGCTCGACTCGTCGGTCTCGGTCGGCGCGGACCCGATCGCGGGCGAGCTGAAGTCGGCGTACGGCACGGACGACGTCTACGGAATGCACTGGTTGCAGGACGTCGACAACGTCTACGGCTACGGCAACTCGCCGGGCAAGTGCGAGGCGGGGCCGACCGACACCGGCCCTTCGTACATCAACACCTTCCAGCGCGGCGCGCAGGAGTCGGTGTGGGAGACGGTGCCGCAGCCGACCTGCGACCAGTTCAAGTACGGCGGCACCAACGGCTACCTGGACCTGTTCACCGGTGACGCCTCCTACGCCAAGCAGTGGAAGTTCACCAACGCCCCGGACGCCGACGCGCGGGCCGTGCAGGCCGCGTACTGGGCGGACGTCTGGGCGAAGCAGCAGGGCAAGGGCAGTGACGTCTCCGCGACCGTGGGCAAGGCCGCGAAGATGGGCGACTATCTGCGCTACGCGATGTACGACAAGTACTTCAAGAAGATCGGCAACTGTGTCGGTCCGTCGACCTGTGCGGCCGGCACCGGCAAGAACTCGTCGGCGTACCTGCTGTCCTGGTACTACGCGTGGGGCGGCGCCACCGACACCTCGGCGGGCTGGGCCTGGCGCATCGGCTCCAGCCATGTGCACGGCGGCTACCAGAACCCCCTGGCGGCCTACGCGCTCAGCTCCTACGCCGACCTGAAGCCCAAGTCCTCCACCGGCGCGGCGGACTGGGGCACCTCGCTCACCCGGCAGCTGGAGTTCTACCGCTGGCTTCAGTCGAACGAGGGCGCCATCGCGGGCGGTGCGACCAACAGCTGGGCGGGCCGTTACGCGACCCCGCCGGCCGGTACGTCGACCTTCTACGGCATGTACTACGACCAGCAGCCCGTCTACCACGACCCGCCGTCCAACCAGTGGTTCGGCTTCCAGGCGTGGTCGATGGAGCGGGTGGCGGAGTACTACCAGCAGACGGGGAACGCGCAGGCCAAGGCGGTCCTCGACAAGTGGGTCGACTGGGCGCTGTCCAAGACCACGATCAACCCGGACGGCACCTACCAGATCCCCTCCACCCTCCAGTGGTCGGGCCAGCCCGACACCTGGAACGCCTCGAGTCCCGGCTCCAACAGCGGACTTCACGTCACCGTCGCCGACTACACCAACGACGTCGGCGTGGCCGCCGCGTACGCCAAGACCCTGACGTACTACGCGGACCGCTCGGGTGACACCGAGGCCGCGACGACGGCGAAGGCGCTCCTGGACGGCATGTGGGGCAACTACCAGGACAGCCTGGGCATCGCGGTGCCGGAGAACCGGGCGGACTACAACCGGTTCGACGACTCGGTCTACGTCCCGTCCGGCTGGACCGGCAAGATGCCGAACGGCGACGCGATCAGCTCCTCGTCCACCTTCGAGTCCATCAGGTCCTTCTACAAGAACGACCCGGCCTGGTCGAAGATCTCGGCGTATCTCGCGGGTGGCGC
Organism: Streptomyces sp. NPDC051913; assembly: GCF_044593635.1. Lineage (NCBI taxonomy): Bacteria > Bacillati > Actinomycetota > Actinomycetes > Kitasatosporales > Streptomycetaceae > Streptomyces > Streptomyces sp. NPDC051913. The sequence goes on along the minus strand of NZ_JBIUCI010000002.1, from coordinate 808,761 downwards.
GGTGCCGTCGTTCACGTACCACCGTTTCTGGGCCCAGGCGGACATCGCCCTGGCCATGGGTTCGTACGCGGAGCTGCTCGAATAGCCCCCGCCAGGCGCTCCGCCTGAGGAGCCCCGCGTACCTGGTCCCGTCACCTGACGACGGGGCCGACCGGCCGGGTGGCCCCCTCCCGCACTGGGGGCCGCCCGGCACCTCTCGGACCGAGTAGAAAGCGCTTACCCCACCTGTAGGACGCCCGCAAGGCGCCCGCAAGGCGCCCGTAAGGCCCCCGCACGTCCCCTCCCTCCCCCACATCCCGGAAAGGACACCCCGTGCGAAGAACCCGCATCCTCACGGCCGTCCTCGCTCTCGCGGCCGGTCTCCTCGCGGGCACCCCGCCCGCGCTCGCGGCCGACAGTCCCGCGAAGGTGACGCTCGCCGCCGACACGTACACCTGGAAGAACGCCCGGATCGACGGCGGCGGCTTCGTCCCCGGCATCGTCTTCAACCGCTCCGAGAAGAACCTCGCCTACGCCCGCACCGACATCGGTGGCGCCTACCGCTGGCAGGAGTCGAGCAAGACCTGGACACCGCTGCTGGACTCGGTCGGCTGGAACGACTGGGGGCACACCGGCGTGGTCAGCCTCGCCTCCGACTCTGCCAACCCCGACAAGGTGTACGCGGCCGTCGGGACGTACACCAACAGCTGGGACCCGGGGAACGGGGCGGTCCTGCGCTCCGCCGACCGAGGTGCCAGCTGGCAGAAGGCGGACCTGCCGTTCAAGCTGGGCGGCAACATGCCGGGCCGCGGCATGGGCGAGCGGCTCGCCGTCGACCCCAACAAGAACAGCGTGCTGTACCTGGGCGCGCCGAGCGGCAAGGGCCTGTGGCGGTCCACGGACTCCGGCGCGAGCTGGTCGCAGGTGACCAACTTCCCCAACGTCGGCAACTATGTGCAGGACGCGAGCGACACCTCCGGCTACGCCAACGACAACCAGGGCATCGTCTGGGTCACCTTCGACGAGAAGACGGGCACCTCGGGCAGCGCGACGCAGTCGATCTACGTCGGGGTCGCCGACCTGCAGAACTCGGTGTACCGCTCGACGGACGGCGGCGCCACCTGGTCACGCCTCGCCGGGCAGCCGACGGGATACCTCGCCCACAAGGGTGTGCTGGACGCGACGAACGGCTACCTCTATCTCGCCTACAGCGACAAGGGCGGCCCGTACGACGGAGGCAAGGGCCAGCTGTGGCGTTACGCGACGGCGACGGGCACCTGGACGAACATCAGCCCGGTCGCGGAGGCCGACACCTATTACGGCTTCAGCGGGGTAACGGTCGACCGTCAGCATCCGGGAACGCTGATGGCGACGGCGTACAGCTCGTGGTGGCCCGACACCCAGATCTTCCGTTCCACGGACAGCGGCGCGACCTGGACGAGGGCATGGGACTACACCTCGTACCCCAACCGCTCGAACCGCTACACCATGGACGTCTCCTCGTCCCCCTGGCTGACCTGGGGCGCGAACCCGTCACCGCCCGAACAGAGCCCGAAACTGGGGTGGATGACGGAGTCGCTGGAGATCGACCCGTTCAACTCCAACCGGATGATGTACGGGACGGGCGCGACGATCTACGGCACGGAGAACCTCACCAACTGGGACTCCGGGAGCCAGTTCACCATCAAGCCGATGGTGCAGGGCCTGGAGGAGACGGCGGTCAACGACCTCGCCGCTCCCCCGTCGGGCGGGGCACTGCTGTTCAGCGCGCTGGGTGACGTCGGCGGCTTCCGGCACACGGACCTGACCAAGGTCACGTCGATGATGTACACCCAGCCGAACTTCACCACCACGACCAGCCTGGACTTCGCGGAGACGAACCCGAACACGGTCGTCCGGGTCGGCGACCTCGACTCGGGCCCGCACATCGCCTTCTCGACGGACAACGGCGCCAACTGGTTCGGCGGGACCGATCCCTCGGGCGTCAGCGGGGGCGGTACGGTCGCGGCGGCGTCCGACGGCAGCCGCTTCGTGTGGAGCCCCACGGGCACCGGCGTCCAGTACACGACGGGCTTCGGTTCGTCGTGGTCGGCGTCGTCGGGCATCCCGGCGGGCGCGATCGTCGAAGCCGACCGAGTGGACCCGAAGACCTTCTACGGCTTCAAGTCGGGTAAGTTTTACGTGAGTTCGGACGGCGGCGCGACCTTCACGGCGTCCTCCGCCACGGGTCTCCCGGCCGGCGACAGCGTCCGCTTCAAGGCGCTGCCCGGCACGAAGGGTGACGTCTGGCTGGCGGGCGGCGCGAGTGACGGCGCGTACGGCCTGTGGCACTCGACGAACGGCGGTACGAGCTTCACCAAGCTCTCCAACGTCGACCAGGCCGACACGATCGGCTTCGGAAAGGCGGCCACAGGGGCCTCCTACCAAACCCTCTACACCAGCGCGAAGATCGGCGGCGTACGCGGCATCTTCCGCTCCACGGACCAGGGTTCGACCTGGACCCGCATCAACGACGACGCGCACCAGTGGGGTTGGACGGGCGCCGCCATCACCGGCGACCCGCGTGTCTACGGCCGGGTCTATGTCTCGACGAACGGCCGGGGCGTGATCTACGGCGACACCTCCGACACGAGCGGCGGCGGCGACGGCGGTGGCGGCACCGACCCGACCCCCACCCCGACCGGCGCCTGCGCGGTGACGTACAAGATCACCAACCAGTGGTCGGGCGGCTTCCAGGCGGACGTGCAGCTCAGCAACACGGGCACCAACGCCTGGTCCGGCTGGTCCCTCGCCTGGAACTTCCCGAACGGCCAGACCGTCAGCCAGCTCTGGAACGCCGACTACACCCAGTCGGGTTCATCGGTGACCGCGAAGAACGTCACCTGGAACGCCAACGTGGCGGCGGGTTCCTCCGTGAGCTTCGGCTTCACGGGCAACTGGTCGGGGACGAACGGGAAACCGACCGCGTTCAAGGTGGGTGATCAGAGCTGCACGGTGAGCTGAGAGCCCTCTGACGACGAGGCCCCGCCCGGGAGGTGCTCCGGGCGGGGCCTCAACGCGTCGTCCCTCAGGGGGTGTAGACCGTCGGACGCGGTGCCGTCGCCATGCCGTTGCCGATGAAGAAGCTCGGGTGCGGGGGCTGGTTGTAGGCGGTGTTCTGCCAGGCCAGGCCCGTGCGGTATATCGTGTCGTGGAGGAGCGTGGTGATCCTTGTCGTGGTCTCGTACGGCGTCGAGTAGATCCTGAGCGCCGTGTTGTCCGTCGTCGGCCAGACGACCTCCTCGCGCCAGTCGCCGAAGATGTCGCCGGACAGGGACGGGGTCGCCTTCGTGCCGTTGTTGGAGTGGACCGAGGCGCCGGTCAGGAGTCGGGTGTCGGCGGAGGTGCCGTACTTGTCGATGTGGGTGCCGTCGAGGAGTTCACGGGTGGTGTCGCCGTCCCACCAGGAGAGGAAGTTGACGGAGGAGGGCTCGCGGCCCTTGGTCGCGCCCGCTTCGTCACGGATGGAGGAGTCGGAGGCCGACCAGACCTCGGCGCCGTCGTTGCCCGCCCAGATGTCGCCCGCCACGCCGCGGCCGTTGTCGCAGCAGGCGGCCAGGCTCCAGTTGACCGTGCCGTTCGCCGGATTGATGTAGAGCTCCGCCGGCTGGGAGGACGACTCCGAGACCTTGAAGTACTCCAGACCCGCGTGCGAGGGGTCGAGGTCGCCCAGGTGCTGGGCGTCGCCGTGGCCCGTCTTCGTGGTCCACAGCCCGTTGCCGTTGTCGTCCACCGCCATCGCGCCGTAGACGATCTCGTCCTTGCCGTCGTTGTCGACGTCCCCGACGGACAGACTGTGCGAGCCCTGACCGTCGTACCCCTTGCCGGAGTTGGTGGAGGAGTTGGTGTCGAAGGTCCAGCGGCGGGTGAAGGCGCCGCCTCGCCAGTCCCAGGCCGCGATGACCGTACGGGTGTAGTAACCGCGGGCCATGATCAGGGAGGGGCGGGCGCCGTCCAGGTAGGCCGTGCCCGCGAGGAAGCGGTCCACCCGGTTGCCGTACGAGTCGCCCCACGACGACACCGTGCCGCGCGCCGGGACGTAGTCCACCGTCCCCATCGCCTTGCCGGTCTGGCCGTTGAACATGGTCAGGTACTCGGGCCCGGACAGGACATAGCCGCTGGAGTTGCGGTAGTCGGCGGAGGAGCTGCCGATGACCGCGCCCGTGCCGTCGACGGTGCCGTCCGCCGTCTTCATGGCGACCTCGGCCTTGCCGTCGCCGTCGTAGTCGTACGCCTGGAACTGCGTGTAGTGCGCGCCGGAGCGGATGTTGCGGCCCAGGTCGACGCGCCACAGCCGGGTGCCGTCGAGCTTGATCCCGTCGACGATCGTGTTGCCGGTGTAGCCGGACTGGGAGTTGTCCTTGGCGTTCGTCGGCTGCCACTTCAGTACGAAGTCCAGCGCCCCGTCGCCGTCGAGGTCGGCCACGGAGGCGTCGTTGGCCTCGTAGGTGTAGGCGACTCCGTCGGGGGTGGTGCCCCCTGCCGGTGGGCTGATCGGGACGTCCTTGTAGCCGGTGCGGAACTGGATCGCGTGCACCGAGTCGGCCTGTTCCACGCCGCCGACGATCGCGCGGACCGTGTAGTCGGCCTGGGAAGGGGCGCCGGAGTGGAAGTAGTTCGTGGAGCCGGTGATCGGCGTCGAGTTGACCTTCGTACCGGCCCGGTAGACGTTGAAGGAGACGTCGGTGGGGTCGGTGCCGAGCCAGCGCCAGCTGACCAGGTTGCCGGCGTCGGTGTGGACGCTGACGACACCCCGGTCCAGCTTCTCCACCTGCCGGGCGGTCGCGGCCTCCGCCGTACCGGGGGTGGCCAGTTGGGTGAGCCCGGCGGCGACGAGCGCGACGGTGGCGCCCAGCGCGGAGAGAACGGCCCTTCGTCTGCGGTGCTGGTGGGGGTGGGGGTGCGCATGCGGGTGCGGGTGCTGCACGAGACGTACCTCCTGGGAGGACGGACGGGTTCCACTCCCCGGTCGTCGCCGCCCGCCTGAAGGTTGCCGCTCATCCGGCGTATCGCACCGCCAACTCCCGTACGGTTTCTGTGAGTCGCTCGCGCAGCTCGGACGGCTCCAGTACCTCGACGCCCGCGCCCATGGAGAGAAACTCGCCCAGGGCGCGGTCGACGGACTCGATCGGCACCCGGGCCAGGGTCCAGCCGTCGGCCTGTTCCGGCCCGTACGCCGTCGTCCTCGGGTGCGTCACCCCCGGCGCCAGCCGCACCACCGCCTCCGCCCGGTACAGGCGTTCATGGAAGTCGCGCTGGTAGGCAGTCCAGTACGCGGCCAGGTCGAAGTCGTTCGGGCGGGCGAACTCCTCGTCGGACGTGACGAGTTCGAGGATCTGGTCGACGCGGAAGGTGCGCGGCCCCGGACCCGCGACCACGTACCAGCGGCCCGCCTTCAGCACCAGCCCGTACGGCTCCAGGCGCCGCTCCACATCCGTCGGCCGGGCCCAGCGGCGGTACCGCACCCGCAGCACCCGGCCGTTCCAGACCGCGTCCGCCACCGCCGGCAGATACGGCGTGGCGTCTGCCTCCGCGTACCAGCCGGGCGCGTCGAGATGGAACCGGCCGCTGATCCGGTCGGCGTGGACGCGCAGCTCCGCCGGCAGCGCGGCCCGCACCTTCAGCTGGGCGGCCGCGAGTACGGACCCCAGCCCCAGCTCGGCGGCCGGACCGGGGGCGCCCGCGAGGAAGAGGGCCTCCGCCTCGTCGGCGGTCAGGCCGGTCAGCCGGGTGCGGTAGCCGTCGAGGAGACGGTAGCCACCGGCGTGGCCCGCGTCGCCGTACAGGGGGACACCGGCCGCGGCCAGCGCCTCCACGTCCCGGTACACCGTGCGCACCGAGACCTCCAGCTCCTCGGCGAGCTGGGCGGCGGTCATCCTGCCCCGGGTCTGGAGCAGCAGCAGGATCGAGACGAGTCGGCTGGACTTCACTGACACAGGATGTCAGTGAAGGGGCCTTAGCGTCCCACCATGAGTTTCACCGAGAAACTGCTGACCGTGCCGCCGCCGATCGAGATCGCGGGCCGGCACATCAAGCGCTACCACGTCACGACCGACCCGGCCGGCATCGCGCCCGACGTCGAGAAGGCGGCGTACGAGATCCTCCCGGAGCTGCTGCCGGAGCCGGACGGCACTCCGCCCGCGACCTTCGTCGTACTGCACCGGGGCGAGGACACCGGCGCCTATCTCAACGCCTACAGCTGGGTCTGGGACAACGTGCTCCACTTCCGCGGCGCGGCGGCGGGTCAACCGGCGCTGTGGTGCCCGGACATCGACCCGACCCACTTCATCAAGCCCGAACTGCCCTGGATCGGCTGTGTCTGGGAGCTGCCGCCGATCCTGCACGAACGGGACGCCTGGGTGCGACACCTGCTCGCCCCCGAAGTCCCCGATCTCGACGCCTACTTGGCCGACTCCCTGCCCGAAGGAACCACAGGAGACCGCTCATGAGCAGCCCGCACGACTTCGACTTCTTCCACGGCGACTGGCAGGTGCTCAACCGCCGCCGCACCGACTTCCTGGACCCGGAGGGCAGTTGGGAGGAGTTCACCGGCACCAGCCGCTGCTGGCCGCTGTTCGACGGCACCGCGAACCTCGACGAGATCGACATGCCGCATCTGGCGGCGAAGGGCGCGACGCTGCGGCTCTTCGACCGGGCGAGCGGACAGTGGTCGCTCAACTGGGCGTCCAGCCGGACCGGAACGCTGTTCCCGCCCGTGTTCGGTGGATTCACGGACGGGCGAGGGGAGTTCTACGGTGACGACACCCACGACGGCAAGGACGTGCGGGTGCGCTTCGTGTGGTCCGACGTCTCCGCGACCGGCGCCCGCTGGGAGCAGGCGTTCTCGCTCGACGGCGGCGACACCTGGCTGACCAACTGGGTCATGGAGTTCAGCCGGGCTTCCTGAACGCGCGCAGCGCGAAGACGGGGTCGGCGCGGGGCCGGTCCTGGTCCGGCAGGGCCTCCATGCGCGCGGCGAGCCGCTCGGTGCGCGGGTCGCCGGGCGGCAGCATGGTGAACCAGCCGCGCCGCAGGTCGGCGGCGGTGCCCTGGGGGCTGCGGCCTTGGCCGAGGCCGGTGAAACGAGCCCGCCCGGCGGCGACCAGCCCCTGCGCGGCGGCGTACGACTCCACCCGGTGGGAGGCGTCCGGGGCCGGTCGGCGCGGGCGCGGGGCGAGGACCACGTCGACGTCGCTGCCGACGTCGTGGGCGACGGCCTTGTCGACGGTGGTGACGTACACGCCGCCCGGCCGAAGGACGCGGGCGCACTCGGCGACGATGCTGCGGGTGTCCTCCGGGTCGTGGATGAGATGCAGCAGCCACACGCTGGTCACCGCGTCGAACACCCCGTCGGGGAACGGCAGTCGGCGGCTGTCGCCGAGCACGATCGCGCCGGGCAGCCGCGCCGCCGCCATCCGCGCCATGCCGTACGTCAGGTCGGCGCCCGTCACCCGCAGCGCGGGCCGGGCCGTCGCGTACCTCCGGGTGACGATACCGGTGCCGCAGGCCACGTCGAGAAGGCGGCGGGCGTCCGGCGGGACCAGACCGAGCACCGCGTCCGCGGCCGCGGCGGCCCGGGGTTCGCCGCCGCGGGTGACGTCGTAGGCGTCGGCTTCCTTGTCGTAGTCCAGCACGCCGTCACTGGGCTCCGTGGCCGGGGGCGAGCGCCGCCACCCGCTGGGCGAGCTCGACGTCCTTCTCGGTCACGGCGCCGCCGGCACTGTGGGTGTGCACGCTCAGGGCGACCGTGTTGTAGCCGAGGGTGAGATCGGAGTGGTGGTCGAGCTCGTCCTGGACCTGGGCGATGTGGACGACCATCGCGGTCGCCGCGAAGTGCGAGGACAGCCGGTAGGAGCGGGTGAGACGGTCACCGTCGAGCGACCAGCCCGGCAGTTCCGCGAGCCGGTCCTCGATCTCCTTCTGCGACAGCGGTTGCACGGCCATGACGCCGCTCCTTCCTGGACTGCGGGTGAGCCGGGGATGCCGGGGGTGCTGGGGTGTTCTCTCAGCGTGCCACAGGCAGACCGGGGAAGCCCTGGTCAGCAGGGGCCGACGCGGCGGGCCGGCCCGGATTTCCCTTCGCGGGCGTCCGCCGGCTTCGTCTACGGTCGTCGTATGACCACCACCACTGCCACCGACGGGGGCGTCGGCCCGCTGCTGCGGGCCTGGCGGGAGCAGCGCCGGGTCAGCCAGTTGGAGCTGGCGCTGCGGGCCGACTCCTCCGCGCGGCACATCAGCTTCATCGAGACGGGGCGTTCCCGGCCGAGCGAGGAGATGGTGCTGCGGCTGGCCGAGCATCTGGACGTTCCGGTGCGGGAGCGCAACGCGCTGCTGCTGGCGGCCGGTTACGCCCCGCGCTACCCGGAGACGCCGCTGGACGCCCCGGCGCTCGACGCCCTGCGGGACGGGATCGAGCGGCTGATCCAGGGCTATGAGCCCTACCCGGCGCTGGTGTTGGACGCCATGTACAACGTGGTCGCCGCCAACCGCGGCATCCTGACGCTGCTCGACGGCATCCCGGAGCGGCTGCTCGAACCGCCGCTCAACGCGATGCGGCTGACCCTGCACCCGGAGGGCATGGCTCCCCGTATCCGCAACCTGCGCGCGTGGCGCGGGCATCTGCTGGAGCAGATGGAACGGCAGATCGCCCTGCGCCGCTCGGAGCGGCTGCGGGCGCTGTACGAGGAGGTGGCGGCGTATCCGCTCGCCCACGAGGACGAGGACGCCGGCGCGGAGCTGGAGGCGGCGGTGTACTTCGCGCTGCCGATGCGGATCGAGCACGAGGGCCGGGTGCTGTCGTTCATCTCGTCCATCTCCACCTTCAACACCCCCATGGACGTGACCGTCGCCGAGCTGGCCATCGAGACGTTCGTCCCGGCCGACCCGGCGACGGCCAAGTACCTTCAGGGACTCATGTCCTGACGTGCCTTCAGGGCGATGTGCTGGAGCGCCGCGAACCCGGCGACCGTGAGGGCCTGGAGGACGGTCCACACGGCTCCCGCGGTGCTCGGCGACAGCCACAGCGTCAGTGCGACACAACTGAGAACCGCCCAGGCGAGGTTGGCCTCGACGACGGCCCGGACCGGCAGTGCGGCCGGGCGGGGCCGGGCGGCGAGCCACCCGACACCGGCCGCGTACACCACGAGGAACGCGCCGAGTTCGAGCAGCAGTGTCGAGCCGACGCCGAGGAGCCGCCCGAGCGGCCCGGACGCGGCGAGATAGGCGAGGCCGTTGCCGCCGGTCACCACCGCGTCGAGCGCGAGGAAGCGGCGCAGCGCGGTGTGCGGGTCGCTGGTGCGGGCGAGGGCGGACAGCTGGGCTGCGGACATGGCGAATCAGCCTCCGTCGAGGTCGAGTTGGAGTACGGAAGAGGGTGGGGCCGGATTCCGGAGCGGAGTGCGCCGCCCCGGAACCCGGTGACTCCACGATCCCGCGCCCGCGCCGGCCGGTCGATTACACCCGGGGTAATGGCCACGCCGCTTTCCGGCCACTGTCCCCGCCGTCCCGCGTGGCGAGCGCCTCACCACCGATCACGTGAGACTGACGGCGGAACATGACACACTGCCCCGGATACTTCGGCGCGTAGGGGAGGCGTGGCGTGAGTGAGCGGCGGCCTGCGCCCACGGTGGGCCAGGTGGTGCTCGGCAAGCGGCTTCAGGAGCTGCGGGAGGCGGCCGGGCTCAAACGCGAGGAGGCCGCGAAGGTCCTGCGCGTGGCTCCGGCGACCGTGCGGCGCATGGAAATGGCCGAGGTCGCGCTGAAGATCCCGTACGTGCAGATGCTGCTGTCGACGTACGGCGTCTCCGAGGAGGAGGCGGACGCGTTCGTCGCGTTGGCCGAGGAGGCGAACCAGCCGGGCTGGTGGCAGCGGTTCCACGACGTGCTGCCGGACTGGTTCAGTCTGTACGTGAGCCTGGAGGGCGCGGCCCGCATCATCCGCTCCTACGAGCCGCACTTCGTGCCGGGGCTGCTCCAGACCGAGGCGTACGCGCGTGCCGTCATGGAGGCGGGCACGATCGCGCAGGCCGGTCCGGAGACCGTCGAGCGCCATGTGTCCCTGCGGATGGCCCGCCAGCAGCTCCTGGAGCGCCCGGACCCGCCCCACCTGTGGGTGATCATGGACGAGACGGTGCTGGCCCGTCCGGTCGGCCAGGGCGGTGAGGTCATGCGGGAGCAGCTGGACAAGCTGCTGGAGTTCGCCGAGCGCGACCGGATCACCTTGCAGATCGCCGAGTTCGCCGCGGGCCCGCACCCGGGGACGTACGCCCCCTTCTCCCTCTTCCGGTTCGCCGAGCCCGAACTGCCGGACATGGCGTTCACCGAGTATCTGACCGGCGCCCTGTACCTGGACTCCCGCAAGGAGGTCTCCCTGCATCTGGAGGTCCTGGACCACATGACGGCGCGCGCCGCGTCGGCCGAGCGCACCAAGAAGATCCTGCGGGAGCGCCGCGCGACTTATTGAACCTGCCGACGACCGAGGAGAAGATCCCGCATGACCGGACCGGAAGCCGCGCCCACCATCCTCGACACCACCCGGCCGCATCCGGCCCGCGTGTACGACTGGTGGCTGGGCGGCAAGGACAACTACCCGGTGGACGAGGAGCTGGCCCGCAGGATCCTCGCGACGGACGGCGCGGTGGTGCGCGGGGCGCGCGCCAACCGGCGGTTCATGCACCGGGCGGTACGGACGGTGGCCACGGCGGGCATCCGGCAGTTCCTCGACATCGGCACGGGCATCCCCACCGAGCCCAACCTCCACCAGGTCGCCCAGGAGGTCGCCCCGGACGCGCGGGTCGTGTACGTCGACAACGACCCGATCGTCCTGCGGCACGCCCAGGCCCTGCTGCACAGCACCACCGAGGGCGCCACGAACTATGTGCACGCCGACGTCCGCGACCCCGACACCATCCTGCGCCTGGCCGCGCAGACCCTGGACTTCTCCCGGCCGGTCGCCCTGTCGCTCGTGGCGCTCACCCACTACCTGAGCGAGGAGCCGGACCAGGACGACGTGTACGGCCTGCTGGAACGGTACGTCGCCGAGCTCGCCCCCGGCAGCCATGTGATCCTCTCCCAGGTCACCCCCGATCTGAGCCCGGAGGCCATCGGGAAGGCCGCCGAGCACTTCCGGGCGAGCGGTACGCCGTTCCACCCGCGCTCGCTGCCCCAGTTCTCGCGTTTCTTCGCCGGTCTGGAGCTGCTGGGCCCCGGGGTGATCCCGGTGACCGGCTGGCGGCCGGAGCCCGTCGACGTCGAGGCCCAGGCGGAGGGCATCGTGCCGGTGTACGCGGGGGTCGCCCGCAAGCCCTGACCCGTACGCGTACCCGTACGGGTGCCGTGAACAGGTGCGTTCCCGCCCTCGCCCCTAGCTTCGAAAGCACGGGCAAGCAAGGGAGCGCATGTGACCGACACCCAGACCCCGCCCACCGAGCCGGGCGCGGCGCTGCTGAAGGCCGGCCGCTTCTTCCGGCCCGGCACTCCCGCGCCCGACCTGCACAGCATCGAGCTGACCGGGGGCCGCGAGGCGGACGCCTTCTACCGGGACCGGTGGAGCCACGACAAGGTCGTGAACTCCACTCACGGCGTGAACTGCACGGGCTCGTGCCGCTGGAAGGTGTACGTCAAGGACGGCATCATCACCTGGGAGACCCAGCAGACCGACTACCCGAGCGTCGGCCCGGACCGCCCCGAGTACGAGCCGCGCGGCTGCCCCCGGGGCGCCGCGTTCTCCTGGTACACGTACTCCCCCACCCGGGTGCGCTACCCGTACGTCCGCGGTGTCCTGCTCGACCTGTACCGCGAGGCGCTCGGGAGAACCGGTGACCCGGTCATGGCCTGGGCGGACATCCAGAACGACCCCGAGCGCCGCCGCCGCTACCAGCAGGCCCGCGGCAAGGGCGGCCTGGTCCGGGCGACCTGGGACGAGGCCGTGGAGATCGTCGCCGCGGCCCACGTCCACACGATCAAGACCTACGGTCCCGACCGCATCGCCGGCTTCTCCCCGATCCCGGCGATGTCGATGGTGTCGCACGCGGCGGGCGCCCGCTTCCACTCGCTGATCGGCGCCCCGATGCTGTCGTTCTACGACTGGTACGCCGACCTGCCCGTCGCCTCTCCGCAGGTCTTCGGCGACCAGACCGACGTCCCCGAGTCCGGTGACTGGTGGGACGCCGCGTATCTGATGATGTGGGGCTCGAACGTCCCGGTGACCCGCACCCCGGACGCGCACTGGATGGCGGAGGCCCGCTACCGGGGCCAGAAGGTGGTCGTGGTCGCCCCGGACTACGCGGACAACGCCAAGTTCGCCGACGAGTGGCTGCACCCTCATCCCGGCACGGACGGGGCGCTGGCCCTGGCGATGGGGCACGTGATCCTCAAGGAGTTCTTCGTCGACCGGGAGACGCCGTTCTTCGCGGACTACGTCAGGAAGTTCACCGATCTGCCGTTCCTGGTCACGCTCACCGAGAAGGACGGCGCCCACGTCCCCTCGAAGTTCCTGCGCGCCACCGACCTCGGCCAGGAGGGCGAGGGCGCGGAGTGGAAGACGGTCGTGCTGGACGCGGCGAGCGGCCGCGCGGTCGTCCCCAACGGCTCCCTGGGCTTCCGCTGGACCGAGTCCGGCAAGGGCCGCTGGAACCTCGAACTCGGCCCGATCGAACCGACGTTGACCCTCCACGGGCAGAACATCGCGAGCGGCGTCGAGGTCCTGCTCCCCCGCTTCGACACCGAGGGCGGTGAACACGGCCAGGGCCGCGGCGACGTCGTACGCCGGGGTGTACCGGCGACGCGGCTGGGCGGTCCGGACGGGCCGCTGGTGACCACCGTGTACGATCTGCTGCTGGCCCAGTACGGCATCAAGCGCCCTGATCTGCCGGGGAGTTGGCCTGCCTCCTACGAGGACGCCGAGGCGCCCGGCACGCCGGCCTGGCAGGAGGTGCACACCTCCGTTCCGGCCGCCAAGTGCGTGAAGATCGCCCGGGAGTTCGCGCGGACCGCCGAGCGTTCCAAGGGCCGCTGCATGATCCTGATGGGCGCCGGAACCAACCACTGGTTCCACTCCGAGACCATCTACCGCGCCTTCCTCGCCCTGCTCCAGCTCACCGGCTGCCAGGGCCGCAACGGCGGCGGCTGGGCGCACTACGTCGGCCAGGAGAAGTGCCGTCCGGCCACCGGCTGGGCCACGCTGGCCGCCGCGTCGGACTGGTCGCGGCCACCGCGGCAGATGATCGGCACCGCGTACTGGTTCCTCAACACCGACCAGTGGCGCTACGACCACTTCACCGCCGACGTGCTGTCCTCACCTCTCGGTGAGGGACGCTTCAAGGGCATGACGGGCGCCGACTGCCTCGCCCTGTCGGCGCGTTCGGGCTGGATGCCGTCGTACCCGACCTTCGACCGCAACCCCCTGGAGCTGGGCGAGACCTTCGGCGACCCGGTGGCCAAGGCGGTGGCCGAACTCCGAGCGGGCACTTTGAACTTCGCCTGCGAGGACCCGGACGCCCCCGGGAACTGGCCGCGCGTGCTGACGCTGTGGCGGGCCAATCTGCTCGGCTCGTCGGCCAAGGGCGCCGAGTACTTCACCCGCCATCTGCTGGGCACGCACTCGTCGTTGAGTGCCCAGGAGGCGGAGTCGCACGAGCGTCCCCGGGACGTGAAGTGGCGGGAGGAGGCCCCCGAGGGCAAGCTCGACCTGCTGCTGTCCCTGGACTTCCGGCAGACCTCGTCGACCCTGTTGTCGGACGTGGTGCTGCCCGCGGCGACCTGGTACGAGAAGCACGACCTGTCGTCCACCGACATGCATCCCTACGTGCACTCCTTCACCCCGGCCGTGGACCCGCCGTGGCAGGCCCGCACCGACTTCGACACCTTCAAGGCGCTGGCCGACCGGCTCAGCGAGATGGCCGTCGTCCACCTGGGCACCCGCAAGGACCTGGTGGCATCGCCGCTCCAGCACGACACCCCGGGCGAGACCGCCCAGCCCGGCGGGGTGGTCCTGGACTGGAAGCGCGGCGAGTGCGATCCGGTCCCCGGGAGGACGATGCCGAACCTCACGGTCGTCGAGCGCGACTACACGGCGATCGGCGCCAAGTTCCGGGCCCTCGGCCCGCTGGTCGAGAAGCTGGGCATGCCCTGCAAGGGCATCGCGCTCCACCCGGACGAAGAGGTGCGGCACCTGGCCGAGTTGAACGGCACCGGCTACGAGGGCCGACCCTCGATCGACACCGCCGTGAAGGCCGCGAACACCATCCTCGCCCTGTCCGGCACCACCAACGGCCGCCTCGCCACCCAGGGTTTCCACACCCTGGAGGCGCGCACCGGGCAGGAGATGGCCCACCTGGCCGCCGAGCACGAGGGCAAGCGGATCACGTACGCCGACACCCAGGCGGCGCCCGTCCCCGTCATCACCTCGCCGGAGTGGTCGGGCAGCGAGTCCGGTGGCCGCAGGTACACGGCCTTCACGCTCAACACCGAGCACCTCAAGCCCTGGCACACCCTCACCGGCCGCCAGCACTTCTTCCTGGACCACGACTGGATCCACGAGCTCGGCGAGGCGCTCCCGGTGTACCGGCCGCCGCTGGACATGAACAAGCTGTTCGGCGAACCGCAGCTCGGCCCGGACGGACAACGGGAGGTGACGGTCCGCTACCTCACCCCGCACAACAAGTGGTCCATCCACTCCGAGTACCAGGACAACCTGTTCATGCTGGCCCTCTCCCGCGGCGGCCAGTCCATCTGGATGGCCCCGCAGGACGCGGACGCCATCGGCGTCAAGGACGACGACTGGATCGAGGCGGTCAACCGCAACGGCGTGGTCGTCGCCCGCGCGGTCGTCTCGCACCGGATGCCGGCCGGCACGGTCTATATGCACCACGCGCAGGAGCGCACGGTCAACGTGCCGACGACGGAGGCCACCGGAAAGCGCGGCGGCATCCACAACTCGCTGACCCGGCTGATCCTCAAGCCGTCGCATCTCATCGGCGGCTACGCCCAGTTGAGCTGGGCGTTCAACTACCTGGGCCCGACGGGCAACCAGCGCGACGAGGTGACGGTCATCCGCCGCCGCAGCCAGGAGGTCGAGTACTGACATGCGAGTGATGTCTCAGATCGCGATGGTCATGAACCTCGACAAGTGCATCGGCTGCCACACCTGTTCCGTCACCTGCAAACAGGCGTGGACCAACCGGCAGGGCATGGAGTACGTCTGGTTCAACAACGTCGAGACCCGCCCGGGACAGGGCTATCCGCGCCGCTACGAGGACCAGGAGAAGTGGCGCGGTGGCTGGGAGCTGAACAAACGAGGCGCGCTCAAGCTCAAGGCGGGTGGCCGTTTCCAGAAGCTCCTCGGCATCTTCTCCAACCCCAAGCTCCCGGAGATCAAGGACTACTACGAGCCCTGGACCTACGACTACAAGAACCTCACCGACGCCCCGCTCGGCGACGACTTCCCGGTGGCCCGGCCGGTGTCGCAGATCGACGGCAAGCCGATGAAGATCGAGTGGTCGTCGAACTGGGACGACAACCTCGCCGGCGCCCCCGCCTACGGCGACCTCGACCCGATGGTCGAGCGGACCCGGCAACAGGCGGCGGACAAGGTGAAGTTCGAGTTCGAGCAGACCTTCATGTTCTATCTGCCGCGCATCTGCGAGCACTGCCTCAACCCGTCCTGTGTCGCCTCGTGTCCGTCGGGCGCGATGTACAAACGGGCGGAGGACGGCATCGTCCTGGTCGACCAGGACCACTGCCGGGGCTGGCGGATGTGCGTGACCGGATGCCCGTACAAGAAGGTCTACTTCAACCACCGCACCGGCAAGGCCGAGAAGTGCACCATGTGCTACCCGCGTGTCGAGGTGGGCCTGCCGACGGTGTGCTCGGAGACCTGCGTGGGCCGTCTCCGCTATCTCGGCGTGATCCTCTACGACGCCGACAAGGTGACGGAGGCGGCGTCCACTCCCGACGAGAAGGGCCTGTACGAGGCGCAGTTGGGCGTCTTCCTCGACCCGGACGACCCCACCGTGCAGCGGGCGGCCGAGGAGGCGGGGATCTCGTACGACTGGATGGAGGCGGCCCGCCGCTCCCCCATCCGGGCGCTGATCAGCAAGTACAAGGTGGCGCTCCCGCTGCACCCCGAGTACCGCACGATGCCGATGGTCTGGTACATCCCGCCGCTCTCCCCGGTCGTGGACGCGCTCACCGAGACCGGACACGACGGTGAGGACGCCCAGAACCTCTTCGGCGCGATCGACACGCTCCGCATCCCGCTGGAGTACCTCGCGGAGGTCTTCACCGCGGGCGACACCGCGCCGGTGCGGGCCTGTCTGGAGAAGCTCGCCGCGATGCGCGCCCATATGCGGGCGATCAACCTCGGCGAGGACCCCGACCCGGCCGTCACCGAGGCGGTCGGGATGAAGCCCGAGGAGATCGAGGAGATGTACCGGCTGCTGGCGATCGCCAAGTACGAGGACCGCTACGTGATCCCCACCGCCGCCGTCGGTGACGCCCGGCGCCTTGAGGAGTCGGCGCTGCCGGAGGGATGCAGTCTCGAGTACGAGGGCGGTCCGGGCATGGGCGGCGACGGACCGTTCGGCCAGGACTCCGGGCAGCGCAAGCTGCTGCCGGTGGTGTCCGTGGAGAACTTCCACGGGCTGCGCCGCCGCCAGACGTCCGACGACCCCGCCGACGCCGAGGAGGTCTGATGCCGTCGTACGCCGTGCTGTACCAGGCAGCAGCGCTCTGTCTGACGTACCCCGACGACGACTTCCGCGCCCGGCTGCCGCTGCTGCGTGAAGCGGCCCCGCAGCTGCGGGAGTTCACCGACCATGCGGCGGTGACCCCGGCGCAGGAGCTGGCCGCGCACTACGTCCAGGTCTTCGACTTCAAGAACCGGCACAGCCTGTATCTGAGCTGGTGGCAGGACGGGGACACCCGGCGGCGCGGGATGTCGCTGGTCCGCTTCAAGGACGTCTACCGGGCCGCCGGCCTGGAGTTCACCGGCGAGGAACTGCCGGACTTCCTGCCCGCGGTCCTCGAGTTCGCGGCACGCACCGGCGACACCGACCTGCTCACCGAACACCGGGACGGCCTGGAGCAGTTGCGGTCCCGGCTCACCGCGTTCGGGACCCCGTACGCGTCCGTCCTGGACGCCGTATGCGCCACACTGCCCAACCACACCGGGGTGCGCTGATGACCACACTCCTCTGGGGCGTGCTGCCGTACGTCGCCATCGCCCTGCTCGTCGCCGGACTCGTCTGGCGCTACCGCTACGACAAGTTCGGCTGGACGACCCGCAGTTCGCAGGTCTATGAGTCGAAACTGCTGAACATCGCCTCGCCCGCCTTCCACTACGGCATCCTCTTCGTCCTGGCCGGGCACATCGTCGGGCTGTTCATCCCGATGTCGTGGACCGAAAAGGTGGGGATCAGCGAGCACACGTACCATCTGTTCTCGCTCTACGGCGGCACCGCGGCCGGCGTCCTCACCGTCGCCGGGATCGTGCTGCTCGTCTACCGCCGCAGGACGCGGGCCCCCGTCTTCCGCGCGACCACCGCCAACGACAAGCTCATGTACCTGGTGCTGCTCGGCGCCATCGCGATGGGCATGATCGCCAAGCTGACCCACGCCTCCGGCGACGGCTACAACTACCGTGAGTCCATCGCCCCCTGGGCGCGCAGCCTGTTCACCCTCCAGCCGGACATCGACCGGATGCACGGTGTGCCGGTGCTGTACCAGGTCCACGCGGTGATCGGGATGGCGCTGATCGCGTTCGTGCCGTACAGCAGGCTGGTCCATATGTTCAGCGCGCCGGTGCAGTACCTGTTCCGGCCCTATGTCGTCTACCGGGCACGCGACCCCAGGAGGCTGGGGCCGCGTCCGGAGCGGCGGGGCTGGGAGCGGGCGAAGTCCTAAGCCGCCCCGCCCTTCTGTTCCCGGTCCTCGTCGACGATCTCCGCGTCCACCACGCCCTCCTCCTCGGGGGGCGTGGTGGTCTGCTGTTCGGTGCCGTGGGGCTGCGACTGCTGGGCCTGCGCGTACATCGCCTGGCCCACCCGCTGGCTGACGGTGGCGAGGTGCTCGACGCCGTCGCGCAGGGCGTTGGTGTCGGCGTTCTGCTCCAGGAGCGTCCTGAGTTCCGCGATGGCCGACTCCACGTCCGCCTTGGTCTCGGCGGGGACGCGTTCGTCGTTCTCGCGGAGGAACTTCTCGGTCTGGTAGACGAGTTGCTCGGCCTGGTTGCGGGTCTCGGCGGCCTCCCGGCGTTTGCGGTCCTCCTCCGCGTACTGCTCGGCGTCCCGCATCATGCGGTCGATGTCGTCCTTGGGCAGCGCCGAGCCGCCGGTGACGGTCATCTTCTGCTCGCGGCCGGTCGCGAGGTCCTTCGCGGAGACATGCATGATCCCGTTGGCGTCGATGTCGAAGGCGACCTCGATCTGCGGGACACCGCGGGGCGCGGGCGGCAGGCCGGTGAGGTCGAAGACGCCGAGCTTCTTGTTGTAGGCGGCGATCTCGCGTTCGCCCTGGTAGACCTGGATGCCGACCGAGGGCTGGTTGTCGGTGGCGGTGGTGAAGATCTCCGAACGCCGGGTCGGGATCGTGGTGTTGCGCTCGATGAGCTTGGTCATGATGCCGCCCTTGGTCTCGATGCCCAGGGACAGCGGGGTCACGTCGAGGAGCAGGACGTCCTTCACGTCGCCGCGGACGACACCCGCCTGGAGCGCGGCGCCGAGGGCGACGACCTCGTCCGGGTTGACGCCCTTGTGCGGGTCCTTGCCGGTGAGTTCCTTGACGAGGTCGGTGACGGCGGGCATCCGGGTCGAGCCGCCGACGAGGATGACGTGGTCGACCGCGGCGAGCTTGATGCCGGCGTCCTTGACGGCCTGGTGGAAGGGGGTCTTGCAGCGGTCGAGCAGGTCGGCGGTGAGCTCCTGGAACTGAGCGCGCGTCAGCTTCTCGTCGAGGTGGAGCGGGCCTTCGGCGGAGGCGGTGATGTACGGGAGGTTGATCGTGGTCTCCGAGGAGCTGGACAGCTCGATCTTGGCCTTCTCGGCGCCCTCGCGCAGCCGTTGCAGGGCCATCTTGTCCTTGCCGAGGTCGATGCCGTACTGCCCCTGGAACTTCTTCACCAGGTGCTCGACCACCCGCTGGTCCCAGTCGTCGCCGCCGAGATGTGTGTCGCCGTTGGTCGCCTTGACCTCGATGACACCGTCGCCGATCTCCAGGAGGGACACGTCGAAGGTGCCGCCGCCGAGGTCGAAGACGAGGACGGTCTGCTCCTCGCCCCGGTCCAGGCCGTAGGCGAGGGCGGCGGCGGTCGGCTCGTTGATGATCCGCAACACCTTCAGGCCCGCGATCTCGCCGGCCTCCTTGGTGGCCTGCCGCTGGGCGTCGTCGAAGTACGCCGGGACGGTGATCACCGCGTCGGTGACGTCCTCGCCGAGATAGGACTCGGCGTCCCGCTTGAGCTTCTGCAGCACCCGCGCCGACAGCTCCTGCGCCCGGTAGCGGGTGCCGTCGACCGATCCCTGCTCCGGGAACCGCCAACCGCCGTCGCCCATGTACCGCTTCACGGACCGGGCCGTCCGCTCCACGTTCGTCACGGCCTGCCGCTTGGCGACCTCCCCGACCAGCACCTCCCCGTTCTTGGCGAAGGCCACCACCGACGGTGTGGTCCTGGCCCCCTCCGCATTGGCGACGACCGTGGGGTCGCCGCCCTCCAGGACGGCCACCACGGAGTTCGTGGTCCCCAGATCGATCCCGACCGCGCGTCCCATCGCTGTCCCCTTCCGCCAGGGCACTTCCCGGACTCCAGCACAAAACTTGAGTGGGCCCTTGTCAATGCCGCGTACCCCGAAATCCGGGTACCCCGAAAAGGACGGTGCCGCGCCCCTCACGGGGGCGCGGCATCCGGGAACGTACGGGAAGGATCAGGCGAGCTTCGCCGAGAGGGTGATCGGTACGGCCTTGAGGGCCTGGCTGACGGGGCAGCCCACCTTGGCCTCCTCGGCGGCGGCGACGAACGCCTCCTCGTCGATGCCCGGCACGGTGCCCTCGACGGTGAGGTGGATGCCCGTGATGCCCTCTCCCGGCTGGAAGGTGACGTCGGCGGAGGTGGTGAGCTTGGTGGCCGGGGTGCCGGCGCCGGCCAGGGCGTGCGAGAACGCCATCGAGAAGCAGCTGGAGTGGGCGGCCGCGATCAGCTCTTCGGGGCTGGTCTTGCCGTTCGCCTCCTGGGCGCGGGAAGCCCACGTCACCGGCTGCTGGGCGATGGCGCCGGAGGAGTCGAAGGAGACGACTCCGTTGCCCTCGAGCAGGTTGCCTTCCCAGACGGTGTGTGCGGAGCGCGTGGTAGCCACGGGTTCTTCCTTTCAGACATGGGCCCATGTAGGGGTTCCGTGTCCCATCCGATCACACTTGGGCGCACCGCACGCTCAAGACAGCTGTCAGGCCGCCCGCCGTTCGTCCTGACGTTCCGGCAACGGCACCTGAGGGCCGTCGGATTCACGCAGCCAGCGGCGCAGGACATGGTGGACCTGTTCGGCGCCGACGAGCTCCTGGTCGTCGGCGACCGGTGCGGACAGAGCGGCCGGCGACAGCAGGAACGGCCGGCCCTGCGCCCCGCCGAGTCCGCCGTGCGAGCCGATCTGCTCCTCGAAGGCGAGGACTTCGCCGTCGCCCGGGTCGTACGAGGAGTTGACCATGATGTCGGCGGTGTGCGCGAAGCCGTGCGTACGGCGTACGGCGTCGGCGGCGCCCGGCCCGAACGCGGCCAACGGGCCCGGGTTCTCGTCCAGTTCGTCGACCGGGATCTCCGTACCGAACGGCCCGAGCACCACCCCGCCGTGCTCCTCGCTGCGTACGAGGAGGAAGCCGATGCCGGGATGGTTGGCGAGCGTGGTCAGCAGGGCGGGGTGGCGGGCGTCGATCTCCTCCTTGGTCATCCGGTGCGGCACGTCCGGGAAGGAGATCAGGCCGAGGTTGCCGGAGGCCAGCACGAGCGGCTCGGAGCTGCGGCGCGAGGGCCGGTGCTGCTCGCGGCGCTCCTCGACGGGCCGGCGCAGGGCGGCGCGGACGGCCGCGCGGGCCTCGGCCCCGCTGTGGGTGCGCCGCGCCTTGCGCGGCACGGGCAGTCCGCAGCCGGCCCGCACCAGGTCGCCGAGGGTGAGGCCGTAGCGGGCCTGGAAGGTCTCGCCGGGGCTCTGGCCGTGGTCGGACAAAACGACGATCCGGTACGGGCGCGGGGCGTGTTCGGCGACGTTCTCGATCAGCGCCAGGGACCGGTCGAGGCGTTCGAGGACCTTCTCGGCGTCCCGGCTCATCGGCCCGGAGTGGTGGGCGACCTCGTCGTAGGCGACGAGGTCGGCGTAGACGGCGGTGCGTCCGGCGAGCATGTCGCCCATCACCGCGGCGACGACGACGTCCCGTTCCACGACGGTGGCGAACGCCCGGATGAAGGGGTAGAGGCCCCCGCGGCTCACCCGGGGCCGGACCCGGCGGGCCCGGCCGCGGGTCGACTGGCCGATCTCCCGGCCCACCTCCGCGACGAAGGACAGCGCGGTGCGCACGGCGTTGGCCGGGTCGGAGAAGTACGCGAAGTAGCCCGCGCGGGACCGGGTCTCACGGCTGCGCCGGCGGGTGGCGATGGACAGCACGAGCGCCTGTTCGTCGGCGCCCCCGCTGAAGAGGTTGCCGCGGCTGGCGCCGTCGGCGCCGAGCAGTCCGCCGTCCCCGGTGCGTTCGACCGCCCGGCGCTGGAGTTCGGCGGCGCTGGTGGGGCGGTTGCAGACCATCACCTCCCGGCTGTCCTTCTCGTACCAGCGGAACGCCGGCACGTCCTCGTTGCTGCCGTGCAGGATGCCCAGCTGGCTGGCGCCGGTCTGGCTGGACCAGTCGGTGCGCCAGGGGGTGAGCCGGTGGGTGCCGCTGTCCAGCCAGCGGGCGAGGGTGGGCATGACGCCGGTGGCGACGGCGACCCGCAGGACGTCGTGGCCGACGCCGTCCAGCTGGAGGAAGACCATGCCCGGCGCGGACGGGGCGACCGGGCCGCCTCTGCGGCGGCGGTCGGCGAGCCGGTAGAGCCGGCGCCGGTAGGCGTCGTCGTCCCGCACGGCGAGGGCCGCGCCGGTCGCGGAGGCGACGGCCGACATCACGGCGGCGACCACGACCGCGGTCTCCCACGCGGCGGCGCCCCGCTCGGTCGGGTTCAGCCGCAGCGCCAGCAGGAGCAGAAAGCCGTTGAGTACGAAGACCAGCAGCCCGAGGACCAGGGCGGGCACCAGCAGCAGGAGCCGTACGAGGAGCGGCCAGACCAGGGCCGACAGGACACCGAAGGCACCGGCGCCGAGGGCCGCGGTGACGGCGATGTCGGTGGCGCTGTCGCCGTCCGCCGACCGGAGCTGGAAGTCCGGCAGGATGCCCGCGAGGACGAGCATGGTGATCGTGGAGACCGCCCACACCGCGACGCTCCGCCCCGTCTGACTGGCGATCCGCCGCCAACGCCCGCCTCGCACGCCCCGCACACCTCACGTCCCCGGCCCGCCGTCGGCGCGGGCCTGGCCCCACCCTGTCACAACGGACGGAAGTTCCCCCGGCGAAGCCTGGTGGCCGCTACCGGCCGTCGTACCCGGCCGTCGGCATCGAGAGGCGGCGGTGGATGCTGGCCTTCATCTGGGCGTCGTACGACGGTTCCGCCGATCCCACCGTCTCCACCCGCACCCCGCGCCGGGCGCACTCGCTGAGGAAGTCCTCCACGGAGGACAGGGCGCTCTCCAGGACCCGGCGGCTGGGCGCCACGAAGAGGTCGAGGCCGGGGCGGACGCCGTCCCACAGCACACAGTGGTCGGGACGCAGGCCGCGCACGAGGAGTTCCCGGCTGACGATGTAGCCCTGCTCGGCGGCCCAGCGGGCGCACATCGCGTGCTGACTGCGGGCGTCCACCAGGAAGGGATCGGCCTCCAGCTCCTCCAGCGGCGTCAGACTCGCGATCGCCGTGACGCGAACCGGTCCCATGGCGTCCCCCTCACCTCCGGGTTTCGCCGCCGACCCTACTCCTGCCCGTAGGCTTCGGGGAGTCGCGCGAAGGAGGCAAAGAGGTGCCGGTGGAGATCACCTGGTGGGGTCACGCGACCTGCACGGTCGAGGACTCGGACGTCCGTGTGCTCACCGACCCGCTGTTCGCCCGCCGCCTCGCCCATCTGCGTCGCCGTCGGGGCGCGGTGCCACCGCCCGGCGCCTGGCGTGCGGACGTGGCGCTCGTCTCCCATCTGCACGCCGATCATCTGCACATTCCGTCGTTGGAGCGACTGTCCCCGGGCACGCGCCTGCTCGTGCCCCGGGGCGCACCCCGTGCGGTGCCCGGGCTCCGCCGGCTCGCCCATCTCCAGGTCAGCGAGGTGGCGCCGGGCGACGAGACGGTGATCGGGGACCTGGTCGTACGGACGGTGCCGGCCCGGCACGACGGACGGCGGCTGCCCTTGGGACCCCATCGCTCCCCCGCGCTCGGCTATGTCGTCGAGGGCGAGGCCCGTACCTACTTCGCCGGGGACACCGGCCTGTTCGACGACATGGCGAAGGAGGTCGGGCCGGTCGACGTGGCCCTGCTGCCGGTCGGCGGCTGGGGGCCGTACCTCGGTGAGGGACATCTGGACGCGGGGCGTGCCGCCGAGGCGCTGGCCCGGCTGGACCCGGTCAGCGCGGTGCCGGTGCACTACGGCACGTACTGGCCGATCGGGATGGATGCCGTGCGCCCCCATGAATTCCATGCCCCCGGTGCGGAGTTCGTGCGACTCGCGGCGGAGCGTGCGCCGGGCGTGTCGGTGCATCGGCTCGCGCACGGGGAGAGCGTGCGCCCGGGGGTGGCCCGGTGACGCAGGCGTGGCTGGCGGCGGCCGCCAGGACCGTGCCGCCCGAGTCGACGCAGCAGGCGCTCGGATATCCGTCGCTGTTCCTGCTGGTGCTGATCGGGGCGCTGGTGCCGGTGGTGCCGACGGGGGCGCTGGTCAGTTCGGCCGCCGTGGTGGCGTTCCATCAGACGGCGCCGTTCTCCATGGCGTTGGTGTTCGTGACCGCCTCGCTGGCCGCGTTCCTCGGGGACATCGCGCTGTACTGGCTGGGGCGGCGCGGGATGCGGTCGAAGAACGGGTCGCGCTGGCTGGAGGCGATCCGGTCCCGGGCGCCCGAGGACCGGCTGACGCAGGCGCAGGAGAAGCTGGCCGAGCACGGGGTGGCGGTGCTGGTGCTGTCCCGGATGGTCCCGGCGGGCCGGATCCCGGTGATGCTGGCCTGTCTGATGGCGAAGTGGCCGCTGCGGCGGTTCGCGCGCGGGAACCTTCCGGCCTGCCTGGCGTGGGCGGTGACGTACCAGCTGATCGGGATCCTCGGCGGCTCCCTGTTCAGCGAGCCCTGGGAGGGCGTGGTGGCCGCGATCGTGCTGACCGTGGCGGTGAGCGCGGCGCCGAGCCTGTGGCGCCGGGTGCGCAGGACCGCCAAGGCCTAGGGCCGGTCCGGCGGATCATGCCGCAGACGCGGGGCTTGGGACGCCCACCTGCGGCGTTGTCGTCGGTTGCCGACGCTCCGCGTCGCCGCCCTCCTCCGCCTTGCAGCCGGACGCCCCAAGCCCCGCTCACCGACGTCAATGAGGCGCCGCGCTTCCCTGCGACCTGATCCGCCGGACAGGCCCTAACCGCGGTTCGCTCCGGCCGTGATGAGCAGTTCGGCGGTGGCGGGGTGGCGGCCGTTGTCCGCCCACTGCAAGGGGGACCAGCCGGTTCCGTGGTCCTCACGGAGGTTCGGGTCGGCGCCGTGCGCCAGCAGTTCCCGTACGGCCTCGGTGTGGCCCCAGCAGGCGGCGGCGCAGAGCGGCGTGCCCTGCGAGCCGTCGCCCTCGCTCTCCGTGTCGGGGCGGGCTCCGGCCCGCAGGAGCACGCGCGCGACCTCGGCCTCCCCCTGCACCGACGCCAGGTAGAGCGGTGTGGCGCCGTCGTCGTACGGTCGCTCCGGGTCCGCTCCCCGCTTCAGCAGCGCCCGCACGCGGACGGCGTCGCCCGCCAGAGTCGCCGCGAAGAGCTGGTGGGTGAGCTTCTTGCGTCGCCGTCGGTTCATGGTGGGCGACGCTAGCGATCATGAGGGCGGAGCGGCCACCGAATTGCGGCTCGTCGGGGTGCGGCCCAGGACCCTGGACCCGCCCACCGGCAGGTCCCACAGGTCCGCTCGTTCGAGTCCCGCCTTCTCCCAGGCGGCCCGCACCCGGGTGAGCGGCTCCAGTACCGGCTCCGCCGACAGGACGAACGTGCCCCAGTGCATGGGGGCCATCCGTCGCGCCCCCAGGTCCTGGGCCGCCCGGACCGCCTCCTCCGGATCGCAGTGGACGTCGCTGAGCCACCAGCGGGGGTCGTAGGCGCCGATGGGCAGGAGGGTCAGGTCGATGCCGGGGTAGCGCCGGCCGATGCGGGAGAACCAGTGACCGTAACCGGTGTCTCCGGCGAAGTGCACGCGCCCGCCGTCCGCGGCCGTGAGGATCCAGCCGCCCCACAGGCTGCGGCAGGTGTCGGTGAGGGTGCGCTTGGACCAGTGGTGGGCGGGGACGAAGTCGAAGCGGACGCCCTTCAGTTCGGCCGCCTCCCACCAGTCGAGCTCGGTGACCTGGGTGAACCGGCGGCGCCTGAACCAGGCGGCGAGGCCCGCGGGGACGAACACCGGGGTGTCGCGCGGGAGTCGGCGCAGGGTGGGGGCGTCCAGATGGTCGTAGTGGTTGTGGCTGATGACGACGGCGTCGACCCGCGGCAGCGCGCTCCAGGCGATGCCGACCGGGGTGATCCTGGCCGGGGTGCCGAGGATGCGTCGGGACCAGACGGGGTCGGTGAGGACGGTCAGGCCGCCGATCCGCACCACCCAACTGGCGTGGCCCGCCCAGGAGACGGCGATGGTGCGGGCGTCGACGCGGGGCAGCGGCCCCGGCTCGAAGGGCAGCCGGGGGATGTCGGCGAGACCCTCGCGGCCGGGCCGTACGGAGCCCTCGCGGGCGAAGCGGGCCATGGCCTTGAGGCCGGGCAGGGGGGCGGTGAGCCGGTCGTGGAAGGTGCGCGGCCAGACCCGGCGCTCGCCCAGGGGGCGGGGTTCGGCGAGTGGCGGGAAGGGCGGGGCGAACGGTGCCGCGAGGGGTGACGCGGTGGCCGGATCGTCGGTCTCCCGGGTGCTCGTGCTCGAACCGGGCCTGCGCGGATCGGCTGTGCTCGAACCGGCCGTACTCGTGGACTGCTGCGTCATCGAGGAGGCTCCCATCGCTGAGCGTCGTCGCGGAGATCGTCGAAAACCGACTGCAAAGTGATCAACGCACGGTGCACGTGTGGCAGTTCCAACGGTGTGGTCGAACTGAGGCATTCCTCGAGTTCCTCGTCCGTCCCGGCGAGCAGCGCGCCGGTCGACAGCCGGACCCTGAGGGCGCCCAGGTCGTCGCCGAAGCGGTGGCCGCCGGGGGCCGGCATGCCGAGCCGGGCGGTGAGGAACTCCTCCAGGTCCTGTGCGTCGCCGACGCCGTGCGCGCCGAGGGCGGTGCGCAGGGGGCCGAGGTCGGCGTAGAGGTGGCGGCCGGCCTGCGGGGGCCGGGCCAGGGCGCCGGCCGAGACGACGGCGGTGTGCGCGGCGGCGGCGACGCGCGCGTGCAGGCGTACGGCGGCGGCGAGACGGTCGGCCACCGGCTCGGGTTCGGCGAGCGCGTAGCAGGCCGCGGCGGCGACGGGGGCGGCCACGCGGGCGCCCAGCGCGGTCAGCACGTCGAGGACACGCGCGCGGAGGCCGTCGCCGACGTCCCCCTCGGGGAAGCGGGCGATCGCGGCGGGCCAGCCCGGTGGGAGCAGGGCACCGGCCAGGTCGGTGACGACGGTGACGCGCTCGGGCAGCATCTCGGCCGGACTGAGCCACATGGTGTCGTGCGGGGCGTGCACGGTGTCGCGCCAGGTCTCGTCGCTGACCAGGTGCAGGCCCTCGCCCGCGGCGGCCTCCACGGCCTCGTGCAGCATCTCGGGCGGCGCGACGGTGGCGGTCGGGTCGTCGGCCACGGACAGCACGAGAAGTCGCGGGTCACCGCCCTCGTCGCGCACCCGGCGCACGGTCTCCAGCAGGGCGTACGGGTCCGGGACCCCGCCGCCCTCCGCCGGTGTCGCCACGTGGAACACGGGTCTTCCCAACAGGCGCGCGTACGGCGCCCACCAAGCCGCGCACGGCCGCGGCACCAGGACGTCGCCGCCGACGGCCGCGGTGAGCGCGAGCAGCAGGGAGGGGGCGCCGGGGGCGGCCACGACACGCTCGGGCCCGGCGGACAGTCCACGCCGGGCCCAGTAGCCGCGCGCGGCGTCCGCGAGGGCCGCGCCGCCGCCGACGGGTTCGCTGCCGCCCCTGGCCGCCGCCGCGGCGAGCACCTCCGACAGCTCGGGCAGTACCGGCAACCCGTCGTCCGGCAGCGGCGGCCCGTAGCGGACCGGCCCGTGGCCTTCGGGGTCCGTGCGCCGCATCCGTACCTCCGGGTGAGCTGCTGTGTCGCGGGGCCGTCGGGTGTCCGGTCCTTCGCCGGCTACGGCGGGGGCGTGCGCCCCACGCTCTGCGTACCCAGGGTGGCGGGTGCCGATAGGGGGCCGCTCGCGTTGCGCCGGTCACACGGCGGCGGGCGGCCGCGTCAGGACTGCGCGCGGGGTGACCGGCGCCGCACCCGGTACACGGCGCCGCCGAGCGCGCCCGCGATGAGCACACCGCCCGCGACCAGCGCGGGTACGGAGTCGGTGAAGGCCCCGCCGGCACCGGCGTGCACGCCTCGCTGGACCGGCGCGCTGGTGCTGGGGCACGGTTCGACGCGGGGTTCGACACGGGGTTCGGTGCAGCTCTGCCGGCCACCGCTGCCGCCTGTCACGTCGAAGGTCGCGCTCCACGGCTTGCCCTGCGCCCCGGCCGCCCCGGGACACGTCCCGTCCACGGTCCACGCCGAGTCGTCCTCGTAGTCCCCCGCGGACGCGAGCCGCGCGGTCCCCCGATAGGCGGGACCTGTCGCGGCGCCGTCGTTCCCGGTCACCCGCTGCAACAGCACGGTTCCCTCGTCGAACGCCTGCGAGGTGGCCTCGATGGTGGCGGCCGCGTCGGCGCCGCCCGGATCGCAGGAGACGGACACGGTGACACTGCCGCCAGGTTGCGCGCTGCCTGGACTGACCTCGGCCGCGGGGTCCGCGAAGGCGACCGGCACGACACCGCCGAAGGCGGCGCCCGCCAGAACGACGACGGACAGGGCACGGGCGGTGCGGCGCATGAACGGAACTCCTTAGACCGCGGACAGGTCACTGGACCCATCACAGCCCGCACCCGCGAAGGACGCGCGCGCCGAGGCCCCGTTTGCAGGACAGTTTGACGCCGAGCGGGTGAAACGCCCTCAGGGGCGAACCCACAGCCCCGTCCTCACGCGGCGTCCCTCAGCACCTGCTCCCGCACCTTTCCGCAACACCGGCTGATCAGCCGCGACACATGCATCTGCGAGATCCCCAGCTGTTCGGCGATCCGACTCTGCGTCATGTCCCGGAAGAACCGCATGTACAAGATCGCCCGCTCCCGCTCGGGCAGCGCGGCGAGTCGGGGTGCGACCGACTCCCGGTCCACCACCGTCTCCAGCGCCGGGTCCGTGGACCCCAGCGCGTCACTCAGCGAGTAGCCGTCCTCGCAGCCGGGCAGCTCCGCGTCCAGCGACAGCGCGGTGAAGCTCTCCAGCGCCTCCAGGCCGACCAGCACGTCCTCCTCGCTCATCCGGGCGTGCTCGGCGATCTCCGCGACGGTGGGGCGGCGGCCGGGGATGGTCTGGGAGAGGTCCTGGCTCGCGAACCGGACCCGGTTCCGCAGGTCCTGAACCCGGCGGGGCACGTGCAGCGTCCACATGTGGTCGCGGAAGTGCCGTTTGATCTCGCCGGTGATGGTGGGCACGGCGTAGCTCTCGAAGGCGTTGCCGAGCTCGGGGTCGTAGCGGTCGACGGCCTTGACCAGGCCGAGGGCCGCCACCTGGCGCAGGTCGTCGAGGCTCTCGCCGCGGCTGCGGAACCGTCCCGCGAGCCGGTCGGCCATGGGCAGCCAGGCCTCGATGATCTCTCCGCGCAGGGTCTCGCGCTCGGGCCCCTCGGGCAGCCCGGCCAGTCGGCGGAAGGCGGCCGCGGTGTCGGGGGCGTCGTCGTGCGGGTGGTGCTTCGCGCTCGTACGCGTGGACATGATGCGTCGCAACTCCCTTGGTGGTGCGCTGGGATGCACGGTCACCGTGGGAGGCCGGCCGGACAGGCACAGCCGTGGCGGCGCGAGGCCGCTCCCACGGACGTGCCTCCTGTCCGAAGCACTGACAGTGCGCCTGCCCCCGGCCCCCGCCCGCAAACCCGGGCACAGGTTTTCCCGGGGCCCGCGGGGTGACTCGGAAGGCGCTGCCTGTGCATTTCCGACGTCCGGGAGGTTTCTCCATGAGCACCAAGGTCTCCGATCACATCCTGCAGCGCCTGCGTGAATGGGGTGTGGAGCAGGTGTTCGGCTATCCCGGCGACGGCATCAACGGCCTGCTCGCCGCATGGGGCCGGGCCGAGAACCAGCCGCGGTTCGTGCAGTCGCGGCACGAGGAGATGTCGGCGTTCGAGGCGGTCGGTTACGCCAAGTTCAGCGGCCGCGTCGGTGTGTGCGCGGCGACGTCCGGGCCCGGCGCGATCCATCTCCTCAACGGTCTGTACGACGCCAAGCTGGACCATGTGCCCGTGCTGGCGATCGTCGGCCAGACGCACCGCACCGCGATGGGCGGCTCGTATCAGCAGGAGGTCGACCTGCACACCCTGTTCAAGGACGTCGCCTCGGACTTCGTGGAGACGGTGACGGTCCCCGAGCAGTTGCCGAACGTCCTGGACCGGGCGCTGCGCACCGCGTACGCCCGCCGCTCCCCCACGGCGATCATCGTGCCGGGCGATGTGCAGGAGCTCGACTACTCGCCGCCCACGCACGAGTTCAAGATGGTGCCGTCGAGCCTGGACCTCAGTTCGTGGACGTCGGTGCCGTCCGAGGAGTCCCTGAACCGGGCCGCCGAGATCCTCAACTCCGGTGACAAGGTGGCCCTTCTGGTGGGTCAGGGCGCGGCGGGGGCGCGTGCGGAGGTGGAGCGGATCGCCGAGCTGCTCGGCGCGGGCGTCGCCAAGGCGCTCCTCGGCAAGGACGCGCTGAGCGACGAACTCCCTTACGTCACCGGCTCGATCGGCCTGCTGGGCACGCGTCCGTCGTACGAGCTGATGCGGGACTGCGACACCCTGCTGACCATCGGATCGTCGTTCCCCTACACACAGTTCATGCCGGAGTTCGGCAAGGCGCGCGGGGTGCAGATCGACATCGACCCGCACATGGTCGGGATGCGTTATCCGTACGAGGTGAATCTCGTCGGCGACGCGAAGGCGACGCTGGAGCGGCTGATCCCGATGATCGACGGGAACCGTGGGCGTGAGTGGCACGACACGGTGTGCGACAACGTACGGCGCTGGCGCGAGGTGATGGGACGGCGGGCGGAGCAGTCGGCCGACCCGATCAACCCGGAGTACGTGGCCGCCGCCCTGGACCCGCTGCTGCCCGCGAACGCGATCGTGTCCTCGGACTCGGGCTCGGCGGCCAACTGGTACGCCCGCCATCTGACGATGCGACCCGGTATGCGTGGATCACTGTCCGGCACGCTGGCCACGATGGGCTGCGGAGTGCCGTACGCGATCGGTGCGAAGTTCGCGCATCCGGACCGGCCGGCGATCGCGCTGGTCGGGGACGGGGCGATGCAGATGAACGGGATGGCGGAGTTGATCACGGCGGCGAAGTACAAGGATCTGTGGGAGGACCCGCGGCTGGTGGTCGCGGTGTGGAACAACCACGACCTCAACCAGGTGACGTGGGAGATGCGGGCCATGGAGGGCGCCCCGTCCTTCCTGCCCTCGCAGGAGCTCCCGGACGTCCAGTACGCCGCGTTCGCCCGTTCGCTCGGTCTGACCGGCATCCGGGTGGAGAAGCCCGAGGACGTCGAGGCGGGCTGGCGCGCCGGTCTTGAGGCGGACGGGCCCGCGGTGATCGAGTTCCTCACCGACCCGGCCGTACCGCCGATCCCGCCGCACGCCACCTGGGACCAGATGGAGGCCACGGCCGCGTCGATCCTCAAGGGCGACGCGGACCGCGGCTCGATGATCAAGCAGGGGCTGAAGGCGAAGGTCCAGGAGTTCCTGCCGGGGCGGGACAAGAAGTGAGCGTCCGCCGGGTTCTCCGGGCTACTTGAACAGCGCCTGGATGTCCGGCTTCTTGTCGCCGAAGAGGCCGTCCCGTTCGCCGAGGGAGGCCAGCTTCTCCAGGGAGGCCGTGTCGACCTCGGCGGGCCAGGCGGGCAGGGTGAGCGTGTCCAGCAGATCCGACCCGATCTTGGTGTACGTCGTGAGGATCTGCCGTGCCTCGTCCGGGTGTCGGGAGGCGTAGGTCAGGGACTCGGTCATCGCGTCGGTGAACTTCTTCACCAACTCGGGGTCGCGCTGGGCGATCTGGGTGGAGGTGAAGTACGTCGCCACGGTCAGCCTGGGGTCCGTCTCGGCGAACGGTGACGCCACGATCCGCGCGCCCTGCTGTTCGGCGAGGGACTTCGCCGGGTCGCCCATCCAGGCGGCGTCGACGCGTCCGCCGTCGAGGGCGGCGGGCATCTGGTCGAAGGGGATCTCGACGAACTTGACCTTCGCGGCGTCGCCGCCGGCCTTGCGCACGGACTCGCGGACCGTCGTACTGCCGATGTTCTGGAGCGTGTTGACCGCGACCGTGTGCCCGGCCAGGTCCTTCGCCAACTTGATGGGGCTGTCCTTCCTGACGAGGACACCGGTGACGTCGGCGCCCACCTTGCCGTTGGAGGCGGCGCCGTTGACCACGGACTTGATGGGGACACCCTTGGTCTGGGCGATCATCAGCGACGTGGTGTTGCTGAACCCGAACTGGAACTGCCCGCTCACCACACCAGGGATGATCGCGGCGCCGCCCTGGGCGGTCACCATCTTCAGCTCGATGCCCCGGTCGGCGAAGAATCCCTTCTTCTGCCCGAGATACAGGGGTGCCACGTCGATGATCGGGATGATGCCCACCGTCACCTGCGTCGCCTCGCCCCCGCTCGCGGGCGGGGCTCCGCCGTTGCCCGAGTCGGAGGAACCGCAGCCGGCGACGGCGACGGCGACCATCGCCGCTGCCGTGGCCAGTCCGAGTGTGCGCCGCCGTTGCATGGGCCCCCCTGGAGACTCGGACGGTCGAACCACCAATGGTGCGCAGATTCTTGACGCCCGCAATCTACAGGCCCACCTTGGCCGTGTCAGGCCCCTGGACCGATGTGAACCGGCGGAGTTCAGCTCTTCCGTGGCTGGGTGAGCGGTACCAGCTCCGTCACCTCGTTCCGCTTCTCGGGCAGCAGCAGCTCCTCGTAGCGGCCCAGTGCCAGCACCACGCCGAGCATGAGGAGCGGGATGAGCACGGCGAGCATCGCCATGGCGGTTCCCTCCCCGGGATCGCGTGGGGGGCGTCGGCCGGGTCTCCGCGCATCCGGAAGGCAAACCCCCGTGTCGGTGGCTCGTGCTCGGGTACGCGGTGCCGTGCCCACCCCGAGGATCTGGAGAGATTGCCATGCAGCGAGGCAGCGACCGGCTGAGCCGCCACCGCGACGACGAGATGAAGCACGAGCTCCAGGGACTGCTCCGGTCCGGGCACCCCACCCGCGCCGAGGAGTGGCACGACCCCGAGCCGACCGCCGACGACGATCCCCGGCTCGCGGGCGGACCGGTGACTCCGGGCGGCTCCGGGGCGTCCCTGGGCACGGTCCGGCACGAACTGGCCCGGCATCTGACCCGCAGCGCGTTCCCCGCGCCCCCGCGCCATCTGGCCGGCACCCTGCGCCGCGCCTACGCGCCGGACACCCTGGTGGAGGCGGTGGAACAGCTCCCGCCCGAGCGGCGCTACGGAACCGTCCAGGAACTGGCCGAGGCGCTGGTGGGGGAGCGGGAGTAGCCATGGCCGAGCTGGTACGGGAGGTCATGACGCCGGGCGTGGTCGCGGTGCGCCCCGACGCCTCGCTCGTGGAGGCGGCGCAGCTGATGCGGGCGCAGGACATCGGCGATGTGGTGGTGGCCGACGGCCAGGAGGTCGTCGGGATGCTCACCGACCGTGACATCACCGTGCGGGCGGTCGCCGAGGGAGCCGATCCGCTTTCCACGAGCGCCGGCTCCGTGTGCAGTGCGCATCCGGTGGTGGTCGCCCCGGACGACCCGGTGGTGGCCGCCGCGGCGCTGATGCGGGCGCATGCGGTGCGCCGGCTGCCCGTCGTCGAGGACGGGATGCCGGTCGGCATGGTGAGCCTGGGCGATCTGGCCGAGGTGGAGGACCCCGATTCGGTGCTGGCCGGCATCAGCCGCGCCGAGCCGGACAGCAGGCCGGGCAACTACGGCCGGGGCGGCCTATGAGCCGCGACCAGGCCACCCGGATCAGCACCTCCGGCCCCACCGTGGACGTCGGCGAGGCCACCACCCGCTATCTGCTGTACGGCCTGCTGCCCAGCTGGTTCGTGCCGGGGCTCGCCGACTGGGTCATGCACCGCCGCACCCGCATCGAGGACACCGCCGGCATCAAGGAGTCGGTGATCCACGCGTTGATGATGGCCGAGATCGGCATCCCGATCGCGGCCACCCTGCGCTACCGGGTCAACCCGGCGCTGCTCGCAGTCCAGTTGGGCGGCGCCGCGGTGCACGAGGCGACGGCGCTGTGGGACGTACGGACGGCCGTGCACAGCGGGCGCGAGGTCAAGCCGGTCGAGCAGCACATCCACAGCTTCCTGGAGTCGCTGCCGTTCGGTGCGCTGGCCTCCCTGATGTGCCTGCACTCCGACCAGGTGAGGTCCCTGCTGCGCGGCGGGCGGGGTGATCCGGACGCCTGGCGGCTGGTGCCGCGCCGGCCGCAGCTGTCCCGCGGCTACCTCGCGGGCATCACGGCCGCCATCGGCGCCTGTGTGCTGTTGCCGTACGCGGAGGAGCTCCTGCGCTGCGGGCGCGCCGCGAAGACAAGCAAGAAGGAGGTCGAGACATCATGCGCATCGCATTCCTGACCGCCCCCGAGGGCGTCGAGCAGATCGAGCTCACCGACCCGTGGAAGGCCGCCGTGGACGCGGGACACGAACCCGTGCTGGTGTCGACCGAGCCAGGAAAGATCCAGGCGTTCGACCACCTCGACAAGGCGGACACCTTCCCCGTGCAGGAGGTCGTGGGCGAGACGTCCGCCGACTCCTTCGACGGGCTGGTGCTGCCGGGCGGGGTCGCCAACCCGGACTTCCTGCGGACCGACGAGAAGGCGGTCGGCTTCGTGCGGGCCTTCTTCGACCAGGGCCGGCCGGTCGCGGCGATCTGCCACGCCCCGTGGACCCTGATCGAGGCGGACGTGGTCCGCGGCCGGGTGCTGACCTCCTGGCCGAGTCTGCGCACCGATGTCCAGAACGCGGGCGGCAGGTGGGTCGACGAGCAGGTCAAGGTGTGCGACCACGGCCCGAACAAGCTGGTCACCAGCCGTAAGCCGGACGACCTGAAGGCGTTCTGCGAGACCTTCCTGGACGTCTTTGCGAGGGAGGCGGGCCGATGACGGACCGCAAGCAGCAGCAGCGCGACAGCTTCCGGGCGGACGACCCGAGCGCCGGACCGCTCACCACCGACCAGGGCGTGGAGGTCGACCACACGGACGACTCGCTCGCCGCCGGGGAGCGCGGCCCGACCCTGATGGAGGACTTCCACTTCCGGGAGAAGCTCACCCGCTTCGACCACGAACGGATCCCCGAGCGGGTGGTGCACGCGCGGGGCGCGGGCGCGTACGGGTACTTCGAACCGTACGAGTCCTGCGCGGAGTTCACCCGCGCGGCCTTCCTCCAGGACCCGGCCGTGCGCACACCCGTCTTCGTGCGGTTCTCGACCGTGCAGGGCCCGAAGGGCTCCGCGGACACCGTGCGGGACGTGCGCGGCTTCGCCACCAAGTTCTATACGTCCGAGGGCAACTACGACCTGGTCGGCAACAACTTCCCGGTCTTCTTCATCCAGGACGGCATCAAGTTCCCCGACTTCGTGCACGCGGTGAAGCCGGAGCCGCACAACGACATCCCCACGGGCGCGTCCGCGCACGACACCCTGTGGGACTTCGTGTCCCTCCAGCCGGAGACGCTGCACGCGATCATGTGGCTGATGTCGGACCGGGCGATCCCGCGCAGCTACCGCATGATGCAGGGGTTCGGTGTGCACACCTTCCGGTTCGTGAACGCGGAGGGGCGCGGCACGTTCGTGAAGTTCCACTGGACGCCGAAGCTCGGCGCGCACTCGCTGGTGTGGGACGAGGCGCAGGAGTGCCAGGGCCGCAACCCGGACTTCAACCGGGGTGACCTGTGGGACGCGATCGAGGCGGGCGAGTACCCGGAGTGGGAACTGGGCGTCCAACTGGTGCCGGAGGACGACGAGTTCGCCTTCGACTTCGATCTGCTCGACGCCACGAAGCTGATCCCCGAGGAGCAGGTGCCGGTGCGGCCGATCGGCCGGATGGTGCTGGACCGCAATCCGGAGAATTTCTTCGCCGAGACCGAGCAGGTGGCCTTCCACACGGCCAACGTGGTCCCCGGTATCGACTTCACCAACGATCCGCTGCTCCAGGCGCGCAACTTCTCCTATCTGGACACCCAGTTGATCCGGCTCGGCGGTCCCAACTTCGCGCAGCTGCCGGTGAACCGGCCGGTGGCCCCCGTGCGGACGAACCAGCGGGACGGGTACGGGCAGAGCAGGATCCACAGCGGGACGAACTACTCCCCGAACTCCCTCGGCGGCGGCTGCCCGGCGCACGCGGGCGTCGACGGTCACGCGTACACGCACTACGCGGAGCGCGTCGACGGCGCCAAGATCCGTCGCCGCAGCCCGAGTTTCCAGGACCACTACAGTCAGCCCGCCCTGTTCTGGCACAGCATGACGCCCTGGGAGCGGCAGCACATCGTGGACGCCTTCCGCTTCGAGCTCGGCAAGGTCGACGCGATGAGCGTGCGGGCCCGTACGGTCGAGCAACTGGCGCATGTCGACGGCGAGTTGGCGGCGGCGGTGGCCCAGGGCGTCGGAGTGCCGGAGCCGGCCCCCGCGGAGGCGGGCCCGCACAAGGCGCACTCCCCCGCGCTGAGCCTGGAGTCGCTGCGCGGCGACGGCTCGATCCGCACCCGGCAGATCGCGGTCCTGGTGGCCGACGGCGTGGACGGCGAGCAGGTGACGTCCGTGAAGGAGGCGCTGACCGCGGAGGGGGCGATCGTCGAGGCGCTGGCCCCGCGGGGCGGCAAGGTCACCGGTGCCGACGGAGAGAGCTACGAGGTCGACCGCGCGCTGCCGACCGTCGCCTCCGTGCTCTACGACGCGGTGCTGCTGCCCGGCGGTCCGGTGGGCACCCCGCCGACGGTCTCCGACCAGGACGCGATGCGCTTCGTGCGGGACGCCTACCGGCACGGCAAGCCGGTGGGCGCGCTCGGCTCGGGCGTCGGGGTGGTGACGGCCCTGGAGCCGGAGGGCGTACGGCTGTCGACCGAGTTCCACCAGGTGGTCGCCGACCACGGTGTCGTCACGGACACCTCCCCCGGCCCGGCGAGCGAGGAGTTCCTGCGGGCCTTCGTCACCGCCGTCGCCGTCCACCGCCACTGGGACCGGCCACCGGCCCGCCACTAGAAGCTGTGCGGGCTCGTGGCCGTGGGCACGTCAGACGCGGGGCTTCTCCGGGGCCCCGTGTCCCCGCTCCCGGGCGCCAGCCCGGGTGCGTCCCGCGGCGACCGGGCGCTGGGGATTGCGGCGCAGGTACTCGCCCTCCAGCTCGGCCATCCGTCCGTTGTGGGCGCGCAGCGCGTCGCTGGAGCCGTACAGCAGGGTGTCGTGGCGCGTGCGGTGGATGGTCTCCAGCTCTTTCATGAGCTGCTGGTCGTCCAGGCGGCTGGGGTCGACTCCGGTCATGGCGGTGTCCCACTCTTCGTGTTCGTTCATGGGGTTCGGGTACCCGCCCGTTAAGCACTACTGAGCACTACTGAGCACTGCTTCCGAGCGGAATCCGGGAGAGAACCATGGATCTCGCCTATCTGCACCCACTCTACGAACATCCGGGCCCCTGGGCCTCCGTATACGTCGACACGTCCCGGCACGCGGAGGACACCGCCCACGCGCTGCATCTGACGGCCGCCGCGATGGCGCGCGAGCTGGCCGGGCAGGGCGCGGACGACGCCACCTGCCGGGCGGTGGAGAGCGCGATCGAGGATCTGCGCCACTCTCCCGACCGGTACGGCAGGGCCCTCTTCGCCCGGGCGGGCGCAGTGGTCCTGGACCCCGTACTGGCCCACACCCCACCGGGCGGCAGCCGGGCCCTCTGGGCGCCGCTGCCACGTACGACACCGCTGCTCGACCTGGCCGGGGAGAACCCGGTGTGTGTCGTCGCCTACGTCAACCGCAGGGGTGCCGACTTCGAGCTGCGCGGCGCGCTGGAGCGGCGGCCGGCCGGCGCCGTGGCGGGCCGGCAGTGGCCGGTGCACCGCACGAGCAGCGCCGACTGGTCGGAGCGGCACTTCCAGCTGAAGGTGGAGAACACCTGGGAGCACAACGCCGCGGAGATCGCCGACGCGCTCACCGTCTGCCAGGAGGAGACCGGCGCCGACCTGCTGGTCCTGGTCGGCGATCCGCGCGAGCGGCGTGACGTGCACCAGCGGCTGCCGCGGCGGATCAAGGACCTCGTGGCGCAGACGGAGCACGGCAGCGGCAGCCGGCTCCTGGACGACGACGTCGAGCAGGTCAGGGCCGATCATGTGCGGCGGCGCGCCGACGCGGAGCTGGAGCGCTTCCTCGGCGCCCGCACCCCGGACGAGGAGGGCCGCGTCCGGGCCGTGGAGAGCCTTCCCGAGCTGGTGGAGGCGGCCCGTGAGCACCGGATGGCGGAGCTCCTGGTCCGCCCGGACGGTCCCGATCTGCACCGCGACGTCTGGGTCGGCGAGGACGCCGACCAGCTGGCGGTGCGCCGTACGGAGCTGAAGATCCTCGGCGAGCAGAACTCGTGGGCGGCCCGCGCGGACGACGCCCTGATCCGGGCGGCGGCCACGACCGACGCCACGGCGCGCACACTCACCGAGCCGGGCGACGGGGTGCTGCCCGGCGGCCTGGGCGCGCTGCTGCGCTGGAAGTGACGGCGCCGGGCCGACGGGTCAGCGCACCCGCTCCACCCGCCGCTCGTCCCACACCGGCTCCGGTGTCTCGCGGACCCGGCCGTCGCTGCCGAAGACCAGGTAGCGGTCGAAGGAGCGGGCGAACCAGCGGTCGTGGGTGACCGCGAGAACCGTGCCGTCGAAGGCCTCCAGGCCCTCCTGGAGGGCCTCGGCGGACTCCAGGTCGAGGTTGTCCGTGGGCTCGTCGAGGAGCAGGGCCGTGACGCCCTGGAGCTCCAGCAGGAGGATCTGGAAGCGGGCCTGCTGGCCGCCTGAGAGGCGGTCGAACGTCTGCTCGGCCTGCTGGGTGAGCTCGTAGCGGCGCAGCCTCGACATCGCCGCGCCCCGGTCCTGGGAGTGCTCGGCCCACAGGATGTCGAGGAGCGCGCGGCCCATCAGCTCGGGGTGCGCGTGCGTCTGGGCGAAGTGCCCGGGCACGACCCGCGCCCCGAGTTTCCACGCGCCCGTGTGGGCCACGGTCTCGCCGGCCAGCAGCCGCAGGAAGTGCGACTTGCCGGAACCGTTGGAGCCGAGGACGGCGACCCGCTCGCCGTAGAAGACCTCCAGGTCGAAGGGTTTCATCAGCCCGGTCAGTTCGAGTCCCGCGCAGGTGACGGCCCGTACGCCGGTACGGCCGCCCTTGATCCGCATCTTGATGTCCTGCTCGCGCGGCGGCTCGGGCGGCGGCCCGGCCTCCTCGAACTTGCGCAGCCTGGTCTGGGCGGCCTGGTAGCGGGAGGACAACTCATGGCTGATGGAGGCCGCCTGACGGAGGTTCAGCACCAGCTTCTTCAGCTGGGCGTGCTTCTCGTCCCAGCGGCGGCGCAACTCCTCGAAGCGGGCGAAGCGTTCACGCCGGGCCTCGTGGTACGTGGCGAACCCGCCGCCGTGCACCCAGGCGTCGGCGCCCGCGGGTGACGGCTCGACCGACACGATCTTCTCGGCCGCGCGGGAGAGCAGCTCCCGGTCGTGGGAGACGAACAGGACCGTCTTGCGGGTCTCCTTCAGCCGCTCCTCCAGCCAGCGCTTGCCGGGCACGTCGAGGTAGTTGTCCGGCTCGTCGAGCAGGAGCACCTCGTCGGTGCCGCGGAGGAGCGCCTCCAGGACCAGCCGCTTCTGCTCGCCGCCGGAGAGGGTGCGCACCTCCCGGAACTGCGCCTTGTCGTAGGGCACCCCGAGCGCGGCCGTGGTGCACATGTCCCACAGTGTCTCGGCCTCGTACCCGTGCGCCTCGGCCCAGTCGGAGAGGGCCTGCGCGTACTGCATCTGCGCGGCCTCGTCGTCGACGGTCATGATCGCGTGCTCGGCCCGGTCGACGGCCTTCGCGACTTCCTGGATCCGTGGCGAGGACACCGACACGAGCAGGTCCCGTACGGTCGTCTCGTCGCGTACGGAGCCCACGAACTGGCGCATCACACCGAGGCCGCCGGTGACGGTGACGGTCCCGCCGTGCGGCTTCAGCTCGCCGGAGATCAGGCGGAGCAGGGTGGTCTTGCCGGCGCCGTTGGGTCCGACGAGGGCCATGGCGGCCCCTTCGCCCACCCGGAAGGACACGTCGCCGAGCAACGCCCTCCCGTCAGGGAGGTAGTACTCGAGGTGCGCGGCTTCCAGATGTCCCATGAGGCCGCATTGTGCGGGTCGGGGCGCGCGCCGGGCAAACCGTTATCGGACCTCGCCGCAGATCGCCGGCCGGCTACTCGACCTCGTCGAGGGGCCTGCCCGCGGGTCCGCCCTCGTCGGCCGGGCCGGTGCCGCCCACGACGGCGCCCGCCCAGGTCAGGGCCTTCCAGCCGTCGGAGGGGGAGCCCTCCAGGATGACCACGCCGGTGTTGTCGAGAGGGCGGGCGGCGGCGAAGGCGACGTCCACGTTGTCGGCGCGGGCCGAGGTCCACATGCGGATCGCGGCGCCGTGGCTGACCAGGGCGACGGTCGCGGCCCCGCTGCCGGCGGCCTCGGCGATCACCGCGTCGTACCGGGCGAGGGCCTCGGCGCCGCTCTCGCCGCCCGGCATGCGCCGTGCGATGTCTCCGGCCGACCAGGCGAAGATCGTCTCCATGTAGGTGTGCCCGGCCTGCGAGTGGCCGTCCAGCATCTCCAGGTCCCCGGCGGCGATCTCCCGGATGCCGTCTCGGACTAGGACGTCGAGGCCGCGGGCGGCGGCCAGCGGGGCCGCGGTGAGCTGGGTGCGGACGAGGGTGGAGGCGTAGAGGGCCTCGATGTCCTCGTCGGCGAGCGCCGCGGGCAGGGCCGCCGCCTGTCGTTCACCGAGGGAGGTCAGTCCCGGCCCGGGTACCGCCGTGTCGAGCAGGAAGTCGACGTTGGACGGGGTCTGGCCGTGGCGGACGAGGAGCAGTCGCATGCGGTGAGCCTCCGGTGTGGTGACCGCCCCGGACAAGAAACGGCCACTTCAGGGTACCCGCCACGGCATGACGCCTGACGTGGACCTCACCGCCCCGAAGCCCGGTCGGCACGCCGTGCGCGACGCCCTGCTGGCCCTCGACTGCCGCCTCTTCGAGTTCGCCGCCGAGCGGAACTGGCCGCTGGCCGAACCGGTGCTGCCGCGGCTGAGCCGGAGCGCGAACCACGGTGTGCTGTGGTTCGCGACGGCCGCCGCGATGGCGGCGAGCCGCACCCCGCGGGCCCGTCGGGCCGCCGCCCGCGGTCTCGCCTCGCTGGCCCTGGCCTCGCTGACGGTCAACACCCTGGGCAAGCGGTCGGTACGGCGTCCGCGGCCGGTCCTCGACCCGGTGCCGCTGGTGCGGCAGCTGAAGCGGCAGCCCATCACCACGTCGTTCCCGTCCGGGCACTCCGCCTCGGCCGCCGCGTTCGCGACGGGCGTCGCCCTGGAGTCGCCGGCCTGGGGCGCGGCGGTGGGGCCGATCGCCTGGTCGGTGGCGCTGTCCCGGGTCTACACCGGTGCCCACTTCCCGAGCGATGTGCTGGCCGGCGCCCTGCTGGGGGCGGGCGCCGCGTTCGCCGTACGGGGCATGGTGCCGACCCGCGCCCAGATCGGCACACCGCCCCGGCCACGCGCCGAGGTGCCGGCGCTGCCCGAGGGCGAGGGCCTGGTGGTCGTGGCGAACAGCGCCGCGGGCACCTCTGACCGAGTGCGCGCCCTGCAGAACGCGCTGCCGCGGGCCGAGCTGGTCGAATGCCGACCGCAGGACATCCGGGGCGAGTTGGAGAAGGCGGCCGCCCACGCGCGCGTGCTCGGCGTGTGCGGCGGCGACGGCACGGTGAACGCCGCCGCCGAGGTCGCCCTGCGCCATGATCTGCCCCTGGCGGTACTGCCCGGCGGCACCCTGAACCATTTCGCCCATGACCTGGGCGTGGAGGACGTCAGGGCGGTGATCCGGGCCGTTACGCAGGGCGAGGCGGTACGGGTGGACGTGGGCCGATTCGACTGCGGCGGGACAAGGGGCATCTTTCTCAACACGTGCAGTCTGGGCGTGTATCCGGAGCTGGTGCGAGTGCGGGACCGCTGGTCGCGCCGGATCGGCGGCTGGCCGGCCGGGGTGCTCGCGGCGCTGCGGGTGCTGCGCACCGACGGGCATCCGCTGGAGGTCGAGTTCCGCGGCCGGGCCCGCCCGCTGTGGCTGCTGTTCGTCGGCAACGGCACCTATCACCGGGTGGGCCTGGCCCCGGGCCGCCGGCTCGACCTCGCGGACGGCCGGCTCGACGTCCGGGTCGTGCACGGCGGCCGACGTCCCGCCACCCGGCTGCTGGCCGCCGCCCTCGCCGGACCGCTGACCCGGTCCCCCGCCCACGCGGCCGTCCAGGTGGGCCGACTGCGCCTGGCGGGCATGGCCCCGGGCACCCTCCTCGCCTACGACGGCGAGGTCACCGAGGTGGCGGGCGAGGTGACGCTGGAGAAGCTCCCCGAGGCGCTCACGGTGTACCGCCCCCTGGCCGGGGCCTGATCATCCGTCAGTCCACATAGTAAAACGCGGGTCTCATCATCCGACATGCGCGCGTACGGTGACGCATACCGAGGAAGCCTCGGAAGCAGGCCGGAACAGGGGAGTTCAGCCATGTCGAAACCGCAGGAGACCGCCGTCTACACGCACGGGCACCACGAGTCGGTGCTGCGCTCGCACACCTGGCGCACCGCCGCCAACTCCGCGGCGTATCTGCTCGGTTCGCTGAAGCCCCACATGAAGGTCCTGGACATCGGCTGCGGCCCGGGCACGATCACCGCCGACCTGGCGGAGCTGGTCCCCGACGGCCATGTCACCGGCGCCGACCACGCTGCCGGGATCCTGGACCAGGCCCGCGCCACGGCCGCCGGACGCGGTCTGACCAACGTGGACTTCGCGGTCGCCGACGTACACGCACTGGACTGGCCGGACGACACGTTCTGCGTGGTCCACGCCCACCAGGTGCTGCAACACGTCGGCGACCCGGTGCAGGCGCTGCGCGAGATGAAGCGGGTGACCAGGCCGGGCGGGTTCATCGCGGTCCGCGACTCGGACTACGCGGCCATGACCTGGTACCCGGCGTCCCCGGGCATGGACGACTGGCAGGACCTGTACCAGCGGGTGGCCCGCGCCAACGGCGGTGAGCCGGACGCCGGGCGCCGACTGAAGTCATGGGCGCTGCGGGCCGGTCTGACGGACATCACGGCGACCTCGGGCACCTGGACCTACGCGACCGCCGAGGAGCGGGCGTGGTGGAGCGGCCTGTGGGCGGACCGCACCGTGGCGTCCGCGTACGCGGACCGGGCCGTCGCGGGCGGCCACGCGACGCCGGAACAGCTGCGGGCGATCGCGGACGCCTGGCGGGAGTGGGGCCGGCAGGAGGACGGCTGGTTCAGTGTGCTGCACGGGGAAATTCTGTGCAGAAAGGGCGCCTGAATCTCCAATTCCGGGAAACCCGGAATTCAGGAGGTTCACATTATGGTTGCCATCCTTCTGGTACTGCTTCTGGTACTGATTCTGTTCGGTGCCGGATTCGCGGTGAAGATTCTCTGGTGGATTGCGCTCGCGGTGCTGGTTCTCTGGCTGCTGGGATTCCTGATGCGGGGCACAACCGCAGGCGGAGGCCGGGGCCGCTGGTACAGGTGGTGAGTCAGTCCCGGGGCAGCAACGGTCCCAGCGGCCCGAGGTCCAGATTCAGGTCCTCGGGCCGCAGTCCGTAGCGCTCACGCAGCTCGGTCATGCGCTCGTCCAGCAGCATCAGGGTGAGCCCGATGCGTTCCTCCTGCTCCTCGGTCAGTCCGCCGTCGTCGAAGCGGCGCAGCGCCTGGCGCTCCATGAGCTGGCGCAGCAGCTCGACGACGGTCAGTACGAGTTTGACGAGGTCGCGTTCGACGGTGTCCGGTTCGAGGTCGAGCCGGTTGCGGGCACGGGTCACGTCGACTCACTCTCCCCACGGTGCGGGAACGTTCTCGTTCACCGAGCTGATCAGGGCGTTGAGGTCGATGCGGACGAGGTCGACGTCCGCGATGCGCAGGGTGATGTCGCCCGTGATGACGACCCCGCCGGCCAGCAGCCGGTCGAGGAGGTCCACCAGGGCGACCTCTCGGCGTTCGACGACGGTCAAGGTTTCTCCCCCGCAAAGGAATAGGCGGCCCATGGGCCGGTGAGTTCCACGCGGAAATCAGTTGTCTCGTCCTTCGTCCGGTCGACGAGTTCCACGAATTCCTCGGACCTGGACCGCGGCACCAGATAGGCGGCATTCAGTACGTTGCGACCCGCGGCGCCGGAGAGGGTCGCGTTCTGCGGGGGATGCAGCCGGGAATCCTCGGCGACGGCGGACAGGGTTTCGTGCAGCCGGTTGGCGAATTCCTCGGCCCGCTGCCACTGCTCCTCGTGCGCGCGCACCCCGGCCCGGCGCTGCCGCAGATAGTCCCGGCCCGTCGCCGCCTTGGGGGCCGGTGCCGCGGGCTCCGCGGCGGGGGTGTCGGCGTACAGCTTGACCCCCCATTCCACGCGCCCCTCCAGCCGGTCGAGGGTGCGCCGGAAGTCGGCTTCCCTGGCCTGGAGCATGGTGCGGACGCCGCTGTCGTCGCGGAAGACGGTGGCGAGCCGGAGCGGCAGCGGGGTGGTGACGACGGTGAGGGCGTCGATCACGCCCTGGTGGGCCCGGGCCGTCGCCGTCAGCCAGTCCAGGTCCTCCAGACGGGAGCGGAGCGGCTCCTCCGCGAAGTCCCGCTCCGGCACATGGCTGACGACGGCGACGAGGCCGTGGTGGGCGAGCAGTCTGGGCGGATCACCGGCCACGCCCGTCAACTGGGCCTGCAACGGCGTACCGAAGGGGCGGCAGACGGCGTACACATACCGCAGTCCGGTCATCAGGCCTCCTTCTCCTGAGCCCGCCCGGGCTCGAGTTGCGCGATCCGCTCGCGCAACTCGGCGTTCTCCCGGGCGAGTTCCTTGCGACGGGCGCCGGAGGACAACGCGGGGTCGTCCTCCCACCAGTCGATGCCCATCTCCTTCGCCTTGTCGACGGAGGCGACGATGAGCCGCAGCTTGATGGTCAGGAGTTCGATGTCGAGCAGGTTGATCCGAATGTCGCCGGCGATGACGATGCCCTTGTCGAGCACCCGCTCCAGGATGTCGGCGAGGTTCGCGCCGCCGTCACGGCCATAGGGCTCGGGCAGTCGGCCGGCGGTCGTCATCGACGGCTCCCGCCCTCGGCGTACTCGTACTCCTCGTCC
This sequence comes from Streptomyces sp. NPDC051913, assembly GCF_044593635.1. Taxonomy (NCBI): domain Bacteria; kingdom Bacillati; phylum Actinomycetota; class Actinomycetes; order Kitasatosporales; family Streptomycetaceae; genus Streptomyces; species Streptomyces sp. NPDC051913. Next base: position 763,831 of record NZ_JBIUCI010000002.1, on the reverse strand, counting down.
TCCGCGGGTTCGGCCTCGTCCTCGGCCTCGTCCTCGTAGCCGTCCTCCGGCTCTTCCTCCGCCTCCTCCTCTTCCTCCTCGTACTCGTCCTCGGGCTCCTCCTCCCTGCCGTCCTCCTCGGCGTCGGGGCCCTCCTCCTCAGCTTCCTCTTCCTCGTCCTCGTACGCCTCCTCGGGCTCCTGGCCCTCCTCCTCGGCCACCGCGTCCTCGTGGCTGCGGACGACCTCTCCGTCGCGGATCTCGCCGCGCCAGCCGTCCTCGGCCTCGCCCTTGAGGGTGACGAAGCGGACGTAGTTCTTGAGGTCGAGGCGGGCCCGGCGGCCCTGGGCGCGCCAGATGTTGCCGGTCTTCTCGAACAGGCCCGTCGGGTAGTACTCGATGACCAGCAGCACACGGGTCAGGCTCTCGGCGAGCTCGTGGAAGGAGACGACGCCCTTCGTGGTGCCCTTGGCGCCCTCCGACGTCCAGGCGATGCGGTCGTCGGGGATCTGCTCGGTGGTGTGCGCCTTCCAGCTGCGGTTGGACCAGAAGACCTTCAGCTGCCAGTCGGAGGTCGTGTCGTCGGCGCGGTTCGCGCTCTTCACGCCCTTGGCGAAGGTGGAGAAGTCCTGGAACTGCGTCCACTGGTCGTAGGCCGTGCGCAGGGGGACGCCGACGTCGACGTGCTCCATGATCACGGTGGGCTTCTTGCCCGAGCCGCCCTTGCGGCCGCCCTTGCCGCCCCCCAGGCTCTTGAGTGCGCCCATGACGTTCTCCTTGGCGCGGGAGGCGCCCACCTCCAGGGCGGAGCGCAGCGGGCCCTTGCCCTCGGCGAGCTTGCGACCGCCGTCCAGGGCGAGCTTGGTGAAGCCGGGGCTGTTGCCCTCGGCGATGTCGTTCAGTTTCACGGTGGTCTCGCCCAGCTTGCGCCCGGCGCCGATCAGCAGGCGCTGGGCCTGGGCGGCGAGGTATTCCTGCACCTCGGACTTGAGCCGGTCGACGGCCTCACTCTGGGCGACCCCGCCGAGCGGGCTCGCCTTGGTGGCGCCGCGCGCGGCGGAGCCCGCGGATCCGACGGTGTCGGTCATCGGTCACCGCCTCCCTTCGACACGCGCGAGCGGGCACCGCGGGCGGCACCGCCCGCGCCGGCGGTCTTCTTGGCCGCCGTCTTCCTCGCGGATGTCTTCTTCGCCGCGGTCTTCTTCGCCGCGGTCTTCTTGGCGGGAGCCTTCTGGGCGCTCTTCTTCGCAGGCGCCGTCTTGGCCGCGGTCTTCTTCGCGGCGGTCTTCTTGGCCGGCGCCTTCTTCCGGGGCGGTCCGGACTCCGCACGCTCGGCCTCGGGCTCGTCGTCGTTCCCGTCGTCGCCCCTGGCCTCGTCGTCGCCGTTCTCGTCGTCCCTGGCCTCGTCGTTCTCCCTGTCCTCGTCGTCGTACTCGTCGGACTCCTCGTCGCTGTCGAAGCCGAGGTCCGAGGTGTCCGGCACGACGCCCGCTATCTGGTCGCGCACCTCGGCGGTGCGGCCGTGCAGACGGCCCGCGAGGGCGTCGATCTGGCGCTCGACCATGGCACCGGAGGCAGCCTTGCCGACGCCGCGCAGGTCCTGCCGCAGCTGGTCGCCGATCTCCTTGAACTGCGGGTTGTTCCGCAGCTGCCCGGAGACCAGGTCGGCGATTGCCCGCGGGCTCAGCTGCATGCGTTTGCCCGCGACCAGCGTGCCGACGGCGACGGCCATCTTCAGCTTCTTGGTACGCCCGAGGACGTACCCGGCCCCTATCGCGAGGCCCAGTCCCACTCGGTTCATCAACTCGTCCAGTCGTCGGTTCCCGCGCCTGGGTTCAGGCCCGTCTCCAGCCGGTCGAGGAGCTCGTCCTCCTGCCGGTCGAACTCCTCCTCGTCGATCTCGCCCGCCTCCAACCGCTCTTCCAGCCGGGCGAGTTCGGCCCGGACGGTGGCCGGGTCGTAGTAGATGCGCTCCGCCTCGCTCAGCACCTGTCTGACGACCCAGGCGCTGCCGCGCACGGGCGCGAACGGCAGCAGGAGCACTTCTCCGATGAGGCCCACGTCCTCACCTCACTCCCCGGAACTCTCGGCGCCGGCCGTACTGCCGGCGGGCTCGGCGGGGCCGGGCTCGACGAAGCTGTACGGCGGCAGCGGACCGTTGACGCGCAGTTCGAGGTGGGGATGGCTCTTGCGGACCTGGTCGACCGAGGCGAGGAACGTCTCGGCCGCGTCGCGCTCCACCAGGAACGACACATTGGCGATCCAGCCGCTGGAGTCGGGCCCGGCGCTGACCGCCGCGGCGCTCGTCTCCAAGCCCTGCTGCACCTCGGCGGCGTCCTCGGCCTCGCGGGCCTTGACGGCGGCGACCACCATCTCGCCGAGCCGCAGCTTCTCCTCGTAACTGCCGCCGCCCGCCTGCCGGTTGGCCTCGGTCAGGGACCGCAGCTCGGGATTCTCGGCCATCACGCGGTGCAGCACGGCCTCCTCGTCATGGGTGGCCTTGACGTTGTACTCGACCTTGCCGTCCAGGGCCTGCAGGCGTTCCCGGTAGTGCTCGGCCCGCTCGGCGAGCACGCTGGTGACGGTCTCGTCGTCAGGTGCCACGCTGCCGAACCGCATGGGCAGCACACAGCCGCCCGCGCCGGCCTCGGCGAGCACGTTCTGGTGGGCCAGCAGGTCCTTGCGCTTGGGCCGCAGGCCCTCGGGCGCGTCGCTGACGACGGCCGCCAGGCCGCCCTCCTTCAGGATGCGCACGGGCAGCTGCGGGTCGCCGACGCCACCCATGTCCTCGGGCAGCGAGGACCGGGAGCCGTCGATGATGCCGTACACATACGTACTCACTCCTGCTCCTCCTTCCTGCGGGAGGCCGTCGACTTACGGGCGCGCGGCCGCTGCTGCGGCTCGCTCTCGCCCTCCTCGCGCGCCTGCTTGAACGCGTCGGAGATGGTCTGTGCGGCGCCGGACAGTGCGCCCTTGGACTTGCCGCGGGCACCGGACTCGGTGATCTCGCCGACGAGGTCGGGAAGGCCGGGGTTCTTGCGCGGCCCGGCTTCGAGGTCGAGGCGGTTGCACGCCTCGGCGAAGCGCAGGTAGGTGTCCACGCTGGCCACCACGACCCGGACGTCGATCTTGAGGATCTCGATACCGACCAGGGAGACCCGCACGAACGCGTCGATGACGAGACCCCTGTCGAGGACTAGTTCCAGAACGTCGTAGAGGCCACTGGAGCCACCTCCGCCGCCGCTCTGCTGTGCCGGGACAACGGTCATGCCGACCGCGCCTCCTTCTCTGCCGTTTCGGATGGAGGACCGGGACGGCGGCCTACCTGCCGCCCGGCCTGTGTGCGTCGGAACGCCCGCGTTCGTAGCGGCGGACGCGCCGGTAGCCGGTGAGCTGCCCGTCCGGGTCGAGGTCGACCTGGTAGCTCGCCATCAGGCTCATCGTGTCGGGCACGCGGGCGAGTTCGAGGACCTCGATCTCCAGCGACCAGCCGTCCTCCGTCTGCTCGAAGGACGACACCGTCTCGGCGGCCATGCCGGTCAGCTCCGCGAGCTGGGTGCGCGCCTCGCGCAGCACCTGCATGGGGCTCGGCCGGTCATCCGCCGTGTCGCTTTCCGCCCGCTTGGGGTTTTGTTGTGAATTCTGGGTGTCTGATGTGTTTTTTGTGTTCGACATGGCCACCTCCCGCTCCGGGTGGCCTCATGACTGCGGACCAAACCTTTGAGGTGCTCCGAGATCGTCGCGGGCGTCCGTCAGCCACGCATCGCGTTGAGCCTGCGCCGGGCCGGTCCGAGGGCGCGGCCCCTGCCCATCACTCCGGCCCAGGGATTGGTGCGGGCCTGGTCCACGGCGTCCTCGATGGTCCAGCGGCGCGCGTCGAGGCCCGGGGCGTCCAGCTGGCTCCAGGACAGCGGGGTGGCCACGGGGGCGCCGGGCCTGGCGCGGACCGTGTAGGGGGCGACCGCGGTCTGTGCGTAGGCGTTGCGCTGGATGTCGAGGTAGAGACGGTCGCCGCGGTCCTTCTTGCGGGCGGCGGTGGTGAACCGGTCGGGGTGCCCGGCGACCAGGAGGTCGGCGACGTCCCTCGCGAACGCGCGCACCTCGTCGAAGTCGTCGTGGCCGTTGATCGGGACGACGACGTGCAGTCCGCGCGAGCCGGTGGTCATCAGCGCGGACGGCAGCCTCAGCTCGTCGAGCAGTTCCCCGAGCAGCTCCGCCGCCGAGCGCACCGGGGCGAAGTCGTCGCCCTCGTCGGAGGGGTCGAGGTCGAAGACCAGCCGGTCGGGCCGCTCCAGGCGTCCGACCCGGGACAGCCAGCGGTGCAGGGTGAGACAGGCCTGGTCGGCGAGGTGGAGGAGGGTGGCGGAGTCGTCGCACACGGTGTGGCAGACGGTGCCGCCCTCCTTGGGCACCTCGACCCGGGTGATCCAGTCCGGATAGCTCTCCGGGGTGTTCTTCTGCATGAACCGGGGGCCGTCGACACCGTCCGGGTGCCGTTCCAGCATCAGGGGGCGGCCGCGCAGGTGCGGCAGCATGAAGGGGGCGACGGCCCGGTAGTAGTCGGCGAGATCGCCCTTGGTGTACTCCTTCGTCTCCCCGCTCCCCGGGAAGAGCACCTTGTCGGGCCGGTGCACCTCGACCGTGCGGCGTCCGGCCCGCACCCTGCGCACATCGTCCGTCACCGCACGATCGCCTCCTCCACCAGCAGCTTTCCGGCCGCCGCGATACCGGCGGCGTCGATACCGACGAGATGGAGCTGCTCCTCGGGGGAGGCCGAGCCGGGCATGGTCCGCACACCGAGACGTACGAGCCGCGGCACGGGCCGCCCGTCCACGAACGCGTCCAGGACGGCGTCACCGAGGCCGCCCTCCTCGTGGTGGTCCTCGACCGTCATCAGACAGCCGGTCTCCTCGGCGGCCCGGCGCAATGTGAGCCGGTCGACGGGCTTGACGGAGTACAGGTCGACCACCCGGATCCGGATGCCGTCCTCGGCCAGGGTGTCGGCGGCGGCCAGCGCCTCGTGCACGGTCACGCCCGCGGCGACGACCGTGAGCCGGTCCTGGTCCGAGGAGCGCAGCACCTTGCTGCCGCCGACCGGGAACTCCTCGTCGGGGCCGTAGATCACCGGGCTCTTGCCGCGCGAGGTGCGCAGATAGCGGATGCCGTCGAGGCCGGCCATGGCCGCGACGAGGTGCGCGGTCTGGTGCGCGTCGCACGGGTACAGCACGGTCGAGCCGTGCACGGCCCGCATCATCGCCAGGTCCTCCAACCCCATCTGCGAGGGCCCGTCCTGCCCGATGGCGACGCCCGCGTGCGAGCCGACGAGGTTGACGCCGGCGCCGCTGATGGACGCCATGCGGACGAAATCGTGAGCCCGGGTGAGGAAGGCGGCGAAGGTGGCGGCGTACGGCACGAAGCCCCGCGCGGCCAGTCCCACCGCTGCGGCGACCATCTGCTGCTCGGCGATGTAGCACTCGAAGTAGCGGTCGGGGTGTTCCTTGGCGAAGAGCTCGGCGCGCGTGGAGTCACCGACCTCGCCGTCCAGCGCCACGACGTCGCCACGGGCGGTGCCGAGGGCGGCGAGGGCGTGCCCGTAGGCGTCCCGCGTGGCGATCTCGTCCCCGAGGTCCCAGGTGGGCAGGTCGAGGTGTCCGGCGCGTACGGCGTGCAGCATGCGGGCGGCGGGCGGCTCGTGCACGCGGATCCGCAGGTCGCGGGGGCCGCCGAGTTCGGCGATCGCCTCGTCGGCGTCGGGCAGCGGCTTGCCGTGCAGGCCCTCGCGGTCCTGGACGGCCTCGACGCCCTTGCCCTTGAGGGTGCGGGCGAGGATCGCGGTGGGCTGTCCGGTGGTGGACAGGGCCTCGCCGTACGCCCGGTCGACGGCGTCCACGTCGTGCCCGTCCACCTCCACGGTGTGCCAGCCGAAGGCCTGGAAGCGGCGGGCGTAGGCGTCCAGGTCGTGGCCGTGCCGGGTGGGGCCGCGCTGGCCGAGCCGGTTGACGTCGACGATCGCGGTGAGGTTGTCGAGGTGCTCGTGAGCCGCGTGCTCGGCGGCCTCCCACACCGAGCCCTCGGCGAGCTCGCTGTCGCCGCACAGCACCCACACCCGGTATCCGGAGCGCTCCAGCCGCTGGCCGGCCAGCGCGATGCCGACGCCGACCGGCAGCCCCTGCCCCAGCGACCCGGTGGCGGTCTCCACCCACGGCAGCCGCCGCGGGGTCGGGTGCCCTTCCAGCCGGCTGCCCGACTCCCGGAAGGTGAGCAGTTCGTCGTCGTCGATGGCGCCGACGGCCTTGTAGGCGGCGTACAGCAGCGGCGAGGCGTGTCCCTTGGAGAGGACGAAGCGGTCGTTGCCGGGGTGGGCGGGGCGGTCGAAGTCGTAGCGGAGGTGATGGGCGAGGAGTACGGCCATCAGATCGGCGGCGGACATCGACGACGTCGGATGCCCCGACCCCGCGGCATCGGCCGCCCGCACACTGTCGACACGCAACTGCTGGCCCAGCTCAGTGAGTTCGGCGGACTTCACGAGTCTCCTTCCGCAGGGGTCTCGGAACGACGATCAGGCATGTCGGCACGCTTCACAGGCCCGGGGGCTTCGGTGTGCCGGCCACCGGATGAACCCTTGACCGACCCCCCACCCGACTGCTCCTTGGCGGGTCCACCACCCAACTGATTCTTGGCGGCTTCACCCCCGGACTGATCCCTCGCCGACTCACCACCGGGATGCCTCATGGCCTTCTCGCCACCGGGCTGGCTCTCGGCCGGCTCGCCACCAGGCTGTTTCCGAGCGGGTTCGCCGCCGTGGTGGCTCTTCGTCGGCTCGCCGTCTGGCTGCTTCCCGGCGGGCTCACCGCCTGGCCGGGGCTTCGTCGGGGCCTCTGGTGTCGGGTGGGTGTGCGGCCTGGGCTTTGTCGGCTTCGCTGCTGTGTGCACTGTCTCGCTCCTCTTCTCCGGTCCCCCTGCCACCCGCGCCAGCTCCGGCGACGCCGACTCCAGCGGTACGCGGGTGACGTGTCCCGCGAGCGGCCCGGGCAGGGGCACACCCAGCGGATCGGCCGCGGCCTTCGCGCCACCCAGGTCGACGACGAAGCCCAGGTCGCGATGGCGGTAGGCGCGGTACCCGGCGAAACCGGCGCCGACGATCACGATGCGGGGTCGACTCACAGCGCGCCTCCGGGGCTGTCGCGTACCTCGGGAGCCTTCCGCGTCCCCCTGGCCGGGGTGACCAAACGTCGGCCGGTTTCCGTCGTCGCCGCCGGGTACCCGGAGCGTGCCGTCGTACAGCTCTCGTTGGAGGCCCCCCATGCCCGAGTACGGCTATTTCCTGTCCTGCGAGGAGTTCGGCCCCGCGGAGCTCGTCGAGCAGGCACGCATGGCGGAACAGGCCGGATTCCGCGCCCTGTGGATCTCCGACCACTACCACCCGTGGAACGACGCGCAGGGCCAGAGCCCGTTCGTCTGGTCGGTGCTCGGAGCGCTCTCGGAGGCGGTGTCGCTGCCGGTGGAGACGGCCGTGACCTGCCCGACCGTACGCACGCATCCCGCGGTGATCGCCCAGGCCGCGGCGACCACGGCGGTCATGACCGAGGGCCGTTTCCGGCTCGGCGTGGGCAGCGGCGAGGCCCTCAACGAGCACATCCTGGGCCATGTCTGGCCGCCGGCGAGCGTACGGCTGGAGATGCTGGAGGAGTCGATCCAGATCATGCGCCGGCTGTTCACCGGCGAGGAGGTCAGCCACCACGGCACCCACTACACGGTGGAGAACGCCCGTCTCTACACGGTCCCCGACCAGCCCGTGCCCATCGACATCTCGGGCTTCGGCCCGGCGGCGACCGCGCTGGCGGCCCGGGTGGGCGACGGCTACATCACGATGATGCCGCAGGAGTCGATGGTGGAGCAGTTCCGCAAGGGCGGCGGGGGCGCGAAGCTCGTGAGCGGCGGTACGAAGGTCTGCTACGGCACGGACCGCGACGAGGCGGTACGCACCGTGCACCGGCTGTGGGCCAACCAGTTCCTGCCCGGCGAGCTGGCCCAGGTGCTGCCCTCGCCGAGCCACTTCGAGCAGGCGCAGACCCTGGTCACCGAGGACATGGTGCGCGACAAGGCGGTGTGCGGCGACGACGTCGACGAGCACGTGGCGGCCCTGTCGGCCTTCGCCGAAGCGGGCTTCGACCGGGTCTACGTCAACCAGATCGGCCCCGACCAGCGCGGCTTCTTCGACTTCTACCGTACGAAGGTGCTGCCGCAGCTCGCGCGGGACTGACCATGAGGCTGCATCGTCCGGCGGTGTCGGTCTACACGGTGCCGACCGACGCGCCCGAGGCCGACGCCACGCTGACCTGGGACTCCACCACGATCGTGGTCACGGAGGTGACGGCGGGCGACGCGACCGGCACGGGCTGGACGTACGGTCCGCCGGCGGTCGGCGACTTCCTGCGCGAGCACCTCGCCCCGCTGGTCGAGGGCCGTGACGCGCTGCACATCCCGGCGACCCACGAGGCGATGTGCCGCTCGGTCCGCAACGCGGGCCGCCCGGGCATCGCCGCGTGCGCGATCTCGGCCCTCGACATCGCCCTGTGGGACCTCAAGGCCCGCCTCCAGGAACTCCCGCTCGCCCAACTCCTGGGCACCTTCCGCGAACGGGTCCCGGTGTACGGCAGCGGCGGCTTCACGACGTACGACGACAGGCACATGGCGGCCCAGCTGGGCGGCTGGGTGCATGGGCAGCAGATTCCGCGCGTGAAGATCAAGATCGGTGAGAGCCGGGGCCGTTCGGTCCCCAGGGACCTCGCCCGCGTCCGCGCGGCCCGCCAGGTCATCGGCCCGCACGCCGAGTTGTACGTCGACGCGAACGGCGCGTACACCCGTAAGCAGGCGATCCGCGTGGGCGGAGCGCTCGCCGAGTCGGGGGTGGACTGGTTCGAGGAGCCGGTGTCCTCGGACGATCTGACGGGCCTCAGACTGGTCCGGGACGCGCTCACGTGCGATGTGACGGCGGGCGAGTACGGATACGACCTGCCCTACTTCGCCCGCATGATCTCCGCGGGCGCGGTGGACTGCCTCCAGATCGACGCGACCCGCTGCGGCGGCCTCACGGAGTTCCTCCGGGCGGCGTCCCTCGCCCAGGCCCATGGTCTGGAGGTCTCCACCCACTGCGCCCCGCACGCCCACGCGGCGGCTGCCGCGTCCCTGCCCAACCTGCGCCACATGGAGTGGTTCCACGACCACGTCCGCATCGAGGACATGCTCTTCGACGGCGCCCTGGACCCGACGGGCGGCACGATCCGCCCCACGACGAGCGTCGGCCACGGCCTGACGCTACGGGGCGAGGACGCGCGGGAGTTCAGGGTGGCGTGAGCGTGAGGGCGGGGAGTCCAGCGTGAGCGTGAGGGGCGGGGAGTTCAGGGTGGCGTCACGGCGTGGGCACTAACCCCGGCGCCGCATCGACCGCGCGGCCAGCACCCCCGCGCCGACCACGAGCACGGCTCCCGCCCGTCCCCGGTTGCGGGAGAGCCATTCCTGTGAACTCCCCGACCGCGACTCGTCGTCGAACCGCCCGTGAGCTCCGAAGTCCCGCCCGTGGGGGCCGTCGGCCGGGCTCCACAGATTGCCGGTGCCGCCTTCTGCCGAGCCGTCCTGCTGTGCCTCGAAGGCGACGCGTGCCAGGTAGCGGTCCAGCGGGCCCGGGGCCACCGCGTTGGCCAGCAGCGTCGCCACCGTCGATCCTCCGACCCAGTACTCCCGCCGCCGCCCGTGGGACGCGGCGTGCACGATCGCCCGTGCCGCCACCTCCGGCTGGTACACCGGCGCGACGGGCCGTGCCCGTCCCGGCATCCGGCTCAACACCCATTCGAACTGGGGGGTGTTGACGGCGGGGAGCTGCACCATCGTCGTACGGACGCCACTGCCGGAGTGCAGCAACTCGCAGCGCAGCGACTCGTTGAAACCCTGGATGGCGTGCTTCGCGCCGCAGTACGCGGACTGCAACGGGATCCCGCGGTAGGCGAGCGCCGAGCCGACCTGGACCACGGTCCCCCGGTCGCGCGGCAACATGTGCCGCAGCGCCGCCCTGGTGCCGAACACACAGCCCAGATACGTCACTTCGGTGACCCGCCGGAACTCGTCCGCGGTGATCTCGGTGAACGGGGCGAAAACCCCGGCGAAGGCGTTGTTGACCCAGACGTCGATGCCGCCGAAGGTGTCGGCGACCTTCTGCGCCGCGTCGTCGACGGCCTTGGCGTCGGACATGTCGACGGGGACGACGAGCGCCTCACCGCCGGCCCGCTGCACCTCGTCCGCCGCCGCGGCGAGACCTTCACGGCCCCGGGCCAGCAGGGCGACCCGGTCGCCCCGGGCGGCGAAGGCCAGGGCCGTGGCCCGCCCCACGCCGCCGCTGGCGCCGGTCACCACCACGACCCTGCCGGGCCGGGAGAGGGCGCTCCAGGGCCGTACCACCCCGCATCACGCCCGGTGGTGCGGCTGCTCGGGGTCGATGTCGTCGGGCCGCGGTGCCGCGCCGGGGTCCCCGGCCGCCGACGTACCCGCACCGGGTGCGCCGGTCGCCCCGCCGGCGCCACCGGGCGCGACGGGCGGCATCGGCGGATACGGCATGCCGAGCCCGCTCGGCGGCGCGCCGGGGGCCGTACCGCCCACGACCCGGTCACGGCCCGCTGCGAGTTCGGCCTCGCGCTCCGAGGTGGGCCGGGCCCCCGACGGCCGGGCCATGCCGCGCAGCACGAACGCGACGACACCGAGGACGGCCGCGGTGATCAGCGCGGCGGCCCAGTCGGGCAGGCCGAGGGCGAGGGCCAGGCCCAGCGTGAGGGCGAGGGCCGCGCCCGCGTAGAGGGCGACGGCGCCGGACGCGGCGTACAGCATGGCCGTGCGGCGCTGTTTGCGAGTCTGTTCGCGCAGTTCGTCGCGCACGGTCTCGCGCGCCACCTGCGCCAGCTCGTCGACGAGATGCTTGTCCAGGTGCTCAAGATGATCCAAGCGGTCCATGGCCGCCGGGTACCCGCACGCCCGTACGCATAACGCGCCTGCACCGACGTCGGCTCCCCGCGGCCGGGGCGAGGAGATCGCGTGAAACGATCTCCTCGCCCCGGCCGCCCCAACTAGGCTCGTCCGCATGGACATTCTGGGAGCCACGCTGCGTGTCTGCGTCGACGACCTGGAGACCGCGGTCCCCTTCTACGAACGCCTGGCGGGCGGCACCGCCCTGCGCTTCGAGCGCGGCGGCGTCCAGGTCGCCGCCGTCGGCTGCTTCCTCCTGATGAGCGGCCCCGCGGCGGAACTGGAGATCCTCCGCAAGGTCGCGGCCACCATCGCCGTCAAGGACGTCGACGAAGCCCATCAGGTACTGACCGAGCTGGGCGCGCGGGTGATCGCGGGGCCGGTGGGGACGCCGGCGGGCCGCAATCTGATCGCGGTGCATCCGGACGGGGCGGTGTACGAGTACGTGGACCGGCGGGTGTAGGGCCCGTTCGGGTCACCGCATGCGGAAGTCGTAGCGTGCTGGGAGCGGCTCGTCGCTGATGCGTTCCCACAGGCGCCCCACCGTCTCCGCGCCCTCCCGCAGGTCGGCGACCTCGAACCCCTCGTCGTAGACGGCACGCGCCTCGTCCCGTCGTCCCTCCGCGAGCAGCAGCCCGGCCTCGATCAGCCGGAACCGCCCGCGGGCCCGGGTCGCGGGGTGCAGTCGCTCCCACACCGCCCGCGCCTCACCCGTGCGCCGCACCGCGAGCAGCGCCTCGATCGCCTCGCGCCCCAGCGCGGCCGTGGCGGCGGTCCACCGCTCCCCCGCGTCCCGCCGCTCCCGGCACAGGTCGTCGAAGGCCTCGGCACAGCGGTCGGCGGCCCGCTCGTGGTCGCCGATCTCCCGGTCGGCGACCGCGAGACAGCGCAGCAACGGCCACACGGACGGGGCGAGTGCGAGGGCCCGCTCCCAGCTGCGCACCGCCTGCGCCCGGTCCCCGGCGTGCCACTGGGCGATGCCGAGGTGGTACTCGGTGTGCGGGGTGGCGGGCGCGGTCTCCAGCATGTCCCGCCAGTGCGGGGCGACCAGCGTCTCGCCGGGCGGCCGCACCCGCCGCGGCTCCGGCAGGGCGCCGACCCGCAGCAGCCGCAGCCACGGCTCCTGTTCCTCACCGAGGGTGGCTTCGTCGAAGGGGGTGCCGGGCAACTTCCAGTCGGCGCGTGCCACTTCGACCGCGCCCCAGCCGGAGCCGGTGGCGAGGATCTCGCCGGGTTCGGTGTCGGCGCACGGCTTCCAGCGGGCGTACGCGGTCTCGACGTCGGCACGCGGCAGCACGGCCTCCAGCCGGGCCTCCACCTCGTCGGCCACGGGCGGGGAACTCAACGGCCCGTACGCCTCCAGCCAGGCCACCTCGCCCTCTCCCTCCAACCGCACATGCTCCAACTGCGTACGGGCGAGCCCGGCTTGGATCTCGCAGTAGCCGCCGGTGCCGGGCTCGGTCAGCCACTCCTGCCAGCGCCGCCCGCCCCGCCCCGCGCCCCAGATGAACAGCTTGCGCCCGCGCAGCACGTCGGTGGACGTCTGCACCAGCCCGTTCCCGTCGTCGTCGAGGGCGGCGATCCAGCGGCGGCGCGCCTCGGGGACTTCATAGAAGTAGTCGGCGGCGTAAGGGTGTTGTCGTACCTCCTCGTACGACGGGACGGGCACCCGGCGCAGCAGCCGCTCGTACCCGAACTGCCAGGCCTCCTCCGCGGGGGCGAGCACCCGGCGTTCCTCCGGCACCGCGATGTTGGACCACCAGTACGTCGGCACCGGCCGCTCGTGCGGATTGCGGACGCGGACCCCGACGTACAGGAAGTCGGAGTCCTCCGGCAGCCAGAGGTCGACCTGGAAGGGCAGGTCGCGCAGCCGTTCCCACTCCCACAGCCGCAGCATCTCGCCGCCGTCGGGGGCGGTGACGCGGGCGGCGTGCAGGGGTGCGCAGGCGAGGGTGGTGTGGCCGGTGGCACCGATGTTCCACTCGATGCCACCGGAGAACCAGGCGCCGTTGAGGGCGAAGTCGGCGGGCTGGAACACCGGGTTGCGGTACAGGAGTTCACGGCCGGTCGGCTTGTGGAGGAGGGAGGCGATCCGGCCGCCGAGGCCGGGTAGCACGGTGGCCCGCAGCCGGTCGTTCTCGATGACGAGGGTGTCGATCGCGCGCGGCCCGCGCAGCCGCTCGTAGCCGTCCCGGACGTGCACGGGCAGCAGGCTGCGCAGGGGCTCGTAGCCGATCTGCCGAGCCATCTCCCGGGGCAGTCCGTCCCGGTCCTCGATCCGATGGAGTTCGTCGAGGGGCCGGAGCGGGGGCAGGGGGTTGTCGGGCCCCAATTCCGCGGCGGGCAGCGTCAGTACGTCACGTCGGATCGTCGTCACGATCACCATGGAAGCCGCTCGCCCGGGAGCTGAACAGGGGCGCTACGGGTCAGGATTGGGCAAAGCGCCGTGACTTCGTTGCGCCGTCACTTCGCCTTGCGGATCATCTCGGTGGTGATCGCCCAGCGCTCGTGGTCCCGCCAGGCCCCGTCGATGTAGAGCATGTGCGGCGAGTAGCCCTCCAGGCGGAAGCCGCAGGAGCGGGCGAGGGCGATCGAGGCGGCGTTGCCGGGCTGCACGTTGACCTCCAGCCGGTGCAGCCGCATCCCGCCGAAGGCGTACCGCACGACGAGCCCGAGCCCCTCCCGCATCAGCCCGCGCCCGGCGGCGTGGGCGAAGGCCCCGTACCCGAGCGCCCCGCTGAGGAAGGCGCCCTCGACGATGTTGTTGATGTTGATGTATCCGGCGATGGCCCCGCTGTCCTTCTCACACACCAGGAACCCGACCTTGGTCGGGTCCTCGATCAGCCGCTGCGCGAAGGCCGCGAACCCGCTCGCGCTGTCCGGTGGGAACAGCCACGGCTGATGCAGTTCCTTGCTCTCCCGGGCCCGGGCCGTGAACTCGGCACCGTCCTCGTAGGTGAGGTGGCGTATGCCCACGCGAGGGCCCTCGACAAGGAATCGGGATGAGGTGTGCGGCATCCCGTCACCCTACGACGGGCTAGCTTCTGCGCTTCATGAAGTACGCCCCGCACAGGGCCCCGATGAGGCCCGTGGCCAGCAGCGCCGTCCACAGCGGCATGGTCACCTCGGGGATCAGCAGTCTGATCTTGGTCTGGCCGGTGTTCTCGAAGATGAAGATCAGGGCGAGGACGGCGAGCAGCAGGACGACGATCCTCGCGGGCGTCACCGCGCTGCTCCTGCCGCCGGCGCCACTGCCGCTCTCGGATGTCTTCGGGCTCATGCGACCAGGGTGAGCCCGAAGCTCCTCGCCCGCGATCCGGGCGCCGCCCCCCGGGTGACTCAGCCGCCCACCGCCGGCAGCTCCAGCACCCCCGTCTGCCCCCGCCCGCTCACCACGGTCACCGGCTTGATCCCCCGGTTGCCGAAGTACGCGTCGTCGCTCGCCGCGACCACGAACCGCAGCCGGTGCCCCTGCTCGTACCGGTGGACGATCCCCGGCAGGGTCACGGTGAAGCTCCGGGTCACGTCGGGCACCCGGACCGGTGCGACCAGCCGGTGGACCAGGGTCTGGGTGCCGTCGGGCGCGACGTCGTACAGCTTGGCGAACAGCACGAGCTTGTCGGCGGCGTTCCCGGAGTGCTGGGTCCGCTCGGCCTGGGGCGAGACGACCTTGAGTGTGGCCCTGGGCGCGCCCACGACGTCGGTGGTCCGGGCGAGCGGTTCGCTGGTCCAGCCGAGGTAGGTGCCCTGGGTGTCGTAGGGCGCCGGGTCGGGCAGTCCGACGATCCCGGCCAGCGAGCTCTCGGAGTGGCTGCTCGGGACGAGCCAGTTGGTGTACGTCCGGCTGCCGCGCGTCACCTTGCGGCGGTTGTCGACGAGCTTGCCGTCGCCGGACAGGTAGAGCTTCTGGCTGAGCACGGGGAGGCTGCCGGCGGTGGCGTAGGTCCCGTTCGGGTCGGTGATCCAGTCGCGGTAGTAGGCGAACGCCGGGCCGGTGTCGGTGGTCTTCTGCTCGCGCAGATAGCGGTCGAACCAGGCGAGGACGCGCTTGCCGACGTAGCTGGACTCCAAGTTGCCCTGGCTGAGGTTGAGTTCACCGGCGGCCTGGCCCCCGCTGTGCCCCCAGGACTGCCAGATCATCTTGGTGGTCGTGCCCTGCGCCTTGAGTTTCCGGTACGTCGCTGTCGCCTCGTTGAGGTTGAAGAGGCTGTCGGCCTGTCCCTGGACGAGGAGCGTGGGCGCCTTCACCCGGTCGAGGTAGGTGACCGGGGAGACGCTGCGGGCGTAGGCGAGGAGGTCGGCGGTCTCGGCGGCGGGGTAGCTGCCGGAGTTGAGGGTGCGCACGGTGTCGCAGGCGTCGGTGACGAAGTGCAGGCAGCCGAGGGAGTTGATGCGGGACGGGTCGAGGTTCACGGTGGTCAGGGGCTGGCTCTCGCCGATGAGGTAGAAGCCGTTGGTCCACTGCCACTTGAAGGCGCCGGGTACCTCGCGTGCGGCGCTGTTCGGGTCCAGGGCGTACGCCAGGTCGTTCCAGGTGATCATCGGCACGAGCGCGTCCACGCGGTGGTCGACGGCGGCCGTGGCCAGTTGGACGGCGCCGCCGTAGGAGCCGCCGATCATGCCGACGCGCGGGTCGCCCTTGCTGTCGAGGGTGACGAAGTCGGCCTTGGTGCCGTCGTCGGCGGCCCGTGTCCCGGCGAGGAAGTCGATGAGCCGGGAGGCGGCCCGGCCGTCGACGGCCGGGTCGTCGAGCGAGATCAGACAGCCGGAGTTGCCGAAGCCGAGGCCCGAGTAGACGAGCGAGACATAGCCGCGTTCCGCGAAGGCCTTGCCGATGGCGTCCGTGGAGCCGTCGGACTTGCTGCCGCCGAAGCCGTTGGTGGCGAGCACGGCGGGCGCCCGGTCGACACCGGTGGGCCGGTACAGATCGGCGTCGATCGTGCACGTACGACCGCCTGCCCGGACGGTGAACTTCAGTGCGGTGACGGTGTACTGGCCGGTGGCGGGGGCCGGTGCGGCGAAGGTGGCGCCGAGCAGGAGAGCGAGCGGAACGCTGTAGCCGAGCACACGACGGGACACGAGACCTCCACGCTGAGGACAACCCGACCTACCAACCGGTACGTACCGGCCGGTAGCCATGGTGTGACACGTGTCAGACCCGGTCAATCACCGGGACGGGGGTTTCTTGACGGAGATTCAGCGGAGGGCGGGTTCCCTGAGGGTCAACGTGGCGCTGTCGGCGTCGAGTTCGGCCGCCACCCCGAACGGGATCGTCAACGCCCCGTCACCGTGGCCGAATCCGAACTCCTCCACGACCGGCACCCCGAGCCCGCCGAGCCGGTCGACGAGCACCGCCCGCACCCGCGCATACGGATCGCAGTCCTGCCAGGAACCGAGCAACACCCCCCGCACCCCGTCCAGCCAGCCCGCGCGCAGGAGTTGGGTGAGATAGCGGTCGAGGCGGTACGTCTCCTCCCCCACGTCCTCCAGACAGAGCAGCCCGCCGCGCGCGGAGGGCCGGGCGTGCGGGGTGCCCAGGTCGGCGGCGAGCAGACACAGACACCCGCCCAGCGTGACGCCTCGGGCCCGTCCGGAGACCAGCGGTGTGCCGCCGGAGGCGATCGTGCGCACCGTCTCCGGGGCGAACAGGGTGGCCTTCAGATGGTCCTGGGCGCGGGTGTTCTTGATGAAGTCGATACCGGCCGCCATCGGCCCGTACAGCGTGGCCAGGCCGAGCCGGGCGGCGAACGCCTCGTGCAGCACCGTGATGTCGCTGAAGCCGACGAACACCTTGGGCCCGGCCGCCCGCATGGCGTCCCAGTCGAGCAGGTCGATCATCCGCTGCACGCCGTAGCCACCCCGCGCGCACAGCACCGCGTCCACGGCCGGATCGCACCAGGCGGCCTGGAGGTCGGCGGCGCGGTCCGCGTCGGTGCCCGCGAGGTAGGTGAACTCGCCGTGCCGGTCCAGCACATGGGGTGCCACGACAGGGTCCAGATCCCAGCCGCGCAGCACGTCGAGCCCGGCCTGCAACCGCTCCTCGGGCACGGGACCGCTGGGCGCGACGACGGCGACCCGGGCGCCGGCGGCGAGTCGGGACGGCCGGACGAGTTCTCTCACTTGCTGAGCTCCAGGGTCGGGATGCCGGGCGGGTTGAGCACGAAGACCTGCGCGTACAGGGAGAGTTCGGCCTCCAGGCACCTGATCATGGTCTCCGCCCGCCGGAACCCGTGTCCCTCCCCCTCGAAGGCGAGGTAGGCGTGCGGCACCCGGCGCCCCTCCATCCGGGCCAGGAACCGCTCGCACTGGGCGGGCGGACAGATCACGTCGTCCAGGCCCTGGAGCAGCAGGAAGGGCGCGGTGATCCGGTCGGCGTGCTCGGTGGGCGAGCGCTCCGCGTAGCGTGCGGGGACCTCGGCGAGCGGGCCGACGAGCGTCTCCAGGTACTGCGACTCGAAGTCGTGGGTCTCCCCCTCGCCCCAGCCGGCCAGGTCGAGGATGGGGTAGACGATGGTGCCGCAGGCGTAGACGTCGGTCGCGGTGAGCGAGGCGGCCGCGGTCCAGCCGCCGGCGCTGCCGCCGCGGATCGCGAGGCGGTCACGGTCGGCGGTGCCCTCGTCGGCGAGGGCGAGCGCGACGGCCGCGCAGTCCTCGACGTCGACGACGCCCCACTGCTCGCGCAGCCGGTTGCGGTACGCGCGGCCGTGCCCGGTCGAGCCGCCGTAGTTGACCTCGGCGACACCGATGCCGCGGGAGGTGAAGTAGGCGATGGACAGGTCGAGGACGAGGGGCGCCCGGCTGGTCGGACCGCCGTGCGCCCACACCACGTACGGCGGCAGTTGGGCGCCGGGGGCGACACAACCGGGGTGGTGGGGCGGGTAGATGTGGGCGTGGATCTCGCGTCCGGCGGGCCCGGTGAAGGTGCGGATCTGCGGCTCGGGGTAGTACGCGGGGTCCACCGAGTCGTCGTGGCGGGCTCCGATCACCCTCGCCCGGCCGGTGCGGGTGTCCAGCTCCACCACCTCGTGGTCGCTGCGCGGGCTGGCCCCGACGGCGACCACCCGCTCGCCGAGGACCGCCAGGGTGGGCGCGAACTCGGTCCAGGGGCCGGCCGCGTCGACGACCTCGGCGCTCTCCGGGTCCAGTATCCCGAGGGCGGTGGCGCCCCGGCCGTGCACGACGGCGATCAGGCCACTCTCCAGCGGGGCGAACCAGCGCTGCCCCAGCTTCCACAGCGGCCCGCCGAACTCCTCCTCCCGCGGGCACAGCGGCTGGCCGTCGCGGTAGAGGTTCCACCAGCCGGTGCGGTCGCTCGCGTACAGCAGGGCACCGTCGTGGGCCCAGTCGACCTGGGCGATGGACTCGTCGGGTCCGCCGGCGACCGTGCGGGCGGCTTGCAGGGCGCCGTCCTCCCGCACCTGGGCGAGGACCAGCTCCGTGCCGTCCCAGGGCATCCGCGGATGGTCCCAGCCGAGCCAGGCCACGTGCCGCCCGTCGGGTGAGATCCGGGGTCCGGTCACGAACCGGTGCCGGGCCTCGGTCAGTTCCCGTACGGCGTCCCGGTCCTGGGCGGCCGAACCGTCCAGCGGCACGGCGGCGAGGACCCGGCGGACGTCGGTGGGCCCGTCGCCGGTGAACTCCTCCAGGACGCACCACACTTCACCCCGGTCAAGGAGCACCACCGGGTCCGCCCAGCGCAGTCCACCGCCCACCGGAGAGACGGGGGTGAGCGGACGCGGGTCGCCGCCGGGCTCGTACCGGTACAGGCGCTGGTCGGCGAAGTTCACGAAGACGACGAGCGGTCGGCCGTCCTGAACCACACCGGCCCAGGGCTGCCCGCCGTACTCGATGACCCGGCTGCGGACGTTCCACGGCGCCGGGAGCACCGACTCCTCGCTGCCGTCGGCGTGACGTCGCACCAGCGTGCGCCGGCCGCCCTCGGTGGGCCGTGGCTCGGTCCACCACGCCTCGTCGCCGACGAGGCCCACCCACTCGGGGTGCCCGTCGTGCGCGGCGGCGAGGGCCGCGTCGATGGGCGAGGGCCACGAACCGAAGGGCAAGGTCTGCACGTCGTCCCCCATGTGCCTAGGCGGTGCGCAGGAACCGGTCGAGGACGCGGACGCCGAAGTGCAGCGCCTCGACCGGGACCCGCTCGTCCACACCGTGGAAGAGAGCCTGGTAGTCGAAGCCCTCCGGGAGCTTCAGCGGCGCGAAGCCGTAGCCGGTGATGCCGAGGCGCGAGAACTGCTTGGCGTCCGTGCCGCCGGACATGCAGTACGGCACCACATGCCCCTCCGGCGCGAACTCCTCGACGGCCGCCCGCATACGCGCGTACGTCGGTGAGTCCAGCGGTGCCTGGAGGGCGACCTCGCGGTGGTGGAACTCCCACTCGACGTCCGGTCCGGTCAGCCGGTCGAGCGTCGTACGGAACTCGTCCTCGCCACCCGGCAGATACCGTCCGTCGACGTACGCCACCGCCTCCCCGGGGATCACGTTGAGCTTGTAACCGGCGTCCAGCATGGTCGGGTTGGCGCTGTTGCGCACGGTCGCCTCGACCAGCTTGGCGGCCGGTCCCAGCTTCTCCAGCAGGGTGTCCACGTCGGTCAGGTCCGGCTCGATGCCGTACAGGACGGCGAGTTCGGTGAGGGCGGCCCTCACCGTCTCGGTGATCCGCAGCGGCCACTCGTGCTCGCCGATGCGGGTGACGGCGGCGGCGAGGCGGGTGACCGCGTTCTCCCGGTTCACCTTGGAGCCGTGTCCGGCCCGGCCGCGCGCGGTGAGCTTCAGCCAGCCCGTGCCCCGCTCACCGGCCGCGATGGGGTAGAGCTGCCGTCCGGCGCCGTCGTGGAAGGTGAACGCCCCGGACTCGCTGACGCCCTCGGTGCAGCCCTCGAACAACCCGGGGTGCCGGTCGGCGAGGAAGCCGGAGCCGTCCTCGGCGCTGGCCTCCTCGTCGGCGGTGAACGCGACCACGACGTCCCGCCGGGGCCGTACGCCCTCCCGGGCCCAGGACCGGACCACGGCGAGGATCATCGCGTCCATGTTCTTCATGTCGACCGCGCCCCGGCCCCACACGACGCCGTCGCGGATCTCCCCGGAGAAGGGGTGCACGCTCCAGTCCCGGGCCTCGGCCGGCACCACGTCCAGATGACCGTGGACGAGCAGCGCGTCCGCCGACGGGTCGGTGCCCTCGATGCGGGCGACGACGTTCGTACGGCCCCGGGTCCGCTCCAGCAGCACCGGTTCCAGGCCCGCCCCGGCGAGCCGCTCCGCCGCGTACTCGGCGGCCGGGCGTTCCTGGCAGTCGCCGCCGCCCCGGTTGGTGGTGTCGATGCGGATCAGGTCGGACGTGAACGTCACGACCTCGTCCAGCGCCTGCCGGTCAGCCATACTGCTCCTCCACCGCGGCCGAGACGATCGTGGTGACCGCCTTGAAGGCACGAATTCCCTCGTACATGGTGGCGCTGGTGTACGCCACCTTCCGCTCGCCGATCCGCTCCACGCCCGGCACGACGGTCGCCGCCTGGGCCAGATGCTCGGCGTCGAACTCCAGCGCGATCGTGAACGGCCCGGCGTCGAACGGTTCATGACGTACCGCCAAGGCCGCCGCCTCCTTCGCCGCCGCTCGGATGTCGGCAGCGGTCCTGGCCGGCGTCCGGCACACGGCGGCGTAGCGCGAGACATGGTCCTTGACCGCGACCTTCAGCGCCTCCGGCGCGTACCCGAGCGCGTCCTCGCAGGCCACGTCGTCACCGGTGACGAGGACCACGGGTACCCCGTACTCGGCGACCACGCGCGCGTTGAGCAGCCCTTCGCTGGCCCGTTCGTCGTTCACCCACACACCGGTGATGGAGTTGGCGAGATAGGTGTGGGCGAGGACGCCCTCCATGCCGGCGCCCGCGTGGTAGCCGACGAAGGCGATGCCGTCCACGTCGCCGTGCTGCACGCCCTCCACCATGGACAGCGACTTGTGCCGTCCGGTGAGCATCTCGGCGCGGTCGTCGAGGTGCTCCAGGAGCAGGTTGCGCATGGTCCAGTGCGCCTCGTTGATCAGCACTTCGTCGGCGCCGCCGTCGAAGAAGCCCAGCACGGCGGCGTTCACGTCCGAGGTGAACATCGCCCGGCACCGCTCCCACTGCGGTGTCCCCGGCAGCACGTCGGCCGGCCAGGTCACACCGGTGGCGCCCTCCATGTCGGCGCTGATGAGGATCTTCATGGTGCTTCACGTTACGCGCTGTCGGCGCTCCGGTTCAGGTCCATGCTCAGCTGATCTCTGTGGCGGCACACTTGCCGGGGTCGGAGAATCGATCCAGGAACCGCAGTTGAACCGATGGAAGAGGGACGACCGATGGTCGAGCAGGACGAACGATTCGATGTTGTCGTACTCGGCGCCGGACCCGGCGGCTATGTCGCCGCCGTCCGGGCCGCCCAGCTGGGCAAGCGGGTCGCGGTCGTCGAGGAGAAGTACTGGGGCGGCGTCTGTCTGAACGTGGGCTGCATCCCCACCAAGGCCCTGCTGCGCAACGCCGAGCTGGCGCACCTGTTCACCCACGAGGCGAAGACCTTCGGCATCAAGGTCGACGGGGAGGTCTCCTTCGACTACGGCGAGGCCTTCCGCCGCAGCCGCAAGGTCGCCGACGGGCGGGTCAAGGGCGTCCACTACCTGATGAAGAAGAACAAGATCACCGAGCTGGACGGCCGCGGCACCTTTCTCGACCCGCACACCCTCCAGGTCACCGGCTACGAGGGCGACACCCGGACCATCGGCTTCGAGCACTGCATCATCGCGACCGGCGCCACCCCCAAGCTGCTGCCCGGCACCAAGCGCAGCGCGCGCGTGGTGACCTTCGAGGAGCAGATCCTCGCCGACGATCTCCCGCAGTCGATCGTCGTCGCGGGTGCCGGCGCCATCGGCATCGAGTTCGCCTACGTCCTGCACAACTACGGCGTGAAGGTCACGATCGTCGAGTTCCTCGACCGCATGGCTCCCCTGGAGGACGCCGAGGTCTCCGCCGAGCTCGCCCGCCAGTACCGCAAGCTGGGCATCGACGTCCTCACCTCCACCCGTGTCGACGCCATCGACGAGTCCGGCCCCCAGGTCCGGGTCACCGTCACCGGCAAGGACGGCGCGCAGCAGGTGCTGGAGGCCGACAAGGTGCTCCAGGCCATCGGCTTCGCCCCGAACATCTCCGGCTACGGCCTGGAGAACACCGGTGTCGCCCTCACCGAGCGCGGCGCGATCGACGTCGACGGGCGCTGCCGCACCTCCGTGCCGCACCTGTACGCCATCGGTGACGTCACCGCCAAGCTGATGCTCGCGCACACCGCGGAGGCCATGGGCATCATCGCCGCCGAGACCCTCGCCGACGCGGAGACCATGGAACTGGACTACGCCATGATCCCGCGCGCCACCTTCTGCCAGCCCCAGATCGCCAGCTTCGGCTACACCGAGGCGCAGGCCCGGGAACTCGGCTACGACGTCAAGGTCGCCAAGTTCCCGTTCACCGCGAACGGCAAGTCGCACGGCCTCGGTGACACGACCGGCTTCGTCAAGCTCATCAGCGACGCCAAGTACGGCGAGCTCATCGGCGGCCACCTCATCGGCCCCGACGTCACCGAACTCCTCCCCGAACTCACCCTGGCCCAGCAGTGGGACCTCACCGTCCACGAGGTCGCCCGCAACGTCCACGCCCACCCGACACTGAGCGAGGCCGTCAAGGAGGCGATCCACGGCCTGGCCGGCCACATGATCAACATGTGAGCCCCCCGCCGGGCCCTTCGGCCTGCGCCCCGCCGCCCACGCCACACGGCCTCCAGCGGGCGCCGCGCCCCCGGGCCCGGCGGACCCACCCCCCACCCGACGAACGCCACCCAGCCCCCGCCCCCAGCCCTCCACCCACCACACCACACAAGCCCCAGCGAACGCCCCCACACCCCCGAGCCCAGCCAACCACCCCCGCACAGCACTGCATACCGGCGGACGCCACGACAGCCCCGGGCCCTGCTCCACCAGCCGCGCCACACCGGGCCGGCCCCTGTGCTCCGCGGGCCGCCCGGGCACCGGCCCGGGCGGTCGCCTGTACCTCCCCCGACCCGGCCCGCGGACGATCCTTCCGGGGCCTGTCGGCGGGTTTCGTCAGGGCGTTCGGCCCACGACCTGCCACTTGGAGGGCAGTTCGATCCGGGCTCCGTCGGGCGTGTACTCCGTGGTGGTGAGCGGCAGTTCGCCGTTCGCCAGGACCGTCAGGCCGGCCGCCCGCAGATACTCCGGGACCGCCGCGTCCGAGACCTCGCCGGGGGCGATGCCGTGGCGGAAGATCGGGGCGAGTTTGGGCGGCGGTCCCGAGGGGCTCAGGGCCAGGCCCAGCAGGACCGGCTTGGCGGACTCGGAGAGTTCGACGAGGAAGGCCCGGCCGCGCTCGCCGAGCAGCGCGGCAAGGCCGTCGACGAAGGGCTGCCGGTCGTCGGGCTCGCACTGGTGCAGTACGCCCCGCACATAGACGTTGGCGTCGCCGAGTTCCGCGTGCAGTGACTCCGCCTCGCCCTTCTCGGCGGCGTCGAGCACCCGGTAGCCGGCCTGTCCCGCGGGGTCGGCGTGCCGGGCGTGCTCCACGGCGGCCTCGGACAGGTCGACGCCGAGGACGTGCGGGAAGCGGTCGGCGAGGAAGCGGGTCTGGGTGCCGTTGCCGCAGCCCAGGTCGACCAGGGGCAGCCCGGGGTCGGTCAACTGGGGCTCGAACAGGGCGAGATGGAGGCCGACCGTGAGCGCGGGCTCCGCGTCCCAGAACACCGCCCCCGGCTCCTCTGGGGCCTCCCGCCAGAAACCCTCCCAGGCCTCCCGGTACCGACTCGTCACGCTCATGCCCAACTCCCCAGGGTGCGAAGGCGGCCCGCCGCGCCTGACGGGCCAGTACGGTCTATCGCGCCCTGGTCACGGCTACAAGCGCCGAGCGCATTCCTTCACTCCTCGTACGAGCCGTGCACGCCCCCGGGCGCCCCGCGCGCCCCGGAGGGCCGTCACCGTCGCGGCAGCGTCAGTTCGAACCAGACGGTCTTGCCCGCGTTGGTCCGGCTCGTGCCCCACTCCCGCGCCAGGGTGCTGACGATCCGCAGCCCGCGCCCGAACTCGTCGTCGGGCCCGGCATTGAGCAGCGTCGGCAGCTCGTGGTCGTCGTCGTCCACCTCGCACAGCAGCGTCTCGCCCCGTACCAGACGCAGCACGAGAGGGCGGCTGTGCGAGTGCCGTACGGCGTTGGTGACGAGCTCGCTCACCATGAGTGCGGTGGTGTCGGCGAGGCGCCCCAGCCCCCACTCGTGCAGCTGTTCCCGCACGGTGGCGCGCGCCCGGCGGACCTCGATCGGATCGAGGGCGAGCCGCCACTCGGCGACGTCCTCCGGCTCGATGCCGTTGAGGCGGGCCATCAGGAGGGCGACGTCGTCCTTGCGGCCGCCGCGGGTGTTGAGTGCGCGGATGATGGTGTCGCAGGCGTCGTCCATCGACGCGGCCGGGTGGGCGGCGGACTCGCACAGCGTGGCCAGTCCCACGCCGATGTCCTCGCCGCGCACCTCGACCAGTCCGTCGGTGCACATCACCAGCCGGTCGCCGGGCCGCACCGGCACCCGTACCGCCT
Source organism: Streptomyces sp. NPDC051913 (assembly GCF_044593635.1). NCBI lineage: Bacteria > Bacillati > Actinomycetota > Actinomycetes > Kitasatosporales > Streptomycetaceae > Streptomyces > Streptomyces sp. NPDC051913. The sequence goes on along the minus strand of NZ_JBIUCI010000002.1, from coordinate 739,208 downwards.
CGAAGGGCACTCCGCCGACGCCGATGGGCGCGCCCGTGGGCAGGTCGAGGAGCTCGCTGCGGCCGTCGTCGGCGCGCACGATCACCGGTGGGATGTGGCCCGCGTTGGCGATCTGCACCTCGCCGGCGATCGGGTCGTACACGGCGTACAGACAGGTCGCCAGATAGGTGTCGCCGAGCCGCTGGGCGAGGTCGTCGAGGTTGCGCAGCAGCTGGGCGGGCGGCAGGTCCATGGCGGCCATGGTCTGCACGGCCGTACGCAACTGGCCCATCATCGCCGCCGAGTTGAGGCCGTGCCCCATGACGTCGCCGACGACGAGGGCGGTACGGGCACCCGGCAGCTTCACCGAGTCGAACCAGTCACCGCCGACGCGTCCGAGCAGGGTGCCGGGCAGATAGCGGGTGGCGATGTCGCAGCCCGCCATGCGCGGCGGGATGTGCGGCAGCATGCTGTCCTGGAGGGTCTCGGCGACGGACTCCTGGTACGTGTACATGCGCGCGTTGTCCAGCACGAGGCCCGCGCGGGCGGCGAGTTCGGCGCCGGTGACCCGGTCCATGTCGTTGAACTCGACGCGCTCCGGGTGCCGCAGCAGGATCATGAAGCCGAGGACCACATTGCGGGCCTTGAGGGGTACGACCAGCATCGACCGGCCGGTGATCAGCGGCCGGATGTCGCGCTTCTCGAACTGCGAGGCGATCATGTGCCCCATCTGCTCGCTGATGCGCGGCACGAGGACGGGCTGACCGCTGGTCATGCACTGGAAGAACGGGGTGTGCGCGGGGAACGGCATGGCCTCGCCGACCGGTACGACGTCGTCCCAGCGGCCGGGTTCGTCGGTGTGCTCCAGGGCGACCCGGTGCCACATGGTGGTGGTGTCCGGCACGCCCTCGGGGAACCCCTCGCCGGCGACGACCTGTTCGCGCAGATAGGTGCCGGCGACGTCGGTGAAGCGGGGCACGACGGCACGGCTGACCTCGACGATGGTGCGCGACAGGTCGAGGGAGGTGCCGATGCGTCCGCTGACCTCGTTGAGGAACTCCAGGCGCTCGCGCACGGCGGCGTACTCGAGGTCCTCGCCGTCGTCCGCCGCGATGTCCCGCGGGAGCGGCAGCCCGTCGGCCGCGGCGCGGGCGGCCCGCTCCCGGCGCGCCTTGCGCTCGGCGCGCCGCGGGACACCCCAGTCGGGGGTGACGGGCACCCGGTCGTTCTGGCTGAACTCCAGGACGGGATAGCCCAGTTCCAGAATCTGGGCGACGATCCGGGCGCCTTCCTCGACGCTCATGCTGGGCAGGATCTCGGGGAGCCTGCGGGCCAGTTCCTCGGCGCCGGGGAAGTCGGTGTGCAGGGCGAAGGCGGGGGCGATGCGTTCGACGGCCACGAGGTCGTCGGGGTCGTCGGACTTCAGGGCGTCCGCGTCGGCGGCCAGCACCAGCAGCCGCTCGTCTCCGGGGCCGATGAGGGGGTACGCCCACCACAGCACGTCGACGCGGCCCTGCTCCGCGACCGTGAGCCGGGCGCGGCCCGCGGCCGGGTAGAAGAGCCTGCCGTCGAGCGAGGACTCCAGGTCGGGTCCGAGCCCGTCGTGGTCGGCGTAGGCCCCGTAGGGCATGGTGTCTTCCTGGTCGGGCAAGGCTCCGGAGACCGGCAGCAGGTCGACCGCGGGGCGGCCGAGGGCCTCTTCCTTGGCGGCGCCGAACAGCCGTCGGGCGCCGCGGCTCCAGTGGGACACCAGGCCGTCGCGGTCCACCACGACCACGGCCAGCGGGATGCGACCGGCCACGGCGGTCTCCACCGCTCCGGTCCCAGCTCCGCGGCTGGGAGGCGTGTCCCTCGCACTGCCACGGTCCATGGCCCAGGCCCTCTCTCCCACGGCTCCGCAAAGATCTGTGTCGACCGTTCCACCGTACGGCTGCGCCAGGTGGTGATGTGCGGCAATACGGGAATTGACCCCGCCGCACCGACCACCGCGCGCCCCCTCGCGCTCCCCTCCCGGGACGGAAACCGCCGGTTGAGGGCACTGTGGGGTTACTGACGGGTTGCCCACGGCGGCGTCCGGTTTTTTCCGTGGCCGCCGTCCGGCCTTCTGCGTGGCCTCTGCTCAGTCCTCGTGCCCCAGTTGCAGATCCCGTTCCGTGCGGCCGCCGCCCGCCATCTGGAGGACGGTGGCGACCGGGGGATAGCCCGCGGCGATGACCGTGTACTCGCCGGAGGACAGGTCGACGAACCGGAACGTTCCGTCCGGGCCGGTGGTGAGCGTGTCCACGACGTTGCCCGCGGCGTCCAGCAGCGTCACGCGCGCGTCCTCGACGGGACGGCCGGCGCTCGCCCGTACCGTCCCGCGCAGCACGGCTCCGCCGGCGAGTTCGATGTCCTGCCGGGTCTCCCGGGCGGCCTGGACGGTGACGGGGAGCGCGGCCGGACGGAAGGCCGGGGCGCCGGCGGCGAGGGTGTACTCACCGGCGACGAGTTCGCTCATCACGTACCCGCCCTCGCGCCCGCTGCGCGTACTGGCGACGACCTCTCCGTGCACATTGGTGAGGGTGACGGTGGCGTCCCGCACGGTGGTGCCGTCCGCGGTCACCACGCTCCCGGCGAGGCGCCCGGCGCCGCCGAGGACCACGTCGAGTTCGACGGGCCGCTCACCGACGGTCACGGAGACGGCCTGCGGCTGGTGTCCGCCCGCCGCGGCGATCAGGACGTACGCCCCCGAGCCCGGTGTCGACAGCGCGTACCGCCCGTCCTCGCCGCTCGCGCCCCGGCCGATCTGCTGCCCGGCGACGTCGATCAGCGTGAGCGCCGCGCGCGGGACGACGGTTCCGTCGGGGTGCTGCACCGTGCCGCACACGGGGACTCCGGCGGCGTACGACGAACGGGCCTGCGGGATCGGCGTGTTCAGGGGGGCGGGCTCGGTTTCGGCGGTGTGGTGGGACACCAGTGGTTTCTCCTTGAGGAAGAAGGCGATGAGCAGTCCTACGACGAGGACCGGCACGAGGTAGAGGAAGATCCGCGGCATGGCGTCGGCGTAGGCGCGGATGTACGCCTCGCGCAGCTCGGGCGGCAGCGCGTGGACGAGCTGCGGGGTGATGGACTCGGCGTCGGGCAGACCCGCCGCCGGGGGCAGCCGCTTCGCCAGGGAGTCGGAGAGCCGGTCGGCGAAGAGCGTGCCGAAGATCGCCGCGCCGACCGAACCGCCGATCTGCCGGAAGTAGTTGTTGGCGCTGGTCGCCGTGCCGAGGTCGGCGGGGCGCACGGAGTTCTGCACGGCGAGGACGAGGACCGGCATCACCATGCCGATGCCGGCGCCGAGGACGGCCATCCAGATGCTGTAGTGCAGCCGGGGCGTGTCGACCTCAAGGCGGGACAGCAGCCACATGCCGAGGACGGAGAGCGCGCCGCCGAGGACCGGCCAGAGCTTGTACCGGCCGGTGTGGCTGATGAGCTGTCCGGCGATGACGGAGGCGCCGACGATGCCGCCCATCATGGGCAGCATCAGCAGCCCCGACTCGGTGGCGCTCGCCCCGTCGACCATCTGAAGGAAGGTCGGCAGATAGCTCGCGGCACCGAAGAGGGCGACGCCGATCACCAGGCCGACCAGCGCGGTGACGTTGAAGACCGAGTCCCTGAACAGCCGCAGCGGGATGAGGGGTTCGGGCGCGAAGTGCTCGGCGACGAGGAAGAGGACGGTGGCTGCCAGCGCGCCCGCGGCGAGTCCCAGGATGACGCGGGAGTCCCAGGCGTACTCGGTGCCGCCCCAACTGGTCAGCAGCACCAGGCAGGTGGACGCGGCGGCGAGAAGCAGCGCGCCGAGGATGTCGAGCCGGGCCCTGGTCCGTCGCTTGGGCAGTTTGAGGACGACGGTGACGACGGCGAGGGTGACGAGCCCGAAGGGGATGTTGATGTAGAAGCACCACCGCCAGGAGAGGTGGTCCGTGAAGTAGCCGCCCAACAGCGGCCCCGCGACGGAGGCGAGGCCGAACGCGGCGCCGATGAGGCCCATGAACCGGCCGCGCTCGCGGGGCGGCACGATGTCGGCGATGATCGCCTGCACACCGATCATGAGGCCGCCCGCGCCGACGCCCTGCACCGCGCGGAAGGCGATCAACTGGTCCATCGTCTGGGCTCGTCCGGCGAGGGCGGAGCCGATGACGAAGACGACGATCGCGAACTGGAAGACGCCCTTGCGGCCGAGGAGGTCGCCGAGCTTGCCGTAGACCGGCAGTCCGATCGTGGAGGTGAGCAGATAGGCGGTGATGGCCCAGGACATCTTGTCGAGGCCGTGCAGCTCGCCGACGATCTTGGGAAGCGCCGTGGCGACGATCATCTGCTCCAGCGCGGCGAGGAGCAGCGCGAGCATCAGCCCGACGAAGACCAACCGCACCCGGCGCGGGCCGAGTTCGGCGGCCGAGGCGGGATCGGGGACGGCGAGCCGCGGGGATTCCGGGACCGGTTCGTCCCGGAGGTCCTCCTGCACCAGAGTGGTCCCGCCCACGTGTCCGCTCCCCTCGCCGCGCCCACACAATTGCTGCCTAAAGCGACAACTACGAGCAAGCGCGACGAGTTACGGCAGACCGGCACCCGGTCGGGAGATCCACTCGATCCGGTGAGCGAGTCAACGCCCTCCGGACACGGGGGACTTGCCTACACGGGGGACTTACTTCTCGACCTCGGTGGCGAGGTTGGCGAGCACCAGGTCGTAGATCCGGCCGAGACCCTTGGGCGCGAAGGTCTTCTCGAAGAAGCCGCCGATCCCGCCGGCGCCGTTCCAGACGGTGGTCACGAAGACGCGGGACTTGCCCTCGCCGGCCGGGGTGACCCGCCAGGTGGTGACCATGGAGGAGTTGCGGTCCTTCTCGACGAGCTCACCGTCGGTCGGCTCGCTCACCTCCAGGAGGCAGTCGCGCACACGCTTGCTGGTGGCCTGGAGCTTCCAGTGGACGAGGGTGCCCTCGCCGTCGCCGCCCTCGCGCACCTCGTACTCGCTGAAGTGCTCGGGCAGCAGCTTCTGCCGCGTGCCGCTGTAGTCGGCGAGGGCGTCGAACACCTTCTCCGCGTCCGCCGCGACGACCCGCTCGGTAGTGGCCTCGACCTGCGCCATTGGAATCCTCCAGGACCTGGATTTCGGGGGTGGGGCCAAGCCAACCACCCCGGTCCCCGGCCGCCCAAATCGGGGTGGCACGATCAAGGGAACATGTGTTCTATTGTGGGGGCAGGCGCTACCGAGGAGGCCTCATGCGCTGGGAGAACCTCACAGAGTCCGAAGAGCACGGCAGGGCCGACGCCGCCCTGTTCGGAGCGGACGCGGTCACGAGCCGGACGATCGACACGCCCGAGTTCGCCGGCGTCACCTTCCACGAGATCAGGGCTCGATCGATCATCAACCGGGTGCCCGCGGTCTCCCGTATGTCCTTCCAGTGGACGGTGAACCCGTACAGGGGTTGTACGCACGCGTGCGTCTATTGTTTTGCGCGTAAAACACACAGTTATCTGGACCTCGACACCGGCCTGGGCTTCGACTCGCAGATCGTGGTCAAGGTGAACGCCCCGGAGCTGCTGCGCCACCAGCTCGGCTCGCGCCGCTGGCAGGGCGACCACATAGCGATGGGCACGAACGTCGACTGCTACCAGCGCGCGGAGGGCCGCTACCGCCTGATGCCGGGCATCATCGGCGCCCTCACCGACCACGCGAACCCGTTCTCGATCCTGACCAAGGGCACGCTGATCCTGCGCGACCTCGACCTGCTGAAGCGGGCCCACGCGGTGACGGACGTCGGCATCTCGGTCTCGGTCGGCTTCACGGACCCGGACCTGTGGCGCACGGTGGAACCGGGCACCCCTGCCCCCGAACGCCGCCTGGACGTCGTACGAGCCCTCTCCGAGCACGGCATCGGCTGCGGCGTCCTGATGGCACCGGTGATCCCGTTCCTCAGCGACGAACCGGCCCAACTCCGCGCCACCGTACGCGCGATCGCGGCGGCCGGGGCGACCTCCGTGACCCCGCTGGTGCTGCATCTGCGCCCCGGCGCCCGGGAGTGGTTCATGTCCTGGCTCGACCAGCACCACCCGTACCTGGTCCGCCGTTACGAGCGCCTGTACGCCGACGGCTCCTACGCGCCGAAGTGGTACCAGCGCCGGATCACCCGCCAAGTGCACGAACTGGCCCGGGAGTACGGCATCGGCCCCGCGGACACGGGTATGCCCCGCCGGATCACGCCGGTCCCCGAGCCGGACGTCCAGGAGCCGACTCAGCTGACACTGATCTGACGCGCCGGGGCGGGCACAATGGGCCCGTGAACGATGCCCTGCGCGCGGTGGTGTTCGACTTCTCGGGAACCCTCTTCGGGCGACTGTCCGGCCATGACTGGCTCTTCGACACGCAGGATCGCCCGGCTGAGGAAGAGCGGGCCCGCGCGGTCCACGCCCTGCGCCACCCGGCAGAGTTCGTGGACCGTATGACGCCGGCGCAGCTTCGCGACTGGGCGGACCGGGACCTGTCGCCCGAGGCCAACCACCGCGCCTATGGCACCCTGTTCCGGCTGGCGGGTCTGGGCGAGGCCGACTTCGCGCGGATCTACGGCCGCCTCAGCACTCCGTCGAACTGGCACCCGTACGAGGACACGCTCCCGGCGCTGGAGCGGCTCGCGCGGGCGGGCGCGCGCGTGGCTGTGCTGAGCAACATCTCCTGGGACATCCGCGAGGCGTTCATCCGGCACGGTTCGGATCGGTACGTCGCGCAGTATGTGCTGTCGTACGAAGAGGGCCGCGCCAAGCCCGACTTGGAGCTCTTCCGTGTCGCCGCCCGTCGGCTGGGCGTGGCCCCCGAGGAGTGCCTGATGGTGGGCGACGACCCGGTGTGCGACGGGGCGGCTCCGCGGGTCGGCATGGCCTTCGCGAAGGTGGCGACGGGGCCGGTGGGGACGCGGGGGCCGGTGTTGCTGGGGGCGTTGGCGCGGTACGGGTGGTGAGGGTCAGCGGGAGCGGAGGCGGGCTTCGGTGATGAGGGGGGTGATGTCGCCCATGGGCCCGCATTGGGGGCGGGTCAGGGCGTCGGAGATGTCCCAGGAGGAGAACTTTCCGGTCTGCGTCCCGGTGAGGGCGACGCGCCAGCCATCCAGCCAGAACACTTGTCGCACCGCAGCGCCCGGGTGGTGCAGCACCGTCACCCGGCCTCCCGCTGTCACGTCCCACAACTGCGCGGTCTCATCCAGGGAACCCGACAGGAGCAGTGCTCCATCGGGCGACCATGCAAGGGCGAGCACGTCTTGACGGTGGCCCATCAGGGGACGCCGTGCGACGAACCCGTCCTCTCCACGATCGAGCACGAGGACGGTGCCGTCCGTGCAGCCGACGGCGAGGGCCGTGCCCTCGGGGTGCCAGGCGAGGGCGGTGAAGACCTTGTCGCCTCGGTACTCGGCCACCGTGGCGTCGAGCGTGTTGACGGTGACGAGGTTGTCCTGTCCGGCAACGGCGAACTCCGCGCGTCGCGGGTGCCAGGCGACCGCGCTCAGGAAGCTCGCGTGCCGCGTCCATCCCGGCGGCGCCGGGCGGAGAGTGCCTTTGCGGTCGTAGACGCGCGGCAGCCACGTCCGGTCACGGGAGACCACGGCCAGCCACTCCCCGTCGGCGGACCAGCGGGCGTCGGTGACGGCGTCGTGGGCGTCAGTCAGTACGGCGGTCCTGTACAAGCGATTGGGCTGGCCCCAACCTTCCGGCGGCTCCCAGACCGACACACGGCTGCCGCCGCCTTCCACCACTGCGCAACGGGCCCCGTCCCCGGACCAGTCCACGGCATCCGGGTCGTCCAGGCCCTCGGCCTCGACCAGGCTCTTGCTTCGGCCGACGAGCCGTATGGCGTCGCGGTTGTCCAACTCGATCTCGGGGCTGATCCGCCAGATCCGTACGGTGCCGTCGTCCGAAGCGCTGGCGAGCCGATCCCCCCGGTGCGACCAGGCCACGTCGCACACTCCTTGGGCGTGCCCCTGGAAGACGTCCAGTTCCCTGCTGGCGCGCACGTACCACGTCCGCACCGTCGCGTCGGCCCCGGCGCTCGCCAGGCGGGTGCCGGAGGGAGACCAGGCCACCCTCCTGACCTGTTCCGTGTGTCCGTCGAGGCGGCGATCGGAGTACCCCCCGTGCGAGGGCGCCATGCCCACGTACACCTGGTTGTTCTGGTCTCCGGACGCCAGCTTGGAGCCGTCCACCGGGCTGAAGCGCACGGTCCTGACCGGCTTCCGCCGCATCGGGTCCCCCCAGTCCAGGTGTTCCACGCCCGCGTCCGGCGAGTGAACCTCGATCACCCCGTCCTCACGAGCCGTAGCCACCCGCCCATCCGCAGCGATGTCCGCATCCCACAACCGAACCGCACGCCCCTCCCCGTCCACGCTCAGGCACGTCCTGACCGGCTCTCGCCCCCTCCCCCGCGTCTCCCACACCCGCGCCGTCCCGTCCGCGCACGCGACCAGCACGTACCGCCCGTCAGGAGAGAACCGCACCGACCACGGCCGGTCGTCGAGCGGCACCACCCGCAGCTCGTCGCCCCCGGGCCAGGACCACAGCCGCAGCGTCTCGTCCGTCGCGACGGACGCGATCAGCTCACCGTCCGGCGACCAGTCCACGGAACGTACCCACCCCGGCCCGTCCCCCCGCGCCTCCCTGGCATGCCGAAACGTCGCCCGCACCACACCGGTGTCGGCATCGAGCACACGCACGCACCCGTCCTTGGACGCCGTGACCAGCAACGTGTCGTCCGGCGACCAAGCCACCCCCCACAGACCCGCCTCCTGAGCCCGGAAGCAGCGCAGTTGAGGGTGAGCCGCCATCGCGCGCCGCAGCAAGTGCCGCCAACCATCGAGGTCGGGCGCGTAGAGCAGCAGTCCCAGCAGCAGGTCACCCTGCGCCGAGCCATCCCCCGCCAACAAGCGCAAAACAGCGCGGGGATCGCTCTCGACCAGCAGCTCACCCCGTCTGACCTCGTCGTCCGCCGTGCGCTGAAGAGACTGCGCAACCAGGTCGAGCGCCGCGCCCGACAGGTGCAGGTCGGTCAGGGTGCCGTACAGCTCTGGCCACGCGGCGGTGAACGCCTCCTCCGTGCGCCCGGACAGCACCGACACCAGGCGCATCAGCCGCGAGGCAGGTATCAGTTGGTCCGGCTGCCGTCCGTAGCGGGCCCAGTCGACGGCCGTCTCCTCGATCTCCCGGCGTGCACGCAGGGCGTCATGGTCGCGTTCCAGGCTCTCCCTCAGCCGGGGCCAGTGCGCGAACAGGCTCTCGTGAGCGACCTCGAAGGCGTCCTCGCCGAGCTGGTCCCAACCGGTGTCGCCGGACCGCGCGCTCTCCACCGGATGCCGCACCGTCGTCAGCACCCGGCACTCCACGAACGGCCGCAGCAGGCGCAGTTCACGCTCCGGAAGGTCGTGCAGGGCCACGGGACGCCGGGTGTACTTGCCCGACTCGTCGACCGACACCAGCCGCCCCAGCGCCTTGAGCACCGCCCGTTCGGCGTCCCGCACGGTGCTGCGTTCCCCGTCGATGAGGCTGTCCCGGGCCACCCGGAACGCCTCCTCCGCCTGATCCATGAGGACCTTCTGCACGCGTCCCGAGGCCTCGTACTCGCCGCGGGTGATCTCCCGGGGCGGGCGTTTCCCGTCCGGGTTGACCTTCTGCCAGAGCTGCTGGAGCGCGAAGGCCAACAGGGGAAGGGCCTCGCCCGCCGCGTCCTCCTGGATGAGGCCGAGGGCCTGGTCGTCGAGGCGCCAGCCCAGTGTGTCCAGCGGCGCGTTGACGATCCGGGGCAGTTCGCTGCGGGCGAGCGGCTTCACGAGATGGTGGTCGCGCAGCAGCGGCTCGAACGCCTCGAACCGCATCAGCGCGTCCAGGAAGTCGGCCCGCACGGTGTACACCAGCCAGGTGTTCCGGCGTACCGCTTCGGCCAGGGCTGCGACGAGCAGCCCCGCGTCCGTGTCGGCCTCGGGCAGCAGCAGTTCCTCGGCCTGGTCGACGATCACGAGGAGGCGCGCGTCCGGTACGTGTGCGGGGATGCCGTCGAGGGTCTCGGCGAGGCCTTCGGGGCGTTCCCGTATCCGCTGGAGCACGAGTGGTCCGGTGTCGGTGTCGAGCCCGAGGTCCCGGCGTACCTCGGCGATGGCGTGCGCGAGGGCTGCGAGGCCACCGCGCGCGGGCGTCACCGGGCCCAGGACGATCCAGAAGGGGGCACTTCCGTCGGAAGCCACCGGGCGTTCACGCAACGCAGGTACCAGGCCGGCGCGTACGAGTGAGGACTTGCCCGCGCCGGAGGGCCCGATGACGGCCAGGGCACCGTTGCGGCGGCGGCCCAGCAGCGGGCGGCTGAGCGCGTCGATGTCCTCGTCGCGACCGAAGAAGACCCGGGCGTGCTCCTCCTGAAAGGGGTTCAGTCCCGGGAAGATGGCGGTCAGGGCTGCCCCGCGGGAAGCTCCGCCCTCGTCCAGCGCCTTCAGGATCGCGCGTTCGGCGTCCGCCATGGACCGCGGGTCGCCCGACGCGACCTCCAGCGCTTGCAGGGGGTCGATGAGGGCCCGGCCCGGGGCCCCGTCGACCCGGCACTCCACCACGGGCGCCAAGGGTTTGCGCTCCCGGAAGACGGAGACCTCCCAGACGCACCACTCGGCGGCGGAGCCCTCCGTGGTGACCACCACGAGCGCCTCCGCGGCCAGCAGGTTGCGCCGCAGTTCCTCGCGCCAGGGGTAGGAGACGGCGATGCCGTGGCCGGGCAACGCGTAGGCGAAGCAGTCCTCGTACCCGGCCGTCAGCAGGGCCTCGACGAGGCGATGGGCCGTGTCTGCGCCGTCGTCGGCGTGATAGCTGATGAAGACCCTGCCCATGACGCTCCCCCACGGCACACTCGGACTGGCGCATCATGCCCGGTGACGACCCGTCGGCAACCTCTTTTCCATGAACTGCGCAGGAGGCGGTGTGAAGCAGGACCACTTCGACGACCCCGACGCCCCGGCGGCCAACCGGCTGTGGCCGGTCGTCGGCGCCGTGGTGCGCGACGAGCCGGGCGATCTGCTGCTGATCGAACGGTCGGACGACGGGTACTGGGCGCTGCCGGGCGGGCTGGTCGACGTCGGTGAGTCGTTCACCCAGGCCGTGGTGCGGGAGGTGCGCGAGGAGACCGGCCTGGACATCGCCGTCACGGGGCTGGTCGGGCTGTACTCCGACCCCGGGCATGTCACCTCGTACGACGACGGGACGGTGAGCCAGGAGTGCTCGCTCGTCTTCCACGGGGCGGTCACGGGCGGCCGGTTGCGCACCAGCGAGGAGTCGCGCACCGTCCGTTTCGTCCCGCCGCGCGAGCTCGGCGCGCTGCGTATGCACCCTTCCACGCGGATGAGAATCACCCACGCTCTCGAACGGCGGGACGGTCCGTATCTCGGCTGAGGCCGCTCAGCCATTTCGGAGCCGAAGCAGTGAATTAAGCGATGAATCCGTTCCTCCGTGCCTCCTTTCCGGAACGATGCGGCGTGGACCGTGACACCCGCGGTCCGCCAACCTCCGTCCTGGGAGGACTCCATGAGAAAACGCGCAGCCGTGCTGTGCGGCGCCGCCGTCGTGCTGACCGGGAGCTTCACCGCCCTGCCCGCCGACGCGAGCGCACCGCGCACCGCGGACACCGCTCCGGCCGCGAAGCTCACCTGGAAGAGCTGCGGCACCACGAACTACCCGACGCTCCAGTGCGCGTCCCTCAAGGTCCCGCTCGACCACGACGATCCACACGGCCGGCGGATCACGCTCGCGCTGTCCCGTGTGCCGCACACCGCGAAGAAGTCCCAGGGCCCGCTGCTGGTCAACCCCGGCGGCCCGGGCGGCAGCGGTCTGACGCTGGCCGGCTTCGTCGCCGGCTCACTGCCCAAGTCGGTCGCGGCGCAGTACGACGTCATCGGCTTCGACCCGCGCGGGGTGGGCAAGAGCAAGCCGGCGCTCGACTGCAAGCCGGGCCACTTCAACCCCGTACGCCCCGACTCCCTGCCGAGCACGCCCGCGATCGAGAGGGCCAACCTCCAGCGGGCCAGGTCCTTCGCGGCCGCCTGCGGCAAGAAGTACGCCGATCTGCTGCCGTACATCAACACGGTCCAGGCCGTGCGGGACATGGACTCGATCCGTGCCGCCCTGGGCGCGAAGAAGATCAATTACTTCGGTTACTCCTACGGCACCTATCTGGGCGCGGTCTACGCCAAGCTCTTCCCGGAGCGCGTACGGCGCCTGGTCCTGGACTCGATCGTCGACCCGACCGGCATCTGGTACGACGACAACCTCGGCCAGGACTACGCCTTCAACGACCGCCATCTCGCGTTCATGGCCTGGGTCGCCAAGTACGACGCCACCTACAGGCTCGGCACCGATCCGGCGAAGATCGAGGCCAAGTGGTACAAGGTGCGGGCCCAGCTGGCGAAGAAGCCCGCGGGCGGGAAGGTCGGCGCCTCGGAGTTCGAGGACACCTTCATCCCGGGCGGCTACTACAACGGCTACTGGCCCTACCTGGCGGAGGCGTTCGCCGCGTACGTGAACGACAAGAACGCCGACCCGCTGGTCGAGGCGTACGAGAACTTCGCCGCCGTCGACGCCTCGGGCGACAACGGCTACAGCGTCTACACCTCGGTGCAGTGCCGTGACGCCGACTGGCCGCGCGACTGGAGCCAGTGGCGCGACGACAACTGGGCGGTGTACAAGAAGGCGCCGTTCATGGCCTGGAACAACGCCTGGTACAACGCGCCGTGCGCGTTCTGGCCGACCGGCTCCCTGGAGCCCGTGGACGTCGCCAACGGCGACCTGCCGCCGGTGCTGCTCTTCCAGGCGACGAACGACGCGGCCACCCCGTACCAGGGCGGCGTGATGGTCCACCGTCTGCTGCACGGCTCCAGCCTGGTGGTGGAGCAGGGCGGCGGGAACCACGGCATCACGCTGAGCGGGAACGCCTGCCTGGACAAGCACCTGGCGGCGTACCTGACCGACGGCACGGTGCCGCGCGGCGGCGGAGAGGTCGACGCGGTGTGCGACGCGCTGCCCGACCCGAAGCCGCTCGGCTCGACGTCGTCGGCGTCGCGCGGCTCGACACTGCACGGCATGCTCGGCTTCCGCGGCTGAGCAGTTCGGATCGACGGCCCGTCGGGGGCGTTGTCAGAGCCGTGGTCCACCATGGACGCATGAGTGAGCTGACCAGGATTCCCGCCCCCGACGGGCTCGCGCCCGCCGCCCAGTACTCCCACGTCGTCATGGGCAGCGGCACGTTCGTGGCGGTCTCCGGCCAGCTCGCCCTGGACGAGGACGGGAAGATCGTCGGCGAGGGCGACGCCGCCGCGCAGGCCCGCCAGGTCTTCGAGAACCTGAGCCGCTGTCTGGCCGCCGCGGGCGCGACCTTCGAGGACGTCGTCAAGCTCACCTACTTCGTCACGGACATGGCGCACCTGCCAGCGATCCGCGCGGCTCGCGCCGCGCACATACCCGACGACCGGTTGCCGGCCGCGTCGGCGGTCCAGGTCGCGGCGCTGGTGCGGCCCGAGTTCCTGATGGAGATCGAGGCGTTCGCGGTGCTCGCCCCGTGATCGAGGTCCGGGAGATGACGCTCGCCGACTGCGACCGCGTCGCCGAGATCCGTGTCCGCGGCTGGCAGACCGCGTACCGGGGGCTGATGCCGCAGCCGTATCTGGACGCCCTGAGCGTGGCCGAGGACGCCGAGCGCCGTCGCGAGCGCTTTTGGCAGTCCGACGGCAGCGTGGTGAACCTCGTCGCGGTACAGGACGGCGAGCTTCTGGGGTGGGCCGCGTACGGGCCGTACCGGGACGGCGAAGTACGCACGGCTGACGCCGAGTTGTACGCGATCTACGTCGACGCCGGGCACTTCGGCGGCGGCATCGGGCACGCGCTGCTCCAGGAGTCGGTACGACGCTGCAAGGCCGCCGACTATCCGTGCGTGCGGCTCTGGGTCCTCCAGGGCAACACCCGCGCCCGCTCCTTCTACGAGCGGGCGGGGTTCCGCCCCGACGGCGCCGAGGAGCCGTTCGAGGTGGACGGGGTTCCGGTGCCGGAAGTGCGGTTCACCCGCCCCCTCTAGGACCGCTGCGGGATCCGCGTCAGCGCGTGCACCGCCGCCTCCGCGAGCGCCGGATGCGCGAGCGCCTCGTTCAGTACGGGTCTGGCCCGGACGTCGCCGAGGGTACCGAGGCCCTCGACGCAGGCGAGTGCCACGCGGCGGTAGGGGTCATGCGGGCGCAGTCTGCGCGAAAGGGTGGTGATGAGGGCCGGGACCGACTCGGGGGCGCGCAGGTCGGTGAGCAGCCGCACCGGGTGCAGGGCGTAGGCGACCCGTAGTTCGTTGGTCGCCAGGGCCGCCGCCGCGCGCGCGGTGCGGGGGTCGCCGAGGCGGGCCAGGGCGTGGGCGGCGGAGGCGCAGCGCTGCGGGTCGCGGTGGTTGAGCAGCAGGACGAGCGACTCGAAGGCACGGGAGTCCCCGGCGAGCCCCAGGCGGAACGCGGCCAGCTCCCGCGCCCACAGCGGCTGCCCGGGCTCGGTCAGCAGTCCGGCGAGCTCATCGAGGTCCTGCGTCTCCACCAGCCGCTCGTAGACGGCCGACGCCCCGGACTCCTGCCGTAAGCGCTCCGTGAGTGATCGCAACTCTTCGTCCATGAAGGGCAGCCTAGGCGGGGTGCCAGGGGTGAGGGACGTACATCACAGAGACCGGGGGCTGGCGCGCTCGTTACCGGCGGGTTAAGCTCAATCGAGCGAGTAACCACTCGCGGAACTCCTTGCGGTGGCCTGGTGACGCAGCCGCCGTGAGAGCAGTCGGTTCGGTACCTCAGGTACCAGTGCTTCAGTACGACGTGGCTTGGGACAGAGCCGGTCGGCTCCACCGTTTCGGGGCGTGTGCACGCCCGCGACGACGGCATCGCACCACCGGGCGTGTGCGCTCGCAGCCCGGCAACACCCGCATCTCGCATGTTCCACGCACCCGGTGCGCCCTTCGGCGTACCGGGTCGCGCTCCCAGTCGTCACCCTCATTCCTGGAGTCCCGCGATGGCCGCTCCCCTGTCCGACACCTCTCTGTCCCCGATCCAGACCGTCGCCGTCGTCGGCCTCGGCACCATGGGCACCGGCATCGCCGAGGTCCTCGCCAAGGCCGGCCGCACGGTCATCGGCATCGACATCAGCGAGGCCGCGACCGCTCAGGCCGTCGCCGCCCTGGAGACCTCCACCGGCCGCGCCGTGACCCGCGGCCGGCTGACCGAGGAGCAGCGGGCGGACGTCCTCGCCCGGGTCCGCACCTCCACCGACCTGCGCACCGCGGCCGACGCGGACCTGGTCATCGAGGTGGTCCCGGAGTCGTACGAGATCAAGCACCAGATCTTCCGTGAACTCGACGGCATCGTGCGGCCCGAGACGATCCTGGCCACCGGCACCAACGCCCTGTCCGTCACCCGGCTCGCGGCCGACTCGGCCCGCCCGGAGCGCGTGCTCGGCCTGCACTTCTTCAACCCGGCGCCCGCGATGAAGCTGGTCGAGGTGGTCTCCTCGGTGCTGACCGCGCCGAGCGCCGTCACCGCGGTCACCGACCTCGCGCTCGACCTCGGCAAGGAGCCCGTCGCGGTCGGCGACCGGCCCGGATTCGTCGCCGACGGGCTGCTGTTCGGCTATCTCAACCAGGCCGCCGCGATGTACGAGGCGAAGTACGCCTCCCGCGAGGACATCGACGCCGCGATGCGGCTCGGCTGCGGACTGCCGATGGGTCCGCTCGCCCTGCTCGACCTGATCGGCATCGACACCGCGCGCACCGTCCTGGACGCCATGTACTCCGAGTCCCACGACCGGCTGCACGCGCCCGCCCCGATCCTCAAGCAGCTCAGCGAGGCGGGCCTGACGGGCCGTAAGTCGGGGCGCGGCTTCTACTCCTACGAGGCCCCGGGCAGCGCCACGGTCGTGCCGGACGCCCTCACTCCGGCCGAGGACGGCTCCCGGGCCCAGGGCCGTACGGTCCGCTCCGTCGGGGTCGCCGGTTCGGGCACGATGGCGTCCGGTATCGCCGAGGTCTTCGCCAAGGCCGGGTACCAGGTCGTCCTCGCCGCCCGTAGCGAGGAGAAGGCGCAGGCCGCCAAGGCCCGTATCGGCAAGTCCCTTTCGCGCTCGGTCGACAAGGGCCGGATGACCGCCGAGGCCGCGGCGCAGACCCTGGACCTGATCACCCCGGCGGGCTCCTACGACGCCTTCGCCGACGTCGATCTGGCCCTGGAGGCCGTCGCCGAGGACCTGGAGGTCAAGCAGCAGCTGTTCCAGACGCTGGACAAGGTCTGCAAGCCGGGCGCGGTCCTGGCCACCACCACCTCCTCGCTGCCGGTCGTCGCCTGCGCCCGCGCCACCTCGCGTCCGCAGGACGTGATCGGCATGCACTTCTTCAACCCGGCGCCCGCCATGAAGCTGGTCGAGGTCGTGCGGACGGTGCTGACCGCCGAGGACGTCCACGCGACGGTCCGCGAGGTCTGCGTCAGGATCCGCAAGCACGCGGTGGACTGCGGTGACCGGGCCGGCTTCATCGTGAACGCACTGCTTTTCCCGTACCTCAACAACGCCATCAAGATGGTCGAGGAGCACTACGCCTCCCTCGACGACATCGACGCCGCGATGAAGCTCGGCGGCGGCTATCCGATGGGCCCCTTCGAGCTGCTGGACGTCGTCGGACTCGATGTCTCGCTCGCCATCGAGAAGGTCCTGCACCGCGAGTTCCGGGACCCGGGCCTGGCCCCGGCCCCGCTCCTGGAGCACCTGGTGGCCGCGGGCTGCCTCGGCCGCAAGACCGGCCGCGGCTTCCGCGAATATGCCCGCCGCTGAGTCGTCCGGCGACTGGTTCAGAGCGAACGAGGACTGGGGCGGTCTGCTCGACCCCAACGGAATGCCCGGAAACCCCCCGCCCACGGCGGGCGGGGGGTCCCTGGGGCATGAGCGCCAACCTGGGCACATGCAGTACGTTCGGGTCATGTCCCAGCCCGCCAGGTCCTCACGTACACCAGCTACGCCCGACGCGCCGGAAAGTGCCGCAGGCAGTCGCGCGGCCGCCCAGCGGCTCAAGATGCGCCGAGAACTGGCGGCCGCGGCGATGGAGCTGTTCTCCACCAAGGGGTACGAGGCGACCACCGTCGACGAGATCGCGGCCGCGGCCGGAGTCGCGCGCCGTACGTTCTTCCGCCACTTCCGCTCCAAGGAAGAGGCGATCTTCCCCGATCACGACGACACCCTGATCCGTGCCGAGGCCGTGCTCAACGCGGCTCCCCCGCACGAGCACCCGCTCGACACGGTGTGCAACGGCATCAAGGAAGTCATGCGGATGTACGCGGCCCGGCCGGAGATCTCGGTCGCCCGCTACAAGCTCACGCGCGAAGTGCCCACCCTGCGCGAGGCGGAGATCGCGTCCGTGGCCCGCTACGAGCGCCTGTTCACCCGCTATCTGCTCGGCCACTTCGACGAGCACGCGCACGACGACGACGCCAACGACGACC
Source organism: Streptomyces sp. NPDC051913 (assembly GCF_044593635.1). Classification (NCBI taxonomy): domain Bacteria; kingdom Bacillati; phylum Actinomycetota; class Actinomycetes; order Kitasatosporales; family Streptomycetaceae; genus Streptomyces; species Streptomyces sp. NPDC051913. The sequence continues at coordinate 721,692 of NZ_JBIUCI010000002.1, read as the reverse complement.
CACTGCTCGCGGAGGTCGCCGCGTCCGCCGTGGTCACCGCCCACAACCACGTGCTGCGGCGCTGGCTCCGGGCCGGCGGCCAGGGCGACGTGGAGGCCCAGCTGGACCACGCCTTCGCGATCGTACGGAAGACGTTCGGGACGGGCATCGGCGCCGGGCGCACGGGCACCACCCAGCCGTCCGCCGCGACGGTCTCCACGCACGGCGAGGTCCTGGTGACGGTCGCCCGCACCGACGCCCCCCTCGACCAGGTGATGCGGACCATCGAAGAGGCACTGAAGGACCGCTGAGCCCCTGCCTCAACTGTGATGACGGCCACCCTTCGGGGTGGCCGTTTTGGCATGTCAGAGCCCCTTTTCCAGCAGATTTCAAGCCGCGTTCGATCGATCATCGCTCATTTGTTACGTAAAGATTTCACCTGAGAGCGGTTGCTGGCACTCAGTGCCTTGCCAGGTGACACGCGGTGTCATACGTTGAAGGAGTCCGGGCGGCCGGCGTGCAGAGACCATGCGTACGCCGGCTGTCCCAGCAAGTCATCGACCTGCCCGCCCGGACGCCTGCGTCACAGGCAACCTCCGCGCCACAAAGCGCTGCCGCACACCAAGACCGCCGAACCGACGGCAACCGACGTAACCCTCAGCGTCCCTCCCTCAGGACGCGTATCGCCGGAGGCAACACCGTGACCACGAAGGACATCCTGGACGCGATCCAGTCGCCGGACTCGACGCCGGCCGACTTCGCAGCCCTGCCGCTCCCCGAGTCGTACCGCGCGATCACCGTGCACAAGGACGAGACGGAGATGTTCGCGGGCCTGGAGACCCGCGACAAGGACCCGCGCAAGTCGATCCACCTCGACGACGTTCCCGTGCCCGAGCTCGGCCCGGGCGAGGCCCTGGTCGCCGTCATGGCATCGAGTGTCAACTACAACTCGGTGTGGACCTCGATCTTCGAGCCCCTGTCGACGTTCGGCTTCCTGGAGCGCTACGGCAGGCTCAGCGAGCTCACCAAGCGCCACGACCTGCCGTACCACATCATCGGCTCCGACCTCGCGGGCGTCGTCCTGCGCACCGGCCCCGGCGTCAACGCCTGGAAGCCCGGTGACGAGGTCGTCGCGCACTGTCTGTCCGTCGAGATGGAGTCGTCCGACGGCCACAACGACACGATGCTCGACCCCGAGCAGCGCATCTGGGGCTTCGAGACCAACTTCGGTGGCCTCGCCGAGATCGCGCTCGTGAAGTCCAACCAGCTGATGCCCAAGCCGGGTCACCTGTCGTGGGAGGAGGCGGCGGCCCCGGGCCTCGTCAACTCCACCGCCTACCGCCAGCTGGTCTCCCGCAACGGCGCCGGCATGAAGCAGGGCGACAACGTCCTGATCTGGGGCGCGAGCGGCGGACTCGGCTCGTACGCCACGCAGTTCGCGCTGGCCGGTGGCGCCAACCCGATCTGTGTCGTCTCCAGCGACCAGAAGGCGGACATCTGCCGCTCGATGGGCGCCGAGGCGATCATCGACCGCAACGCCGAGGGCTACAGGTTCTGGAAGGACGAGCAGACCCAGGACCCCAAGGAGTGGAAGCGCTTCGGCAAGCGCATCCGCGAGCTCACCGGCGGCGAGGACATCGACATCGTCTTCGAGCACCCCGGCCGCGAGACCTTCGGCGCCTCGGTGTTCGTCACCCGCAAGGGCGGCACCATCACCACCTGCGCCTCGACCTCGGGCTACATGCACGAGTACGACAACCGCTACCTGTGGATGTCGCTGAAGCGGATCATCGGCTCGCACTTCGCCAACTACCGCGAGGCCTGGGAGGCCAACCGGCTCATCGCGAAGGGCAAGATCCACCCGACGCTGTCGAAGACCTACTCCCTGGAGGAGACCGGTCAGGCCGCGTACGACGTGCACCGCAACCTCCACCAGGGCAAGGTCGGCGTGCTCTGCCTGGCCCCCGAGGAAGGCCTCGGCGTGCGCGACGAGGAGATGCGCGCCCAGCACATCGACGCCATCAACCGCTTCCGCAACATCTGAGACACCCGGGGTCATAGATGACTGAGCGTCAGCCCGCCGCAGGCACGCGGGAGAAGGACCGGCCGTGGCTCATGCGCACGTACGCCGGCCACTCCACGGCCGAGGCGTCCAACGAGCTGTACCGGCGCAACCTCGCCAAGGGCCAGACCGGCCTGTCGGTCGCGTTCGACCTTCCGACGCAGACCGGCTACGACTCCGACCACATCCTCGCCCGCGGCGAGGTCGGCCGGGTCGGTGTGCCGGTGGCGCACCTCGGTGACATGCGCCGGCTGTTCCAGGACATCCCCCTGGAGCAGATGAACACCTCGATGACGATCAACGCCACCGCCATGTGGCTGCTGGCGCTCTACCAGGTCGTCGCCGAGGAGCAGGGCGCCGACATCACCCAGCTCCAGGGCACGACCCAGAACGACATCGTCAAGGAGTACCTGTCCCGGGGGACGCACGTCTTCCCCCCGGGACCCTCGCTCCGCCTGACGACGGACATGATCTGCTACACGGTCAACAACATCCCCAAGTGGAACCCGATCAACATCTGCAGCTACCACCTGCAGGAGGCGGGGGCCACGCCGGTCCAGGAGATCGCGTACGCGATGTCGACCGCGATCGCCGTCCTGGACGCGGTGTTCGCGTCGGGGCAGATCCCCGAGGACCGCAAGGGTGATGTCGTCGCCCGTATCTCCTTCTTCGTGAACGCGGGCGTCCGCTTCATCGAGGAGATGTGCAAGATGCGCGCCTTCGGCCGCATCTGGGACAAGGTCACCCGCGAGCGCTACGGCATCGAGAACGCCAAGCAGCGCCGCTTCCGGTACGGCGTCCAGGTCAACTCCCTGGGACTGACCGAGGCACAGCCGGAGAACAACGTCCAGCGGATCGTGCTCGAAATGCTGGCGGTGACGCTCTCGAAGGACGCACGCGCGCGTGCCGTCCAACTCCCCGCCTGGAACGAGGCCCTGGGCCTCCCCCGGCCGTGGGACCAGCAGTGGTCGCTGCGCATCCAGCAGGTGCTGGCGCACGAGAGCGACCTGCTGGAGTACGAGGACATCTTCGAGGGCTCGCACGTCATCGAGGCGAAGGTCGAGAAGCTCGTCGAGGAGTCCCTCGCCGAAATCGACCGGATCCAGGAGATGGGCGGCGCGATGGCCGCCGTCGAGTCCGGCTACCTCAAGTCGCAGCTGGTCTCCTCGCACGCCGAGCGCCGGGCCCGGATCGAGTCCGGCCAGGAGAAGATCATCGGCGTCAACATCTTCGAGACGACCGAGCCCAACCCGCTGACGGCCGACCTGGACACCGCGATCCAGACGGTCGACCCGGCGGTCGAGGCCCGCGTCATCGCCGGCCTCCAGCACTGGCGGGACACCCGCTACCAGCCGCCCTTCAACCACCCGCGTCCGTGCAAGGCGCTGGAGAAGCTGAAGGAGGCCGCGAAGGGCACCGGCAACCTCATGGAGGCCACCCTGGAGTGCGCCCGCGCCGGGGTCACGACCGGCGAGTGGGCCGGGGCCCTGCGCGAGGTGTTCGGCGAGTTCCGCGCCCCGACGGGCGTGTCCTCCGCGCCGGTGGCCGTGCCCGCCGAGGAGGGCTCGCCGATGGCGGACGTCCGCCGCAAGGTGGACCTGACGGCGAAGGACCTGGGCGTCGGCAAGCTGCGGTTCCTGGTCGGCAAGCCGGGGCTCGACGGGCACTCCAACGGCGCCGAGCAGATCGCCGTGCGGGCCCGTGACGCCGGGTTCGAGGTGGTCTACCAGGGCATCCGGCTCACCCCGGAGCAGATCGTGGACGCGGCGCTCGCGGAGGACGTCCACGCGGTCGGCCTGTCCATCCTGTCCGGGTCGCACGCTCAGCTCGTGCCGGACGTGCTGGAGCGGCTCCATGTGGCCGGTGCCACAGATATCCCGGTGATCGCCGGTGGCATCATCCCGAATGGAGACGCCGAGCAGCTCAGGGCCGCCGGAGTGGCCGCCGTCTTCACCCCGAAGGACTTCGACATCACCGGAATCATCGGCCGCATCGTCGACGAGATCCGGAAAGCGAACAAGCTCGACCCCCTGGAGGTCCCCGCATGACCGTCAACCGTCTGCGTCCCCGCCGCTCGTGTCTCGCGGTGCCGGGAAGCAACCCCCGCTTCCTGGAGAAGGCGCAGGGCCTCCCGGCGGACCAGGTCTTCCTGGACCTGGAGGACGCGTGCGCCCCGCTCGCCAAGCCCGAGGCGCGGCACACGATCGTCAAGTTCCTCAACGAGGGCGACTGGACCGGCAAGACGCGGGTCGTGCGGGTCAACGACTGGACGACCGAGTGGACGTACCGCGACGTCGTCACGGTCGTCGAGGGCGCCGGCCAGAACCTCGACTGCATCATGCTGCCGAAGGTGCAGACGGCCGAGCAGATCGTCGCGCTCGACCTCCTGTTGACCCAGATCGAGAAGACCATGGGCTTCGAGGTCGGCAAGATCGGCATCGAGGCGCAGATCGAGAACGCGCAGGGCCTGAACAACGTCAACGAGATCGCGACGGCCTCCCAGCGCGTCGAGACGATCATCTTCGGCCCGGCCGACTTCATGGCGTCGATCAACATGAAGTCGCTGGTCGTCGGCGAGCAGCCGCCCGGCTACCCGGCGGACGCCTACCACTACATCCTGATGAAGATCCTGATGGCCGCCCGCGCCAACAACCTCCAGGCGATCGACGGCCCCTACCTCCAGATCCGCAACATCGACGGCTACCGCGAGGTCGCGGGGCGCGCCGCCGCCCTCGGCTTCGACGGCAAGTGGGTGCTGCACCCGGGGCAGGTCGAGGCGTCGAACGAGATCTTCTCGCCCTCCCAGGAGGACTTCGACCACGCCGAGCTGATCCTGGACGCGTACGACTACTACACGTCCGAGGCGGGCGGCAAGAAGGGCTCGGCGATGCTCGGCGACGAGATGATCGACGAGGCCAGCCGCAAGATGGCCCTGGTCATCTCCGGCAAGGGACGCGCCGCCGGCATGCAGCGCACCAGCAAGTTCGAGATCCCGGAGGCCTGAGCGCCATGCAGTTCGGACGCACCTACGAGGAGTTCGAGGTCGGGGCGACGTACAAGCACTGGCCGGGGAAGACGGTCACGGAGTACGACGACCACCTGTTCTGTCTCCTCACCATGAACCACCACCCGCTCCACATGGACACCAACTATGCGGAGAAGACGACGGACTTCGGCAAGAACGTCGTCGTCGGGAACTACATCTACTCCCTGCTGCTCGGCATGTCCGTCCCGGACATCTCCGGCAAGGCGATCGCCAACCTGGAGATCGAGTCGCTGAAGCACGTGGCGCCGACCTTCCACGGCGACACGATCTACGGCCAGACGACCGTGCTGGACAAGTGGCCGTCGAAGTCGAAGAACGACCGCGGGATCGTCTACGTCGAGACCAAGGGCTACAAGCAGGACGGCACACTGGTCTGCGTGTTCCGCCGCAAGGTCATGGTGCCGACCGAGACGTACATCAAGGAGCGCGGCGGCGAGCAGCCCGGCCGCCCGGAACTTCAGGAGGGCTGAGCCCGATGGCACGCCTCGCCCAGACCGCCGGTCTGACGGACATCCAGCAGGAAATCCTCTCCACCGTCCGCGACTTCGTGGACAAGGAGATCATCCCGGTCGCCACCGAGCTGGAGCACCGCGACGAGTACCCGCAAGCGATCGTCGACGGGCTCAAGGAGTTGGGCCTGTTCGGGCTCATGATCCCGGAGGAGTACGGCGGTCTGGGCGAGTCGCTCCTGACGTACGCGCTGTGCGTCGAGGAGATCGCCCGTGGGTGGATGTCGGTGTCCGGCATCATCAACACCCACTTCATCGTGGCCTACATGCTCAAGCAGCACGGCACGCAGGAGCAGAAGGACCACTTCCTGCCGCGCATGGCGGCCGGTGACATCCGTGGCGCGTTCTCGATGTCGGAGCCGGGCCTGGGTTCCGATGTGTCGGCCATCACGTCCAAGGCGGTCAGGGACGGCGACGAGTACGTCCTCAACGGCCAGAAGATGTGGCTGACGAACGGCGGAACGTCAAGTCTGGTCGCCGTTCTCGTCCGAAGTGATGAAGGACACCCCGAGGGCACCGCGCCCCACAAGTCGATGACGACCTTCCTCGTCGAGAAGGAGCCCGGCTTCGGAGAGGTCCGCCCCGGCCTCACCATCCCCGGGAAGATCGACAAGATGGGGTACAAGGGCGTCGACACCACCGAGCTGATCATGGATGGCCTGCGGATTCCGGCCAACCGTGTGCTCGGCGGCGAGACCGGCCGAGGTTTTTACCAAATGATGGACGGCGTCGAGGTCGGCCGCGTCAATGTGGCGGCGCGTGGCTGCGGTGTCGCTCAGCGTGCGTTCGAACTGGGCGTCTCGTATGCCCAGCAGCGTCACACTTTCGGCAAGGCGATCGCCCAGCACCAGGCGATCCAGTTCAAGCTGGCCGAGATGGCTACCAAGGTCGAGGCCGCGCATGCGATGATGGTCAACGCGGCACGCAAAAAGGACTCCGGGGAGCGAAACGACCTCGAAGCAGGGATGGCGAAGTACCTCGCCTCCGAATACTGCAAAGAGGTCGTCGAGGACGCCTTCCGGATCCACGGCGGCTACGGCTTCTCCAAGGAGTACGAGATCGAGCGCCTCTACCGAGAGGCACCGATGCTGCTCATCGGTGAAGGTACCGCCGAGATCCAGAAAATGATCATCGGTCGCAGGCTGCTCGAAGAGTATCGATTCCAGGGCTAGATGTCCGGATACGGGGTGTTTTCTTGGAGAAGAAGGTCACACCCCGTCAACACTCTTCGGCCGCCGACTCCGCTTCCTGGCTTGCCCAGTTGTGGTCACCGACCGGTACGATCCCCGGAAAGCCGCCGTCCCCCGTCACAGCGCGGCATCATCCGCTACGAAGGTCATCCATGCCCCACAGCCAAACCTCTGCACCTCGCGACAGCCTCGCCGGCGTACGCCTCGCACGCGGAGCATCGCCGTGGCTTCTCCCGACCGTCGCCACCGCAGCCCTCAGCCTGGTGCGCGCGCGCAGGTCCGGCGCCGCCAAGGCCGTCGCCGTGCCCGCCACCGCGCTCGCGGCGGGCATGCTGTGGTTCTTCCGCGACCCCGAGCGCGAGATCGCCACGGGCCGGGTCATCTCGCCCGCCGACGGTGTGGTGCAGAGCATCATGCCGTGGAAGGACGGCCGCACCCGCGTCGCGATCTTCATGAGCCCGCTCAACGTCCACGTCAACCGCGCGCCCCTCTCGGGCACGGTGACGTCGGTCGAGCACATCCCCGGTGGGTTCGTTCCGGCGTTCAACAAGGAGAGCGAGAACAACGAGCGCGTAGTCTGGCATTTCGACACCGAACTCGGTGACATCGAGATGATCCAGATCGCCGGCGCGGTGGCCCGTCGCATCGTTCCCTACATCCCGCAGGGCACGAAGGTCGAGCAGGGTGAGCGCATCGGTCTGATCCGCTTCGGTTCGCGCGTCGACATCTACCTGCCCGAGGGCGTGGATGTCGCGGTCGAGGTCGGTCAGAAGACCGTGGCTGGGGTGACTCGCATTGACCGTGATTGATCCTGAGACACAGGCGGGCTGGGTGCCCGAGGCCGACGAGGCGGACGACGAGGAGGAGATGCCTCTTTCTCTCCGCCTCTCGATAGCGGACACCCTCACCCTCGGCAACGCCACGTGCGGCTTCATGGCGGTGTACTTCACCACCACCGGCATCCTGATCCCGCACCTCACCGGCAGCCAGGAATCCGGCATGGCCCGCCACAGCGCGGCCACGGCGGTCATCCTGATGCTCTGCGCGGCGGTCTTCGACCTGTTCGACGGCCTGGTGGCGCGCAAGCTGCGCTCCTCCCCGATGGGCGCCGAGCTGGACAACCTCTCGGACCTGATCAGCTTCGGTCTGGCACCGGCGTACTTCGTCCTCGTGTACGGCATGGTCGCGGACGACGCGCATCAGCGGGTGGCCGCGGTCGGGGCGATCGTGGTGCTCCTGGCCGTGGTGCTGAGACTCGCGCGGTTCTCGTGCGTGACACCGCCGAACGGGATGTTCCAGGGCATGCCCTCACCGTTCGGCGCGCTGACGGTGGTCTCGATCGTCCTCCTCGAGCTGCCCTTCGTGGCGACGCTCCTGGCGATCCTGGGCACCGCTTGGCTGATGGTGAGCCGGGTCGAGTACCCGAAGCCCCGGGGCCGCCTCGCGGTCGCGATGCTCGCCTGGATCGTCGCCGCGATGGGTCTGCTGGCCGGCTGGGCGTTCGACGCCCCGAGCGGTCAGCTGCTCCTCCAGACCGGCTGTGCGCTCCAGCTGGTCATGGGCGCGGTCATCCCGCTGTTCGCCACGGCCCGCCGGGTGAACAACTTCCGCGACAACCGTCGCGAGGCACGCGCGGCACAGCTGCCGTAACGGCTTCATGAGAGAGGGCCCGAACCGATTCCGGTTCGGGCCCTCTCCGTTTTCTCAGTGGCTGTACGTCTCCGCCGCCTCGGACGCCTTCGCCTCCCGTACGACCTTCATGCCGCCCGTGACGGCCTTGTCCGGCTGGAGGATCACGCTCTCCCTGGAGGACGGGGACTTGGGGTCGGTGAAGTCCTGGGCGGGGCCGAAGCCGAGGTCGAAGTCGTTGATCGTCAGCAGGGCCCGGTCGACGCCCTCGCGGGTGAGGTCCTTGTTCTTGCAGGCCTTCTTCAGTGCCTCGCCGAAGGCGGACGCGGCGGTCCAGCCGGCGACGATGCCGTTGTCGAGGGCGTCCTTCGGGTACGCCGCCCGGTAGTCGGCCACGAGCTTCTTGGCCTCCGCGGTGTCCGCGCCGATGGGGAGCGAGGGCGAGGCCACGTAGTAGTTCTTCATCAGGGCCGGGCCCGCCTGGGTGGCGAGGAGCTGGGGCGCGAAGGCCGAGTTGTTGCCGATGACCGGCACGTCGAAGCCGCTCGCCGCCGCGACACCGACGAGTGAGGCCGCCTGGCGGGGACCGGCGCTCAGGACGATCGCCTTGACGCCGGCCTGCTTGAGGGCGGCGACCTGGGCGGTCATGTCGTTGTCGGTCGGTTTGATCTTCTGCTCCACGACGGTCAGCCCGGCCTCCTTCGCCATGTACCGGGAACCGACCAGCGCGCTCTCGCCGTAGTCGCCCTCGAAGTAGACGTGGCCGATCTTGTCGCCCTTCCTGATCCCCTTCTCCTGGAGCAGGAAGTCGACGGCGTTGATGGTCTCGATGTCGTACGTCGAGCCGATGACACGGATGTACGGGCTGCCGAGCAGCGCCGCCGACCATGCCTGCGGCAGCACCAGGCCCTTGTCCTGGCCGTCGACGCGCTGCTTGACCGCGGCGACGAACGGGGAGCCGATGAACTGCGCGAAGCCCAGCACCTTCGGCTCCAGCTCGGTGTAGCCGGAGACGGCCTTCTGCGGGTCGTAGCCGTGGTCGCGGATGGTGAGGGCCACCTGGTAGCCGCAGACGCCGCCGGCGGCGTTCAGCTGCTTCACATACAGCTGCTGGGCCTGGGTGACGCTCTTGCCGAGGGTGGCGTAGACGCCGGTCATGTCGGTGAGGACGCCGAGGTTGATCGTCTTGCCGGAGATTCCCTCACCGGTCTTGATCCCGCCGGCGGACTGCTTGTCCGCGTCGTCGTCCTTCGCCTTGGAGCTACAGCCCGCGAGCACCAGCAGTGCGGCGAGCGCACCGGCGGTGACTCTGGCCGCGTGGGTCCTGTTCATCGTTCCTCCCCGGAATCGGTTGAGCCGCGACGCCGGGCGGCCACGCTGACCAGGCCGCCGGGCAGGAACAGCACCACCAGCACGACGGCGGCGCCGTAGAGGTACCGGGCAGCCTCGCCCGGTGCGATCCCGCCCGTGCCCGGGGCGGAGACCAGGGGCAGCGCGTCGCTGTAGCGGGTCAGCAGCTGCGGGAGCAGGGTGACGAACACGGCCCCGGCGATCGCGCCGGAGACCGAGCCGAGCCCACCGACGACGATCATGGCGAGGTATTCGAGGGACAGGGTGATGCCGAAGTAGTCCGGCACGGTCCGCTGGAAGACCAGGGCGAGGACAACGCCCGCCAGGCCCGCGTACATCGACGACAGCACGAAGACGGCGGCCCGGTGGCGGGCCACCGGCACCCCGATCACCCCGGCGGCGATGCGATGGTCGCGCAGGGCGTTCATGGCCCGGCCCGGACGGCCGCGCAGGACACCCCGGGCGAACAGCGCGCCGGCCAGCAGGGCGAGCAGACCGGCGTACCAGAGTTTCTCCGCCGACCCGAACGGCACGTCGGCGACGAGGAGTTCACGATCGTCGAAGGTCAGGCCGAAAAGGCTCAGGGGCGGCACGTCACGGCCGTTGGCGCCGCCGGTGAGGTCGTGGGCGTTGAACATCACGTGCTGGCCGATGAAGACGAGGGCGAGGGTGGCGATGCCGAGGTAGGCGCCGCTGAGGCGGCCGGAGATGGGGCTGAAGAGCCCGCCCGCGATTCCGGCGACGCCCACCGCGAGCACGGCCGCGAGCCAGGTCGGCAGGCCGAGGCCGGTCAGCCCGTCGTCGCCGTCGGCCGCGAAGACGCAGTAGGCGTAGGCGCCCACGGCGAGGAAGAAGGCGTGGCCCATGGAGAGCTGGCCGGTGGCGCCGGTGAGGAGGTTGATGCCGATCGCGCCGATGGCGGCGGCCATGGCGAAGAGGCCGGCCTGGAGCCAGAAGCGGTCGAGGTAGAAGGGCAGGGCGAGGAGGAGGACGGTCGCGGCGGTCCACAGGTACGTCCGCGCGCCGAGCAGTCGGAGCGGTCTCACCAGGGCCTCAGACACGGGCCAGCTCCTTCGTGCCGAACAGCCCGGCGGGCCGGACGAGCAGGATCGCGACCATGACCAGGTAGGGGGCGAGGTCGCCCAACCCCCGTCCCAGGAAGGTCAGATCGCTCTGGTAGCCGGTCGCCAGCGACTCCGTGACGCCGACGAGCAGCCCGCCCACCAGGGCGCCGGTCGTGGAGTCGAGGCCGCCGAGGATGGCCGCCGGGAACGCCTTCAGCGCGGCCAGCGAGGTGGCCCGTTCCAGGCCCGGCGTCGGGAAGACGGTCAGGAACAGCGCCGCTACGGCGGCCAGGCCCCCGGCCATGGCCCAGGCGCCCAGCGACACCCTGCCCAGCCGTACGCCCATCAGCGCGGCCGTCTCCGCGCTCTCCGCCGCCGCTCGCATCGCCACGCCCCAGGACGTGTACCGGAACACCAGCAGGAACGCGGTGATGAGGAGCGCCGCGGCCACGAACGCGGCGATCCGGGTGTGCGCGAGGGAGATCGGCCCGACCTTGAGCACCGCGTCGCCCCACGGATCGCCGAGCGCCAGGACGTCCGTGCCGATACGGCGTGTCAGTTCGGTGGTGAGGAGGATGTCCACGCCGATGGTGACGATGGCGAGGACGCTGTGGTCGCTGCCCCGGTAGCGGCGCATGACCAGGAACTCCACGGCCGCCCCGACACACGCGGCGCCCGCGATCCCGACCAGCAGCGCGGGCCAGAAGCCCAGGTCGTCATGGAGGGTCGCGGTGACATAGCCGCCCGCCAACAGCAGGGACGCGTGGGCGAAGTTGACGACCTCGGTGGCCCGGAAGATGACCACGAAGCCGAGGGCGATCAGCGCGTACACCGACCCCAACGAGACGCCGTTCAGCAGGATTTCGGCGAAGGTGCTCATGATCCGGCCCCCAGGTAGGCCTGTACGACGGCCGGGTCGTTCTGTACGTCGGCGGGGGCGCCGTCGGCGATCCGGCGCCCGAAGTCCAGTACGGTCACCGCGTCCGCGAGCCGCATCACCACCCCCATGTCGTGTTCCACCAGCACGATCGAGATGCCGAGGCCGTCGCGGACGCCCGCGATCACGGCGGCCGTTCGGCGGCGTTCGTCGGCGGTCATCCCGGCGACGGGTTCGTCGAGGAGCAGCAGGCGCGGCTCCATGCACAGGGCGCGGGCGAGCTCGGCGAGCTTCTGCCGCCCGTAGGGCAGGGAACCCGCCGGGCGGGTCAGACAGTCGGCGATGCCGACGAACTCGGCTATCTCGCGGACGCGTTCACGGTGGACGCGTTCCTCGCGGGCGGCCGAGGGCAGGTGAAGTCCGGCCGCCACGAAGCCGGTTCGGGTGAGCCGGTGGCGGCCGAGGAGCAGGGCGTCCTCGACCGTGGCGCGGGGTGGCAGGGCGAGGTTCTGGAAGATGCGGGCGACCCCGAGCGCGGCGATGCGGTGCGCAGGCATGCCGGTGAGTTCGTGGTCGCCGAAGCGGACGCTGCCCGAGGTGGCGCGGTAGACGCCGGACAGGACGTTGAAGCAGGTGGATTTCCCTGCCCCGTTGGGGCCGATGAGGGCGTGGACGGTGCCGGGGCGGACGGTGAAGGAGACGTCGTCGAGGGCGGTGAGGCCGGCGAAGCGTACGGTCAGGCCGCGTACGTCGAGGGTGTCCACGGGCTCACCCCTTCCACCGGGTCAGCGTGCGCCCTACGACCTGGTCGGCGTCGGCCGCCGCGTCCTCGTCCACGACGCCCAGATAGCGGCGCCGGACCTCGTCGGAGGCGGCCAGTTCCGCGGCCGGGCCCTCCAGGGTGACCTCGCCGACTTCGAGGACGTACGCGTGCGTGGCGAGGCGCAGGGCGAGGGCGGCGTTCTGTTCCACGAGGAGGACCGCGGTGCCCTGGGCGTTGATCTCCCGGACGGTGTCGGCGATCCGCTCGGCCATGAGCGGGGCGAGGCCCAGGGAGGGTTCGTCCAGGAGGAGGACCTTCGGGGCGGCCATCAGGGCGCGGGCGACGGCGAGCATCTGCTGTTCGCCGCCGGAGAGCAACCCGGCGCGCTGGTGGGCGCGTTGGGCCAGGACGGGGAAGAGTTCGTGGACGCGGGCCAGCGCGCCGGCGCGGCCCGCCCGGGCGCCGCCGAGGGCGCCCGCGCGCAGATTGTCGGCGACCGTCATACGGGCGAACACCCGGCGCCCTTCGGGTACTTGGCAGACACCGGCGGCGACCACCCGGTCCGGCGGGAGTCGGTCCAGCCGTCGGCCGGCCAGGCTCACCTCGCCCTCGGTGACCGCGCCGCCCTGGAACGACAGGGTGCGGCTGATGGCGCGGAGCAGCGTCGACTTGCCCGCGCCGTTGGAGCCGAGGACCGTCACGACGGTTCCCTCGGGCACCTCCAGGGACACCCGGCGCAGGGCGCGCACGGGGCCGTATCCGACCGACAGGTCCCGCACCACGAGTCCGGATCCGACCATGGACTTCCCTTCTGTCCTCACTCTGTGTGGCGCTCACCCCAGCACCGGTGCGAGCGCGCGTCCACGGCCCGCCGCAATCTCGCTGCGGGTGCCCAGCGGGCCGGTGCCACCGTTGTGCGCGCGCACAACGCTGCGTGTCAGGGGCCTGTGCGGGGCCCGGTCGCGATGGCATCCTCCGGACATGGGGAGGCGACGGCCGCGGACCGGTCATGACTGGAAGCTGCTTGCGGAGTCCTGCACGGCTCTGCTGGAACGGGTGCCGGAGCTGGTCGACGAGCACCTCAGGCAACTCTTCGACCACTCGCCCGTCTACGCGCAGGTGCTGCCGTACGACCAGCAGTGGCGGGAGGCCGAGGAGGCGATACGGATCGGGATCGAGACGATCTCCGCGCCCCGGGACTCGCCCCGCCGTGACCTGGAGTGCGCCGAGGGCGCGGGACGGCGGCGGGCTCGGCAGGGGCTGCCCCTCGACCTGTTGATCCACGCCTACCGCAACGCCGGCTATCTGGTGTGGGACGCGCTCGTGGAGGGCGCGGCCGGGCGGGAGCCGGAGCGGCTGGCGGCGCTCATGCGGTCGACGACGATGGTGTGGTCGGCGGTGGACGCGCAGGCGGAGGCTGCCTCGGAGGCGTACCGGGCGACGGAGGCGGAGCTGCGGCGGCGGACGGACGAGCAGTTGCAGGCGCTGCTCGACGCGCTGCTGGAGGGCCAGGCGACCCCGGGGCTGGCCGCCCGTGCGGCGGCCGGGCTCGATCTGCCGGAGCACGGCCCCTACGCGGTGGTCGTGCTGCGGGCCGAGCGGCGGGAGCCGGCCGAGCGGCCGGTCCAGGGGGCCGGGTTCCGGTTCATCTGGCGGATGCGGGCCGACGGCGAGGTGGGGGTGGTGGCCCTCTCCCCCGGTCAGGGCCTGGACGGGGTGGCGCGGGTGCTGGAGGGGCGGTGCTCGGGGCCCGGTGGGATCAGCCCGGTGGTGCCCGGCCTCGCCGAGCTGGGGCGGGCCCGGCGGCTGGCGGAGCTGGCGCTGCGGACCTGTCCGCCGGACGGCACCGCCGTCGTACGCCTCGATCAGCGCATGCCGACGGCGCTCGTGGTGAGTCAGCCGGAGCTGGCCGACCGGCTGGTGGCGGACGTGTTCGGCGGGCTGCTTGAGCTGGAGCCCGCCGACCGGGCCGTGCTGCTTGAGACCCTGGACGTGTGGCTGGCCTGCGAGGGTTCGGCGGGCCGGGCCGCCGGACGGCTGTACTGCCACCGCAACACGGTGTTCAACCGGCTGCGGCGCCTGGAACAGCTGACGTCACGGTCGCTGGCCCGGCCGCGGGACCTGATCGAGATGACGCTGGCGCTGGACGCGTACCGGTTGTCCGGGGCCCGCCGCTGAGTTCCTCAGGTGAGAAAGTCGCGCGCGATCTGCTCCGCCACCCGCTCCAGGATCGGCCCGGCGTCGGCGATGCACTTCGCCACGTCCGGCTCGACCTCGGTGAGCGGGTACGCGCGTCGGATGCCGGCCCTGCCGAGCGCCTCCGGGGGCAGGGCGAGGCGACCGCACACCGCGACGACCTCCTTGCCGGCGGCGCGGGCCGCGGCGGCGACGCCCGCGGGGGCCTTGCCGTGCAGGGTCTGCTCGTCGAGGGAGCCCTCACCGGTGATGACCAGGGCGGCCCGCTCCAGCGCGGGGGCGAAGCCGAGGACGTCGAGCATGACCTCGATGCCGGCGCGGAACCGGGCACCGATGAGGAGCGCGCCGTAGCCGATGCCTCCGGCCGCGCCCGCGCCCGGAGACGCGGCGTACTCGGCGGCCTTGGCGCCGACCGTGTCCTCCAGCACGCGCGCGTAGTGGGCGAGGGTGGCGTCCAGGGTCTCCACGTCGTCCGGGGAGGCGCCCTTCTGCGGGCCGTAGACCGCGGGCGCGCCCTTCGGGCCGGTCAGCGGGTTGTCGACGTCGCTGGCGAGGACCAGCTCCACGTCGGCGAAGCGCGGATCGAGGCCCGACAGGTCGGCCGAGGCCAGCTCGGCGAGACCGCCGCCGCCCGGGGCGACCGGCTCGCCGTCCTTGTCGAGGAACCGGGCGCCGAGCGCGGTGAGCATGCCGGCGCCGCCGTCGGTGGTGGCGCTGCCGCCGACGCCGAAGACGATGGTGCGGGCGCCCGCGTCGAGCGCGGCCCGCAGCAGCTCGCCGGAGCCGTAGGTGGACGAGGTGAGGGGGGCGAAGACGCCCTTGGGCAGCCGCTGGAGCCCGCTGGCCTCCGCCATCTCCACGACGGCGGTGTCGCCGCGCAGCGCGAAGGCGGCGGTCACCTCCTGGCCGAGGGGTCCGGCGACCTTGATCTCGTGCCGTTCGAAACCGGCCGCGACCGCCGCGTCCACGGTGCCGTCGCCGCCGTCGGCCACGGGCAGCGCGGCCACGTCGACGCCCGGCGCGACCCGGCGCAGCCCGGCCGTCACCCGCTCGGCGACCTGCACGGCCGTCAGCGATCCCTTGAACTTGTCCGCGGCGATGAGCACCCCGTGGGCACCGTTGCCTGCAGCGAAAGCCACCTTGCATTCCCCTTGCTCTCCGGGCCTCACGCATGTCAGGCCAGTCGCGCCGCTGCGACCATAACCGGAGCTGCCCCTCGCCGTCATGCCCCGCCCGGACCTTGAGAAGCGGCTACGACCCCCCTGTGCGGACCCCTGGAATCGGGTAAACCGGTCCTATGACCCCTGTGGGCAGTGAGCCAGAGCTCGCCGACCGCGTTCTCGGGGGCTGGCTGGGCCGGATCGCGGGCAACATGCTCGGCAAGCCGGTCGAGCAGGGCGACCTGTGGACGCGGGACCGGATCGACCGTTATCTGCGGCAGGCCGCCGCCCTGCCGCTGACCGACTATCTGCCGGAGCCGCCGAGCGAGAGCGACGGTTTCGAGCTGCGCCCGGAGTGGCGGAGTTGCGTGCGTGGCCGGATCCACGGCAGCTGCCGTGACGACGACGTGGACTACGCCATCCTCGGCCTTGATCTTCTGGAGACCCACGGTTTCTCCTTCAGCACCGAGCAGGTCGGTGATCTGTGGCTGCTGAGGCTGCCGTACCTCCAGACGTTCACCGCCGAGCGGGCCGCCTACCGCAATCTCGCCAACGGGCTGAAGCCGCCGCTGACGGCGACCTACGACAACCCGTACCAGGACTGGATCGGGGCGCTGATCCGCGCCGACATCTACGGCTGGACCTGTCCGGGCGCCCCCCGCCGGGCGGCCTCGCTGGCGCGCCGGGACGCGGTGCTCTCGCACACCGGGAACGGGGTGTACGGGGCGATGTGGGCGGCGGCGCTGGTGTCGGCGGCGTTCACCGCGGCGACCGTGCGCCACGCCCTGGACCAGGCGCTCGCCGTCGTCCCGGCGGGCAGCAGGCTGGCCAGGACCGTGCGCCGGGTGATGTCCCTCCACGACACCCGGATGACCTGGGAGGACACGCTGACGACGGTGGGCGAGGAGACCGCCGGGCTCGGCTGGATCCACACCGTCCCGAACGCCGCGGTGCTCACCGCCGGGCTGCTGTACGGCGACGGCGACTTCACCCGGACCGTCACGCTGACGGTCCGCGGCGGTCTGGACACCGACTCCAACGGGGCCACGGCCGGCTCGGTGGCCGGGGTGCTGACCGGTGCGCGGGCGATCCCGGCGCAGTGGAAGGATCCGCTGGAGGACACGGTGCGCAGCGCGGTGTTCGGCTTCGACGGGGTACGGATCAGCGAACTGGCGGAGCGGACGGTGCGATTGATCGACGGTGACTGATCAGCGCGGGGGCGTCTTACCCTTCTGGCATGACCAGCGCTCAGGACTTCGCCACATATCTCGCCGGCCTCCCCCGCATCCTCGCCGGTGCCGCCGCCCTCTTCCGTGACGGGGAGGGGCGGCTGCTGCTCGTCGAGCCCAACTACCGGGAGGGCTGGGCGCTTCCGGGCGGCACCATCGAGTCGGACGACGGCGAGACGCCCCGTCAGGGCGCACGCCGCGAGACGCTTGAGGAGATCGGGCTCGACCGCGAACTCGGCCGACTGCTCGCGGTGGACTGGGTGTACCGCCCGGGCATGCCGCCGCTGGTGGCGTACCTCTACGACGGTGGCGTCCTCGGCGAGGACGAGCTGAAGGCGATCCGGCTCCAGGAGGAGGAGCTGCTGTCGTGGCGGCTCGTGCCGCGCGAGGAGTTGGACGACTATCTGCTGGGCACCCTGGGCGGCCGGGTGCGGGCCGCGCTGGATGTGCTCGCGGAAGGAGCAGGGACGGCGGAGCTGGAGAACGGCCGACGGGTTTCCTGACGCCTGTTGATCCGGGTGTCGATTCCCGTCGATTCCCCTGCGGAAATGTGTTCTTGAAGCTACGCCCTTGCGCGTATGGACCCCCTGTATCCGCGCCAATAGCGTGCGAGTCCTCGCCTTATCCGCAGATACCGGCGGCCCGGGTTTTCCTTGCCGCCGGATTCAATTACAGGGGGAACCATGCGGGTAATCGTTCAGATACGCCCGGAACCCGATCTCGTCCAGGCGATCGTGGATCCGTCCGTCAGCACTCCGCCGGCCTCGGACGTGGCCGGCTCACTGCCCGGCCTCGCGCTCGACCCGGACTTCGTGCCGGTGCCGGTGCCGCAGCCCAAACCGGCGTACTCCGACGGCGATCCGCTGTCGCTGGACCAGCCGCTCACCTTCTCGCTGGCTCCCGAGGACGCGAGCGTCCTGGTGCGCGGCGAGATACAGGACCGCGACGGCGCCGCGCGGCTGGCGATGCTGGGCGCCAAGCGCCCCGACATCGTCGGGATCTCCGCCGACCCGGCCGTCGAGACGATGCCCACCTGCGGCAACACGCCCCCGGTCGGCGACTGGCACGACGTGCAGCGGTTCGTCACGGACGCGCTGAAGAGTGAAGGGCTGGACGGGACGGGCGTCCCGCTGGCCATCGTCGACACCGGCATCAACGTCGCGCACCTCGGTACGGTCCTCGGCTCGCCCGTGACGGTCGACGCGGCGCGCAGCTGGAAGCCGCCGGGGGTGGCCGGGAACTTCGGTCAGTTCCCGGTGAACCACGGCACGATGTGCGCGTTCGACTCGCTGATCGTGGCCCGCAAGGTGTCCCTCCTCGACCTTCCCGTGCTGCTCTCTCAGCGGCAGGGCGCCACCGTGATGGAGGGGCTGCTCTCCGACGCGATCTCCGCGTACGCGCACCTGTGGGGGCTGCTGGAGCAGATGCCGCGCGAGCGGCGCCGGATGGTCATCAGCAACAGCTGGGGGTCGTTCCAGCCGACGTGGGACTTCCCGCCGGGACACCCGGGCAACTACTCCGACAACCGCGCCCATCCGTTCAACCTCATCGTCGCCGCCCTGGAGGTCTCCGGCGCCGACATCCTGTTCGCCGCGGGCAACTGCGGTGTCGAGTGCCCCGACGGGCGCTGCGGCTTCCCGAGCCGGCCCATCAACGGAGCGAACTCGCACCCCGGTGTGCTGTCCGTGGCCGGGGTGGACACGCATGACGCCCGGGTCGGCTACTCGTCCCAGGGGCCGGGACGGCTCGCCGTGCGCAAGCCGGACATCGCCACGTACACGCACTTCAGCGGATCGAAGGCGTTCGGCCAGAACAGCCCCGACTCGGGGACGTCGGCCGCCTGTCCGGTCGCGGCCGGCGTCGTCGCCGCGATCCGCAGCAAGGTGTCGGTGAAGGATCTGTCGCCGTCCCGGATGCGTACGCTGATCCGCCGGTCCGCGCACGACGTGGGCGGTCACGGCTACGACTTCGACTACGGGTACGGCATCATCAACACCGCGGCGATCGTCGACGCGGTCCGCCGCCTCGGCAAGACCACCGCCCGTCTGTAGGAGACCCATGGCTCCCGAGAGCCCCACCGTCCTCATCACCGTGACCCTGCCGCCGGGTTCGACCCTGGACGACGCCCGTCACCGTCTCGGCCTCACCGAGCACGAGGTCGACACGGCGTACGGCCTGGTCCCCGTGGACCCGGCGAACGGCACCTACGCGTTGCTGGTGACCGCGGAGGCCGGTGCGCGGCTCCAGGGAGCCCCCGAGGCGAGGGGGTCGTACCAGGGCCCCTTCGCCAACCCGAAGATCGAACCGTTCGGTCCGGTGCAACCGAAGGACGACGAGCCGGACGAGGACGACGGCCGATAACCGTTGGCTCCGCCCGACCGCGTCGATCTACCCTCGGCCGCATGAACAAGCCCCTCGTGGCCCTTCTCAGCGGCGCAGGAATTTCCACCGACTCCGGGATTCCGGACTATCGCGGCCCCAACGGTCTGTGGCGTCGGGATCCCGAGGCGGAAAAGCTCGTGACGTACGACTACTACATGAACGATCCGGAGATCCGGCGGCGTTCATGGCTCCTGCGAAAAGACAATCAGGCGCTCGCGGCGCAGCCCAACGCGGCGCATTTCGCGGTGGCCGAGCTGGAGAAGTCCGGGGTACCCGTGCGGGTGATCACACAGAATGTGGACGGGCTGCACCAGCTCGCCGGGATGCCGGCCCGCAAGGTCGTCGAACTGCACGGCACCGCACGGCAGGTGGTGTGCACGCGGTGTCATGCGCGCGGGCCCATGGAGGACACCCTCGCGCGGATCGACGCCGGGGAGGACGACCCGGCCTGCCGGGAGTGCGGCGGGATCCTGAAGTCCGCGACCGTGATGTTCGGCGAGCGCCTCGACCCGGTCGTGCTCGGTCAGGCCGCCGCGATCACCAAGGCCTGCGAGATCTTCATCGCCGTCGGCAGCACCCTCCAGGTCCAGCCCGCCGCCGGCCTCGCCGGCGTCGCCGCCGACCACGGCGCCCGCCTGATCGTCGTCAACGCCGAGCCGACCCCGTACGACGACCGCGCCGACGAGGTCATCCGAGAACCGATCGGCACGGCCCTGCCGGAACTGCTGCGCCGGCTGCGGGGCTAGCCACCGGTCAGAACAGCGCCGCCCCCTGTTCGAAGTCCAGCAGGCGCTGCTTGCGTTCCAGGCCGCCGCCGTAGCCGGTGAGGCTGCCGTTGGAGCCTACGACGCGGTGGCAGGGGACGATGATGCTGATCGGGTTCTTGCCGTTGGCGAGGCCGACCGCGCGGGAGGCGCCGGGGTTGCCGAGGGCTTCGGCGAGGTCGCCGTAGGAGCGGGTCTCGCCGTACGGGATGCGGAGGAGCTGGTCCCAGACGCCGCGCTGGAACGGGGTGCCGTGCAGGTGGAGTTCGAGGGTGAACTCCTTCAACTCCGAGGCGAAATAGGCCTCCAGCTGGTCCACGGCCTCGCCGAAGGGGCGGTCGTCGCGGGCGCCGAACGTCTCCTGCGCGGGGCGATGGCGCTGGTCGGTCATGTAGAGGTTGCTCAGGGTGCCGTCCGTCGCGACCAGGGTCAGCGGGCCGTACGGACTGTCGATCACGGTGTGCTGCTTCAGAGCGGGAACAGAGGTCACGGAACGTCCTTATACCGGAAGGAAGTTGATCGGGTGGCTGTCGGTCGCCCACAGGTACTGGACCGCGTACGCCCGCCACGGCCGCCAGGCCGCCGCTCGCGCGGTCAGCGCCGCCGGGGTCGAGGGGAGGCCCAACTCCTGGGCGGCCTTGCGGATGCCGAGGTCGGTGGGGAGGAAGGCGTCGGGGTCGCCGAGGGCGCGCATCGCGATGACGTCGGCCGTCCAGGGGCCGAAGCCGGGCAGGGCGAGGAGGCGGGCGCGCGTCTCCGTCCAGTCGCCCTCCACGCCCAGGTTCAGGGAGCCGTCCGCCAGTTGGCCGACGAGGGTGGTGAAGGTGGTGCGGCGGGTGCGGGGCATGGCGAGTGACTCGGGGTCCAGGGCGGCCAGTTGCTCCGGGGACGGGAAGAGGTGGGTGAGGCCGCCCTCGGGGTCGTCCACCGGGTCGCCATGGGCCGTCACCAGCCGGGCCGCGTGGGTGCGGGCGGCGGCGGTCGAGACCTGCTGGCCCAGTACCGCCCGGACCGCGAACTCCGCCTCGTCCACCGTCCGCGGCACCCGTCGCCCGGGCGCCTTCGCGACCAGCGGCGCCAGCACCGGGTCCGTGCGCAACTGGTCGTCGATCGCCACCGGGTCGGCGTCCAGATCGAGCATGCGGCGGCACCGGCTGATGGCGACCGTCAGATCGCGCAGGTCGCTCAGGGTGAGGCGGCAGGCGATGTGGTCGGGGTTCGGGGTGAGCGCCACGATGCCGTGGCCGTACGGCAGTCGCAGTGTGCGGCGGTAGGCGCCGTCCCGCCACTCCTCCACCCCGGGCACGGCGGTCGCCGCGAGGTGACCGAAGAGGTTGTCGGGGTTGAGGGGGGCGCGGAACGGCAGCCGGAGCGTGAGAACCCCGGGGGTCACCGCGCCCGCGTTCCCGCGCGGCACCCGTGACCGCAGCTCGCTCGGTGAGAGCGCGAAGACCTCGCGCACGGTGTCGTTGAAGGTGCGGATCGAGGAGAAACCGGCGGCGAACGCGATATCCGCCATCGGCAGGGCCGTCGTCTCGATCAACAGCCTTGCGGTCTGGGCGCGTTGGGCCCGGGCCAGGGCGAGCGGCCCCGCGCCCAGCTCGGCGAGGAGCTGGCGTTCGACCTGCCGGGTGCTGTAGCCGAGCCGCACGGCCAGTCCCGGCACGCCCTCGCGGTCCACGACCCCGTCGGCGATCAGCCGCATCGCGCGGGCGACCAGGTCGGCGCGCTGGTTCCACTCGGGGGACCCGGGGCTGGTGTCCGGGCGGCACCGCTTGCAGGCCCGGAACCCGGCCTGCTGGCAGCCGGCCGCGCTCGGGTAGAACGTCATGTTCGCGGGCTTGGGCGGCACGGCCGGGCAGCTGGGCCGGCAGTAGATCCGGGTCGTCAGGACCGCCGTGAAGAACCACCCGTCGAACCGGGCGTCCTTGGACTGGACGGCGCGCACGCAGCGCTCGGTGTCGGTGTGCATCCCTTTCTGCATACGTCCAGCATGGTGCAGCGCAGGAGGGTCGGCTGGCGGGAATCCGACATCAACGTCGCGCTGGCTGGACCTGGCCGGATCGCCAGGCCGACTCCCGCAGCAGCCGCAGCCCGTTCAGTCCGACGAGGACGGTGGAGCCCTCGTGGCCCGCGACACCGAGCGGCAGGGGGAGGTGTCCCACCAGGTCCCACACCACCAGGACGGTGATGAAGGTCCCCGCGATGACGAGATTCTGCACGACCAGCCGACGGGCGGCCCGGGACAGCCGTACGACCGCCGGTACGGCTGTCAGCTCGTCGCGCACCACCACCGCGTCGGCGGTCTCCAGCGCCAGGTCGGAGCCCCCGCGGCCCATCGCGACCCCGGAGTGGGCGGCGGCGAGCGCGGGAGCGTCGTTGACGCCGTCGCCGACGAACAGCACCTTGCGACCGGCGTCCTGCATCTCCCGTACGGCGTTCACCTTGCCCTCGGGGAGCAGACCGGCACGGACGTCGGTGAGCCCGGCGGCCTCGGCGACGCGGGCGGCGGCGCGGGCGTTGTCGCCGGTCAGAAGCGTGGGCGGGGTACCGGTCAGGGCGGTGAGGGCGGCGGTCGTGGCGGGGGCGGCGGGGCGCAGCCGGTCGGTGAGGGCCAGGGTGCCGACGGGGACGCCGTCACGGGTGACCCGGACGACGGTGGCGTCGCCGGGGGCGGCGCCCGGACGACCGACCGGCTCCCGCCCCTCCCCGTCCACCCGGCCGACGCTCACCGACCGCCCCTCCACCGTTGCGGTAACCCCCCGCCCCGGCATCGCGGCGAACCCCTCGGCCCGCGCGATCCGCACCCCCCGCCCCCGCGCCGCCCCCACGATCGCCCGGGCCAGCGGATGCTCACTGGGCAGCTCGGCCGCCGCGGCCAAGCCCAGCAGCGCGTCCTCGTCGAGCCCGGAGTCCGGTGTCGGACGTACCGCCGTCACCTCCGGCGCCCCCTCCGTCAGCGTCCCGGTCTTGTCGAGCGCGGCGATGTCGATCTCCCCCAACCGCTCCATGGCCACCGCCGACTTGACCAGCACCCCGTGCCGGCCGGCGTTGGCGATGGCGGACAGCAGGGGCGGCATCGTCGCGAGGACGACCGCGCACGGCGAGGCGACGATCATGAAGGTCATCGCGCGCAGCAGGGCACCGGTGAGGTCGGCGCCGAAGACGAGCGGCACGGCGAAGACGGCGAGCGTGGCGGCGACGATCACGACGGCGTACCGCTGCTCGATCCGCTCGATGAACAGTTGCGTCGGCGCCTTGGTGCGGGACGCCTCCTCGACCAGGGTCACGATGCGGGCGATGACGGAGTCGGCGGGGTCGCGCGCGACGCGGACCCGCAGCGCGCCGGTGCCGTTGAGGGTGCCGGCGAAGACCTCGTCGCCGGGGCGCTTGACCACGGGGAGGGGTTCACCGGTGATGGTCGCCTGGTCGGCCTCGCTGACCCCGTCCAGCACCCGCCCGTCGGCGCCGATCCGCTCCCCCGGGCGGATCAACAGCACATCGCCGACGGCGAGTTCGGTGGCCGGGACGACGGACTCCGCGCCCGCGTCGTCCAGTCGGGTCGCGGTCGTGGGCGCGAGGTCGAGCAGGCCGCGCACGGAGTCGGCGGTGCGGGCGGTGGCCAGGGCCTCCAGGGCGCCGGAGGTGGCGAAGATGACGATCAGCAGCGCCCCGTCGAGGACCTGGCCGATGGCGGCGGCACCGACGGCCGCGACGATCATCAGCAGGTCGACGTCGAGCGTCTTCTCGCGCAGCGCCCGCAGCCCTTCGAGCGCGGGCTCCCAGCCGCCGGTGCCATAGGCGACGGCGTACAGCGGCCCGTACGCCCAGGCCGGGGCACCGGACAGGTCCAGGGCGAGGGCCACCAGGAACGCGGCCGTCGCGGCGAGCGCCCAGCGGGCCTCGGGGAGAGCGAGGACGCGGGTGCGGCGAGGGGGCGCGGTGCGGGTGGGGGCAGGAACACGGGAGGGGGCAAGAGTCGCTGACACCCGGCCACCATACAGGAACACATGAAGACTCATTCATCTGTTCATGTGCGGTGGGTAAGATACCCCGCATGGGTCATGGAGCCGTCACCAGCACCGCCGAGGAGCGTGTACGCCTCGACGCGGGCAATGTCGCGAAGGTCGCCACCACGCTCCAGGCCCTGTCGACGCCCTCCCGGCTGCTGATCCTGGCGCGCTTGCGCGAAGGGCCGCTGCCCGCGACGGAGTTGGCCGCCGAGGTGGGGATGGAGCAGTCGGCGTGCTCGCACCAGCTGAGGCTGCTGCGCAACCTCGGCCTGGTGGTGGGCGAGCGACGCGGCCGCTCGGTCGTCTACACGCTGCACGACCACCATGTCGCCGAACTCCTCGACCAGGCCGTCTATCACGTGGAGCACCTGCGCCTTGGCCTCAGTGACACCGCCGACTGAGACGGCTCCCGCGCGCCGCATGTGGCCGCTCTACGCGGCCGGTTTCACCACCGCCTTCGGCGCGCACGGCATCGCCGCGAACCTGGGCGCCGACAGCGACGACGCCGTCACCTCCCTGCTCGTCCTGGGCGGGCTGCTGGCCCTGTACGACGGTGCCGAGGTACTGCTGAAGCCGGTGTTCGGCACGATCGCCGACCGGATCGGGGCGCGGCCGGTGCTGCTGGGCGGCCTGGTGGCGTTCGCCGTGGCGTCCGCGCTGTACGCCCTCGCCGACAGCCCGGGGTGGCTGTGGGCCGCGCGGCTCGGTCAGGGGGCGGCGGCCTCCGCCTTCTCCCCCGCCGCGTCGGCGCTGGTGGCCCGGTTGAATCCGGCGGCCAAGCACGGGCGGGCGTTCGGGAGTTACGGCTTCTACAAGTCGATCGGCTACACGCTGGGTCCGCTGCTCGGCGGGGTGCTGGTGTGGGCGGGCGGGCTGCGGCTGCTGTTCACGGTGTTGGCGCTGCTCGGCGCGGCGGTGGCGGTGTGGGCGCTGGTCGCCGTGCCCGTCGTACCGCCGCTGCCCCGGGCCCGGCAGACGGTGGTGGACCTGGCCCGGCGGCTGGCCGATCCGGCGTTCCTGGTGCCGACGGCCGCGCTGGCCGGGGCGACCGCCGCGCTGTCGGTGGGCGTCGGGTTCCTGCCGGTGTCGGGGTCGGTGGCCGGGCTGGGGACGGTGGCGACCGGGGCGGCGGTGTCGGTGCTGGCCGCGTGTGCGGCGGTCGTCCAGCCGCGAGCGGGGCGGGCGTTGGACGCGGGGCGGATCACCGCGCGGGCCGGGCTGACCGTCGGGCTGCTGCTCGCGGCGGTGGGGCTGGCCTGCGCGATGCTGCCGGGGCTCACGGGCGTTCTGCTCGCCGCCGCGCTTGTCGGCGCGGGCACCGGACTCATCACCCCGCTGGGCTTCGCCGCGCTCGCCTCGTCGACCCCGCCGGAGCGGCTGGGGCAGACCATGGGCGCGGCCGAGCTCGGGCGTGAACTGGGCGACGCGGGCGGTCCGTTGCTGGTCGCGGGGGTGGCCGTGGCGGCGACGCTGACGTACGGGTACGCGGTGCTCGCGGTGCTGCTCGCCGCTCTGGGGCTGGCACTGGGGGTACGGCGGCGGGCGGCGCCTCAGCGGACCGGGACGTCCTGAACTCCCGCTCCCGGCACCCCGCGTGCCCGGGCCGCGAGCAGCGCGATGTCGTCGTGCACGGACCCCGTCGCCGCGTGCGCCAGGATGCCGTCGAGGATCTCGTCGAGGCCGCCGCCGGGCGGCAGACGCAGGTCGGTCAGGCGGCTGAGGGACGTGTCGATGTCCTCGTCGCGGCGTTCCACCAGGCCGTCGGTGTAGAGGAGCAGGGTGCCGCCGGGCTGGCCGGGGCGGGTGACGGTCTCGTAGGCGCCCAGGCCGGTGCCGAGTGGCGGGCCTGCGGGGAGCGGGACCAGTTCCACCTGGCCCTCGGCGCTGATCCGCAGCGGGGGCAGGTGGCCGGCGTTGGCGTAGCTGATGGTGTCGGTGGCCGGGTCGCCGAGGGCGAGCAGACAGGTGGCGACGCGGTCGAAGCCGGACGCGGCGATCATGCGGTCGGCGGCGTAGAGCATCTCGTGCAGCGGCAGGCCCGAGGAGGAGGCAAGGGCCCTGAGCATGGACCGGTAGTGGCTCATCGCGACGGCGGCCTCCACGCCGTGGCCCATCACATCGCCGATGACGAGCAGGTTCCGGCCCTGCGGGAGGGCCAGCGAGTCGTACCAGTCGCCGCCGACCACCGCGCTGTCGTCGGCGGGCAGATAGCGGGAGGCGGTCTCCAGGTCGGGGTGCGGGAGGGTCGGTTCGCTGAGCAGGGCCCGCTGGAGTTCCAGCGCCATGGTGTGCTCGCGGGCGTAGTGCCGGGCGCGTTCGAGGGCGCGGGAGGCTCGGCCGGCGAGTTCCTGGGCGACCACGCCGTCCTCCATGGTGAAGGCCGGCGAGGAGCCCGCCCGGACCATGGCGAGGACGCCCACGCTCCGCGAGTCGGTGGTCAGGGGCACGACCAGCCCGGAGTGGATGCCGGCGGCCCGGTACTCCGCCAGCCGGTCGGCGTACGGCCCGCGCAGCCCCGGTGGCCTTCTGCCGGGCACGCTCGTCAGCAGCGGACGGCCGCGTTCCAGGACGCGGCGCACCGGGGACGTGGGGCCGTGCTCGTTGACCTCGTCGAGGACGGGCGGGCGGCCGAGCCGCTCGGCCAGCTCGGGGCTTCTGCTGACGGCGGCGCGCCGCAGCCGTACGACGCCGTGCGGCACGGGGTCGGCCGGGTCGTCCTCGACCACCAGGTCGACGGAGGCGCCGTCCGCGAGATCGCGCACCACGAAGTCGACGAGTTCCCGGCAGGTCGTCTCCAGGTCCAGCGTGGTGCCGATGCGCAGGGCGGCCGTGTGCAGCATGGCCATCCGGCCGTGGGCCCGCTCCAGCTCGGTGACATAGCGGCGCGGCTCGGTGACCTCCACGCCGACGGCCACCAGGCCGACGACCTCGCCCCGCTCGTCGTGGCGCCGGTGGTAGGTGCACTGCCACTCCCGGGGCGCGCTGTGGTCGCCGGTGCCCATGGTGCCGGAGACGACGACGTCACGGGGGCGGCCGTCGCGCAGCACCGCCCATGGCACCTCGACGGGCCGCTCCACGCCGGGCATGACCTCGGTGAGGGTGCGCCCCAGGTGCTCGCTCACCGGGACGCCGTTGATCCGGGCCATGTGAGGGTTGACGTACACATAGCGCAGCCGGGTGTCGAGGACGGCGACGGCCGCCGACCCGCCCTCCACGATGTCCCGCAGCATCCGGTACTCCCGCCCCAGCTCCGGGTCCGCGCCCGCCAGCAGTGCCTCGACGTCCGCGGACAGCAGGGTCCGCGGGAGCGGGGGGTCCGTCCCCAAGGGCACCTCCCGTTCTCCGGGACAGGGGGTTCCATGATCGGGCCGGTCCGCACGGAGCGCATGTCGCGGGCGCCGCACCGGACGCCGTCCCGGCCCCAGGGGCGGTGGACGGTGCCGCGAGGTACTCGACGGGGACGCCGTGTCCGGCTGAACCCGCACCCTGACGGGCGAACGGACCGCCGTACCCGGATGGGCCTGCACTCGGGGCGAAACAGCCTGGTCAGGGTCGCCGCACGGCGAGCGCGCGGCGCGGTGGGGGCCGCTTGATCGGTTTGCGGGGCATCTGACCCGTTCTCACCGTGGGCGCAAGGACTGTACTTCAAGCGCTTCGAAAGGATCTTCATGCGCGCCCTTGTCTCCCGCGGCCTTCTCGTGCCGCCCCTGGTCTGCGCCGCGCTCGTCTTCGGCCAGGCCGGCACCGCTGCCGCCGTAGGCGACGTGGGCCGAGATGTGCCGGGCCTGAGCATCGCCGAGTCCGCCGCGCGGTCCGACGCCGCGACGGAACCACTGCTGGACTCGCTGGACTCACTGACGACGCGCGGCACGGGGCTCGACCCGGCCGCGGCCACCTCGTACGCGGAGGAGCTGCGCACCTGGAGCACCACCGTCCAGGACCGGCTGCGGGCCCTGGACGCCCCCGCGGACCGAGCGGTGCCGGGCCGGGCCGCGGACCCCGTGGACGACCTCGTCGCCCAGGTCCAGTCCGCGGTCAACGGCCTGCTCAGCTCACTGACCTCACTGGACCTCGGCGGAGTGCTGGGCGCGGTGACGGGGCTGCTGTCGCCGGTGCTCGACCTCATCACGGGCCTGCTCGGCGGAGCGGTACCGGCGGTGCCCGCACCTCCGCTGACGTGATCAGCCGCTGACCATCGGGTCGGGCCGGTCACGCCGGTCCGACCGGTGGGCGGTGGTCGGGGTGATCAGGCAGGGCACGACGATCGGGCCGGGCGCGGCCCGAGCGGCCTATCAGCCCTCGGCCCGCGCCACGAACACCTCGTACGCCTGCTCGCCGAAGAGCACGAACCTGACCTCCGTCACCGAGGTCCGCGCGGCCCGCACCGTCTGGACGGCGATGCGGGCCGCGTCGTCCATCGGCCAGCCGTAGACGCCCGTGGAGATCGCCGGGAACGCGACCGTGCGGGCGCCCAGTTCGTCGGCGACCTTCAGCGCCTCCCGATAGCAGGAGGCCAGCAGGTCGGAGCGGTCCTCGCTGCGGCTGAACACCGGGCCCACCGTGTGGATCACCCATCGGGCGTCCAGCTCACCGGCCGTGGTGGCGACCGCCTGGCCGGTCGGCAGTCCCTTGCCGTACCGCGCGGCACGCAGCGCCCGGCACTCCTCCAGGATCGCCGGGCCGCCGCGGCGGTGGATGGCCCCGTCCACTCCGCCCCCGCCGAGGAGGGAGGAGTTCGCCGCGTTGACGATCGCGTCGACGCTCTCGCGCGTGATGTCGCCCTGGACGAGCGTGATCGTGGTCATGGGCCCACTCTGCCAGCCCTGCCGGCGTCCCGCGGGGCCTCACCAGGTCACGGGCAAGCGCCCCCAGCCCATGGATGGCGGACCGCGACACGGGCAGTTCCTCCGCCGGCGCCGCGAGTTTCAGCTCGGGCAGCGGGTCGAAGAAGGGCTTGTCTCATGCCGGTTCCCAGCGGATTCGGTCATCCGGAAGCAACGGAACGGTGTGCCTCTGCGTCCGGTCGCGGCGGGCTCACGCCTGCTGCTGTCGCAGCCGACGCCAGACCGCCTTCGCCGCGTTGTGGCCCGACATGCCGTGCACCCCGGGGCCCGGCGGGGTGGCCGAGGAGCAGATGAAGACGGCCGGATGCGGGGTGCCGTACGGGGACAGGGAGAGCTTGGGGCGCAGCAGGATCTGGAGGCCGGTGACCGCGCCGGAGCCGATGTCGCCGCCGACGTAGTTGGCGTTGCGGGAGGCTAGTTCGGGCGGCCCCGCCGTCGCGCGGGCCAGCACCCGGTCGCGGAACCCCGGGGCGAAACGCTCCAGTTGGCGTTCGAGGGCGTCGGTGAGGTCGCCGTCCCAGCCGCTGGGGACGTGCCCGTAGGCCCAGAACACCTGCTTGCCCTCGGGAGCCCGGGTCGGGTCGACCACACTCGGCTGCACGGTGATCATGAACGGCTTGTCGGGGGCCCGGCCCTCGCGGGACGCGGCGCGCAGGGCGGTGCCGATCTCCGCACTGCTCGCGCCGATCTGCACGGTCCCGGCGACGCGGGCCTCCGGCGCGGTCCAGGGCACCGGGCCGTCGAGCGCGTAGTCGACCTTGAAGACGCCCGGGCCGTACCGGTAGCCGTCGTAGTAGCGGCCGAGGCCGGCGATCCGGGCCAGGGCGGTGGGCGAGGTGTCGAAGACGTAGGCGCGCGCGGGCGGCAGGTCGTCGAGGCGCTTGACCTCGTAGTCCGTGTGGACGGTGCCGCCGAGGTCCTTGAGGTACGCGGCGAGCGCGTCGGAGATCGACTGGGAGCCCCCACGGGCGACGGGCCAGCCCCGGGCGTGCGCGGCGAGCGCGAAGACCAGGCCGATGGCGCCGGTGGCGAAGCCGGAGAGCGGCGCCATGACGTGGGCGACGAGACCGGAGAAGAGGGCCTTGGCCCGTTCGTCACGGAAGCGGCGCATCAGCCAGGTCGACGGCGGCAGCCCGACGAGCCCGAACCGGGCGAGGGTCACCGGGTCGCGGGGCAGGGCGGTCAGGGGCAGCGACATGAAGTCACGGGCCAGGGTGTCCCACTTGGGCAGGAACGGCTCGACCAGTCTGCGGTACGCCCCCGCGTCGCGGGCCCCGAACGAGGCGGCCGTCTCGGCGACCGACCGGGACAGCACGGCGGCGGTGCCGTCGCTGAAGGGGTGGGCCATGGGCAGTTCGGGCTGGAGCCACTCCAGTCCGTACCGCTCCAGGGGCAGGGCGCGGAACGCCGGGGAGTTGATCCCCAGGGGGTGCGCCGCGCTGCACGGGTCGTGCCCGAAACCGGGAAGGGTGAGCTCCTCGGTGCGGGCTCCTCCGCCGACGGTGTCCCGCGCCTCGAAAACGGCCACGGAGAAGCCGCGACGGGCCAGCTCCACGGCAGCCGTCAGTCCGTTCGGCCCCGCACCCACCACGACCGCATCGAGCATCGACGGCACCTTCGGACTCCTTCGTCAGCCGATGGCCACTGGATCAGGATATGACGGGGTACCGACAGTGCCGGGCCGCGGGGGGAGTTCGACGGCCGAGGGCGCCCGACGGTCAACCGGTCGACCATCGACCATGGGCTGCCGCTCAGCAATCGACGGGGGCTTCCGCTCGGTGACCGGACCGGGGGCCGCCGCTCGGCAACCGAACCGGGGGCCGCTCGATATCAGACCCTGGGCCGCTGGTGTCCCGCTGGACTTCAGACGGTGCCTGCCAGCACCGCCGCTATGCGCCGCGCGGTCGCGGTGTCCCGGGCGGCGGTGAACGGCAGGGCGTTGCCCCCGGTGATGCGGAACGGCTCGCCGGAGCGGGTGAGGTGGGCACCGCCCGCCTCCTCCACGAGGAGCAGCCCCGCGGCGTGGTCCCAGGCGGCCTCCCAGGAGAAGGCGGTGGCGTCCAACTGCCCGCGCGCGACGGCCAGGTACTCCAGTCCGGCCGAGCCGCAGGGACGCGGCGCGAGTCCGTCCGTCCACAGTCCGCGCAGGGCGCGCTTCTGCTCGTCCGTCGTGTAGTCCGGGTGGGAGGTGGCCACTTCGAGGTCGCGGCCGGGCTCGGGCGGCCCGGCGTACAGCCGCTCCCCGTCGAGGAAGGCGCCCTGCCCCCGTACCGCCGTGGCGAGTTGGTCGAGCGCCGGGGCGTATGTCCACGAGGCGCGCACGACGCCGCCCTGCGCCAGTGCGATCAGCGTGGCGAAGCCGGGGTCGCCGTGCACGAACTGCCGCGTCCCGTCGACGGGGTCCACGATCCACACCGGGGCGTCGTCCTGTATCGCCTCGTACGAGGCCGGGTTGGCGTGCACCGCCTCCTCGCCGACCACGACCGAACCGGGCAGCAGCGCGCCCAGCACCTCGGTCAGATACTGCTCGGCGAGCCGGTCGGCGTCGGTCACCAGGTCATGCGGTCCGCTCTTCTCGTCGACCTCGTGGGCGGCGAGCCGGCGGAAGCGGGGCATGATCTCGGCCGCGGCGGCCTTGCGGACCGCCTCCTCCACGTCGGCCGAGTGGTGGGCGAGAAACTCGTCGATGGTTTCCGTGTCTTCGATCATGGCTCCATGAGAGCACGCGCCACTGACAATCCCTACCCGGCGGGTGGATGCCGGGTGGAATCGGCATGAACTCACGGAGGTGTGGCTCATCGGCCCACGGCGTACCCCTGCATCCCGCGCGGGTTGGCGGCCGCGGACAGCACCCCGGTCTCCGGGTCCCGGGCGACCGCGCACAGCCGTCCCTCGGACCAGGCGTCACCGACGGTCACGTCATGTCCACGCCGCCGTAGCTCCTCCACCACGCCCGCGTCCATGCGCGCCTCGACCGTCACGCTCCCCGGCCGCATCCCACGCGGATAGAAGGAGCCCGGAAAACTGTCGTTGTGCCAGTTGGGAGCGTCGATGGCTCCTTGCAGATCAAGCCCGCCCCGGACCGCCGACCGCAGCGCGACGGCGAGGAAGAAGTGCAGCTGCCACTGGTCCTGCTGGTCCCCGCCGGGCGTACCGAACGCCATCACAGGAACCCCGTCACGCAGCGCGACGGAGGGAGTGAGCGTGGTACGGGGCCGTCGCCCCGGCGTGAGCGAGTTCGGCAGCCCCTCCTCCAGCCAGGTCATCTGAAGCCGGGTCCCGAGCGGGAAGCCGAGCTCGGGTACGACGGGGTTGGACTGGAGCCAGCCCCCACTGGGCGTGGCGGCGACCATGTTCCCCCACCGGTCGACGACGTCGAGGTGACAGGTGTCGCCCCGCGTGGACCCATCGGCCCCGACACCGGGCTCACCCGGCACGGGCGAGGTGGGCGGCTTCGCGACGGTCGGCTCGCCGACGCCCATGGGACTGAACCCCGGCTCATCCGGCACCACGACATGCGCGTGCGCACACAACCGAGGAGCCCGCCCCCCAGGGCTCCCGGGCCGCAACTCATACGACGCCTTCTGCCCCACCAGCCCCCGCCGCCCGGCGTTGTACCCGTCCGCCAGCAACTCACCGAGCGGCACCTCATCGGCATCCCCGTACCAGGCCTCCCGATCGGCCATGGCGAGCTTGCACCCCTCGATGAGCAGATGCACGTACTCGGCGGACCCGTGGGCGGGAAGCTCAGCCGGCAACAGGGCAAGCTGCTGCAACAACACCGGTCCCTGACTCCAGGGACCGGCCTTGCACAGGGTCCACCCGTTCCAGTCGTACGTAGCCGGCGCCTCGTAGGTGGCGGACCACCGTGCGAGATCGTCAGCGGTGAGTGTCCCGGCATGCCGCTCACCACTGGTGTCCATGGTGGGCCGCGCGGCCTGGCGCACGAGCGCTTCGCCGATGAACCCGGTACGCCACACATCCCGCGCGGCCTCGATCTGCGCGACCCGGTCCCCGGCGCCGTCGACTTCACCGAGCAGCCGCTTCCAGGTGGCGGCGAGCGCAGGATTCCGGAACAGCTCACCGACCTTCGGAGCCTTCCCACCCGGCAGATACACCTCCGCCGACGAGGTCCACTCCGTCTCGAACAACTCCCGCACGGTCTCGACGGTCGCCCCGACGTTCTCCACGGGCGCGTGACCGTCTTCGGCGTACCCGATGGCGTACTTGAGGACATCGGCGAGGGACTTGGTCCCGTGGTCCCGAAGCAGCAGCATCCAGGCGTCGAAGGCACCGGGAACGGCGGCGGCGAGGGGCCCGGTGCCGGGCACGAGGTCGAGCCCGAGCGACTTGTAGTGCGCGACGGTGGCCCCTGCGGGGGCAACTCCCTGCCCGCACAACACGCGTACGTTCCCGTCGGCGGGCGCCAGCAGGATGGGCACCTCCCCGGCGGGGCCGTTGAGATGCGGCTCGACGACATGCAACACGAACGCCCCCGCCACCGCGGCGTCGTAGGCGTTGCCACCGTCTTCCAACACCGCCATCGCCGACTGCGAGGCCAGCCAGTGCGTGGAGGAGACCATGCCGAAGGTGCCCTGGAGGGTGGGGCGGGTGGTGAACACGGGGGTCCTCACGACGAGTGACAGGGAAGCGAGGTTGCGGTGCGATCGTACGTCGCTACTACGGCAGCTCCGACGGCAGCAAGAGTTCGATGAACCTACGGAGCCTGACGACAAGTTCGCCACGACTGCACTGCACCAAGGTCGTTCTGGCCGCGCGGCTGTGCGGAGCCAGCAGACTCAGTGCCAAGACGGCGCTCGCCCTGACGTTCGTTGATGAGTCATACCTGGCCACATCGGTCAGGAATGCGAATTCACCCGCCAGATCATGACCTGATTCCATATTCGTCGGGATTCCTGCGACGCCCCGCCGCGAGCCCTCCCAAAATCCGTAAGGGAATTCGAGAGTTCGCAGATCGAACGGGATTCTGAATTCCTCCTGGAATCCGCTCAGATACCGGAACACATCCGGCGTCTGGAAGTCCAGCGGAAGCCGAAGTCGCCACACGGCGGTGGCGCGCACATACTGATCCTCGTCACGAGAAATCCTCTCGCGGAGGAACTCATTCAACCAGGTCGGGCTTCGGAGAACCGCCATGAGCAGTACCTCCATGCGTACATTCCGGTTCTGCTCACGTTCCGAGAGATATCGAGCCGCTTGCAGCCCCTCCTCGTGGCTCGTCGCCAGCAGCAGTTCGAAGGCGCGCAGGCTGATATCGGTGTGCGAGCTTCTCAGGGTCCGCCGCAATAGCAATACCCGTCGCTCCACGTCCCGCTCTACATCGGCCCAGACGTTCAGCATCCACAGCCTTGCCGCCGGCGATGAATCTGCCTCGATACGGAGCTCAAGCCAAGCCAGTTCCGCCGCGTCAAGCCCCGAGGTCCCGAGTGCGGCGACGATCTCCATGCGCAATTGAGGCGCCGTACTCAGATCTTCAGCCTGCTTCCGCGCCCGTGCCCGCAACTCGCCTTCCTCCGGCAACAGTTCCAGCATGGCGGCCAGCACCCAGACCCATGCTCCCGAGTCAAGACACTCGGCGATCTGTTCTCGGACCCAGTCCATCACTACGGGATCGTCCGCCCAGCCTCGAGCCAGCGCGATGAGGGCGGGCGCTCCGGTCTGCGCCAGTCCATTGACAGCACCAAGCCAGTGCTGCCTCAACAGGGCGTCGGATTCCGGCATGTGACGCCACCCCTTGACGAGGGTCAACGTCAAGGCGTCTCGTACGGCATACGGCTCGTTCAGCGGGACGCTGAGCTGCGACTGGGTGGAGCAGAACTGTAGAACGATCTCCAGCGCCTGCCGGTCTCCGTGCCACTGTCGGGACAGATACCGCAGGGTATCGATGACGACCGAATAGGCTGTCTCCACGCTCGATCGTCTCCCGATGGCATCGAGAACCTCACGGTCTCCCGGCCATCCCCGCTCCAGAGCCTCCAACGCGGCCATCCGCACTCGTGGCTGCCGATCCGCCCGCAGCACCTCCGTGAGAGCCCACCCCACGTCCTCCCGCCCGGCCCACTCACGCTCCAACGCGGCAACGGCCCCTCTCCGCACCGCCTCTTCGTCGTCCCCGAGCGCATTGATCGCAAACTCACGTCGTTCCACCCTGGAGCGCAACGCCAGTTGAAGCTGAAACCCGACCATCCGGCTGCGCAGCGCCTTGACCATGCCGAATCCGTCGATGATGCTCAGCGTGTCCTCTCGGAGGGTGACCGGCGACGTCATGATCGCCGAGAACGAAGTGAGCGCATCGTTCAGAAACGCCACCGAGGTGTCATCGTTCGCCCTCGCCACGGATCGGATGGCGACCACCAGCCGGTGCAGTAGATCCCGCGACCAGTCGTCGTCACTGGCCCCGACCTCGGCAACACAACGCGCCGCGAACCCAAGGTGGGTCGGCACACCGGCAACGCTCCGACTCAACAAGTGGTCGATGACTTTCCGTACGGGTGACTCCTGTTCTTTCAACGTGGCGATCAGCAGCAGGAGCACCTCCCGCCAGTCGCTGATCCAGTAGCTCCGCGCGAACAACGCCGTCAGCCAGTCGTAGTCCGCCTCCCGCCGATTGAACTCCGCCTTGCAGTACTGCGCGGCGAAGTACTCCATGAACGTGCGATGGACGAACCCGAACCGGTTCTCGCCCACCTCTGCGATGACATAGGTCCGTTCGCGAAGGTGATTGAGGATCTCCGAGGCCACCGCACGCGCCTCGCCCGGCGACTTCGTGTACTCCGACTGGAGATACTCGGCGATGATGACGAGCAGCGGCTCACGCGTGATGATGTTGAGCTCGCTGTCCGCCTCTCGGTGCTCCAGCATGTGCATGGCCACCTGCTGAAGCAGTTCCTCCTTCTGCTCCGCCACCATCGGGAAACCCAGCGGAAGGGATTCCTGCCGCGAGATCTTCTTCCGCTTCACCTCCCAGTCCTCCAGCAGGACTTCGGAGCACCGCTTGTAGAGCTGAAGCCGCTTCTCGGGCAGGTCGTGGTGTTTGTAGATGACCGCCATCATCGTCAGCAGGAGCGGGTTGCCGGCCAGGTCCAGCAGTCGTGGGCTTTCCGAGATGCGATGGATCAGGCCCTGCGCGTCCCGTTCGTCGCCCTGCCAGGTGTAGTACGTGTACCACTTGGGCACGAAGTCGCGAATCTCTGGAAGCCCGAAGCCGAGGACGGTGTAGTGACGGAAGCCGTCCCGTTCCAGTTCCAGGGCCTCGTACCCGGCGATCCGGGACGTGACCACGATCCGGCAGCCCTCGTACGCGCGCGAGAACTGCCGGAACTCCTCGATCACCGCGCTCTGGGTCCGCGGGTCGAAGACCTCGTCCAGACCGTCGAACATCACTACGGCCCGGTCGGTCTCGCCAAGAACGGCTTTGACAGTCTCGACGTCGACGTCCAGGCCGTATCGACGGCTCACGTTGGCGGCGATGTACTCGACGAACGTCGGTGCCGGGTCGAGGACGTACTGCCGGAGTTCGACGAAGAAGGGGAGCGGCGCGTGCCGTAGGTTCGGGGGCAGGTCGTCCGGGCCCCGTCCGGTGTCGCAGAGTTGGAGTACGGCGTCCAGGAGAAGGGTGCTCTTTCCGCTGCCCGGTGCGCCCAGGAACACCTGTCGGCGCTCCCTGGCCAGTACGTCCCGGATCTGCTCGACCGCCGCGCCGCCCACCCCTGTCACGCCCGTGAGGGCCGGCTCCGCCCTCTCCGCATCGGCCTGCCTCGCGCCCAGGTCCTCAGACGGTAGTACCTCGTACTCGGGTGAACCTCCTTGCACCTGCTGCGGGACGAACACGTCGGTCAGCGGGATCTCCGTCAGCCGGCGGTCCTGCTTCGCCCCGGCGATGACCGCCAGCCTGACCCAACGGTGAGCGTCGGAGACGGACCTCCGGTACGACTCCCAGTCGGCGACTCCCTCAGAGGATCCCTGCTTGCGTTCCCACCGGTGAATCGCCTCGGCGACCTTTCTGCCCAGGTCGGCTTCGTCCGTGAACGTGTCCACGATCGTGTCGCGTTCGAGCTCGGCCCGGAAGCGTGTCAGGTCCGCCATGGCCCCGAGTTCCATCCGGCTCATCGGCCATCGTGCTTCCTGGTCGAGCAGAAAGACGAGCCGCGGCTTGCCGGACACGACGGCCTGCCGGTATTCGAGCTCGGTGATCGACTCCGTCCGCCCCTCGGGAACGAACCCGTACCGCCAGGCGACGACGCAGATGTAGAGGTCACAAGCGGCCACGTCGGCAACGCACTTGTCCAAGGGGCGTTCGTCCGACGCCCCGTAGTACTCCATCGCCACGTCGACGTGTTGCATACGCCGGACGGTCTGCCGTACCTGTGCGCGGGCCTCTTGCAGGTCCTGGAACGTCGAGGAGATGTAGACGTCGACCATGGCGCCCCCGCTTTCGAACCGGCCGCCGACACTCATTGTCCCCGTGCCGTCACCAGCCCCGACTCATAGGCGAACACTACAAGTTGGGCCCGATCCCGCGCCCCCAACTTCGTCATCGCCCGGCTCACATGCGTCTTCGCCGTGAACGGGCTGATCACCATGTGCGCGGCGATCTCCTCGTTGCTGAGCCCGCGCGCGGCGAGCGCCGTGACCTCGAGTTCGCGGCGGGTGAGGCATTCCAGGCCGGGGGCGGTGGCGCGGTCGGGTGGGCGGGAGACGAACTCGCCGATGAGGGTGCGGGTGATGGACGGGGACAGCAGGGCTTCCCCCTTCGCCACCACCTCGATCGCCTGCAACAGCTCCGCCGGTTCCGTGTCCTTGAGGAGGAAGCCGCTCGCCCCCGCCCGCAGCGCCTCGAAGACGTACTCGTCCACACCGTAGTTGGTGAGGATCACGACCCGGACGGTCGCGAGCGACGGGTCCGCCGCGATGCGACGCGTCGCCTCGATGCCCGTCATGACCGGCATCTGTACGTCGATCAGCGCGATGTCCGGCACCTGCGCGCGGACCAGCTCCACGCCCCGCTCCCCGTCCGCCGCCTCCCCGACCACCTCGATGCCGTCCTCGGCGTCGAGGAGCGCCCGGAACCCGGCCCGCATCAGGGCCTGGTCGTCGACGAGGGCCACCCTGATCACGCGCTCACCGCCAACGGCCGCCCGGGACAAGGCGAGAGGCCGAGCACCCCGATCACGCGGCCGCCTCCACCGGCAGCTCGGCCCGCACACGGAAGCCGCCCTCCGCGCGCGGGGCGGCGAGCAACGTGCCGCCCAGTGCCGTCACGCGTTCACTCATGCCGCGCAGACCGATGCCGGGCGTGACCGGGCGGCTCGGGTCGGCGTTGCCGTCGTCCTCCACCGTCACCGTCACGCATCCCTCGCCGTACGCCAGCCGCACCCCCACCTTCGCCGGTCCCGCGTGCCGTGCCGCGTTCGTCAGTGCCTCCTGGACGATGCGGTAGACCGCCCGGTCGACCGTGGCCGCCAACGGCTGTTCCTCGCCCGCCACCGTCAGCTCCACCGCGAGGCCCGCCGCCCGCGCCCGCTCCACCAGCAGCGCCGGCGTGCCCGTGGGCTCGTCAGTGCGCAGTACGTCCAGCGTGGCCCGGAGTTCGCGCATCGCCTCGCCGCTCGCCTCCTGGATGGCCAGGAGGGCGTCCGGTACCTCCTCGCCCCGCTTGCGGGCCAGGTGCACCGCCACGCCCGCCTGGAGTTTGACGATCGAGATGCTGTGGGTCAGGGAGTCGTGCAACTCCCTCGCTATGCGCAGCCGTTCCTCGCCCGCCCGGCGCAGCGCCACCTCCTCCCGGGTGCGTTCCGCCTCCAGGGCGCGCTGTTCCGTCTGACGCAGGTACGCCTGCCAGTTGCGGTCGGCGAGGCCCGTCACCACCGCGCACAGGAACCAGCCCATGAGCAGCGCGGCCTGCTCGACGATCTGCCGGGTCGTCGGGCCGGTCGCGAGATACGCCACCAGGAACACCCCGCCCGCCACGGCAGCCCACGCGCGGTGCCCCACACGGGCCGCCACGTGGCTCGCGGCGATCACGGGGAGAGCGGCGGACGGCCCCGGGTGGGCATGCAGGACGTACGCCGCACCGCTCGCCGTCGCCACGGCCAGCACCGCCCTGGGCGCCGTGCGGTACAACGCCAGGACGGCCGACGCGACGGCGATCAGCGCGTAGTCGGCGACGGTCGTGTCCGTGTCGAAGGCCGCCGTGACCCCGACGAGGGTGCCGACGAGGACCGCGAGGATCACATCGACGAGCCGCTCGCGCGCGGCCACCCGCACACCCGCAACCGGAGCCGCCGCAACCGACCCCGTACCCGCCCGCGTCGTCGCCCCCGAGGCCGTCCCGTCGGCCGCCCCCAACGCCGTACCGGCGGCCGTCCCGCCCTGGATCCCGCTCATGTCCGCACACTAGACCGCCGTACCGACCCCCGCGTCAGCCCTGTGGACAACTCCGCGGCTACTCCCGGCGTAGTAGTCCCCCGCCCCCTCCCGCCCCGGCGGCGCAGGCGCAACTCCCTTCCGCCGTACGACGACCGCGGCCGCTCGACCGGCGCACCCTGGCACCCATGTCCACTTCCTTCCGCTACACCGAGCCCCTGCCGCCCAAAGCGGCCACCGGACGCACCGCCGAGGTCTACCGGCAGCTGTCCCACGACTTCGGCATCGACGAGCCGGCCACCTTCGTGGTGCTCTCCGCCGTACCGGAAATCCTCGCCGCCACCTGGGCGTTGATGCGCGAGTCCCTGATCGCCGGCCCCGGTGGCCGTACCGGCAAGGAACTCGCCGCGCTCGGGGTGTCGCTCGCCAACAAGTGCCCGTTCTGCGTAGACGCGCACACCGTGCTGCTGCACGCCACCGGCGACCACGCCGTGGCCGAGCGCGTCGCCCAGGGGCACGAGCCGCGCGACGAGGCGCACGCGCGTGTGCTGGCCTGGGGCCGGCGTACCCGGGTGCCGGGCGCGGCCCTCGGCGACGGGCCGCTCCCCTTCCCGCGCGTGGACGCCCCGGGCTATCTCGGGACCGCGCTCGCCTTCCACTTCATCAACCGCGTCGTGTCCGCCCTGCTGACCGAGAAGATGCTGCCGTGCAACCTCCAGCGGTTCCGCGCGGTGCGCAGCGTCGCGGGCCGTACCCTCGCGCGGACCGTGCGCCGGACCGCCGCGCCCGGGGAGAGCCTCACGCTGCTCGACCGTCCGGACGCCGGTGAGGCCCCCGCGTGGGCGGGCGGCACGGCCGTCGGTGACGCGTACGCGGCGCTGCTCAGGGCGGCCATGGCGGGCGCCGACCTCCTCGACGTCGACGACCAGGACCTCGTGGAGGAGGTGCTTCAGGACTGGGACGGGGATCACCTTCCGCTCGGCCTCCCCGGCATCCCCGGCCGGGACGAGCAGCCGGGGGTGCGGCTCGTGCTGCTGGCCGCGCTCGCGCCGTACCGCATCACGGACGAGGACGTGACGGCGTGGCGCGGCCCGCAGCACACCGACGGCGATCTGGTGCGGCTCGTCTCCTACGGCGCGTTCCTCGCGGTCGACCGGATCGAATCGGCCTTCACTCACAGCGCCGTACGGAGCTGACGAGGGGACATAACAGGGCACTCGGCGCGTCAACCGCGGGCCTCCGTCACCGCACATGCACGGAGCGAGTTGGCACTACCGCCCCACAGGGACTCGTGTGACACTGGCGTCCCGTCCACAGTGCGGACACCCTCCGCACCGACACCCCCGCGCCGTCCCCCGTCCGCTGTGCGGACCGTCTCCGCACCCATCCCCCACGAGAAGTGCGCCTGTGCGTTCCCTTCCTCTGCCGCTCGCCCTGACCGCGCGTCTGTCCCCGGTCGTCGTGCTCGCCGCCGCGGGCTGGACGCTGTCGTCCGGCCCCGCTCCGACCGGCGACCACGAGTCCGCGTCGAAGGGCGGCGGTGGCACCAGGTCCGCGTCGGCGCCCTCGACCGCGGCGGCCTCGAAGACGTACACCTCCTCCCCCGCGCCCTGCGGCAGCGTCACCGTGAAGAACATCAAGTCGCTGGTTCCGGGCGCCAAGACGGCCGGCAAGGAGATTCCGTCCACGGACACGAAACTCCGCCGCACCTGCTCCTGGAACGCGCTCAAGGGCTACGACTACCGCTGGCTCGACGTGTCCTTCGAGATCACGGACTCGGACGAATCGGCACAGAAGACGTACAAGGAGCGTATCGAGGAGAAGAGCGGCGGAGGAGATGTTCCGGGCCTCGGGGACCAGGGCTACTCCGTCGTGAACCTCACCACGGAGGACAAGCAGCAGACGCGCGAGGGCGTGGTGATCGTCCAGGCGTCCAACGCGCTGGTGGTCGTCACGTACAACGGCAGCGACT
Source organism: Streptomyces sp. NPDC051913 (assembly GCF_044593635.1). Lineage (NCBI taxonomy): Bacteria > Bacillati > Actinomycetota > Actinomycetes > Kitasatosporales > Streptomycetaceae > Streptomyces > Streptomyces sp. NPDC051913. The sequence continues at coordinate 680,277 of NZ_JBIUCI010000002.1, read as the reverse complement.
TCGAGTCGAAGAAGGCGCCCGACACGGACCTCATCAACAAGGGTGCCATCAAGGCCGCCAAGGACGCGGTGGCAGCGCTGGAGGGCGGCCGGTGACACCGGCCGCCCTCCAGTCGCACGACCGTCACACGCGCTCCTGCTCCCTCCCCAACGGCAGCATCAGCGCGACGTACAGCGCCAGCGACGCTCCCAGGCCCACGGCCCAGCCGTAGTCCGCCAGGGGCTTGAGGAACGGGATCAGTCCGTCCGTCGGGAAGGGCCCCGTCCTCGACCCGTCGGCGCCGACGCCCGAGTACGAGCCGCCGACCGCGAGCAACCCGCCGACGACGAAGGCGAGGATTGCCCGCCAGTTCCAGCCGTTGGAGTACCAGTAGCGCCCACCGGGCGTGTACAGGTCCGCCAGGTGCAGGACCGTACGGCGCACGATCCAGTAGTCGGCGATGAGGATGCCCGCGACCGTACCGAGCAGGCCGCCGACCACGCCGAGCCAGGTGAAGATGTAGAACTCGGGCGTCGAGATCAGCTTCCAGGGGAAGATCAGGATGCCGACGACCCCTGTGATCAGCGCGCCCGTACGGAAGTTGATGAGTTTCGGGGCGAGGTTGGCGAGGTCGTACGCCGGTGAGACGACGTTCGCCGCGATGTTCACCGAGATGGTGGCGACCAGCACGATGATCAGCGCGAAGAGCAGCCCGAAGGCGTTGTCCGCCTTGGCGGCGAGGGTGACCGGGTCCCAGATCGCCTCGCCGTAGACGACCTCGGAGCCGGAGGTGACCAGCACCGCGAGGACCGCGAAGAGCGTCATGGTCGTGGGCAACCCGAGCGCCTGTCCCCAGGTCTGCGCCTTCTGGCTGGCGCCGAAGCGGGTGAAGTCGGGGATGTTCAGCGACAGGGTCGCCCAGAAACCGATCATGCCCATCAGCGACGGGAAGAAGACCGGCCAGAAGTCGGGGCCCCAGCCCAGCTTGGAGGGCTGGTCGAGCAGTGCGCCGAAACCGTCGGCCTTGACCGCGATCCACACCAGCAGCACGATCGCGCCGACGATCACGAAGGGCGCGGCCCAGTTCTCGAAGTGCCGCAGGAAGTCCATGCCGCGGTAGATGATCGCGATCTGCAGCGCCCAGAAGAGCAGGAAGCACAACCACAGCGGCCACGGGTTCCCTGCGATCTTCCCCGCGTTCTCCCAGTGCCCGCCGGTGAGTTTGGAGCCCAGCGCGAAGATTCCGCTGCCGCCGATCCAGGTCTGGATGCCGAACCAGCCGCAGGCCACGGCCGCCCGGATCAGCGCCGGGATGTTGGCGCCGCGCAGCCCGAAGGAGGCGCGGGCCAGCACCGGGAAGGGGATGCCGTACTTGGGTCCGGCGTGCCCGGTGGCCAGCATCGGCAGCAGCACGATGACGTTGGCCAGGGCGATGGTGAAGACGGCCTGCTTCCAGTCCATCCCGAGCGCGACCAGGCCGGAGGCCAGGGTCCAGCTGGGGATGCAGTGGGCCATGGAGATCCACAGGGCGGCGAAGTTGTACGTCGTCCACTTGCGTTCGGAGACCGGTACGGGACGCAGGTCGTCGTTGGCGAAGGGACTGTCGGCGGGAAAGGCCTCGGGGCTGAGTTCGATGCGGCCGCCGGTGTCGGCGGACTTCGATATCGGCGACCCCGGGGGGACTGTGTCGGTCATGGGCAGGCCAATCAGTGAGCGGGACGGGAAAGGCCGTGCGGGGGCCTTGGGCCCTCCCTCCCCGGGACGGCGGGAAGGGAGGAGACAAGGTGTGGGGGGTCCAGGTGGTGCTGGTCAGGCGTTGAGCGCGGGGATGACCTTCGCGCCGTACGCGTCGATGGTCGTCTCCTGCGCGTCGTGCATGTCGTAGACGGCGAACTGGTCGACGCCCAGCTCGCGCAGGGCGTTGAGCTTCTCGATGTGCTTCTCGACGGGCCCGATGAGGCAGAACCGGTCCACGATCTCGTCGGGCACGAACGCGGTGTCCGGGTTGTCGGCCCGTCCGTGATGCGAGTAGTCGTACCCCTGGCGGGCCTTGATGTAGTCCGTGAGTTCTTCTGGGACCTGGGACGAGTGCTCGCCGTACTTCGACACCAGGTCGGCGACATGGTTGCCGACCATCCCGCCGAACCAGCGGCACTGCTCGCGCGCGTGGGCGAGCGCCTCGGGCGAGTCGTCCTCGGTGACATAGGCGGGGGCGGCGACGCAGATCTTCACCTCGGAGGGGTCACGGCCGGCCGCGACCGCCGCGTCCTTCACCGCCTTGACCATGTACTCGGTCAGATACAGATCGGCGAGCTGGAGGATGAACCCGTCGGCCTCCTCCCCCGTCATCTTCAGCGCCTTCGGGCCGTACGCCGCCATCCATACGGGGAGTTCGGCGTCCTCCTTGATCCAGGGGAACCTGATGACCGTGCCGCCGAGGTCGGCCTCCTGGCCGGAGCCGAGGGCGCGGATGACCTTCATCGCCTCGCTGATGCGGGCCAGTGTGTTCGGGGTGCGGCCCGCCACGCGCATCGCGGAGTCGCCGCGGCCGATGCCGCAGACGGTGCGGTTGCCGAACATGTCGTTGAGGGTGGCGAAGGTGGAGGCGGTGACCTCCCAGGTGCGGGTGCCCGGGTTGGTGACCATGGGTCCGACCGTCAACTTCGTTGTGTTGGCCAGGATCTGACTGTAGATCACGAACGGTTCCTGCCACAGCACGGCGGAGTCGAAGGTCCAGCCGTAGGTGAAGCCGTTGCGCTCGGCGCGCTTCATCAGGCTGACGACCTTCGAGGCCGGCGGGTCGGTCTGCAGGACGAGTCCGAAGTCCATGGGCGCCACTCCTAGTTGAGGTACTGACAGGTGGAACGGGGGGTGTAGACGCCGTGCCCTGCGTGCCCGGTGTACTCCCGCTCGGTGATGACGGCTTCGCCGCGCGAGAGGACCGTCTCGACCCGGCCGGTGAGGCGCTTGCCCTCGTACGCCGAGTAGTCGACGTTCATGTGGTGCGTCTCGGCGGAGACGATCTGCTCCGCGTGCGGGTCGTAGATGACGACGTCCGCGTCGGCGCCGGGGGCGATGGTGCCCTTCTTCGGGTACATGCCGAACATGCGGGCCGGGGTGGCGCAGGCGATCTCGATCCAGCGGCGGCGCGTGATGTGCCCGTCGACGACGGCCTGGTGGAGCAGGTCCATGCGGTTCTCGACGCCGGGGAGACCGTTGGGGATCTTCGAGAAGTCGCCGCGGCCCAGCTCCTTCTGGCCGACGAAGCAGAAGGGGCAGTGGTCGGTGGAGACGACCTGGAGGTCGTTGGTCCTGAGGCCCTGCCAGAGCTTGGCCTGGTGTTCCTTCGGGCGCAGGGGGGTCGAGCACACGTACTTCGATCCCTCGAAGTCCGGCTCGGCGAGGTTGTCGGTCGACAGGAACAGATACTGCGGGCAGGTCTCGCCGAAGACGTTGAGCCCCTCGTCGCGGGCGCGCGCCAGCTCGGCCACCGCCTCCATCGCCGAGACGTGCACGACGTACAGGGGTGCGCCGGCGACCTGGGCGAGCTTGATGGCGCGGTGGGTGGCCTCGGCCTCCAGCAGGGCCTTGCGCACCTCACCGTGGTAGCGGGGGTCGGTCTCGCCGCGGGCCAGCGCCTGCTCCACGAGCACGTCGATCGCGATGCCGTTCTCGGCGTGCATCATGATCAGGCCGCCGTTCTCGGCGGAGCGCTGCATGGCGCGCAGGATCTGGCCGTCGTCGGAGTAGAAGACGCCCGGGTAGGCCATGAACTGCTTGAAACTCGTCACCCCCTCCTCGACCAGCAGGTCCATCTCCTTGAGCGTCTCCTGGTTCACATCGGAGACGATCATGTGGAAGGCGTAGTCGATGGCGCAGTTGCCCTCCGCCTTGGCGTGCCAGGCGTCGAGGCCCTCGCGCAGGGAGTGGCCGACGCTCTGCACCGCGAAGTCGACGATCGTGGTCGTACCGCCCCAGGCTGCGGCCCGGGTGCCGGTCTCGAAGGTGTCGGAGGCGAAGGTGCCGCCGAACGGCAGCTCCATGTGGGTGTGGGCGTCGACGCCACCGGGGATGACGTACTTCCCGGTGGCGTCGAGGGTCCGCTCGCCGGTGAACGCTTCGGCGGCGGACGTGCCCGAGGCGGCGAGGGCGGCGATGCGGCCGTCCTCGATCAGCACGTCGGCGTGGATCTCGTCGGACGCCGTGATGACGAGACCACCGCGGATGACGGTACGGCTGCTCATGGTCCCTCTCCTGCCAGGGTGGTGGGTTCGGTCAGGGTGGGTTCGGTCAGGTGGGTTCGGTCAGGGTGCGGTCAGCGGCGCATACGCGTCCGGGCGGCGGTCGCGGAAGAACTGCCAGCGGTCGCGCACCTCGCGCAGCTTGTTCAGGTCCAGGTCCCGTACGACGAGTTCGGTCTCCTTGTCGCTCGCCACCTCGCCCACGAACTGGGCCTCCGGGTCGACGAAGTAGGTCGTCCCGTAGAAGTCGTTGTCGCCCAGTTCCTCGACGCCCACCCGGTTGATCGCGCCGACGAAGTACTCGTTGGCGACGGCCGCGGCCGGCTGCTCCAACTGCCACAGGTAGGCGGAGAGTCCGCGCGAGGTGGCCGAGGGGTTGAAGACGATCTCGGCGCCCGCGAGACCCAACGCCCGCCAGCCCTCCGGGAAGTGGCGGTCGTAGCAGATGTACACGCCGATCTTCCCGACCTTGGTGTCGAAGACCGGCCAGCCCAGGTTGCCGGGGCGGAAGTAGAACTTCTCCCAGAATCCCGGGACTTGGGGGATGTGGTGCTTGCGGTACTTGCCGAGGTACGAGCCGTCGGCGTCGATCACCGCGGCCGTGTTGTAGAGGACGCCGGGCTGCTCCTCCTCGTACATCGGCAGGATCAGGACGATGCCCAACTCCTTGGCCAGCGCCTGGAATCGCTTGACGATCGGCCCGTCCGGGATCTGCTCGGCGTACTCGTAGAACGCCTTGTCCTGGACCTGGCAGAAGTACGGCCCGTAGAACAGCTCCTGGAAGCACAGGACCTGAGCACCCTGCGCGGCCGCGTCGCGGGCCGCCTGCTCGTGTACCTGGATCATCGATTCCTTGTCGCCCGTCCACGCGGTCTGGAAGAGGGCGGCACGGATCACTCTGCTCATCGGGACCTCCGGTCGCTCGGTGTGCGAGCAATCTAGGAAGTCCGGAAGCGGGCTTTGAGTTGCAGCGTGTCACGTCTGCGGGCGTGCGGCGTGTCACGGTGTCACCCCTGCGCGATCCCATGTTTCACCGTCGTTTTCCCAGGTCATGGCATGTTTCAGCTCTGTTGCGCGTCATGCGCGAGGAGCGCGATGTGCACCGAGGCGGCCTGTTCGAAGTCATCGAGGTCGACGCCGAGCCGGGTCTGTATCGCTTCGAGGCGCCGGTACAGCGCGGGGCGCGAGACATGGTGGAGCTGGGCCGTGCGGGACTTGTTGCGGCCGGTGGCGAGATAGGTCCGCAGAACGGCGAGCAGCCCCTCCCCCGGGCCCGAGTCGCACAGCAGCCCGTCCAACTCCCGCTCGGCGAATGACTGCACATGCGGGTCGTCCCGCAACAGCCTTATCAGGCCGCGCAGATGAACGTCCTTGAGGCGTACGACGACCGGAAGGTCGAGCGCCCCGGAGGCGACGGCGTCGGCGACGTGCTGGGCCTCGCGCATCCCGGCGGGGACGTCGTCCCAGGCCGTACGGGGGTCTGCCGCCGCCACGACGGTCTGCGTCAGCCGGGCCGCGAAGTTCGCCGTCAGAACCGCGGCGTCCTGGTCCCGGGCCAGGCTCAGCAGCACGGCGGTGACCCCGTCGGCGAGTTCGGCGACGAGTCCGGGCAGGCCCAACAGCCGTAGCACCCGGTCGAGTTCGGCCGGATCACCGTCCCGCACGACCAGTGGCACGAACGTCCGCCGGTTGACGGGCAGCCCGGCGGCCCGCGCCCGCGGCAGCAGCTGCCGTGCCGGTACGACCCCGCTGACGAGGTCGGTGAGCAGGCTCTGCGCGGACTGCTCCTCCCAGGTGTGGGCGGAGGTGCCGCCGAGCATGCGGTGCAGGACGAGGGCCTCGGCGGCCCGGTCGGCCAGCAGCCGTCCGCTCGCGGTGTCCCCGCGGTAGCCGCAGAGCAGGATCTGCCCCCAGCGTTCGCCGCGTCCGCCCAGTTCGGCGCGGATCCAGCCGTCGCCCTCGGTGCCGCCGGCCTGTCGGGCGATGCGCTCCCAGTCGCGCAGCACGTCGTCCACGGCCGGCCGCTCCCCCGCGGTGGCGAGGACGCGATGGGCGAGGTTGGTGACGACGACGGGGCAGGCGCTGTGCTGGGCGATGTCGTCGAGGAGCCGCTGGAGCGGGGCGCCCGCGGTGATGAGGCCGGTGAGGGAGGTGCGGACGGCCTCGGAGAGGCTCACCGCCGCGAACTTCCGCCGGACCAGCCGGGACTGCACCTCCTCGGTCAACTCGGCGAAGGGGAAGGGCCGGTGGAGGACGACCATGGGCAGCCCGCACCGCTCGGCGGCCCGGCGCATGACGTCCGGCGGGGCCGGAAAGGCCCGGCCCAGACCGAGGACGACGGCCGCGGCCTCCGCACGGTGCAGCGACTGGATGTACTCGGCCTGCGCACCCTCGTCACCGGCGAGCAGCACCCCGGTGGTGAGGACCATCTCGCCGCCGGTGAGCATGACGCCGACGTCGGCGGCCTCGGCGACATGCACCCAGCGCACCGCGCGGTCGAGCTGGGCCGCGCCGGCCACCACCTCGGGCTCCCCGGCGAGCACCCGTTCCAGGGTGAGGACCTGGCGGACGGACAGGGCCGGTTCCAGATGGTCCAAGGTGGTGGTCATGGCGTACATCCCTTGCTGGGTACTGCTACTGGATGCCCCTCAGAGCGTTCTCGAGGATCGCGGCGCCTTCCTCGGCCTCCGCGACGGTGAGGGACAGCGGCGGGGCGATCCTCAGGGCGCTGGTGTTGTGGCCGCCGCCCTTGCCGATGAGCAGCCCGCCCGCACGGCACGCCTCCAGCACGGCGCCCGCCGCGTCCGGGTCGGCCTGGTCGGTGCCGGGTTTCACCAGCTCGACGCCGAGCATCAGCCCGCGCCCACGGACCTCGCGTACGCCGGGCACCTGCGCGGCGACGGCTCGGAGCCGTTCGACGAGGAGTCCGCCGACGCGCCGCGCGTTGCCCTGGAGGTCGTGTTCCAGGAGGTACGACAGGTTGGCGAGGCCGGCCGCCATGGTGATCTGGGTGCCGCCGAACGTCGAGATGCTGTTGGCGTCGAGGCAGTTCATGATCTCGGCGCGGGCGACGACACCGCCGATGGACATGCCGTTGCCGATGCCCTTGGCGAAGGTGAGCAGGTCGGGCGGGCCGTTCTGCCCGTGGGCCTGCCAGCCCCAGAAGTTGTCGCCGGTGCGGCCCCACCCGGTCTGCACCTCGTCGGCGATCCACAGGATGCCGCGCTCGCTGAGCACCTCGCGGAAGGCGGCGTACAGCCCGTCCGGCGGGGAGGTGAAGCCGCCGACGCCCTGGATCGGCTCGGCGATCAGGGCGGCGGGTGGGCGGGTGTGGCCGAGGAGATCCTTGAGGTCCTCGACGCAGGCCGCGATGAAGTCGTCGTCGCTCAACGACGCGTAGGGGCCGCGGGTACGGACGCCGCCATGGACGTACAGCGTCTGGAGCGGGGAGAGCGAGGTCGGGGACCAGCCGCGGTTGCCGGTGATGCCGACCGCGCTGAAGGAACGGCCGTGGTAGCTGTTGCGCATCGCGAGGATCGTGTTGCTGCGGCGGTACGTCGTCGCGAGGAGCAGGGCGGTGTCGTTGGCCTCGGTGCCGGAGGTGGTGAAGAAGACACGGGCGTCCGGGATGCCGGACAACTGGGCGATGCGCTCGGCGAGTTCGACCATGGGCCGGTTGAGGTACAGGGTCGAGGAGTGGATGATCCTCCCGGCCTGTTCGCTCACCGCCTTGGTGACCTCGGGCAGCGCGTGCGCGGTCATCGTGGTGAGGATGCCGCCGAAGAAGTCGAGGTACTTGTTGCCCTCGGCGTCCCACACGTACCGGCCCTCGCCGTGCGTGATCTCCAGCGGGTTCGCGTAGTAGAGGGCGAGCCACTCGGGGAGGACGGAGCGATGGCGTGCGAACAGGTCGTTCACGGCTGCACCAGCCCCTCGTAGGCGTCGGGCCTGCGGTCCCGGTAGAAGGCCCACTGCTGCCGTACCTCTTCGATGAGGTCGAAGTCGAGGTCGCGGACGACGAGTTCCTCGGTCTTGTCACTGGCCGTGTCCCCGACGAACTGACCACGCGGGTCGACGAAGTACGACGTCCCGTAGAAGTCGTTGTCGCCGTACTCCTCGACGCCGACGCGGTTGATCGCGGCGACGAAGTACTCGTTGGCGACGGCGGCGGCCGGCTGCTCCAGGCGCCAGAGGTAGCTGGAAAGCCCGCGGTGGGTGGCGGAGGGGTTGTAGACGAGCTGGGCGCCGTTGAGGCCGAGTTGGCGCCAGCCCTCCGGGAAGTGGCGGTCGTAGCAGATGTATACGCCGACCTTTCCCACGGCCGTGTCGAAGACCGGCCAGCCCGCGTTGCCCGGCTTGAAGTAGTACTTCTCCCAGAAGCCCTTCACCTGCGGGATGTGGTGCTTGCGGTACTTGCCGAGGAAGGTGCCGTCGGCGTCGATCACGGCGGCGGTGTTGTAGTAGAAGCCGGACTGCTCGACCTCGAAGACCGGCACGACGATCACCATGCCGGTCTCGCGGGCGAGGTCCTGCATACGGCGCACGGTCGGCCCGTCGGGCACCGGCTCGGCCCACCGGTAGTGCTCCGGTTCCTGGACCTGGCAGAAATAGGGGGCGTTGAACACTTCCTGGAAGCCGATGATCTTCGCACCCTGGCGGGCCGCCTCGCGGGCGTGCTCCTCGTGCTTCGCCACCATGGACTCGGTGTCGCCGGTCCAGGTGGCCTGGACCAGTGCGGCACGAACGACGTTGGCCATGAGCTGCTCCTTCGACGGGACCTCAGAGCCTCTACGCCCGTAGACGAAGGCCGTAGAGGGTCGAAAGTAAGCCTCTCCAGCAGCCTTGCCAAGACCATCGTCGTTAACCCGCTGAGTCGATCACGTTTCACACTCACGTGGGTGAGCGGACGCGGCTCGGGCGGGGGCTCTCAGGTGGTGAAACCGGCGACGCGGAGCGCGTGCACAAGGTCCCAGTGGCGTTCCTCCGACACCCCCTGAGCCGCCTCCAGCAGCAGCGGTACGAGGGTCTGCGGCCCCGGGGCGGCGCTGCGGGCGGCCTCTTCCGGGGTGCGGACACGGACGTACGCGTCGAGCAGCGCGCGCACCTCGCGGCGGCGTCCCTCGTGGACGAGCCCGAGCACGGCCTGGCCGACCTCCTCGGCGGGCCGTACGACGCCCTGCCGCAGCACCTGCTCCCCGTCCGTGCCGCGCCCCGCGGCCACGAGCGCGTCCGCCGCGGCGACGAGCCGTTCCGCGGGCAGCGAGGCGGCCTCCCACAGCAGGGTCGCCCAGTCGGCGCCGAGCCCGGCGCGCTGGAGCTCGGCGGCGAGCAGCGGGAACCGGGCGGCGGGCCAGTACGCGGCGTCGACCAGCAGGGCGTGCGCCTCCCCGCTGCGTCCTTCGCCCCGCAGCCGTACGAGCTGCTCGACGGCCTGGGCCACCTCCCGCCGCGCCCCGCCGTCCAGCGGCTCGGCCTGCGCCCGCGCCGCCTCCACCGGCTCGGCGGCCCCGGCGAACCGGGCCCCTCGCGGGGTACGGCGACCGGTGGCGGCCGGGGTGGGCAGCGTCGGCGCTGCGGCGGGCGGTACGGCTACGGGAGCGACGTCCTCCTCGACGATGCCGGCGAAGCGGGCGCTGCCTCGGCGCCGCTTGCGCTGCTTGGGGGTGGGGGTGGGGGCGGGGGTGCTTGCGGGGCCGTCACCGTGGGTTCTGGGCTCGGGCTCCTCGGGCCTGCCGGGGCTTAGAAAATCACCGGGCCCGGCCGGGAAATCCTGGGGAGCGGACAGGGCGGCGGCGGCCCGGGGCGGTTCGCCCGGCCGGTCATGGGGCTGCCGGCGCTGCCCGTCGGCGCCACCCTGGGGCCCGGCCGCAACGTCGACACCGGCGGTGCGGGCCCGCGCCTCCCGCTCCTGCGCGGCACCCCACCCCGCCGCGCCGTCGCCTCCGACAGGAAAGACCCCGCCCGCCGCCGTCTGCCCGCCCCGCCGGATCTCCCGCGCCTGGCCACCCGCCGAGCGGCGGTCCAAGTCCGCCATACGGGACCGGAGTTCGGCGCAGCGGGCGGTCGCGCGTTCATGGTCGTCGCGGGCCCAGGCGAGGTCGAGACGGATCGCGTCGGCGGCCTCCTGGGTGGTGGCGCCGGCGAGCAAGTGGCCCAGTTCCGCCTGGCGTTCGGCGGCGTAGCGCTGCTCGCGGAGCATGACGTCGAGACGGTCACCCAGGGCGTCACGGGCGCCGGGCCGGGCGTCGTACGCGGCAAGGGCCTCGGCGTGCAGGACGCGGGCCCGTTCGGCCTCGGGAGCGGCGACGGCGGGACCGTACTCGGTGGCGAGGTCCTGGAGGAGCGCCTCCACCACGTCCCAGGGCGGCACTTCACGCCCTTCGAGGCAGGCCTGCATGCCTTCGGGGTCGCGCTGCCAGAACACCGCGCACCAGCCGCCACCGTGATCCAGGCGAGCCAGCAGGCCGTCCAGGTGGTACACGAACTCCCTTATCCGACCCGGGAGTTGATCCACTGCCATCGCTCAACTCCCGCCAGACCGGAGCACTCCGGTCCGTAAGACAACACGAGCCGTGTTACGAATGCGCTACGGGGAGTTTTCGGACTGGCCGCAGAGTGTGCCGCACCTGCCGGAACGTGCCGTGCGGCATGGTCACACGGGCGCCAGGGCGCACCTCTCGACGATCTCGTCCATCGACAGCCCGAGCGCCCGCGCCAGTGCCGCCACGGTGAAGAACGCCGGCGTGGGGGCCCGGCCGGTCTCGATCTTCCGGAGGGTCTCGGCCGAGAGGCCGGCGCTCGCCGCGACGTCGGCCATGCTGCGGCCGCCGCGCGCCTCGCGCAGCAGCCGGCCGAGCCGTTCGCCGCGTTCGCGCTCTTCGGGGGTCAGTGGGGTGCGTACCATGCCCCCATTCTAATACCGGTATAGTAATTGGCATGGTGGAGCTGAAGACAGACACATCGATCGACGCCATGTACGAGGCGGGGCAGGTCGTCGGGCGTGCTCTCACGGCCGTGCGCAAGGCCGCCGACGTGGGCGTTTCCCTGCTGGAGCTGGACGAGGTGGCCCATGCGGTGCTCCGGGAGGCGGGCGCGACCTCGCCGTTCCTCGGCTACCGGCCGTCCTTCGCGCCGACCCCGTTCCCGGCCGTCCTGTGCGCCTCCGTGAACGACGCGATCGTGCACGGCGTCCCGACCCGCTACCGGTTGCGCGACGGCGACCTCGTCTCGATGGACTTCGGCGCCGAACTCGGCGGCTGGGTCGGCGACTCGGCGCTCAGCTTCACGGTCGGCACCCCGCGCGAGGCGGACCTGCGCCTGATCGAGGCGGCGGAGCGAGCCCTGGACGCGGGGATCGCGGCGGCCGTCGTCGGCAACCGCATCGGCGACATCGCGCACGCGATCGGCACGGTGTGCCGATCGGCCGGGTACGGCATCCCGGACGGCTTCGGCGGGCACGGCATCGGCCGCCGTATGCACGAGGACCCGGGCGTCCCGAACGAGGGCCGCCCCGGCCGTGGCATGAGGCTGCGGCACGGCATGGTCCTGGCGATCGAGCCCATGGTGATCGGCGGCGGCACCGACGGCTACCACGCCGACCTCGACGGCTGGACCCTGCGCACGAACGACGGTTCGCGCGCGGCGCACGCCGAGCACACGGTGGCGATCACGGACGCGGGCCCGCGCGTCCTCACCGCACGCGCCGACTGACGCCGGTATGCGCATCGACGCGGGCACCCCCGCCGACGCCGACCGGATCGCCGCCCTGCACACGGCGAGCTGGCGCAGCGCCTACGCCCCGCTCCTGCCCGCCGCGTATCTCAATGGCTCACTCGCCCAGGACCAGCGGGAGCAGTGGCGGGCGCGGACGGCCGCCCTCAGCGCGGACCAGCTGCTGCTGACCGCGCAGGAGGACGGCGAGCTGTGCGGGTTCGTCCACCTCCGGACCACCGCCGACGGCCGCGTCCACGTCGACAACCTGCACGTCCGCCCGGACCGTGTGGGCACCGGCCTCGGTCGCCGCCTCCTGCGCGCCGGCCTCACCTGGGCGGCCGGCACCTGTCCCGGCCGGGACGTCGTCCTGGAGGTGCTGCGGGGCAACGATCGTGCGATCGTGTTCTACGAGCGTGAAGGCGGCCTGCGCACGGCCGAGCGCCCGCTGCGGCTGGCGCCCGACCTCGTGGTGGGCGAGGTCGAGTACATCTGGCCCGCCGCGCTGGTGGGTCGCCTGGCGAAGGAGTGGTCACAGGTGTAGCGGGCCGCGGCCCGGGTTACCCGACTCCGGCACGTCGATCAGCGAGGGCGTCCCGGGCCCCGCAGGGACGCCGGATGGGAACGGCCATGACCAGCGGCTTCAGCGGACCGGAAGGCTACGACCCCTTCGGTGAGTTCCTCGCCCGTTTCTTCGGCGGGCCCCGCCCCGGCCCCCGGCAGATCAACATCGGCCAGCTTCTGAGCCAGCCCGCCCGGGAGTTGGTCCGGGGCGCCGCCCAGTACGCCGCCGAACACGGCAGCCGGGATCTGGACACCCAGCATCTGCTGCGGGCGGCGCTCTCCGCCGAGCCGACCCGGAGTCTGCTCAGCCGGGCCGGCGCGGACCCCGACGAGCTGGCGACGGAGATCGACGAGCGGTCGGGCCCGGTGCTGCACCCGCCCGGCGAGGCCCCGCCGCCGACCTCGCTCTCCCTGACCCCGGCCGCCAAGCGCGCCCTGCTGGACGCGCACGACCTGGCCCGGTCGCGCGGCGCCGGGCACATCGGCCCCGAGCATGTCCTGAGCGCGCTGGCCGCCAACCCCGACTCGGCGGCGGGCCACATCCTCAACTCGGCCCACTTCGCGCCGACCGGCCTGCCGCCCGAGGCCGCGCCCGACGCCGGGACGGCCCGCAGCGACGCACCGCGCGACACCGGAACCCCGACTCTCGACAAGTACAGCCGCGATCTGACGGACCTGGCCCGCCGGGGCGGTATCGACCCGGTCATCGGGCGGGACGAGGAGATCGAGCAGACCATCGAGGTGCTCTCCCGGCGCGGCAAGAACAACCCGGTCCTCATCGGTGACGCGGGGGTCGGCAAGACGGCCATCGTGGAGGGTCTCGCCCAGCGGATCGCCGACGGGGACGTGCCGGACGTGCTCACCGGGCGGCGGGTCGTCGCCCTCGATCTGACCGGCGTGGTCGCGGGCACCCGTTACCGGGGCGACTTCGAGGAGCGGCTCACCGCCATCGTCTCCGAAATCCGGTCCCACTCCGACCAGTTGATCGTGTTCATCGACGAACTGCACACCGTGGTCGGCGCGGGCGGGGGCGGCGAGGCCGCCTCCATGGACGCCGGGAACATCCTCAAGCCCGCCCTCGCGCGCGGTGAGTTGCACATCGTCGGCGCGACCACACTGGAGGAGTTCCGCCGCATCGAGAAGGACGCGGCACTGGCCCGCCGCTTCCAGCCCATCCTCGTCCCCGAACCCTCCGTCGCGGACGCCCTGGAGATCCTGCGCGGGCTGCGCGACCGCTACGAGGCGCACCACCAGGTCCGCTACACCGACGAGGCGCTGACCGCGGCCGTCGAGCTGTCCGACCGCTATCTCACCGACCGCCGGCTGCCCGACAAGGCGATCGACCTGATCGACCAGGCGGGCGCGCGGGTACGCCTCCGGGCCCGCACCAAGGGCACGGACGTACGCGCCCTGGAACGCGAGGTGGAGCAGCTCGTCCGGGAGAAGGACCAGGCCGTCGCCGACGAGCAGTACGAGCAGGCCATGCAACTGCGCGACCGGATCACCGAGTTGAAGCAGCGGATCGCCGAGGCGTCCGGTGGCGGGGAGGCCGACGAGGGCCAGCACCTGGAGGTGACCGCGGAGGCGATCGCCGAAGTGGTCTCCCGGCAGACGGGCATCCCGGTCGCCAGCCTCACCCAGGAGGAGAAGGACAAGCTGCTCGGCCTGGAGGAGCACCTGCACGAGCGGGTCGTGGGCCAGCAGGAGGCGGTACGGGTCGTCGCCGACGCGGTACTGCGCTCCCGCGCCGGACTCGCCAGCCCCGACCGCCCGATCGGCAGCTTCCTGTTCCTCGGCCCGACCGGCGTCGGCAAGACCGAACTGGCCCGCGCCCTCGCGGAGGCCCTGTTCGGCAGCGAGGAGCGCATGGTCCGGCTCGACATGAGCGAGTACCAGGAACGCCACACCGTCAGCCGCCTGGTCGGCGCCCCGCCCGGATACGTGGGCCACGAGGAGGCGGGCCAGCTGACGGAGGTGGTCCGCAGGCACCCGTACTCCCTGCTCCTCCTGGACGAGGTGGAGAAGGCCCACCCGGACGTCTTCAACATCCTGCTCCAGGTCCTCGACGACGGCCGCCTCACCGACTCCCAGGGCCGCACGGTCGACTTCACCAACACGGTCGTGGTGATGACCAGCAACCTCGGCTCGGAGGCGATCACCCGCCGCGGCGCCGGCATCGGCTTCGGCGCGGGCGGCGCGGAGGCCGACGAGGAGGCGCGCCGCGAACAGATCCTGCGCCCGCTGCGCGAGCACTTCCGTCCCGAGTTCCTCAACCGCATCGACGAGATCGTTGTCTTCCGCCAGCTCACGGAGGAGCAACTCCGCCAGATCACCAACCTCCTCCTGGACGGCACCCGCCGCATGCTGCACGCCCAGGGCATCACGGTCACCTTCACCGAACCGGCGGTCGACTGGCTCTCCCGCCGCGGCTACCAGCCGGAGTACGGCGCGCGTCCGCTGCGCCGCACGATCCAGCGCGAGGTGGACAACCAGCTGTCGAGGCTGCTGCTGGACGGCAGGGTGAAGGAGGGGGGCAGGGTCACGGTGGACGTGGAGGGCGAGCAGCTCGCGTTCCGTACGGAGGGCGAGCTGCCCACCCCGGAGCTATGACGCCGGATGCACCACCATCGCCGAGCCGCCGCCCCGTCGTACCTTCTCGGCGGCGGCGAGCCATCTGCCGTCCGGCAGCCGCTGCACACCGGTGGCCGCCCCGATCTCGGCGTTCAACCGGAAGCCGTGCCCGAGCGCCTCCAACTGTGTCCTCAAGTCGCTGTTGTACAGGGCCGGTTCGAGTTCGGTGGTCGTCTGGTTACGCTGGCTCGCCCGGGGCGCCGCGATGGCGTCGACCAGCGGCATCCGCTGGTCCAGGAACTGCGTCAGCGTCTGCAGCACGGTGGTGATGATCGTCGCCCCGCCCGGTGAACCCAGCGCCACCACAGGCTTGTTGTGCTTGTCCAGCACGATCGTCGGCGAAATGGACGACCGCGGCCGCTTCCCCGGCCCCGGCAGATTCGGGTCGTGCACAGCCGGGTTGGCGGGAGCGAAGGAGAAGTCCGTCAGCTCGTTGTTGAGGATGAACCCACGCCCGGGAACGGTGATTCCGCTGCCGCCGGTCTGCTCGATGGTGAGGGTGTAGGAGACGACGTTCCCCCACTTGTCGGCGACCGTGAGATGCGTGGTGTTCTCGCCTTCGTACGTCGTCGGCGCCGCCGTCCCCGAGGAGCCGGGGTTACGCGGATCCCCGGGCGCCACCGGGCTCGTGAGCACCGCGTCGTCCTTGATGAGCGCGGCCCGCTCATCGGCGTACCGCTGCGAGAGCAGCCCCTTCGTCGGTACGTCCTCGAAGGCGGGGTCGCCGACCCAGCGCCCGCGGTCCGCGAACGCGATCCTGCTGGCCTCGATGTAGCGGTGCAGGAACTGCACCTCGCTCGCCTTGGAGAGGTCGGTGTTCTCCAGGATGTTGAGGGCCTCACCGACCGTGGTGCCGCCGGAGGAGGAGGGCGCGATGGAGTAGACGCCGAGCCCGCGGTAGGAGGTCCTGGTCGGCTTCTGGAGCTTGGCCTCGTACGCGGCGAGGTCCTTCTCCGACAGGTCGCCGGGGCGGGCGTTCCAGCCCGAAGACGGGTTCACGGGCGGGTCGTTCACGGTGTCGAGGATGTCGTCGCCGAGGTCGCCGTGGTAGATCGCGCCGACGCCCTTCTTGCCCAACTCGGCGTAGGTGCGGGCGAGATCGGGGTTCTTGAAGGTCGCGCCGACGACCGGGAGGGCACCGTTCGGCAGGAACAGCTTCGCCGTGTCAGGGAAGTAGCGGAAGCGGGTCTCGTTGAGGGCGGTCTGCGCACGGAAGGTGTCGTCGACGGTGAAGCCGTCACGCGCGATCTTCTCGGCGGGCTTCAACACGCTGCCGAGCGATCTGCTGCCCCACTCGTCGAGCGCCGTCGCCCAGGTGGCGGGGGTACCGGGAGTGCCGACGCTCAGACCGCTGGTCACCGCGTCGGCGAAGGCGAGGGGCTGGCCGTTCTCCAGGAAGAGATCGGAGCCGGCGGTGAGCGGGGCGGTCTCACGGCCGTCGATGGTGTGCACCGTACGGGACTTGGCGTCGTAGTAGACGAAGTAGCCGCCCCCGCCGATGCCGGAGGAGTAGGGCTCGGTGACGCCGAGCGCGGCGGCCGTGGCGACGGCGGCGTCGACGGCGTTGCCGCCCTTTCTCAGCACCTCGATGCCGGCCGCGGAGGCGTCCGCGTCGACGCTGGCGACGGCGCCGCCGTAGCCGACGGCGACGGGCACCTTCGGTGGTGTGGTCGCGGGCGTCGGCGGTGCCGCGGCCCCTACTGACACCACGGCGGCCGAGACCGCCAGGACCGACAGTTTCCGCGCGACAGGGCGACGCATGCGCACCTCCAGGCCAGGACCGTCCGCGCAGCGTAACCACAACACGGGGGGCTCGACAGCCCCATTCAGGGCAGCTGTCATGAGATCGCCACACATCGAACACGGGTACGTACCAGCCATCCGGGCCCGCTAGCATGCGCGCCCATGAATGACGACGTGCGCAACATCGTCCTGGGCGTGCTGGCCGCCGGTATCAGTGCCGCGCTCGGCTGGCTGGCCCGCACCTATCTGTGGAAGCGGAAACTCCGGCGCAAGCAGGCCTTCTTCGGGCTGCCCGACAACTCGGAGTCGCTGCTCGTCGTCAACCGGGACGCGGCCAGCCCCGACCTCGCGGTGCACCGCTACGACGTCTTCGCGCTCCTCGAACTCTCCGCGCTCATCAAGGACTGCGGCGCGCACGCCGATGTGATCACCCAGGACGCGGCGCGGCAGGGCTTCGGGGAGCGGACGGAGTTCTGCGTGGGCGGGCCCGGTTCCAACCGCCGCATGGCGGCCCATATGCACGCCATGCTGCCCGGGGTGCGGGTGAACCTCGATCCGGAGCCGGGGCCGGACCGGCTGGCCTTCCAGATCGGCAGCGAGCGCTACCGGATGGAGAAGGGGCAGAGCGAACACGTGCTGCTGGCCCGGCTCACGGCCGGACAGCCGGGCCAGAGCCGGCCGGTGTTCCTGTTCTGCGGCCAGACCGCCATCACCAACCAGGCCGCCACCCGCTATCTGGCCCGCAACCACGAACGCCTGGCCCGCAAGCACGGAAACAGCTCGTTCGTACTGCTGCTCAAGGTGGTCAACTCACAGGCGTACGGCCCCGATGTCGCCGAACTGGTCGCGGACGTGACCCGGGCGGCCCAGACCCCGCTGCCCACGCCTGCGGCTCCCCGGAACTCACACCGCGCCTCCTGAATTCATTCACATGACAACAATCGTTACTGGCACGTAACTTACCGACGGGTTACCTCGGGTAAACGGCCGAGGTTACCGTCTGGTCACTTTGCACTGACACGAGTGAGGAGTGACCCGTGGGACACCATCGCAAGGCCCTGCGCACGACCGCCGTGGGCGCCGTCTCCGCGACGCTGATCGCCGGTAGCGCCCTCGGGTTCGCCCCGGCCGCCCAGGCCTCGACCGGGGGCGTACGGTTCGTCGACATCACCGGTGACGGCGGCACCGTGCTCAAGGCGAACGTCATCACGCCCGCCGGCGCGGACGGTTCGCGGCGCTATCCGCTGATCGTGTTCCCCACGAGCTGGGGCCTGCCCCAGGTCGAGTATCTGGCGCAGGCCCAGAAGCTCGCGAACTCCGGCTACATCGTGGTCAGTTACAACGTACGCGGCTTCTGGCAGTCGGGCGGACGGATAGAAGTCGCGGGCCCGCCCGACATAACCGACGCCTCCAAGGTCATCGACTGGGCGCTCGCCAACACCCCCGCCGACGCGGCGCACATCGGCATGGGCGGCGTCTCCTACGGCGCCGGCATCAGCCTGCTCGCCGCCGCCCACGACAAGCGCGTCAAGGCGGTCGCCGCGCTCAGCGGCTGGGCCGATCTGATCGACTCGATCTACTCGGGCCGTACGCAACACGTCCAGGCGGCCGGGCTGCTGGACGGGGCGAGTGTCGTCACGGGCCGGCAGAGCGCCGAACTCCGGGAGATCTTCGACAACTTCTACGCCTCCAACCTGTCCAAGGAACAGGACATGCTCAACTGGGGGAAGAAACGTTCGGCCGCCACATATGTGGATCAGCTGAACAAGAACGGCGCGGCGGTCATGATGGCCAACGCCTGGGGCGACTCGATCTTCCCGCCCAACCAGTACGCGGACTTCTACGAGAAGCTGACCGGCCCCAAGAGACTGGAGTTCCGCCCCGGCGACCACGCGACCGCCGAGCTGACGGGCCTGTTCGGGCTGCCCAACGACGTGTGGACCGACACCGAGCGCTGGTTCGACCGCTATCTCAAGGGCTCGGCGAACGGCATCGACAAGGAGCAGCCGGTCCAGCTCAAGTCCCGTTCCACCGGCGGCTACGAGGGCTACCCGGACTGGAAGTCGGTCGGCGCGACGACGAGGAAGCTCGCCCTGTCCGGCACGACCACGATCCACACGAACGTCGACTCCGGGGCCGACGGCGGAGTCGTCTTCCTCTCCAGCATCCTCGACCAGGTCGCCCAGCTCCCCCCGGTCGCCTCGATCCCCCTGCTTCCCCGGCGCTGGGCGGCCGTGTGGCAGTCGGAGAAGTACGCGACGGCCCAACAGGTGCGTGGCACCGCCGAGTTGCACACGACGGTCACCCCGACGAAGGAGAGCGGCACCCTCGTCGCCTACCTCTACGACGTGGGGCCGCTCGGCCTCGGCAAGCTGGTCTCCCACGCGCCGTACACCTTCCACGGACGGACGCCCGGCACGTCGTTCGGCCTCGACCTGGAGCTGTACTCCACGGCCTACGACGTCCCGGCGGGGCACCGTCTGGCGCTGGTCGTCGACACGGTCGACCCGCTCTACATCGAGCACAACCCGTCCGGCGCGCAGCTGACCTTCTCCTCACCGGCGACCGACCCGTCGTACGTGTCGATCCCGCTGCGCGAGCAGTGATCTCCGGCCTACGCGCCGGGCGGGTATGGCTTCTGTGAGCTGCCACCCCCTACGGCCTCGGGGCCGTGGGGGGACCGGGGGGACCGCCACCCGGTAGCAGCGAGATCGCCGTCATCGGCGATGAACGGCACAGCGTAGTCGAGGTGCGAGGCGCGGCGCTCCCTGGTCAGTGCTTGAGGATCTTGGAGAGGAAGTCCTTGGCGCGGTCGGTCTCGGGGTGGGTGAAGAAGGCGTCGGGGGCACGGTCCTCGATGATGCGGCCGTCGGACATGAAGACGACGCGGTTGGCGGAGGCGCGGGCGAAGCCCATCTCATGGGTGACGACGACCATGGTCATGCCGTCGTGGGCGAGTTGCCGCATGACCTCGAGGACCTCGTTGATCATCTCCGGGTCGAGGGCCGAGGTCGGCTCGTCGAAGAGCAGGGCCTTGGGTTCCATGGCGAGGGCGCGGGCGATGGCCACGCGCTGCTGCTGGCCACCGGAGAGCTGCGCCGGGTACTTGTCGGCCTGGTCGGCGAGGCCGACCCGGTCCAGGAGTTGGCGCGAGCGCTGGTCGGCCTCGTCCTTCTTCCGTCTGCGGACCTTGACCTGGGCCAGCGAGATGTTCTGAAGGACCGTCTTGTGGGCGAAGAGGTTGAAGGACTGGAAGACCATGCCGACCTCGGCGCGGAGCCTGGCGAGGGCCTTGCCCTCCTCCGGCAGCGGCTGCCCCTCCAGCTGGATCTCGCCGGACTGGATGGTCTCCAGCCGGTTGATGGTCCTGCACAGTGTCGACTTCCCCGACCCCGACGGGCCGATGACCACGACCACCTCCCCCTTGCCGACGGTGAGGTTGATGTCCTGCAGGACATGCAGCTCCCCGTAGTACTTGTTGACGTCACGCAGCTCGATCAACGGATCGACGGCCATGCCCAGCCCTACCCACTCTCAGCTGTGTCGCGATTGCCGCAAACTATCCAGGCAGGCCCGGAGCGAGCGCACGACACGCACTTTTCGGGCATTAGCCGTATTTACGCCCCTTTTATGTGCGCGCCGCCTGCCCTACGCCTCCGCCACCTCGGCGTACAGCTGGGAGAGTTCGGGCACTCCGCTCGCCGCCCACTCATGACCGTCGGCGACGACGTCGAACTCCCGGCCGGAGGCGAGGCGGATCACGGGCTGGCCGTCGGCACGGATCCCCCACACGGCGCCCGGCACGGTCCGCACGATCACCGTCCCGAGATAGAGCCCGGCGTCGTTGCCGAGCCACTCCAGCACCTCGGCGTCGTCCCGCCAGCGCGGTACCAGCTGGTCGAGGGCCTCCAACGAGGCGGCGGTGTCGTCGAGTTGGACTCCGGACCGGGCCGCCTGTCGGCGCAGCAGCTCGCACTCGGCGAGGAGTTCCGCGATGCCCTCGGCGTCGTGCGCCCCGGGTTCCTTGCGTCGGCTGCCCAGAAAAGGGATCTTCATATGCCCAGCGTGTCATTCGCACCCGCGTGCGCACCACAGGCGCGCGGGCAGTCGATTCCGGGCGACTTCACGCCGAGTTCGCGCATGGCGCGTTGACGGGTCATCCCGGCCTCCCTACCTTCGCCGTGCGTCACACGTCTCGTCCTGACCGGTCGTGAACGGGGGAACCAGGTGCGTCGAGGTGTTCGCATGTCCGGGCTCGTGCTCGCGCTGTTGACGGCGCTGACGCCGGCCGCTCCCGCGCAGGCCGCGCCGGTGCGCAGAGCCACGGAACCCCTGCCGCTGGAGCGGCTCTTCGACAACACGGCCGTGAGTGCCGACGCGCGCCCCGGCGAGGCGGACTTCGACGGCTCCGGCGCCTCCTTGTCCGCGCGGGACCTGACGGCGGCGGGCTGGACGCCGGGCCGCACACTGACCTTGCAGGGGGCGCGGTTGACGTGGCCCCGCCGCAAGCCGGGCGAGCCGGACAACGTACGGGCCGCAGGACAGTCGGTGCGCGTGACCGGGCGCGGGGACGCGCTCGCCTTCCTGACGGCGGCCACGTCGGGATCCGATGTCACGGGCGCGGGGAAGGTGTCGTACACGGACGGCACGGCCTCCTCGTACCGCCTGACCGCACCCGACTGGCGGACCGGCCCGCTCGCCACCAAGTTCGTGGCACTGCCGCACCTGAACACGCCGGGGGGGCAACTCGCCGAAACCGTACGGCTGTACGTCGTGACCGTGCCGCTCGTGCGCGGTCGCCGGGTCGCGTCGGTGCGACTGCCCAACTCGCCGGATCTGCATGTGTTCGCGGTGTCCGTGCGGGCCACCGCACCTGGCTGGACGGGGAGTTGGGCCGCCGCGACGGCCGGGTATCCGGAAGTGGGGCCGTGGCGCGACCGGACGCTGCGGCTCGTCGTGCACACCTCGGTGGGCGGGCCCCGGGTGCGGCTGCGGTTCGACAACACCTTCGCGGCGACACCGGTGCGCATCGGGAGCGTCACCGTGGCGCTCCAGGCGGCGGGCGCGACGGCGCGCGACCTGCCGGTGGCGGCGGGCTTCCGGGGTGCGGCGGGGGTCGAGGTGGCCGCCGGGGCACAGGTGTTCAGCGATCCGCTCGACTTCGACGTGCCGCCGGACAGCAGTCTGCTGGTGAGCTTCCATCTGCCGGGAACGGTGACGGCGGCGCCCGTGCACCGGCTCGCGCGGCAGCGGTCGTACGTCAGCGAGGCGGGCGACCACGCGGCGGACGGCTCGGGAGCGGCGTACACCGGCGTCCTGACCAGCTGGCCGCTGCTGACCGGGGTGGACGTGGGCGGCGGGCCCGGGTCGGTGGTGCTGCTCGGGGACTCGATCACCGACGGGGAGAAGTCCACGGCCGACGCCGACCGGCGCTGGCCGGACGTCCTCGCCGACCGGCTGCTCGCCCAGGACGAGGTCCCGCACTACGGCGTGCTCAACCAGGGCATCTCCGCGAACCGCGTGGTCACCGACCGCTACCCCGGCGACGGTGTCTCCACCGACACCGGCGGGGTGAGCGCCCTGCACCGCTTCGACCGGGACGTCCTCGCCCAGACGTCGGCGCGTACGGCGGTCGTCTTCCAGGGCGTCAACGACGTGCGCTGGGGCACCACGGCCGACGAGGTGATCGCCGGGCTGCGCGAACTCGCCGACCGGGGGCATCAGCGGGGGCTGCGGATGCTGGCGGCGACGATCCTGCCCTGCGAGGGCGAGGCGCGCTGCACGGCCGCCGTCGACGCCGAGCGGGTCCGGGTCAACGTCTGGATCCGGGACACCGACGCGTTCGACGGCGTCCTCGACTTCGACGGGGTCGTACGCGACCCGGCCCACCCGGCGCGGATGCTGCCCGCGTACGACAGCGGGGATCACCTGCATCCGGGGGACGCGGGGCTGGCCGCCCTCGCGGGGGCGGTGGACCTGACGCTGCTGTGACCTACGGGACGTCCAGGTCCACGACCACCGGTGCGTGGTCCGAGGCGCCCTTGCCCTTGCGCTCCTCGCGGTCCACGTAGGCGTCGGTGACGGCCTTCGCGAACGGCTCGTTGCCGTACACCAGGTCGATGCGCATGCCGCGGTTCTTGGGGAAGCAGAGCTGGCGGTAGTCCCAGTACGTGAAGGGGTGGTCGTACTTCAGGGGGCGCGGGACGACGTCCGACAGGCCGGCCTCGCGGAGGGCGGCGAGGGCCGCCCGCTCGGCCGGGGTGACATGGGTGAGGCCCTCGAAGGCGGCCACGTCGTAGACGTCGTCGTCCGTCGGTGCCACGTTGTAGTCACCCAGGATCGCGAACGGCCTGCTGCCCGCCGCGTCACCGGCGACGGCCGCCTTGAGGGCCTCGAACCACTGGAGCTTGTAGGCGTAGTGCGGGTGGTCCACCTCGCGGCCGTTGGGCACGTACACCGACCAGACGCGGACGCCGCCGCAGGTCGCGGAGATCGCGCGGGGTTCGGGGGCGCCGTCGTAGCCGGGGTCGCCGGGCAGGCCCTTGACGACGTCCTCCAGGCCTACTCGGGAGATCACCGCCACGCCGTTCCACCTGCCGGTCGCGTGGACCGCCGCCTCGTAGCCCGCCTCGCGCAGCTGGTCGAACGGGAACTGTTCCTCGGCCAGCTTGGCCTCCTGGAGGCAGAGCACGTCCGTGCCGCTGCTCTCCAGCCAGGCCAGGAGCCTCGGCAGGCGGGCGGTGATCGAGTTCACGTTCCAGGTCGCGATGCGCATGCCTGACAACCTACCGGGCCCCACTGACACTCACACCGACGTGCTCTCCCCCGGCGCCAGACGCAGATGCTCCGCCCCGCCGAGCGCGCCGATCTGGTTGTCGTAGATCGGGCGGGCCAGGTCGGTGAGCAGGGCGTCATGGATGTCGTACGCCCGCTGTGGCTTGACCTCGCGGACGTAGTCGATCACCTCGGAGATCTTGCTCCAGGGCGCCATGACCGGCAGCATCAGCGTCTCCACCGCGTGGTCGGGGACGGTCAGGGCGTCGCCCGGGTGGAAGACCCGGCCGCCGTCGATCAGGTAGCCGACATTGGTGATGCGCGGGATGTCCGGGTGGATCACGGCGTGCAGCTCGCCGTGGACCTGGACGTCGAAGCCCGCGGCGGTGAACGTGTCGCCGTGGCCGACGGTGTGCACCCGGCCCGGGAAAGCGGCGGAGATCTTCTGCGCGACGGAGCTCAGGGTCCAGATCTCGGTCGCCGGGTCGGCCTCCATGGCCGCGCGCAGCCGCTCCTCGCTGAAGTGGTCGGCATGCTCGTGCGTGACGAGGATCGCCTCCGCGCCGAGGGCGGCGTCCTCCTCGCTGAACATGCCCGGGTCGAGGACGAGCGTGCGCCCGTCCTTCTCCAGACGGACGCAGGCGTGCGACTTCTTCGTGAGCTTCATGGTCATGGCACCATCCTGCCCCCTGGAAAGGACACCTGGGCGGACTCAGCCTGGTGGTCCCGCTGCCCGGCTGAGGTACTCACTCCTCGGGGGTGGTCTCCTCGCGGATGACCTGCTGGGCCACCTTGAAGGCGCTGTTGGCCGCCGGGACGCCGCAGTAGACGGCCGCCTGGAGCAGCACCTCCTTGATCTCGGCCGGGGTGAGGCCGTTGCGCAGCGCGGCCCGGACATGGAAGCCGAGCTCCTCCAGGTGGCCGCCCGCGACCAGCGCGGTGAGCGTGACACAGCTGCGGGAGCGGCGGTCGAGGCCCGGGCGGTCCCAGATCTCGCCCCAGGCGTAGCGGGTGACGAACTCCTGGAAGTCGCCGGAGAAGTCGTCGGCCTGCGCCAGCGCGCGGTCCACGTGCGCGTCGCCGAGGACCTCACGGCGCACCTTGAGCCCGGCGTCGTACGGGTCGGGCCGGCCGCCCATGACCAGGGGTGCCGGGGCGGCCGGGGCGATCTCGGCGATCGGCACGACCTGGGGCGGCGGCCCCGGGGCGGCCAGGACCGGCTTGACGGGGGCCGCGGGGATCGCCATCTGGCCGGTCGTCGAGTCGTAGGCGGGCTGCCAGGCGGTGGAGAAGTGCCGGACCAGGAGGTCGGTGACGGCCGCGGGCTGTTCCACCGGTACGAGGTGCGAGGCACCCGGTACGACGGCCAGGCGCGCGTCGGGGATCCCGGCGACCAGCGTGCGGGCCTCCGCGGGGCCGGTGACCTGGTCGTCGGAGCCGACGAGGACGAGGGTCGGCGCCCCGACGCGACCGAGCTCGGGCCGTACGTCGAAGGCGGCGAGGGCCTCGCAGGCCGCGATGTAGCAGCCGGGGTCGGTGGTGCGGACCATCTGCACGGCCCAGTCGGTGATCGCGGGCTGCGCGGCGGCGAACCCGCCGGTGAACCAGCGGTCGGGGGACGACCGGGCGATGGGGTCGAGCCCGTTGGTCCGCACGATCACGCCCCGCTGCCGGAACTCGTCCGGCGTCCCGAACCGGGGCGAGGTCGCGATCAGCGCGAGGGACGCGATCCGCTCCGGATGGCGCAGCGCCAGCTCCATGCCGATCGCACCGCCGAGCGCGCAGCCCGCGTAGCCGAAGCGCTGCACACCGAGGCCGTCGAGGGTGGCGAGCAGCCGGGCGGTGATGTCGCCGACCGAGCCCGCGGGGTAGGCGGGTGCGCCGCCGTGGCCCGGCAGGTCGAACCGGAAGATGCGCCACTGCTTGGCCAGCTCGGGCACCTGCCGGTCCCACATGTGCCAGGTCGTGCCGAGCGAGGGGCCCAGGATGAGGACCGGGGCGTCGTCCGGGCCGTCGAGGCGGTACTGGAGGGCGGGGGTCTGCGTCTCACTCACCGCTCCACGCTAACCGCCGTTTCTGAGCGCCCGGCCCCTGGGCCCCCAGTCCCCACACCTGGCTCCCGCACATCGACGGCGAACCCTCACATCGTCTTCACCGACGGGCGCGTTACGGGAAACCGGGGGCGGGGGCCGTACCTCGGACGGCCACGCCGTAGCGGGTCCGCATGCGCCGCATTTCCCAGAGCGCGACGACGGTCACCGACACCGGGCCGCCCAGCAGGGAGCAGAGCTGAACGCCGGGCGGGCCCTGCGCCGGCATCCCGCTGTCGATCAGGTTGAAGATCGCGAACACCCACACGAACACCATCGTCACCACGGGCGGCAGCATCGGATGGACGTGGCCGGTGTTGAAAGCGCTGCGCGCGGAGTAGAGCGAGGCCAGGACGAAGAAGGGAAGACCCCAGGCCAGCGCGGCCAGTCCCGCCAGCCCCACCACGAACCCCTGCCAGCCGTGCAGGTCGGTCTTGGCCAACAGGGAGATTCCGAAAAGGGTTCCGCCGAGGACTACCACGGTCGTCACATACCAGCCGACCGCCTTCAGCGGGACCCGGAGCCGGGAGCGGAGGTGGGGTCGCAGATGCGGGGGCGCGTAGTAGATGAAGCCGAGGATGACCAGTGGACCGCCGACGATCAGCAGGACCGGGGCGACGAGCGCCTGGGCGGCACTGCCGGCCGCCGCGTCCTCCCAGCCGCCCTTGTCCGCGCCGTAGACGAGGAACAGGACGACGGTGGCGGCGGCGCCGAGGACGGTGCGGGCCACCTGGACGCGATCCACGGTGCGGTCCTGGATGCGATCGTCGCCCGCCTGCACGAAGAGCCGGGTGGCGACGCGGTGCGCGGAACGGATGATGACGGCGGTGAGGTAGGGCAGGGACAGGAACCACAGCCGGCTGCGACGGCGTGGCAATCGGCCGGGCGTCGGGGCCGGGGGCACGTAGGGGTACGGGTTCTGCGGCGGGTACGGGTGTGGCGGCGCCGGTGGTCCGTAGGGACCGCCCTGGGGCGGGAGTCCATAAGGGTTGTTCGTCGGCGGGCCGGGCGGCGGGCCCCAGCCCTGGCCGCCGTTCGGGTTGCCGCCGGGGTGTCCCGCCTGTCCCGGGCCCGTGCCGGGGCCCCATCCGCCCGTTGCCATCTCTGTTCCCCCGAGGTGTTCCGCTGTCAGTTCGCCGTGTCGCGCGGCGACATCGCGGCAGTGTAGTGGCTGATGTGTCCACTGCCGTCACCTGGTTTGTGGCGAGATGGTGCGGAAACGAGGTCAACTCTCCGCCGAAGCACCCAGACCCGTCAGGGCTCCGACCGGATCCAGGTCGGGCGTGCCGCGGGGCCACCAGTCGTCGGCGCCGGGGTCGGACTCGTACGCGTACCACAACCCGTCGCGGCCGAGGCGGAGTTGGACATGGCCGCGGGGGTGGGTGAGGTGGTTGCGCCAGGGGCGGAAGGCCGGGAGGTCGGCGGCGAGGAGCAGTGGGCGGGCCCGGTCGAAGCGGCCGGCCGGCGGGTCCCAGGGTTCCTCCAGTACGGCGAGTCCCTCGAACCCGCCCTGCCGCCACGCGGCGACCGCGCGGGCCAGGTCGGACGGGGTGCGGTCGGCGGCGGAGGCGAGCGAGGCGTACAACGACCGGGTGGTGGCGGTGAGTCCGGAACCGGGGCGGGCCGCGGCGAGCCGTACCGCGTCCTGCCACAGGGTCAGTTCGGCGACCGGGTCACGGCCGGTGCCGAGCAGGGCGTGGGCGCGGGCGGCGGCGTCGGTCGCCAGCTGGTCCAGCGCGAAGGGGTCGGGGCCGCCCGGGGCCGCCGGGTAGACCGGGGACTGCTCGGGGTGCGCGGGCACGGGCAACGGCGCCGGGAGCGGCGGAAGCTGACGGGGCGTGAGGACTTCTGTGGCGCGTACGCCGGGCAGCGGCGCCGGTCCCTTCTCCTGGGCGGCGCGGGCCGCGCGGGCGGCGCTCAGCCGGGAGAGGGTGTCGAGCAGCTCACGCTCGCCCCGGCCGCGCAGCAGGAGCAGCACGAAGGGGTCGGCGTCGAGGAGTCGGGCGGTCTGGTAGCAGAGGGCGGCGGCGTGTTTGCAGGGGTGTCCGCGGTCCGGGCAGCTGCAGTGCGGGTCGAGCTCTCCGGGCCCCGGGAGCAGTCGCACCCGGCCCTCGGCCAGCGAATGCGGCATCTCCTTGTCGAGGAGCGCGGCGATGTGGCCCGGGCGCTCGGCGGCGGCGTCCAGGAACCACCCCCACTGCTCGTCGTCGAGCGTGCGCAACCGCACCTGGACGCGGTAGGGGCGAGGACGGCTCCCCTGCACATAGGCGAGAACCAGGCCGGGTGTCACGGTGATGGCGTCGACGTTCCCCTGCTCGGCGTACCCTCGCCCGCGTGCCAGCCGCTTCGCGTCCAACGCCCCCTCCTCCAACGCCGTGACCCACGCATTGCCCCACCAGGTCTCGGCGAAGCCGTGCTCACCGCCCGGGGCACGGGAGCCGAACGCCGGGAAGGTACGCCGGAGTTCACCGTCCCGGCCGGGGGCGGCCATGGAGCGGGGGTGGCGGGGGGTCGAGGTCGGTGAGTCGGAGGGCGTGGCGAAGGGACGGGGCTCGGCGGGGGTGCGGGGCGGGGTGCTGGTGGCGGGCGTCGGTGGAGTGGAGGTGTGTGCCGTGGCCGGGTCGGGCGAGGGTGCGGCAGGCGCGGCGGATGTCTCCGTCGGGGTCTCGCCGTAGGAGGACGCCGGACCAGCCGAACCGCCCTGCACGGCCTGGGGGTCGCCGTCGCCGGGCTCGGTCGGCTCGTTCCCGTCTTCGGGCATACGGAAGGCGTCGCCGATCAGAGCCCGGAGGTCACGCGCGCGCCGGCCGCCGCCTCGTCCGCCGGGCGGGGAGCCGGGCGTGCGAGGGGCCGGCCGCTGCGACGTGTGCCGTCTGCTCGCGGCAGCCTCGGTCACGCCCTCCACCTGGACGGCACGCCGCGCTTCCGCCCTGGCGGCCCGCAACGCCTCCCGCGCACGGTCGGCGGGGCGCGCGGGCGGGTCCTCGCCGACGGAACCGTCGGCCGCGTCCGCCGCACCCGCCGGGTTCTCCGCCGCACCTGCCGGGCCCTCCCCCACGCCGGACCCGCTGTCGGGCGCCGCGCGCTGGGTCCCACCAACCGCGGGGGCGCCCTGCGGCTCCGCCTGCCCGGGATCGCCCACACCGGAGCCGGCCCGAGTCTCCACCCGCCCGGCGTCTGGCACGCCGTAGGCATCCTGCGGTTCCGGCCCGCGGTCCGTCGGCCCGCCGGCTCCGGCCGTGTCCCGCAACGGAACGTCCTGCTCCGCCCCCGCCCCACCGTCCACCGGGTCGGAGCTTCGTCGCGGCATCGCGGCGCCGCCCTCATGTCCCCCGCGTTGTGCCGCCTCCTCCTCCGCGGCTCTCCGCTGCCGGGCCTCGCGCGCCTCCCGCAGGGCGCGGCGGGCCTCGTCGGCCGGGCGCGCGGTCATGGCGTCCTCCGCAGGGAGACGAGGTCGGTCAGTTCGCGGTCCGTCAGTTCCGTCAGGGCCGATTCACCGGAGCCCAGGATCGCGTCGGCGAGGGCCCGCTTCGCTTCGAGCATCTCGGCGATGCGGTCCTCCACCGTGCCCTCGGTGATGAGGCGGTGGACCTGGACCGGCTGGGTCTGGCCGATGCGGTACGCGCGGTCGGTCGCCTGCTCCTCGACGGCCGGGTTCCACCAGCGGTCGAAGTGGACGACATGGCCCGCGCGGGTGAGGTTCAGGCCGGTGCCCGCCGCCTTGAGGGAGAGGACGAGGACCGGTGTCGCGCCGGCCTGGAACCGGTCCACCATGCGTTCGCGTTCCGGCACCGGCGTGCCGCCGTGCAGCAGGTCGACCGGGACCGCGCGGGCGCCGAGGTGGGCGGTGATCAGACGGGCCATGCCGACGTACTGGGTGAAGACGAGCGCCGAGCCGTCCTCGGCGAGGACCGTGTCCAACAGCTCGTCCAGCAGGGCGAGTTTGCCGGAGCGCAGCGCCAGCCGCTCGGCGCCACCGGCGTCCTCCTTCAAATACAGCGCCGGGTGGTCGCAGATCTGTTTCAGCGCGCCCAGCAGCTTCAGGACCAGGCCCTTGCGGGCGATGCCGTCCGCCGTCTCGATGGCGTACAGCGACTCGCGTACGACCGCCTCGTAGAGGGAGGCCTGTTCGCGGGTGAGCGGGACGGGGTGGTCCGTCTCCGTCTTGGGCGGCAGTTCGGGGACGATGCCGGGGTCGGACTTCTTGCGGCGCAGGAGGAAGGGGCGGACCAGGCGGGCCAGCCGTTCCACCGCTTCCGTGTCCTCGCCGTTCTCGACCGCGCGTGCGTGGCGGGCGCGGAAGGATTTGAGCGGGCCGAGGAGCCCTGGTGTCGTCCAGTCGAGGAGGGCCCAGAGTTCGGAGAGGTTGTTCTCCACGGGCGTGCCGGTGAGGGCGACGCGGGCGGGCGACGGGATCGTGCGCAGGGCCTTCGCCGTCGCCGAGTACGGGTTCTTGACGTGCTGTGCCTCGTCCGCGACGACCATGCCCCACTGCTGCTCGGCCAGCCGCGCGGCCGTCGACCGCATGGTGCCGTAGGTGGTCAGGACGAAGCCGCCGTCGAGGTCGTCGAGGCTGCGCTCGGGGCCGTGGAAGCGGCGGACGGGGACGCCCGGTGCGAAACGGGTGATCTCCCGCTGCCAGTTGCCGAGGAGCGAGGCCGGGCAGACCACGAGGGTGGGTTCGGTGCGGGCGCGTCGCAGGTGCAGCGCGATCACCGTGATCGTCTTGCCCAGGCCCATGTCGTCGGCGAGACAGCCGCCGAGGCCGAGGGTGGTCATGAGGTCCAGCCAGGCGAGGCCCCGGAGTTGGTAGTCGCGCAGTGTGGCGTGCAGGCCCGGCGGCGGCTCCGCCGGGCGGATGCCCGCCGTCAGCCGGTCCCGCAAGGCCGCCAGTGCGCCGACCGGGACCGCCTCCACCGTCTCGCCGTCGACCTCCGCCGTGCCCGAGAGCGCGACGGACAGCGCGTCGACCGGGTCGAGCAGGCCCAGTTCGCGCTTTCGGGCCTTGCGGACGAGCGCCGGGTCGACCAGCACCCACTGGTCACGCAGCCGGACGACGGGCCGGTGGGCCTCGGCGAGCGTGTCCATCTCGGCCTCGGTGAGCGGGTCGTCGCCGAGCGCCAACTGCCAGCGGAACTGGAGGAGTTCCTCGCTCTCGAAGAAGCCGGTGCCGTCGGTCGCCGAACCCGGGGCGGGTCGGACCACGGCGGCGGCGCTGAGGTCGTGCGCCAGGTCCCGGGGCCAGTGCACGGCGACCCCGGCCGCCGCGAGCCGGGTCGCGGCGACACCGAGCAGTTCCCCCAACTCGTGCTCGGACAGGGCCAGTACGTCGGGGACGTCCTGTTCGGCGAGCCGGTCCAGGGGCGGCCAGACCCGGGCGGCGCGCCGCACGGCGAGGGCGGCGTCGACGCGCGCGCGGGGCCCGAAGACCGCGTCGGCCTCGCCCGCCCACAGGGCCGCCGCGTCGGCGACGAGGGTGGGGTCGGCGAGGCTGTGCACCTGGACGATGGCGGCACCGGCGCTGCGGACCTGGTCACCGGTGTCGAACAGTTCATAGGCCGACAGGTCGAGGCGGAGCGAGATCCGCACGCCCGCGTCCATGCCGGCGGCGACCTCCGCGGCCCAGTCGTGCGCACCGGGCAGCTGCTGCGGGCGGCGGTCGGCGAAGGGCCTGCCGGAGGCGAACGGGGCGGCCGGGGTGCGCGGGAGGGTGTCCGCGACGGCGTCCAGGAAGGCGCGCATCAGCGCTTCCGGCTCGGGCAGCCGCAGCGGGCCGGGGCCGGGCAGCGGGACGGCATGGCCCTCGGCCGGCAGGGCGGCGGCGATGGCGCGCAGATGCGCGATGTCGTCCGGGTCGAGGGGGCCGGCCCGCCAGGCGTCATGTCCCGTGGCGGTCAGGCCGGGCAGCAGCCGGCCGCGCGCGGTGAGCCGCAGCGCGTGCAGGGCGGCGGCGCCCCAGCAGGCGGTGGCGGGATGGGCGGCCGGGTCGCGCCGGGCGCGCACGAGGAGGGGCAGGGCCTCGGCGAGGGGGACGGTGAGCGCGGGGGCCGTACGCCGACGGACACCTGCGCCGTGCCGTCGTACGACGGTGAGGTCCGTGCGACCGTCGGCTCCGTCGGGCAGGGGGCCGTCCTCGGGGTCCCAGAAGGCCATCCGGCCCTCGCGCGGGAGCGGGGCGGGGAGGAAGACGGCGGCGAGGCGCGCGGAGAGCGGCTGGGTCGCCCGGTCGGCCACCGCCGTGACCGTGTCGCTCATACGTCCTGCCACCTCCCCACCCGTGTGTCGGATCAGACGTCTACGACTCTACGGGCGGGGTCTGACAATCGGCTCCGGCGGCGGGCCGCGCCCCCGCCTACGGAACCGTGCGGGAGACGACGTACACCATCGGGTTGGCCGGGTCGGCGGTGTTCACGACGATGTCCTGGGTCGGCGCGGGGTTCTTCTGTTTGTGGACCAGGCCCGCCCAGGGGCCGGGGCCGGTGAAGGACCAGCCGGTGATCTTCTGGTCGCGGGCGCTGATGGTGATGTCGCCCTGCTTCAGGTCGTCGCGGCCGACGCCGACGCCCGCGAGGAAGGTGTCCAGGCCCGCGTTGGAGGTGCGGAACTGGACGTAGAGGCGGCTGGTCTTCCAGTTGTTGGTCTCGTAGTACGCGATCCGGTCCGCGGGGTGCGGGACCGGCACCTGGTACAGCCGGCGCTGGACCTTCGACGGGTACCCGGCGGTGAGGCCGGTCGCCGAGTACTTCGCCTCCTTGTCCTTGCCGCTGTTGCGGCTCTGGTTGGCGGAGATCACCAGATAGCCGGCCGGGACGCCGATGAGCAGCACGATGATGAGCAGCGTGAGCGCGCGGCGGCGGTTGCGGTGGCGGCGGTCCTCGGTCGGCCGGGGCGGCTCGTCCGGGGAGTGGGCCGCCTGGCGTGGCAGCGAGGCCGTCACAGGGACTCCCGGGTCGTGCGGCGGGCCTCCGTGTACCGCGCGTAGCGCTCGTACCGCTCGACGCGGCGCCGGTTGGCGCGCCGGAAGCGGCGGGCGACCAGCCGCGCCAGGTCCGCCGCGCCGACCATGCCGGCCTCGGGGCCGAGCTGGGCTCGGACTATGCGCGCCTCGGGGCGGTAGCCGCGCCCGGTGAGCTGGCGCTTGAAGGCGTCCCGCGCGGGGGCGATCAGCAGCTCGTCGGCCGCGGAGACACCGCCGCCGATCACGAAGCAGGAGGGGTCCAGGGCGGCCGCGAGGTTGGCGATGCCGACGCCGAGCCACTGGCCGATGTCCTGGAGCAGCTCGATGCACATCGCGTCGCCCTCGCGGGCCAGCTCCGTGATCATCGGGCCGGTGATGTCGCCGATCTGGCCCTTGACGTGCTCGATGATCCCGTACGCCACCGGCGAGTCGGCGGCGGCGAGTTCCTTGGCCTCGCGCACCAGCGCGTTGCCGGAGCTGTACTGCTCCCAGCAGCCGCGGTTGCCGCACGGGCAGCGGTGGCCGCCGGGGACGACCTGCATATGGCCGAACTCGCCCGCGACGCCGTACTTGCCGCGCTTGACCTGGCCGTCCTCCAGGATCGCGCCGCCGATGCCGGTGCCCAGCGTGATCATCACGAGGTGGTCCTCGTCCCGGCCCGCGCCGAAGCGCCACTCGGCCCAGGCCGCGGCGTTGGCGTCGTTGTCGACCAGGACGGGCACGGCGAGGCGGTCCGCGAGGCGGTCGCGCAGCGGTTCGTTGCGCCAGGACAGGTGCGGGGCGAACAGGACGCGGTTGCGGTCGGCGTCGACCCAGCCGGCCGCGCCGATGCCGACCGCGTGCACGTCGTGCCGGTCGGAGAGGTCCAGGACCAGCTCGCAGATGGTGTCCTCGACGACCTTCGGGCTCTTGGACTTGTCCGGGGTCTCGGTCCGGAGCTTCTCCAGGATGTTGCCGTCGGCGTCGACGACTCCCGCCATCACCTTGGTGCCGCCGATGTCGATGCCCACGGTGGGCACGCGGGGTGCGGTCAGGTGTGAGCGGCGCTCGCGGGTGCCGACCGTGCGCAGGGCCGGGGCGCGGCGGGAGCCGATCGGGGCGCTGAAGTTGCCGTAGGTGCTCATCGGCCTCGATTCTGCCTCACCGTCGGTACGGGTGCCGTACGGGGAAACATAGACGAGGTTCAGGTCGGTCACTTTGTCCGGACATTGCGACCAAGTCACCCCGGCTCAAGCGGGCCTGCGGCGCCGGGCGAGGGCCTCCCCGGTGGCTCCCTAGGGGCGCACGAGCAGCTGGAACTCGAAGGAGTAGCGGGTCGGCCGGTACGTGTGCGTGCCGAACTCGACGGCGCGGCCGGTGTCGTCGAAGGTCACCCGCTGCATGGTGAGCAGCGGCGCGCCCGTCTCCTCGACGAGCCGCTCCGCCTCGGTGGTGGTGGCGGCGCGGGCGCCGATGGACTGGCGGGCACTGTGCAGGGTGATCCCCGCGGAGCGCATCAGCCGGTACAGGCCGGTGGCCTCCAGCTGGGCGGTGTCCAGGTCGAGCAGGCCGGGCGGGATGAAGTTGCACAGGTACGCCATCGGCTCGCCGTGTGCCAGGCGCAGCCGCTCGATGCGGTGTACATCGCTGTCCTCGGCCACGCCGAGGGCCGCCGCGACCTCGGCGGAGGCCGGGACGAGGGTGTTGACGACGACCTTGGTCGCCGGGCGCTGTCCGGCCGTCTCCAGGTCGTCGTAGAGGCTGCTGAGCTCCAGCGGGCGCTTGACCTGGCTGTGCACGACCTGCGTGCCGACCCCGCGACGGCGGACGAGCAGGCCCTTGTCGACGAGCGACTGGATGGCCTGGCGGACGGTCGGCCGGGACAGGCCGAGGCGCGCGGCGAGTTCGATCTCGTTGCCGAGCAGACTGCCGGGGGTGAGCGTTCCGTGCTCGATCGCGGCCTCCAGCTGCTGGGACAGCTGGAAGTACAACGGCACCGGGCTGCTTCGGTCCACGCTGAGGTCGAGTGTCACGGTCGGGTCCACATCTGGTTTCGGCACGGGCCGAGCGTAGCCGCGTGGCCGGTTGACGGGAAGTTGTGTAGTTCGATTGTCCGGACATATGCATTGACAGCGAGTGGTCCGCGACCACATTTTGTTCACATGCGCATCGGGGTCATCGGTACCGGCCGGATCGGCACCATTCACGCGAGGACGCTCAGCCGTCATCGCGACGTCGGGTCCTTGATCCTCACGGACGCCGACGGCACACGGGCACAGGAGCTGGCACACCGCTTAGGGGAGACGGCCGCCCCCGGGGTCGACGAGATCTTCCAGTGGGGCGTGGACGCGGTGGTGATCACCACGGCGACGTCGGCGCACGCCGAACTGATCGGTCGGGCAGCGCGCTCGGGGCTCCCGGTCTTCTGCGAGAAGCCGATAGCGCTCGACCTGCCCGGCACGCTGCAGGCCATCGACGAGGTCGAGACGGCCGGGACGGTCCTCCAGATGGGCTTCCAGCGCCGCTTCGACACGGGCTACGCGGGCGCGCGCGACGCGGTGCGATCGGGACGGCTCGGGCGGCTGCACACCGTACGGGCGCTCACCTCCGACCAGGAGCCGCCGCCGGCCGCCTGGCTGCCGCTGTCCGGCGGGCTGTACCGGGACACCCTGATCCACGACTTCGACATGCTGCGCTGGGTGACCGGACGGGAGGTCGTGGACGTGTACGCGGCCGGATCCGACGCGGGGCCCGCGATGTTCCGCGCGGCGGGCGACGTCGACACGGCCGCGGCCGTCCTCACCCTCGACGACGGCACGCTCGCCACGGCGACGGCGACCCGGCTGAACGGGGCGGGCTACGACGTCCGCATGGAACTCGCCGGGGAGCTCGACCAGATCGTGGTCGGCCTCGACGACCGCACCCCGATCGCGTCCACCGAGCCGACGGGTCCCCCGGCCGCCGACAAGCCGTGGGAAGGGTTCCTGGAGCGGTTCGGACCGGCCTACGAGGCCGAACTCAACGCGTTCGTCGAGGTGGTCCGGGGGGAGCGCGCCAACCCCTGCGACGGGCGCGAGGCGTTGCAGGCGCTGCGGATCGCCGAGGCGTGCGAAGTGTCACGGCGGGAGCGGCGGCCGGTGCGGCTGGGAGAGGGACTGGGCTGACGGAGCACGGGGCTGACGAGGCACGGGACTGACGGAGCACTGGGCCGGCGGAGCCCCTCCCCCGGTCACCACCGCACCGGAAGGCTCCGCATCCCCCGCATCAGCATCCCCGGCAGCCACTCGCCGGTGGGGCCGTCGAGGGCGAGTTCCGGCGCTCGCTCCAGCAGCGCGCGGATCGCCGTACGGGCCTCCACGCGCGCCAGTGGGGCGCCCAGGCAGTAGTGGATGCCGTGGCCGAAGGCCAGGTGGCCCCGGGTGTCGCGGCGGATGTCGAAGCGGTCGGGAGCGGGGTAGCGCGCTCCGTCGCGGTCGGCTGCGGTGAGGCCGACCATCACCGCGTCGCCCCGCGCCATCCGCGTCCCGCCGATCTCCAGCGGCTCGGCGGCGAACCGGAACGTGGCGTTCTCCACCGGGCCCTCCCAGCGCAGGGTCTCCTCGACGGCACCGTCGAGCAGGCTCATGTCGGCGCGCAGGGCGGCGAGTTGGTCCGGGTGGGTGAGCAGGGCGTACACCGCGCTGGTGATCAGGTTGACCGTGGTCTCATGGCCCGCGATCAGCAGGATGAAGGCCATGCCCCGCAGTTCCTCCGGGGAGAGGCGGTCGCCGTCCTCGGCGGTGGTGCGGATGAGGTCGCCGAGCAGGTCGCCGCCGGGTCCTGCGGAGGTCTTGGCCGCGATGAGCTCGGTGAGGTACTCGGCGAGCCGGACGAACGCGTCGTACTCACTCTCGGCGCTGGTGGGGGCGACGGCCTCGCTGGTGATCTTCCGGAACTCCGTGCGGTCCATCTCGGGGACGCCCAGGAGTTCGCAGATGACGGTCAGGGGCAGGGGGTGGGCCAGCGCTTCCACCAGGTCCGCGCGGCCCTGCGGCAGCATCGCGTCCAGCAGGTCGTCGGTGATCTGCCGGATCCTGGGGCGGAGTTCCTCGACGCGGCGCAGGGTGAAGGCTCGGGAGACCAGGGAGCGCAGCCGGGTGTGCTGGGGCGGGTCGGCGACCAGGAGGTACCTGCCGATCAGTTCCTCGTCGAGGAACGTCACGCCGATCCTGCGGCCGTCCTTGGACAGGCGCGGGTCGGTGAGCGCCGCGCGTGCCTCCTCGTACCCCACGATCAGCCAGGTCTCGTGGTGGGCGTCGGGCACCGGCAGCCGGACGCGGTGCACCGGTCCACGGGCGCGCAGTCGCGCGTACACCGGGTGCGGGTCCGTGCGGAACGCCGCCCCGTACTCCCCCAGGTCGATCACTTCGGTCATCCCGGTCCCCCTCGTCGCCCCCACAACGCGCCCGGGAGCTCTCACCGCCTCCCGTTGCCCCCACAACGCTCGGCAGCGCCCGCGAGTGCCCGCTAGGGCCTGTCCTCGCCCGATTCGTCCAGAAGTCCCGCGTCGTAGGCGAGGAGGGCGATCTGCACCCGGTTGTTGAGGTCGAGCTTGGCGAGGACGCGGGAGACGTGGGTCTTGACGGTGGCGACGCTCATGAACAGCTCCGTGGCGATCTCGGCGTTGGCCAGGCCCCGGCCCACGGCCACCGCCACCTCGCGTTCGCGGTCGTTGAGGGCGGCGATGCGCGCACGCGCGCGTGTGCGGCGCGTGTCGGCGGCGGTGCCGGCCGCGTGCCGCATCAACTGCCGGGTGACGGTGGGCGACAGGACGGGGTCGCCGGCCGCGACCCGATGGACCGCGTCGACGATCTCGGCGGGCGGCGTGTCCTTCAGGACGAACCCGGCGGCGCCCGCGCGCAGGGCGCGCAGCACCTGGTCGTCGGCGTGGAAGGTGGTCAGGAGCACGACCTGCGGGGCGTCCGGGCGGGCGCGCAGGCGTTCGGTGGCGGTGAGGCCGTCCACGGACGGCATGCGGATGTCCATGAGGACGACGTCCGGACGGGTGCGGTCGACGAGCGCCTCGACATCGCTGCCGTCGGCCGCCTCCCCGACGATCTCGATGCCGTCGGCACCGCCGATCATCAGGGACAGGCCGGCCCGCACCAGCGGATCGTCGTCGACGAGGAGCAGTCTGATCGCGGTCATGGGGCTTACGTAATCACGGTTTCGGGGAACGCAGGGACCGACGAGAGGCGGAGCCCCCGCCCGGCCGAACCGGCCACGCCCAAAGGCCCGTTCACCCCCACGGCAGCCAGGCGCGCACCCCGAAGCCCCCGTCCGGCTCCGGTCCGTGCTCCAGTCGGCCCCCGGCCAGGGTCGCCCGCTCGGTCAGGCCGATCAGCCCCTGCCCCGAGCCGGGCACGGGCCTCACCTCGCCCTCGGGCGCCGGGTTGCGGACGATGACGGTGACGCCCGCGCCCGGTGCGCCCTCGACGGTGACGGCGACCTCGGTGCCGGGGGCGTGTTTGCGGGCGTTGGTGAGGCCCTCCTGGGCGATGCGGTAGGCGGTGCGGCCGACGGAGGCGGGAACGCCCGCGGGATCGCTGACGCGGAGGTCGAGGGTGACCTTCATGCCGGCTTCGCGGGACTCGGCGACCAGCGCGTCCAGGGCGGCGAGCGTGGGCTGAGGGCGGCCCGTGTCGTCGTGGTCGCCCGCCCGCAGGACGCCGATGATCTCGCGCAGGTCCTGGAGGGCCTCGTGGGCGCTCTCCCGGATGACGCCGGCCGCCCGGGCGACCTCCTCCTGGGGCGCGCCCGGCCGGAACTCCAGCGCTCCCGCGTGGACGCTGAGCAGGGTGAGCCGGTGGGCGAGGACGTCGTGCATCTCGCGGGCGATGGCCTCGCGGGCCAGCCGCTGGGCCTGCTCGGCACGGAGCCTGGCCTCGTTCTCGGCGCGCCGGGCGCGGTCCCGGAGGCTCAGCATGAGCTGCCGTTTGGAGCGGACGACCGTGCCGCAGGCGATGACCACGGCGGTCAGCAGCACGATGATGACCACCGCGGCGAGGTACGGCAGGTCCGGGTCGGGGCGCAGCCAGAAGTAGAACGGGATCAGTGCCATGTTGGCGCCGCCCACCCAGGCCACGTACCGGAAGGGCCGGTGCACGGCGAGCGTGAACAGGGCGATCATGCAGGCGCCGCCGGCCGTGTCGGAGACGATCCCCACGGGGACCGTCGCCACGGCCAGCCCCAGCGGCCAACGGCGGCGCAGCCAGACCGCGCCGCAGGCGACCGCGCCGATCAACTGGTCGAGGTGGGCCAGGTTGTCCGGGACATGGGGGTTGTCGGCGACGGACTCCGCGCCGACCAGGCCAACGACGACGGCCACCGCGAAGCAGCTGAAGTCGACGAGCCAGTCGCGCGCGGTACGCCGGGGCCGCCGCCCGGGGCGCTCGGCGTCGGGGTCGAGTTCGTTCAGGACCGCCGAGGGCAGCAGCCAGCGCCGTCCCGCGAAGAACTGGGGCACCGCTGTCTGCTTGTCACCGCTCACGGTCGACAAATCTACGCACGCAAGCCCGGCGTCACCTCCGCGCGGACGGGATCGGCTACCAAAGTCGCGGGACCGTCGACTTTCGGCGCTTCGGCTCCATTCGGCCGGCACCTTCCGTCGGACATGCCTCGCCCCGCGGCCGATGACTGTGGGGGGACCGCGGGGCGAGGGTCGTGCCATGAAGCAATTGCTGGAGCTGTTCGGATTTCTCGCCCTGGTGCAGGGCGTGGCCGGCCTGGTGCACGAGTTCACCGACTGGCACTGGGGGCTCGTGCAGAAGGTCGGCTTCCTCGACGGCTACGAGCTCTACGCGAGCGTCGCACTGCTCGTGCTGGCGATCGCGCTGTTCGCCGCCGCGGAGAGCCGGAAGTCCGGCTGAACGCGGACCGGACCTCCGGCCGGTCTCACTGTTCCTCGGCTCAGCAGCTGTAGTTGACCAGGCGGAACGTGGCGTAGTGGTCCGCCGTGTAGTAGTCCTCCTGGCTCTTCTGACCGGTG
The DNA here is from genome assembly GCF_044593635.1 of Streptomyces sp. NPDC051913. Classification (NCBI taxonomy): domain Bacteria; kingdom Bacillati; phylum Actinomycetota; class Actinomycetes; order Kitasatosporales; family Streptomycetaceae; genus Streptomyces; species Streptomyces sp. NPDC051913. The sequence goes on along the minus strand of NZ_JBIUCI010000002.1, from coordinate 640,581 downwards.
ACGATACGGCGGGCGCCACGCGTGGACGATCCGGGCGTGATGACCGTGTACTCGTGGTAGTAGCCGCTCGACTGGCTGGGGAGGACGCCTTCCCGGTTCTGGAAGACGCTGCCGTCCTGGGAGTACGGGTAGGGGCCACCCTGCTCGATCAGGTCGAGGGTGTCGTGCGCCTGCGAGGGCAGGGCGCTGTAACAGACGTTGCCGACCGCGGCGGCCGCGGGGGAAGCCGCCGCGACGGTTCCGCCGACGAGAAGACCGGACAGGAGGGCGGCTGCGGCCCCGATGCGGGTGATTCGTGGGGGGAATCTCATGCCCTCATGATGACGCGCGTAGACCGTGGCATGTCAATGACAACTGCGGAGATTTTCCCGTCACGTCCGATGAGTTTTCCGGGAGTTAACGTGCGGCCCCGCGCCCCCACGCGGTCCCCACAAGCACCAGCGCCCCACCCGCGAGACCGAGCGCGCCGAGCCGTTCGCCGCCCAGCGCGATCCCCGCGAGGGCGGCCCACAGGGGCTCGGTGCCGAGCAGCAGGCTGACCCGGGACGGGGAGGTGCGGCGCACGGCCCACATCTGCACGAAGAACGCGAACAGCGTGCAGAACGCGGACAGGAACAGCAGCCCGGCCCACTCCCGCGCCCCGAAGCCCGCCGCGGTCGCCCACGGGGTGGCCTCGGCGCCGGTGGACAGCAGCGCGAACACCACGACGGCCGCGCCGAGTTGGACGGTGGTCAGGGACAGCGCGTCGGCGTCCCGCACCGCCTTGATCCGGGACATGGCGAGGACGTGGACGGTACGGGCCAGGGCGGCCAGCAGCATGAGCAGATCGCCGAGGGAGGGCTCGGTGAAGCCGCCGCCCTGCGTGAGCAGGACGACGCCGAGCACGGAGAGGGCGGCGGCGCCGAGGAAGGCCCGCGAGGGGCGCCGCCGGGTCACGGCGGCCTCGGCGAGCGGCGTGAAGATCATGGTGAGGCTGATGATCAGGCCGGCGTTGGTGGCGGAGGTGTGGACGACGCCGTACGTCTCCAACAGGAAGATCCCGCTGAGGATCAGCCCGAGCACCCCGGCCCCGCGCCACTGGGCGCCGCTCAGGGCGCGCAGCGCGCGCCATCCGGCGGTGACCAGGACCGGCAGCACGATCGCGAACCGCAGTACCAGGACCGCGAGGACCGTGCGCGCGGTGGTGATGTCCTTGGCGGCGAGATAGCTCGCACCCCAGACGACCGCCACCAGCAGGACGGGCAGGTCGGTCAGCCAGGTGCGGCGGGGCGCGATCGTGCCCGGTACGGCGATCGAGGACATCGGTGCGGCTCTCCCGGTCTCCCTCAGGGATGTGGAGACGTCGGTGGCTCGCACGTGGAGCGATCACCGTACCCGCGCGGCTGACCTGGGGCTAGGCGTTTTCGGGGAGGTCGAAGGAGCCGTACTCCGGGCGTCCCGCCTTGTCGTACGTCTGGATGGAGACGCCCTTGGAGGTGATGAGGCCGCTGCGGTGCTCGAAGGCGGTCGGCAGGCTGCCCTCGGCGAAGAGGCGGCGGCCGGCGCCGAGGACGACCGGGACGGTGATCAGGTGGAAGGTGTCGATCAGGTCGAGGTTCAGCAGGGACTGCACGAGGGCTCCGCTGCCGTGGATCTGGAGCTCGCCGTCGGTACGCTCCTTGAGGGCGGTGACCTCCTTGGCGAGGTCGCCGCCGAGCACGCTGGTGTTGTGCCACTCCGGGTCGGTCAGGGTGGACGAGGCGACGAACTTCGGCAGGGCGTTGAGGCGGTCGGCGATGAGGTTGTCGGGGTCGGTCACCTTCGGCCAGTACCCGGCGAAGATGTCGTACGTACGGCGACCCAGGAGGAACGCGCCGACCCGGCCGAAGACCTCGGTGACGAAGCGGCCGAAGTCCTCGTCGTCGTACGGGGCGGTCCAGCCGCCCTGGTCGAAGCCGCCCCCGGGGTCCTCCTCGGGGCCGCCGGGGGCCTGGTAGACGCCGTCGAGGCTGACGAAGATCTGGGAGACGAGCTTGCCCATGACGGGTGCCTTCTCTCGGGAGTGGGGTCTGTTGTCATCACCTCAGACCCCACTCCCGCCCGCAACTCATCGGTGGGCCCGCGCGGTCTCAGCCCGCGTGCGTGGAGAACAGGCCGCCCGTCGGGCCCTGCTTGTCGCCGCCCTGCGCCTTCTTCAGGGCGTTGGCGAGGCTCTCGATGGTCAGGGACTGGAGGATGACGCGTCCGTTGCCCTCCAGGGTGGCCAGCGAGAGGCCCTCGCCGCCGAAGACGGCGTTCATCAGGCCCTGCCGGTTCAGCCCGCCGACGCGCTGGACGCCGTACTGGATGCCCTCCTCGAAGGCGACGACGCAGCCGGTGTCGACCTCGATGCGGCCGCCGAAGTCCGCCGGGTTCAGGTCGATGAAGTTGCCGGCGCCGGCGATGATCACGGTGCCGCGGCCGGTGAACTTCTCCAGGATGAATCCCTCGCCGCCGCTGCGGCCGGTCCGGCCGCCCTGGAAGGCGATGCCGAAGTCGACGGTCGACTCGGCGGCGACGAACGCGTCCTTCTCCGCGAACCACGCGCGCGTGCCGTCGAGCTCCAGTGCGCGCATCTCGCCGGGCAGGACGCCCGCGAAGCCGACCGTGCCCTCGCCGCCGGTCGAGGTGAAGTACTGGAACGCCAGCGACTCGCCCGCCAGGGCACGCTGGCCGACCTGCATGGCGGTGCCCATGGCCTGGCGGAGCATGCCGCCCATGCCTCCGGAGCCGCCCTGCGGCTGCTGTCCGCCCCCGTCCGACGGGCCGCCGAGCCGGGTCTCCATGGTCACGTTCGTGGTCTTGAACAGGAACTTTCCGGCCTCGCAGTACACGGTCTGACCGGGCTGGAGGCTGACGACCGCCATCTGCATGGCGTTGCCGACGATGTCTTGCTGAAGGGTCACGTGAGGAGAACGCGGGAGGCGGAGGGAAGAGTTCCGGAGCGGTGACATCGGTGTCCGTTCGCCGCCAGCACGCGCGGGTGCGCGCCGCTGAGATGGAGGCATGACAACGACTCACGGAACTCTGTACGGCAAGGTCGCGCTCGTCACCGGTGGCAGCCGGGGTATCGGGGCGGCGACGGTCCTGCGGCTCGCGCGGGAGGGCGCGGACGTGGCGCTCACGTATGTGAAGGACAAGGAGGCGGCCGAGGACGTCGTACGGGCCGTCGAGGCGCTGGGGCGGCGGGCGGTGGCCCTGCGGGCGGACTCCGCGGACCCGGAGGAGGCGGCCGAGGCCGTGGAGCGCGCGGCGGCGGCGCTGGGCGGTCTGGACGTGCTGGTGAACAACGTGGGCGTGGGGGTGCTGGGGCCGCTGGAGGGCCTCTCGCTCGCGGAGGTGGACCGGGTGCTGGCGGTGAACGTCCGCGGGGTCTTCCTGGCCTCGCAGGCGGCTGCCGCGCGGATGGGGGCCGGCGGGCGGATCATCACGATCGGCACCTGCATGACGCAGCGGGTGCCCGGGCCCGGTGGCACGCTCTACGCGATGAGCAAGGCGGCGCTCGTCGGGCTGACGAAGGCGCTGGCCAGGGAGCTGGGCGGGCGGGGGATCACGGCGAACATCGTGCACCCCGGGCCGACGGACACCGACATGAACCCGGCCGACGGGCCGTTCGCGGCGGGGCAGGCCGCCATGACGGCGCTCGGGCGGTTCGGGACGGCGCAGGAGGTCGCGGGGACGGTCGGGTATCTGGCCGGGGCGGCGTATGTGACGGGGGCGGAGTTCGCGGTGGACGGAGGACACGCGGCGTGAAACCCGCGTGGGGCGCACCGGCGCTGTCGAGCCGGTGCGCCCCACGCGCGCGTGCGCGTCAGCCGCCGAGCTCCTGGTGCCGCGCCGCGAGAGCCGCCGCTCCCGCCTCGGTCAGGGAACCGAACAGCCGCAGTCGGGAGATGCCCCCGTCCGGGAAGATGTCCACGCGCGCGTGGGTGCCGACGGCCGGCGTCGGGAGGACGAAGCGGTGGTTGGTGTCGGGCTGGAGGCGGGTGCGCGGGAGGATCTCCCGCCAGTCGCCGCTCTCGCCGTCCCGCACGGACACCGACGCCCAGCCCGCGCTGTTGCCCTTCAGATACGCGGTGTCGATCTCGATCGCGCGGATCTGGGACTGGGCCACCAGGCGGTAGCGGATCCAGTCGTTGCCCTGGTCACGGCGGCGGCGCGTCTCCCAGCCGTCGTCCATCTTGCGCGAGCGGCCCGGCTGGATGGTGTTGGAGGCCGGGGAGTAGAAGAGGTTGGACGCGTCCTCGGCCCGGCCGCCGTTCTCCAGCGCGACCACGTCGAAGGTGCCGAGGACCGCCAGCCACCGCGGGTCCGGTACGACCTCGCCGTACACGCGCAGGCGCGCGATGCCGCCGTCGGGGTGCTGGTTGACCCTGAGGTGCGTGAAGCGCTGCTCCACGGAGATCTCGAAGCCGTTGGCCGCGTGTCCGCCCACCGGTGTGCGCGGGACCAGCGTCGTCCACTTCACGTCGTCGCCGAGGAGTTCCTCGGGGGACGGGGAGCCCGCCACCGACGTGCCCTCCACCGACACCGCCTGCGGGTAGTTGCCACGGAAGTGGGCCGTGTCGACGACGATCCCGCGGATCACCCCGGGCGCGCCGAGGCGGACCAGCGCCCAGTCGTGGTCCTCGGCGGTCGGCCACGGGTGGTCGGCGGAGGCGCCACGGCGGCGCCGTGTCTCCCAGCCGTCCATGATCTTGCCCTTGTGCCCGAAGTGCTCGGGGTCGAACTCGGCGCGCTCGGGCAGGAGCAGGTTCTCGCGCTGGGCGAAGAACTCGTCGTTGGCGGCGATGACTCCGGCGCCGAGCTGCCGGGCGGCGAGGTCGGCGTACTGGGTGAAGGGGAAGTCGGCGGTGCGGTAGTCGGCGTACGGGTCACCGCCGCCGTAGGGGTTCGCGTCGCCGGTGAAGCTCGGGATCGCCGTCACGAAGGATGCCTTTCTGGAGGGTCGGCCGCTGCGGGTGCGGTGGTGAGGATCAGGGGGTGCGGGTGAGGAGTTCGCCCTTCGGGTCCGTGAACTCGCCGTCCGCGACGATGCGTTCGCCGCGCAGCCAGGTCGACTTCACGACGCCGTACAGGGTCTTGCCCGCGTACGCCGTCACACGGTTGCGGTGCTGGAGCTCGGCCGGGTCGACGGTGAAGGTCTCGTCGGGTGCGAGGATCGCGAAGTCGGCGTCGCGGCCGGCCTCGATGGCGCCCTTCTGGTCGAGGCCGACCAGCTGCGAGGTCCGCGTCGACATCCAGCGGACGACGTCCTCGAGGGAGTGGCCGCGCTTGCGGGCCTCCGTCCAGACCGCCGCGAGGCTCAGTTGGAGGCCGGAGATGCCGCCCCACGCCGTCGCGAAGTCGTCCGTCTTGAGGTCGGCCGTGGACGGCGAGTGGTCGGTGACCACGCAGTCGATGGTGCCGTCGGCCAGCGCCTGCCAGAGCAGGTCCTGGTTGGCGGACTCGCGGATGGGCGGGCAGCACTTGAACTCGCTGGCGCCGTCGGGGACTTCCTCGGCGGTGAGCGTGAGGTAGTGCGGGCAGGTCTCGACCGTGATGCGGACGCCCTCGGCCTTGGCGGCGGCGATCAGCGGCAGCGCGTCGGACGACGAGAGGTGCAGGACATGCACGCGTGCGTCCAACCGCTTCGCCTGGGCGATGAGTTGGGCGATCGCCGTGTCCTCGGCGTCCCGGGGGCGGGAGGCAAGGAAGTCGGCGTACTTGGGGCCGCCCTGCTGCGGGGCCGCCTCCAGGTGGTGCGGGTCCTCGGCGTGCACGATGAGAAGTCCGCCGAAGGAGGCGATCTCGGCCAGGGACTGGGCGAGTTGGTCCTGTTCGAGGTGCGGGAACTCGTCCACGCCGGACGGCGACAGGAACGCCTTGAAGCCGAAGACGCCGGACTCGTGCAGCGGGCGCAGGTCCTTGACGTTGTCGGGCAGGGCACCGCCCCAGAAGCCGACGTCGATGTGGGCCTTGTCGGCGGCGACGTCCTTCTTGGTGCGGAGGTTGTCGACCGTGGTGGTCGGCGGGAGGGAGTTGAGGGGCATGTCGACGAGGGTCGTGATGCCGCCGGCCGCCGCCGCGCGCGTGGCGGTCCAGAAGCCCTCCCACTCGGTGCGGCCGGGGTCGTTGACGTGCACATGGGTGTCAACCAGGCCGGGCAGGACGACATGGTCGCCGACGTCCTCCAGGCGGGCGCCGGAGGGGACTTCGGCGTCGTACGGCAGTACGGCCGCGATCTTGCCGGCGGCGACCGCGACCGAGGCGGCGCGCGTCCCTTCCGGAGTGATGACGCGCGTCGAGCGCAGCACCAGTTCAGCGTCGGACACCCGAACCCCTCTCAGTCACCGGTTTACTTCCACGTAACGGAATTCAACTTTCTGTTGAAGGAGTCTTCACTCCCGTTCTCACGCCGTCAAGGGCACACTTCGCTACAGCGGCCCCGGCGCCCGCACTCTGGACGTTTCCATAAAGCGGAATTAGAATTCCGACAGGCAGAACGTAGCTACGCACAACCGGGGAGTCAACCGACCGCCGGGTAGGCTTCTGCCCTTCCTGCCAGGTCCCGAAAGGAACGCGCCGTGCCGACGTCCAGCGCCAGCACCACCGACTCCGCCAAGTCCGCCGGTGGCGGGGTCCAGTCCCTCGAGCGCGCCTTCGATCTGCTGGAGCGGATGGCGGACGCGGGCGGCGAGGTCGGCCTGAGCGAGCTCTCCGCGACCAGCGGGCTGCCGCTGCCCACCATCCACCGCCTGATGCGCACCCTCGTGGCCTGCGGATACGTCCGCCAGCAGACCAACCGCAGGTACGCGCTGGGCCCGCGCCTGATCCGCCTCGGCGAGTCCGCGTCCCGGCTGCTCGGCACCTGGGCCCGCCCCTACCTGGCCCGCCTGGTCGAGGAGACCGGCGAGACGGCGAACATGGCCCTGCTCGACGGCGACGAGATCGTCTATGTCGCCCAGGTGCCGTCCAAGCACTCGATGCGCATGTTCACCGAGGTCGGCCGTCGCGTCCTGCCGCACTCGACGGGCGTGGGCAAGGCGCTGCTCGCGAACACCCCTGACCACGAGGTGCGCGCACTGCTCGCCCGCACCGGCATGCCGGCCGCGACCGAGAAGACGATCACCACCCCGGACGGCTTCCTCGCTGCCCTGGCCGACGTACGGCAGCTCGGTTACGCGGTCGACGACAACGAGCAGGAGATCGGCGTCCGCTGCCTCGCGGTGTCGGTGCCCAACTCCCCGACCGCCGCGGCCATTTCGATCTCCGGACCGGCGGGACGCGTCACCGAGTCGGCGACGGACAAGATCGTGCCGGTGCTCCAGCAGGTGGCGACCGAACTGTCGGAGGCGCTGGCCAGCCAGAGCCCGGCGTGACGTCCGTCGAGAACCGTCTGGCGGCGGTGATGACAGCGCCGGATCTGCTCGCTCTCGCCGCGTACGGGCTGCCGGACGACGTCGTCATGACACCGTCGTTCCAGACCGACGCCGAGCCGACGCTCGTACCGAACCTGGCGGGGCCGCGCGAGCGTGAACTGGCCGGCGCGAACGACCGGTTCTACGACCTGGGTCTGTGGGGCAGTCACGATCTGACGGTGCGGACGGGGGCGGCACGGGGCGACGGCCGGGTCCTGGCCCTCCGCTCGGCACCACTCACCGCGGCCGACATCGCGCCGGCGCCGCGGGAGTACCACGCGGACCTCTGCCACCCGGCCGTCGACTTCATCGGCTGACCCCGGGCTTCGGGACAACGCCCCGCACACCTTCTGGGGGCAGCTGGTCACGGACCGGGGCTGCTGAACCCCGAGGACGCCCGTCAGCCCCGCCCCGGCTCCCCGAACAGGTCCACCGCGTCCCGCACCTGCGACAGCCCCCGCGACAGCGCGCTGACCGACCCGATCGCCCCCGCGATCAGCAGCAGCGAGCGGCGCAGCCGGGGAATCTCCGGCGCCCCGTCGATCGTCATCGCGGCCAGTGCGGCGAGCTCGTCCTCGGCGATGACGCGGTCGGGGAACTCGGCCGGGTGCGCGGCGAGTTCGCGGCGCAGCCGGGACACCGCGGTCCGCAGTTCCGCCACCCTCGGATCCTCGTCGCTGCCGGTCACTGGCCTCTGCCCCAAGCTCCGCAACACAGCTCTCCCCCCGAGCGCACGCCGTTGTGCGCCGCACCTCGTGATCCCGCCCGAAACAGCCCCGTGGCGCTGGTCGGGCGCCGGGGGACGCGGGTCAGTAAACGCCACCCCGGGCGCGCCGCGCCACTGCGCGGACCGAAATTCAGCCCTTCGAAACCGGCCACTCACCTGGACGTCGGGTATGCAGGACGCATGACGGACAACGAAGACCAGGTCGCCGGCCTTCTTCTCGCCGCGGGCGGCGGGCGGCGGCTCGGCGGGCGACCCAAGGCGCTGCTGGATCATCGCGGCAGGCCACTGGTGGAACACGCGGTGAGCGTCCTGCGCGCGGCCGGCTGCACGCGCGTGCACGTGGTCCTCGGGGCCGCCGCCGACGCCGTACGGAACCAGGCCGATCTCGACGGGTGCGTGCTCGTCGAGAACCCGGAGTGGGCCCAGGGCATGGGTTCCTCGCTTCGAGCGGGTCTTGAGTCGTTCTCCGGTACGGACGCGCGGGCGGCGCTGGTGTCGCTCGTGGACCAGCCCGGTATCGGAGCGGCGGCGTTCGCGCGCGTGCGCGGCGCCTACAAGTCCCCGGACTCCCTGGTCGCCGCCGCCTACGACGGCGTACGCGGGCATCCCGTGCTGTTCGGGTCCGCGCACTGGGCGGGGATCGCCGCGACTGCCACCGGGGACCGAGGGGCACGCGCGTATCTGAAGGAACACGCGGCGCAGGTCGCGCTCATCGAGTGCGGTGACATCGCCCGGCCCTACGACATCGACACCGTCGAGGATCTGCACCACCTTGAGTGAGCGGGGTGGCACCGAGCGCCACCTTTCCTCGACTCAGAGAATCTCGATATCAACAAACCATTGAACTTCCACGATGAGGAAACTAATATCCACTGATCAGAAGCGCCCTACCACTCCGGGGGCGTTCCTCGCCGTACCCGGTTCGACTGGCACCCGGTGCCACGCTCGCTGAAGGAAGTGACAGCTCATGTCCGCACCAGCGCCGTCCCCGCTGGCCATCGTCGACGCCGAGCCCCTGCCGCGGCAGGAGGAGGTCCTCACCGACGCGGCCCTCGCCTTCGTGGCCGAGCTGCACCGCCGGTTCACGCCCCGGCGTGCGGAACTCCTCGCCCGTCGCGCGGAGCGCCGCGCCGAGATCGCCCGCACCTCCACCCTCGACTTCCTCCCGGAGACGGCCGCGATCCGCGCCGACGACTCCTGGAAGGTCGCCCCCTCCCCCGCCGCCCTGAACGACCGCCGCGTCGAGATCACCGGCCCCACCGACCGCAAGATGACCATCAACGCCCTCAACTCGGGCGCCAAGGTCTGGCTCGCGGATTTCGAGGACGCCTCCGCGCCGACCTGGGAGAACGTGATCCTCGGCCAGGTCAACCTCGCCGACGCCTACACCCGGAACATCGACTTCACCGACGAGCGGTCCGGCAAGTCGTACGCCCTGCGCCCGAACGAGGAGCTGGCGACGGTCGTCATGCGCCCGCGCGGCTGGCACCTGAACGAGCGCCACCTCGTCGACGCCGACGGCAACGCCGTGCCCGGCGCCTTCGTCGACTTCGGCCTCTACTTCTTCCACAACGCCCAGCGGCTGCTCGACCTCGGCAAGGGCCCGTACTTCTACCTCCCGAAGACCGAGTCGCACCTCGAAGCCCGGCTGTGGAACGACGTGTTCGTCTTCGCCCAGGACTACGTCGGCATCCCGCAGGGCACCATCCGCGCCACCGTCCTGATCGAGACGATCACGGCGGCGTACGAGATGGAGGAGATCCTCTACGAACTCCGCGACCACGCCTCCGGGTTGAACGCCGGCCGCTGGGACTACCTGTTCTCCATCGTCAAGAACTTCCGTGACGGCGGCGCCAGGTTCGTCCTCCCGGACCGCAACCTGGTCACGATGACCGCCCCGTTCATGCGCGCCTACACCGAACTCCTCGTCCGCACCTGCCACAAGCGCGGTGCGCACGCGATCGGCGGCATGGCGGCGTTCATCCCCTCGCGCCGGGACGCCGAGGTCAACAAGGTGGCCTTCGAGAAGGTCCGGGCCGACAAGGACCGTGAGGCCGGCGACGGTTTCGACGGCTCCTGGGTGGCCCATCCCGACCTGGTCCCGATCGCCATGGAGTCCTTCGACAAGGTCCTCGGCGACCGGCCGAACCAGAAGGACCGGCTGCGCGAGGACGTCCACGTCGAGGCCGCCGACCTGATCGCGATCGACTCGCTGGACGCCAAGCCGACGTACAACGGACTGGTCAACGCCGTTCAGGTGGGCGTCCGTTACATCGAGGCCTGGCTGCGCGGGCTCGGCGCGGTCGCCATCTTCAACCTGATGGAGGACGCGGCCACCGCCGAGATCTCCCGCTCCCAGATCTGGCAGTGGATCAACGCGGGCGTCGAGTTCGAGCACGCAGGAAGCACAGTGAAGGCCACCCCGGAGCTGGCCCGCAAGGTCGCCGCCGAGGAACTCGCCAACATCCGGGCCGAGTTGGGCGAGGAGGCGTTCGCGGCCGGCCACTGGCAGCAGGCGCACGACCTGCTGCTCGAAGTGTCGCTGGACGACGACTACGCGGACTTCCTGACGCTGCCCGCGTACGAGCAGCTCAAGGGCTGACCTACTGCGGCACCGCCTTGTCCGAGTGGCCCAGGGACTTTCCCGGGGCCACTCGGTCGCGTACGGCCTGCTTCACGGCCGTGGGCTCCGGGAAGCCCTGTTCGCGCCGGTCCCAGACGACCTCGTCGTCGACCCGGACGACGAAGACGCCGCCGGTGCCGGGCTTGAGGGACAGCTCGCCCAGCTCCTGCTCGAAGGTGGTGAGCAGCTCCTGGGCCAGCCAGGCCGCGCGGGGCAGCCAGCGGCACTGGGTGCAGTACTCGATCTGTACGACGGGTGCGTGCGGGCTCATCCGAGGTGCACCGACCAATCCTGTTCAGCCGCGGGCTTGCCGTGCAGATCGGGGACCTGCTTGAGCCATGCGGGACGTCCTCGTTGGTTCTTCGCCGCCCGACGGGCCTCCTCGGCGGCGAGTTCCGCACGGGTGGGGAAGTCCGTGGGCAGCCAGTCGGCCGACGCCTCGACGCGCGCGTGGAGGTACGCCACGTACGCCTCGCGTGCCTGGTCGGGGGTGGCGTGGTCCGTGAGCCAGGCGTCGGGGACGGCCGCGGTCACCTCGCGCAGCAGGTCCGGCGTCACCTTGGGGGCCAGTTCCGTGTCGGCGGCCCGGACGTCGGGAGCGGAGTGGCCGAGGGCGTGGTGCCGGAAGTCGTAGCGCTTGGCGGGATCGGAGCCGTCCCAGCGGTGGTGGAAGACGAGCGCGGCGCCATGGTCGATCAGCCACAGGCGCGGGGGCGCGACACCGAGCGTGGGCCACACCATGAGGTTCGAGCTGTGCACCGTGCGGTCCACGTTGACGGTCAGCGCGTCGAGCCAGACGATCCGGCCCGCCTCCAGCGCGTCGACCGGGAACGCCTGGGCGACCTCCGGGGTGAAGTCCCGCGCGCCCGGCAGATAGTCCATGCCGAGGTTGAGGCCCGCGCTGGCACCGTGCAGCTCCCGCACCTCCTGGTGGGGCTCACTGTCGGCGATCGCCGGGTCGAAGTGGACCAGGACCAGCTCGGGGAAGCGCAGCCCGAGCGCGCGGGCCAGCTCACCGACGATCACCTCGGCGACCAGCGCCTTGCGGCCCTGCGCGGAGCCGGTGAACTTGACGACGTACGTCCCCAGGTCGTCGGCCTCGACGACCCCGGGCACCGAACCGCCTGACCGCAGCGGGGTCACGTATCGAACAGCAGTCACTTCGCGCAGCACACCGGCCAGGGTATGCCAGCGCTCACCGTGCCAGTGGGCTGGGCAGCGGCAGGTAGCGGGCGTCCGCCCCGTCCGCCCCCGTCCAGCGCAGCAGCAGGTTGGTCTTGCCGGGGAGGGTGGGCGAGGTGAGCAGGGCCGTGATCTCGGGGAGGTCGTGACGGGCCAGTTCCCGGCGCAGGGCGGGCCACGGGTCCAGACCGGGCCGGCGTTCGGCGAGGGCGGCCGCGACCTCGCACAGATGGTTCACCACCAGGCAGTACACCAGCCGCTCCCACCCGGCCGCCCGCTCCACGTCCGTCAGCAGCTTCACGCCCTCGGCGTCCCGGAACAGGGCCTGCACGGGCATGCCGTCGGTGTCCACGGCGACCAGGGTGTTCTGCAGGTGCGCCTCGAGTACGACGCCGTGGTCGGCGAAGGCCACGAGGGCGGGCGGTACGACGGCCCGCAGATACGCCTCCCACCAGGCCGTACCGCCGGACGGGGCGCCCTCGAAGCCCTCCACGAGTCCGGCGGCGAGCAGCGGGGTCGCGCCGGGGCGGAGATGGCCGCGGAAGCCGTCGCGGACCAGGACGGCGAGTTCCTCGAAGGCGAAGTCGGCGGTGCGGTAGCCGCGGTCGGAGAGCCAGGCGGCGGGGCCGTCAGCGAACGCCTTGACGGCCGCCCGGTCGGTCCGCCTCAGTGCGCGCAGATCGTGGCGCCACAGGCGGCGGATGTCGTTGGTGATGCGCACGTCCAGGCTGAACTTGAGGAACAGGTCGCGCTCGGGGGCGTAGAGCGTGCGGATCGCGGCCGTGGGCCAGGCGTCGAAGGCGGTTGTGCCGAGCCGGATCAGCCGGCCGTCGGCGAAGGCGTCCGCGAGGTCCACGAGGTCGAGCTGCCAGGGGTGGGCGGGCAGCAGACGGTAGCCGGGCGGGGCCTCGCCGAGGGAGTCCAGGGCCGAGGTGTCGCCCTCCTCGACGACCGTGTCCTCGCGCACGCCGAGCAGGGTCAGCGGGAAGCGGGCGTGGGCCTCGGGGGCGAAGGGCAGCCAGCGGGCGACCGGGCCGCCGCCACGGGCCTTGGGAGCGGGGTGGTAGGGGTGGCCGGTGAGCAGGGACTGCTCGGAGCGCAGATACGGGTCCGTGGGCGGCGTCGCACGCACGCGTGCCGTCAGGATCGCCGCGACCGCGTCCCGGCTGTCGATCATCTCGGCGGGGAGGTCGTGGTTGGACAGACCGGTGTGGAAGGTCAGCTCCTCGGCGACGAGCTTGACGAGTTCGGTGTGACCGATGCGGTGCCAGTGGCCGTCGGTGTTCACCTCGGGTTCCCCCGGCCGCCGCGCACCGCGCACCCGCAGCAGCCGGCCGCTCGGCAGCCTGTGGGTGCGCACCTCGCCGGCGCCCGGGAGCGCCTCGGCGACCTCGCGCAGCAGGCAGTTGAGCAGCGGCGCGGCAGCATAGGCGTCGGCGGCGGCCGGGGAGGTGAGGTCCACGCGTTTCACTCGTTCTCTACGTGCGGGCGGAGACGATCAGTATCTCTGTCGCCGGCCTCCCGCCGTGCCACCTATTCGTACCCGAGGAGCCCATCCGTGCACCGTTCCCCCACCGCCGAGGCCGAGGTCGCCGAGGAGCTGGCCGAGGCGCGCCCCGACCTGGTGTCGCGGTACGCGGCCGAGCTGCCGGGCGCCCGGGCAGCCGTACTGACCCGGCTGTGGCGGGCGCTGGCGTACGAGCCGCTGCCCTGGATCACCGGCCGGGACGGCCGCACCCTGCGCCTGCGGGACGGACGGCGGCTCGCCGGTCCGGCGGCCGACCCGTACGCGACCGCCGCGTACGTCACCGACGTACGGCTCGACGGAAGGACGTATGACGATCCCGCGCGGCTCATGACCGGCCTCGGGGTGCCGCACGGCAGCGATCTGGCGGCCGAACTCGGCCACAGTGTGGCGTCGTTGGCCCTGTCACGGGCCGGGCAGCCGACGGCCGCACCGAAGGAGTGGCCCGTGGCCGACTGGGAGTGGGAGCAGCGGGTGGTGGACGGGCATCCGTTCCACCCCAACTGCCGTTCCCGACCCGGTTTCTCGGTGGCGGAGCAGCTGGCGTACGGGCCCGAGCACCGGCCGCTCGTGGGGCTGCGGACGGTCCCGGTTCCGGCGGCGGAATGTCTGGTGTCGGGCGGATGGCCCGACGAAATGCGGGACGGGGGGCGACTGTTGATTCCCGTGCACCCCTGGCAGGCGGACCATGTGCTGAAGCGGGTCGGCGACGAGGGTCCGGCCGCGCATCCGCTGATGTCGCTGCGCACGCTGGCCCTGAGCGGTGAAGGCCCCCATGTGAAGACCGCGTTGAGCGCCCGGCTGACGTCGTCGGTGCGGGACATCTCGGTCTACTCGATCGGCATGTCGGCGACCCTGTCGGCCTTCGCGGAGTCGCTGGCGGCCCGCACGGACGGACTGCTGCACTTCACCCGCACGCTGGGCGCGGTCACCGCCGACTCCCCCGACCTGGCCGCCGTGCTGCGCGAGTCGCCGCAGACGTACGCCGGAAACGGCGAGCGGGTCGTGCCGGTGGCCGCCCTCGCCACCACCGACCTGCCGTCGAGCGCGGCCTGGCTCGCGGAGTTCACCCGGCTGGCGCTGACCGTCGGACTGCGACTGCTGGACCTCGGGGTGGCTTTGGAGGCGCACGGCCAGAACCTCCTCGTCGTGCTGTCCGCGAACGGCGCGCCCCTGCGGCTCGTCTACCGCGACCTCGCCGACATCCGCGTCAGCCCGGCCCGGCTGGCCCGGCACGGCATCCCCGTACCGGAGTTGAGCGGCCGGGTCGTCACCGATGACGAGAGCGCGCTGCGGCGCAAGCTGTTCGGGGCGTTGGTGGCGGGGGCGCTGGCGGGCACCGCGGGGTCGGGAGCGGCGCTGCGCAGGGCACTGGAGACCGTCGTGAGAGATCTTCCGGACACCCCCGATCTCGCGGCGCTCCGCGAAAAACCTCTGCCCACCAAGGCGTTGACGCTGATGCGGCTGTCGCCGGGGACGCCCGGGGACCAGTGGGCCGGGCTGCCGAACCCGCTTCGTTTTGGAGGGTGACACCTCCGGTCAATAGGATCCGCCGATGATCACAAGACAACGGCTGGCGGCAGGAGTGTGCGCCCTGCTCGCCGCCTTGACGGCCGGGATCGTCGTCCCGGTCGCGGCGGTCGCCGGTGAACCCACGGGCGGGACCGCGCCCCAGGTCGACCTCGTCCTCGACGTCAGCGGCTCCATGCGGACGGCGGACATCGACGGCGGCACCCGGATGGCGGCGGCGAAGCAGGCCTTCAACGAGGTGCTGGACGCGACCCCGGAGGAGGTCCAGCTCGGCATCCGGACCCTCGGCGCCAACTACCCCGGCGACAACCAGAAGACGGGCTGCAAGGACACCGCGCAGCTCTATCCGGTCAGCACGCTGGACCGCACCGAGGCCAAGACGCAGGTGGCGACCCTCTCGCCCACCGGCTGGACGCCGATCGGCCCGGCGCTGCTGAAGGCCGCCGACGACTTCACCGACAGCGCCTCCTCCAAACGGATCGTGCTGATCAGTGACGGCGAGGACACCTGCGCCCCGCTCGACCCGTGCGAGGTGGCCCGGGAGATCGCGGCCAAGGGCATCGGTCTGACCATCGACACCCTGGGCCTGGTCCCGAACACCAAGATGCGGCAGCAGCTGAGCTGCATCGCCGAGGCGACCGGCGGTACGTACACCTCGGTCGAGCACACCGAGGAACTCTCCGACAAGGTCAACCAGTTGGTGGACCGGGCGGCCGACCCGGTGGTGACGCCGGTGGCCACCGAGGGTGCCGAGCAGTGCGCGAAGGCGCCCACGCTGCAGTCGGGTCTGTTCACCGACCGCGAGGAGTTCGGACGGCAGCGCTGGTACCGGGTGGACGTCGAGCCCGGCCAGGAACTGCGCGCCTCGGTGAGCGTGGCGGCCGACCGCGCCGTGAACCCCTCCTACGGGGTGCTGCTGCGGGCGGTGACCGTGCACGGCCGTGAGATCGTGCGCGGCGAGACCTCGGGCAACGGCCGTACGGACGTGATCTCGACGGGGTTGCGCTATCCGAAGGCGGACAGCGACGAGGACGATCCGGCCGCCGAGACCGTGTGTCTCCAGGTCACCAACTCCTTCTCGCCGGCCTCCGGCGTGAAGACCACGCCGGGTCTGCCGCTGGAGCTGACGGTGGACGTCGTGGACGCCCCCTCGGCGTCGAGCGACGTGGCCTCGTTCGGCCTCGGGCGCGGCTGGTGGCTGCTGGGCGCGCTGATCCTCACCGGCTTCCTCGCCGGTCTCGTCTGGGGCTGGCTCTCGCGCTGGCGCCTCGCGGTCTGGAGGACCAACTGATGCGTTTCACACGAGTGCTGGGTGCGGCGCTGCTGACGCTGGGGCTCGCCGTGGCGCCCGCGGCGGCCGACTCCTCGCCGTCCCCGTCGGCCTCCTCGGACGGTGCCGCGCCCACGTCGGCCGGTACGTCGTTCCGGACGGCGACCGAGTTCGAGCAGGGGCAGCAGGCCACCGCGAGCGGCTCCACCGGTGACTTCCTGTACTGGTCGTTCCCGGCGGACGCCGGACAGCGCCCCACCGTCGAGGCGACGGTGAAGCTGCCCGGGACGCATGCCGCGCAGACCTGGCAGGTCGACGTGTACGACGGTCTGCGGCGCCGCCAGGCCTGCCAGTACGGGGCACAGACCCGCACCGCGGCGGCCGGCGCGACCTCCGTGGAGCTGGCGTGCGTGCTGCGCACGGTCCGCGCCTGGTCGGAGCCGTGGGCGGGCGACCCGCTGCCCGGCACGTACTACGTCCGGCTGACGGCCGTCGACCTCACGACCGCCGACCTCGGCCAGCCCGTCGAGACCTCGGTCGAGGTGAACTCCAAGGACATCGGCGGCGCGGCGGCGGTGGACGGCTCGCTGGCGAAGCCGCTCGTGCCGGGCATCTCGGTGAAGACGGAGACCGACGCCTCCGAGGACGACTCGTCGACGTCGGCCGTGCTGTCCAGCATCGAGCCGGAGGACGGCTGGGCCGGCGGCTGGTGGTCCGACCGCTGGGTGTGGACCGCGGTGGGCGGTGTGCTGGCCGCGCTCGCAGGTGTCGGCGGGTACTCGCTGACACGCGGGTCGGGTCGGCCGTCTCGGGTGCCGCCGAGCGCCTGACGGTGCGTCAAAGGGCCCGTTGCGTAAAGGCAGCGGGCCCTTTCTCATGCGTTCCTGAGCCCCTTGGCCAGCGTCCCGTCGCCCTCCACCTCGATACGGCCGCCCCGCACCGCGTCGGCGACACTCAGCTCGCCGCGCGCGACGGCCGTACAGGTGTCGACGTCCATGGAGAGCCGGGCGTCGGGCTCGCCGGGTGCGCGACCGTGGCCGTGGACCGGTCCGTCCTCGGCGCCGACGTACAGGTGGAAGTCCCCCTCCTCCAGCCGGACTTCGACGAGCCCCTCGCCCTCCAGCGCGCGCAGCAGCGGCAGCGCGAACCAGTGGGCCCGTACGGCGTCGGTGGGCCGCAACTCCCCCAGCTCCGCCTCGCCCCACGCGCCCAGCGCCTGGATGACGGGCAGCAACGCCCTTCCCCGGGCGGTGAGTTCGTAGACGTTGGCGGCGCCGGGCGGGGGCAGTCTGCGCCGGGTCGCGAGTCCGTCCCGCTCCATGTCCTTCAGCCGGGAGGCCAGTACGTCCGTGCTGACGCCCGGCAGGTCCGCGTGCAGGTCGGTGTAGCGGCGCGGGCCGGCGAGCAGCTCACGGACGATCAGCAGGGTCCAGCGGTCACCGACGGTGTCCAGCGCGCGGGCGGCGGAGCAGTACTGGTCGTAGCTTCGGCGAGATGGCATGCGTCGCAGTGTAGACAAGTCATTGGACTTTCCAAGCTGCCACTTGGTAAAACCAAGCAACACACGAAACCGGAGAGGCAGCAGAGCATGGAGTTCCGGCAGTCCAGCAAGCTCAGCGACGTCTGTTACGAGATCCGCGGCCCGGTCATCGAGCACGCCAACGCGCTCGAGGAGGCGGGCCACAGCGTGCTGCGCCTGAACACCGGCAACCCTGCGCTCTTCGGTTTCGAGGCGCCGGAGGAGATCGTCCAGGACATGATCCGGATGCTCCCGCAGGCCCACGGCTACACGGACTCCAAGGGCATCCTCTCCGCCCGCCGCGCCGTCGCCCAGCGCTACCAGACGCTCGGCCTGGAGGTCGACGTCGACGACGTCTTCCTCGGCAACGGTGTCTCCGAGCTGATCTCGATGGCCGTACAGGCGCTGGTCGAGGACGGCGACGAGATCCTCATCCCCGCCCCGGACTTCCCGCTGTGGACGGCGGTGACCACGCTGGCGGGCGGCAAGGCCGTGCACTACATCTGCGACGAACAGGCCGACTGGAACCCGGACCTGGCCGACCTGGAGTCGAAGATCACGGACCGCACCAAGGCCGTCGTGATCATCAACCCGAACAACCCCACCGGCGCCGTCTACTCCAAGGAGATCGTCGAGGGCATCCTCGACCTCGCCCGCCGGCACGGACTGATGGTCCTCGCCGACGAGATCTACGACCAGATCCTGTACGACGACGCCGTGCACCACTCGGCCGCGGCGCTCGCCCCCGATCTGGTCGTCCTGACGTTCTGCGGTCTGTCGAAGACGTACCGGGTGGCCGGCTTCCGCTCGGGCTGGATGGTCGTCACGGGCCCGAAGCAGCACGCCAGGGACTACCTGGAGGGCCTGACCATGCTGGCCTCCATGCGGCTGTGCGCCAACGCCCCGGCCCAGTACGCCATCCAGGCCGCGCTGGGCGGCCGCCAGTCCATCCGCGAGCTGACCCTGCCGGGCGGCAGGCTGCACGAACAGCGCAACGTGGCCTGGGAGAAGCTCAACGAGATCCCCGGCGTCTCCTGTGTGAAGCCGAAGGGGTCGCTGTACGCGTTCCCGCGCCTCGACCCCAAGGTCTACAAGATCCACGACGACGAGAAGTTCGTCCTGGACCTGCTGCTGCGCGAGAAGATCCAGGTCGTCCAGGGCACCGGCTTCAACTGGCCCGCCCCCGACCACTTCCGCATCCTCACCCTCCCCTACGCGGACGACCTGGAGGCGGCGATCGGCCGCATCGGGCGCTTCCTGAGCGGCTACCGGCAGTAGCGACACCGGCGGCGCACCACGGCCCGGGCTCCTAGCCTGGAGCCATGGGTGATCTCTTTCTGGTCCGGCACGGCGAGACCGAGTGGTCGCGTTCCGGGCGGCACACCGGAAGCACGGACGTCCCGCTGACCGAGCACGGGCGCGAGGAGGCGCGGCGGCTGGTGCCGCTGATCCGCTCGCACCGGATCGGGGCCGCGTTCGTCAGCCCGCTGCAACGCGCGCGGGAGACCGCCGAGCTGATCGGCGTGCCGGACGCCCGGGTCGACGTCGACCTGCGGGAGTGGGACTACGGCGGCTACGAGGGGATCACCACCGTCGAGATCCAGCGCACCCGGCCCGGCTGGTTCCTGTTCACGGACGGGGTCGCGCCCGGCCCGCCGGACCACCCCGGGGAGAACCCGGAGCAGGTGGGCCAGCGGGCCGACCGGGTCCTGGCCAAGGTCGACGCGGCCCTCGCCAACACCGAGGGAGTGGTGCTGCTGGTCGCGCACGGGCACTTCCTGCGAGTGCTGACGGCCCGGCGGCTGGGACTGCCGGCGGCACAGGGGGCACTGTTCCAACTGGCCACGGGGACGGTGTGCCGGCTGGGGACGGAACACGGCCGGCCGGTGATCTCCGGGTGGAATGTCAGACCTCCGTCGTAGCCTGCGAAGCAGCCGAAGCGGCGACGTCGTCAGCCGAAGGGGGAATGCCGTGACCCGTCCGCCCACCGCCGCGCAGCGCCGCACCATCGACGCCGCCGATCCCGTCACCGGGCGTCTGAAGGGCACCGAGGCGCAGCTCGCGTCCCTGGTCAGACATGGGCTGGCGTTCCGGCACCCGCGACCGCCGCACGACCACTTCCTCACCCCGGCCGGGCACCGTCTGCGGGAGGCCGAGCCCGTGACGCCGGCGCCGGAGGCGCCCTCGCCTTCCGGTGTCTTCGCCGCCCGTATCGGCGGCGAGGAGGATCCGCCCGTCGCGGGCCCGGCCCGGGTGCGGGAGGTGCACAGCGCGTGGGAGGGGTTGCTGGAACTGCGCCGGATGACGAACCAGGACGGGGCCACGGACCGGCCGTGCGGCTGGGAGCGCGCGCATCTGGTGCAGGCCGCCGCGCTCGCCCTGGAGGCGGCCGGGCACCCTCCCGCTCGGGCCGACGCCGAGGGCGGCTACCGGGTGCGCGCGACCCCGCAGCCCGACGCGGTCGCCGTGCGCGAGCCGGACGCCGCCGCGCTCACGGCCTGCGCGGCCACGCTCCAGGCGGCGGGCTGGCAGGTCGGCGAGTACACCGAGCCACGCACCAGGGCCCGCTATCTGCTGGCCTCGCCGAGACGCGTGTAACAGGCACATGCCAGGATCGGTCCATCAACTTCCGTGGTACGAGAGGGGATTGAGATGACCGAGCCGTTCGCCGTTCCGGTGACAGTCCGCGGGTACGAGACGGATGTCCAGGGCCATCTGAACCAGAGCGTCTACATCAACTACGCGGAGCACGCCCGCTGGTCGCTGCTGCGGGCCGCCGGGATCACCCAGGCGGGGCTCATCGGCAGCGGTGTGGGGCCGGTGGCGCTGGAGACCACGATCCGCTATCGGCGGGAGCTGCTGGCGGGTGACGAGGTGGAGGTGAGCTGCGGCTTCGAGTGGGGCGAGGGCAAGACCTTCCGCATAGCGCAGACCATCCGCAAGAAGGACGGCACCGTGGCCGCCGAGATCACGGCCGTCGGCGGGCTGATGGACCTCGCCGAGCGCAGGCTGGTCGCGGATCCGCGGCGGTACTTCAAGGAACTGGCGGCGGCTCCGGCGCTGTTCGGCCTGTGAACCGCCCGCAAGACCCCGGCTACGCGTCGACCAGGTCCGGCCGGTGCTCGGTGTCGTAGGCCGCGCGCGACTCCGCGATGTAGACCCTGTTGCGCTCGGCCCAGTCGGTCAGGCGTTGCAGGGTCTCGTGCAACTCCCTGGCCGCCCGGGTCAGTTCGTACTCGACCTTCGGCGGGACCGTGGGGTGGACGGTGCGCGTCACCAGGCCGTCGCGCTCCAGGTTGCGCAGGGTCAGGGTGAGCATCCGGCGGCTGATGCCCTCGATGCCGCGCTCCAACTCGGTGAAGCGGATGGGACCCTGAGCGGCGGCGACCAGGATCTGGACGCTCCATTTCCCGGCGACCCTGTCAAGAACTTCCCGCACCGGGCACGCGTGCGCGTTCACTGCCTCGACGGTTACACCGGTGTTCCTCTGTGACATCGAACTGCCTCCTTACGCCTCTCCTCATGGTCACTGACGATGCACTCAGTCACAAGTCGTGCACCTAAGGAGAGCGAAGGCCATGCCGACCACGATCGAGTCACGGACGAGGGCGCGGGCGACGGCCGCGACACCGCCCCGAACATACTCCCGCTGGGCATCCCTCGTCGTCCTGTGCGCGGGGACGCTGATGACGATCCTGGACGGCAACATCGTCACGGTCGCCATGCCTGCCGTCCAGAGCGACCTCGGCTTCTCGGCTACGGGTCTGGCCTGGGTCGTCAACGCCTACCTCATCCCCTTCGGCGGGCTGCTCCTGCTCGCCGGCCGGCTCGGCGACCTCGTGGGCCGCAAGCGGATGTTCACGGCGGGGCTAGCCGTGTTCACCGGGGCCTCCGTGCTGTGCGGGCTCGCGACCGGCCAGGGCGTGCTGATCGCGGCGCGTGCCCTCCAGGGCGTGGGCGGGGCGATGACCTCGGCGGTCGTGCTCGGCATGCTGGTGGCGCTCTTCCCCGAGCCGCGTGAACAGGCCCGTGCCATCGCGGTGTTCAGCGCGGTCGGCGCGGCGGGCGGGGCGCTCGGCACGTTCCTCGGCGGGGCGCTGACCGAGGCGTTGAGCTGGCACTGGATCTTCCTGATCAACCTGCCCATCGGAATCGTGGCGTGGCTCGCCGCCGTACGGGTGCTGGCGACGGACACCGGGGCCGGGCTCGGCAAGGGCGCCGACTACCCCGGCTCGGCGCTGGTCACGGGCGGCCTGATGCTCACGGTCTACGGCATCGTCGGCGCCGGGGACCGCGAGCCGACCCGCACCCTCCTTCTCGCGGCGCTCGCCCTCGCGCTCTTCGCGGCGTTCGCCCTCCGCCAGGCCCGGGCCGCCCGCCCCCTGCTGCGGCTGCGCCTGTTCCGCTCCCGGCTGCTGAGCGGCGCGAACGCCGTGCAGATCCTGATGATCGGGACGATGTACGGTTTCCAGTTCATCGGCGCGCTCTATCTCCAACGCGTCCTGGGCTACGGCGAGTTGCTCACCGGTACCGCGTTCCTGCCGGCGCCGATCGCGATCGGGCTGCTGATGCTCGGCCTCTCCGCCCGCACGATCGGCCGCTTCGGCGCCTACCGGGTGCTGCTCGCCGGGCTCGTCCTCATCGTCGCCGGGATGGCGCTGCTGGGCCGCGCCCCGGCCGACGGCTCCTATGTCACCGACGTACTCCCGCCCCTGCTTCTGCTCTCCGCCGGCTTCGCCGCCGCGATGCCCGCGCTGACCGGGCTGGCCATGTCGGGGGCACGGGAGGAGGACGCGGGGCTGGCGTCCGGGCTGTTCAACACCACGCAGGTGGTGGGAGGTTCACTCGGGCTCGCGGCGCTCTCGGTCCTGGCGGCGAACCGGACGGAGGCGCTGCTCGACGGCGGCGGCACGACGCTGGTGGCTGCCACCGCCGAGGGCTACCAGCTGGCGTTCCGGGCGGGCGCCGGGATCGCGCTCGCCGCGCTGGCCCTGGCGGCGGCCGTCCTGCGGCCTCGGCACAAGTAAGACGGTGGCGGCCCCCCGAGGCGTCCTGCGCCCCCGGACCAGACGAGACGACGGCGAGCACCCCACCCCGCGACCCCGGGCCCGGTGTGAGCCGACGGCGGGCCCCCGTGCCCGCCACCCCGCGACCTCGGACCAGGTAGGACGACAACAGCCACCCCGCGCCCCACTCCGCGCCCCCGGACCAGGCGAGACGACAACAGGCACCCCACCCCACCCCGCGCCCCCGGGCCCAGTGTGAGTCGGCAGCGGGCCCCGTGCGCCCCGCGACCCCGGACAAGGTAAGACGACAACGGACACCCCGCCCCACCCCGCGCCCCCGCGCCCCCGGCCCCCCGGGCCCCCGCGCCCCCGCGCCCCCGCGCCCCCGCGCCCCCGGGCCCCCGGGCCCCCGGGCCCAGTGTGAGCCGACGGCGGCCCCCCGTGCCCGCCACCCCGCGACCCAGGACCAGGCGAGACGACAACAGGCACCCCACCCCACCCCGCGACCGCGGACCAGGCGAGACGACAACGGGCACCTCGCCCCCCGCGCCCCCGGGCCCCGGGCCCCGGGCCCCGGGCCCAGTGTGAGCCGACGGCGGCCCCCCCTGCCCGCCACCCCGTGTCACGGCTCGACGAACACGTGCCGGTGGTCCTCGGTCCACTCCCGGTAGGACCGCGCGGGCCGCCCCAGCGCCTCGCGCACATCGTCCGTGACGGTGGTGTTGCCACCCCCGCGCGCGAACTCCAGCCCCCCGAGCACCCCGTCCACCGCCGGCTCGCTCAACCCGGAGGCGGCCAGCTGCTCCCGTATCTGCTCCGTCGACGGAGTGACCGTCTCCACCGGGCGGCCGATCACTTCGGCGAGCACCGCGGCCTGGTCGGGGACGCTGATCGCCTCGGGTCCGGTCAAGGTGTACGTCCGCCCCGCGTGCCCGGGGCCGGTCAGGGCCACCACCGCCGCCTCGGCCACGTCCCGCGGGTCGACGACGCCCTGCCGTCCCTCCCCCGTCAGGTTGGGCACGGGCTGCCCCGCCCGCAGCGCCTGCGCCCAGCCGAGGGTGTTCGAGGCGAAGGACGAGGGCCGCAGGATGGTCCACTCCACCTCGCTCGCCCGCAGGGCCTGTTCACCGGGCAGATGCCAGGTGCCGAACGGGCCGAACTCCGGCTCGCCGGTGCCGATGGAGGAGAGCTTCACGATCCGCCGCACACCCGCGGCCCGCGTCAGTTCGATCAGTCGCGCGTCCCGCCCGCCGTCCTCCGGCCCGAGCACCCCCACGAGGAACGCCGCGTCCACCCCCACCAGCGCCGCCTCCAGGGAGGGCTGGTCGAGGAAGTCCCCACGCACCACCTCCACCCCGTCGGGCACCACCGCCCGCCCGGGGTCGCGGGTCAGGGCCCGCACCTTCGCACCACGTGCCGTGAGCTGTCGTACGACTGCGCTTCCGATGGTGCCCGTGGCACCCGTCACCAGGATCATGGCCTCCACGTTGGCAAACGAGCCGAGGGCGGCTCTTGGAGATTCCGGCACGGTTGGGCGCCCCACACGGCCGCTCCGCACGCTTACGGTGGAGGAGTGACGACCACGACCGCCGAGCCCTTCCCGCCCCTTCCCGACGCCCTGCGCCCCTGGTTCGCCGAGATCAGCACGGTGACGGGCGGCGAGTCGGTCGCGCACGCTCCCGACACCGCGACGAAGCTGGTCGTGCGGGTCGAGGAGGGCGGTCGGCGGGATGTGCTGGTCGTCGGCCCGCGGACCCGCGCCTCCTACCACCGGGCGGAGGGGGAACGCCTCTCGTCCTGTCTGCAACTGCACCTGGCGCCGGGGACGGCACGTCCGCTGCTGGGCGTGGCGGCCGCCGACCTGGTCGGCCGGGTCGTACCCCTGCGGGAGCTGCCCGCGCGGACGGCGCGACAACTGTCGTACGAAATGGGCGACTCGGCGTTCGACGACATGCTCGGCCGACTGGCTGCCGCGCTGCCGGCGCTCCCGGAGTCCCGGAGCGGGCTGCTGCGGGCCGCGGTGGACGCCCTGTCGTTCCGCGGCGGCCGGATACCCGGGCAGGTGAAGGAGGTGGCCCGGGAACTCTCCGTCAGTGAACGGCAGTTGCGGAACCTCTTCGCGGAGGGCGTCGGCCTCTCCCCCAAGCACTACGCCCGCATCGACCGCGTCCGCGCGGTGCTGGCGCAGGCCCCGACCGCGCGGTGGGCCGACCTCGCCGCCACCACCGGCTACTACGACCAGGCGCACATGACGACCGACTTCCGGACCCTGATGGGCGTTCCGCCACGTTCCTTCTTCACCGGCCGCCTTCCCGAGGCCCGCCCCTGCCAGGCGTTCGACCGGCTCCGCAGGCGGGACGCGGACTCACAGTGACCTGCTAACGGCACCTCACGGCTTTCCCAAGTCGGCGCGCGACTCTCGACTGCCCTTCACAGCGCCTGCCTTGGAGATGAAGACGTGCCCCTGATGTCCGCGAAATCCGCCCGTCGCACCCTGCTCGCCGCCTTCGGCACGGCCGTGCTGAGCACCCGGTGGCCGTCCGCCGAAGCCGCTGCCACCACCGGGCTCGACGCCCCGGGGAAGAAGGACATCGCCATGCGGCTGGTGTCGAGCGCGGAGAACTCCTCGCTCGACTGGAAGGCGCAGTACAAGTACATCGAGGACATCGGGGACGGTCGCGGGTACACGGCCGGGATCATCGGCTTCTGCTCGGGGACGGGCGACATGCTTGCGCTGGTGGAGCTCTACACGGAGCGGGATGCCGACAATCCGCTCACCGAGTATCTGCCCGCCCTGCGCGCGGTCGACGGGAGCGACTCCCACGAGGGGCTCGACCCGGGCTTCCCCGGCGCCTGGCGGAAGGCGGCGAAGACGGCCGCGTTCCGCGAGGCCCAGCGTGACGAGCGGGACCGGGTCTACTTCGATCCGGCCGTAATGCGCGCCAAGAAGGACGGTCTCGGCGCGCTCGGCCAGTTCGTCTACTACGACGCGATGGTGATGCACGGCCCCGGCACGGACGCCGTCAGCTTCGGCGGCATCCGCAGACGAGCCCTGAAGCACGCCGACACCCCGGCCGCCGGCGGCGACGAGACGACGTATCTGCACGCCTACCTCGACGCCCGGGTGTGGGCGATGCGGCAGGAGGCGGCTCACAGTGACGTGAGCCGGGTCGAGACCGCCCAGCGGGTCTTTGTGAGGAAGGGCAATCTCGACCTGGACACGCCGCTCAAGTGGAAGGTGTACGGGGACAGTTACGTCATCGCCTGAGCCGAGCCTCAGTGCGCTGCGGCGATCTCCTCGCCCGCCTCCATCGGGTGCGTCACGTCCTGTGCGTCGCGCTGCCTGCCCAGGTGGTTGAAGACCAGGTTGAGCGCCACCGCGGCCACACAGCCCGTGGAGATCCCCGAGTCGAGCACGATCTTCGCCGTCTCGGGGAAGGCGTGGTAGAACTCCGGCGCGGTGATCGGGATGATCCCGACGGCCAGCGAGACGGCGACGATCAGGACGTTGTTGTCCTTGTCCAGGCCGGCCCTGACCAGGGTCTGGATGCCGCTGGCCGCGACCGACCCGAACAGGACCACGCCCGCTCCGCCGAGGACCGGGCGCGGTACGACCGCGATGAGCGAGGCGGCCATCGGGCACAGGCCCATCAGCACGAGGAACGCGCCGCCGGTGGCGACGACGTACCGGCTGCGGATCCTCGTCATCGCGACCAGGCCGATGTTCTGGGCGAAGGCGCTGCACATGAAGCCGTTGAAGAACGGACTGAGCGCGGAGCCGAGGGTGTCGGCGCGCAGGCCCGCCGCGATGGTCTTCTCATCGGCCGGGCGCTCGACGATCTCGCCCAACGCCAGCATGTCGGCGGTGGATTCGGTCATCGAGACCACCATCACCACGCACATGGACACGATGGCCGCGGCCTGGAACTGCGGGGCGCCGAAGTGGAACGGCGTCGGGAAGCCGATCACGTCCGCGGCCCCGACCGGGCTGAAGTCGGTGACGCCGAAGGGGATCGCGAGGAGGGTGCCGATCACCAGGCCGAGCAGCACGGCGATCTGCTTGACGAATCCGCGGGTGAAGCGGCGCAGCAGCAGCACGATCACGAGTGTCGCGCCCGCCAGGCCCAGGTAGGTGGTCGAACCGTAGTCGTCCGCCGCGGGGTTGGGGCCCTGCGCCCAGCCGAAGGCCACCGGCAGCAGGGACACGCCGATGAGCGTGATGACCGTTCCGGTGACGACGGGCGGGAAGAAGCGGATCGCCTTGCTGAAGAAGGGGGCGGCGAGGAAACCGAGGAGTCCGGCGACGATCACCGCGCCGAAGATGACGGGCAGGGCGTCGGACTTGTCGTCGGTGGAGGCGACGATCGCCGTCATCGGGGCCACGCCCGCGAAGGTGACGCCGTTGACGAAGGGGAGCCGGGCGCCGATCTTCCAGACACCGAGCGTCTGGAGGAAGGTGGCGAGGCCCGCGGTGAACAGACAGGCGCCGGTCAGGAAGGTGAGTTCGGTGCCGGAGAGGCCGACGGCCGCCCCGACTATCAGGGGCGGGGCGACGACTCCCGCGTACATGGCGGCCACGTGTTGGAGGCCCGTGGTGGCCATTTTGACTGCGGGGAGTTTTTCGTCGACGGGGTGTGTGTCGTCGGCTCGTTGGGCGGTCACGGCGGTTCCTCCGGGTCAGCTAACACGTCGGCTCTGACGTGGGTTTCTTGGAGGTGGTGCGCGGTCGTGCGGGACCGGAGGACGGGTGGGGTGCATGGGGGGACATGCACGGTGACCGTTCCGGGGCGCACACGTGTGGCGTACGCCCCGGAGACGGCCGCCATGAACCCCGCTCGGGTTCACGGCTACCGGCCGGGAGCCGTCCCTCCCAGCCGGAGATCAAGTGCCGTACAGGAATACGGAGTTACTGCGCGGCGATCCGCGCCAGCCGCTGTGCCTGCTCGCGCGTGGAGCGGGCGATCGCGTCCTCGTCGGCGTGCAGCAGGCGGCCCGCCTCGACGATCTGGCGGCCGTTGACGAAGGACGCCGTGACCGGGGCCGCGGCACCGAAGACCAGCGCGGTCACCGGGTCGGCGATGGAGGCGTGGGCGAGCGTGTCCAGCTTCCACAGCACCAGGTCGGCGAGCTTGCCGGCCTCCAGGGAGCCGATCTCGGCGCCGCGGCCGAGGACCTGGGCGCCGCCGTAGGTGCCGAGGCGCAGCGCCTGGCGGGCGTTGAGGGCGGCCTCGCGATGGGCGCCGAGGCGGTTGATGAGGAGCGCGTTGCGCAGCTCGGTGTGGAGTTCGCCGGACTCGTTGGAGGCGGTGCCGTCGACACCGAGGCCGACCGGGACACCGGCGGCGAGCATGTCGGGGACGCGGGCGATACCGGCGGCGAGGCGGGCGTTGGAGGACGGGCAGTGCGCGACACCGGTCTTCGTGCGGGCGAAGGCGGCGATGTCGGAGTCGTTCATGTGGACGCAGTGGGCCATCCACACGTCCTCGCCGAGCCAGCCGGTGGACTCGAAGTAGTCGGTCGGGCCCATGCCGAACAGTTCCTTGCAGAACTGCTCCTCCTCGACGGTCTCCGAGCCGTGGGTGTGCAGCCGCACACCGAGACGGCGGGCCAGCTCGGCGCCCTGGCGCAGGAGTTCGGTGGAGACGGAGAAGGGCGAGCAGGGGGCGACGGCCACCTGGGTCATGGCGTCGAAGGAGGAGTCGTGGTGCTCCTTGACGGTCGCCTCGGTGGCGGCGAGGGCGCCTTCGAGGGTCTCGACGGCGAAGTCCGGGGGCAGGCCGCCGTCCTTCTCGCTGCGGTCCATGGAGCCGCGGGCGAGGGTGAAGCGGACGCCCATCTCGCGGGCGGCGCGGATGATCGAGCCGGACAGGTCGCCGGAGCCCTGCGGGAAGACGTAGTGGTGGTCCATCGCGGTGGTGACACCGCCGCGGGCCATCATGCCCAGCGAGCCCTGCGCGGCCGAGTACGTCATCTGCTCGTCGATGCGCGCCCAGGTCGGGTACAGCGCGACGAGCCAGTTGAAGAGGTTGTGGTCGGTGGCCAGGCCCCGGGTGATCCACTGGTAGAAGTGGTGGTGGGTGTTGACCAGACCGGGGGTCACGAGATGTCCGGTGGCGTCGATGCGGCGTACGACGTTCTCCAGGCCCTCGGGGGCCCTGCCCGCGCCGAGCGACTCGATGCGGTTGCCGGCGATGACGACGTACCCGTGTCCGTACTCGGTGTCGTCGGCGTCCACCGTCGCGATCGAACAGTTCTCGATGACGATGCGCTGGGCTGCTGCCATGGTTCGTCCTTTTCACTGTGTGGAGTGGGCACGGCAGGACCCGGGGATTTGAGTACCGCGGCCCGCCCAGGCGGGCCGCGGGTGCCGCAAGAACGTGCAGTTGTTACAGGTTGGTGAGGTCCACGGGGATCTTCGGCTCGCAGCCGTCCCGCAGGATCGTCGCCTCGATCAGGCCGTAGGGCCGGTCCGCGGCGAAGTACACCTCGTTGTCGTTCTTCAGCCCGAACGGCTCCAGGTCCACGAGGAAGTGGTGCTTGTTCGGGAGCGAGAAGCGGACCTCGTCGATCTCGCTGCGGTTGTTGATGATCCGTGAACCCATTTGGTACAGGGTCTGCTGGAGCGAGAGCGAGTAGGTCTCGGCGAAGGCCTGGAGCATGTGCTTCCTGGTCTGCTCGTAGGACTTCTCCCAGTGGGGCATCCGCTGCTCGTCGTCGGTCCAGTTGAACCGCCAGCGGGCCGAGACCTGGGTGGCCAGGATGCGGTCGTACGCCTCCTGGAGCGTCGTGTACTTGTCCTTGACGTAGCCCCAGAACTCGGAGTTCGTCGAGTTCATCACGACCAGGTCCTTCAGACCCGAGATGACCTCCCATGACGAGCCGTCATAGGTGATCTGGGTGACCCGGGTCTCCTGGCCCTTGCGCACGAACGAGTGCTTGACCTCGTCCGCGCCGATGAACCGGGAGTTCGCGTCGGAGGCGGCGATGCGCTCCCACGCGTACTCCTCGATCCGGATCCGGGCTACCTTGATCGGCTCCTGCGAGGTCACGAAGTGCCGGGCGAGGTGGATGCCGAACTGCTCGGCCGACTCGATGCCGTGCTCCTTGGCGAACGCGTACACCGTGTTCTTGGTGGTGTCGGTCGGCAGGACATGGGCGTTGGAGCCGGAGTAGTGGACCTCGTCCATGTCGCCGCTCAGCGCGACGGACACGTTCAGGTCCTTGATGTGGTGGGTGGCGCCGTCCCGCGTGATCTTTACGACTCGGTTCTCGGCCTTGCCGTACTGGTTCTGTCCCAGGATCGTGGGCATGTCTGCTAGCTCCCTCGGTAAACGGAGTAGCCGAACGGGTTGAGCAGCAGCGGTACGTGGTAGTGCTCGCCGGGCTTGACGGCGAAGGTGATCGCTACCTCTGGAAAAAACGCACCGCTGTCCCGATTCGCGGGGGCGTCCTGCTGCGCATCGGCTTGCTTCTTCTCGAAGTACGGTTCGACGGCGAAGTCGAGCCGTACGTGTGTGGTGCCCTCCGGCAGGGCCGGCAGGTCTTTGCACCGCCCGTCCGCGTCGGTCGCGCTGCCGCCGAGCGCCTGCCAGTCCGCGCCCGGGCCCGGGCGGGCGGACAGCTGGACGGCGACTGCTTCGGCGGGGCGGCCGATGCTGGTGTCCAGGATGTGGGTGGACACCGAGGCGGTGGTGCTGGTGCTCATGCTGCGTCAGTCCTCTTCGACGAGTCGGGCGAGCCGGATACGGTTGATCTTGCCCAGCTCGGTGCGGACGATCTCCCGCTCCTGCTCCGGCGCGTTCCCGATCCGCTCCTTGACCGCGTCGCGCATCTGCTCGCCGGTCCGGCCGGTGGCGCAGATGAGGAAGACATGGCCGAACTTCTCCTGGTAGGCGAGGTTCAGCTCCAGCATCTCGGCCTTGAGCTCCTCCGTCGCGCCGGCCATGCCGCGCTGTTCGCGGGCGGAGGTCGGGTCGCCCTCCTTGGGGCGGCCGATGGGCGGGTGTCCGGCCATCGCCTCGCCGAGGTCCTCGGCGGTCAGCTCGGCCGTCGCGGCGTCGCTGACGGCGTAGAGCTCGTCGCTGGTGGAGTAGGGGCGGGCGGCGAGCAGCCGCCGCGCCCATGCCGTGGAGGCACACGCCTCGTGGAGGGCGGCGAGGGCCGCGTGCTCCTCCAGGGCGTTGAACCGGGTCAGGCCCGGCGGCGTGGAAGTCGAAGTCACGGGAGCCTCCGTGGCCATGTTGCTGAACGGGCTGCCGATAGCTAACGCCCTTCGAAACACCACGTCAACACTTTGTTGAAAATTCGGGGTTACAAGCCCCAGCGGGGGCTACAGGCCCTTGTCGCGGTTCAGATAGTTGTAGACCGTGAACCGGCTGACCCCGAGGGCGCTCGCCACGGTCTCCACGCCGTGCCGTACGGAGAAGGCGCCACGCGCCTCGAGTATGCGCACGACCTCCTGCTTGGCCTTGCGGTCCAGGTCGGCCAGCGGCTTGCCCTGTTTGCGCTCCATGGCGGCCAGGATGTGATCGAGGGAGTCCGCGAGCTGCGGCAGGCGTACGGCGACCACGTCGGCGCCGTCCCAGGCCAGCACGACGTCGTCGGGGCCGGCCTCGTCGGGCGGGACCAGCTCCCCGCCCATGGCGTCGACCAGCGGCTTCACCGCCGTGATGAAGGGTTCGTCCCCCGAGCCGGTCACTTCCCGCCCTCCCCGACCACGTTCTCCCCGATCACGTTGACCTGGAGCGAGACCCGGGTCGCGCCGGCCGCCAGGGACCTGCGCAGCAGCGCGTCGACGGCGGTGAGCACGGCGTCGGCACCGCCTTCCACGGTGTTGCCGAACGGGCCGACGTCCACCGCGTCCAGCTCAGCACTCTCGACGACCTCACGGGCCGCGACCGCGTGCGCGGGCGCCTCGTCCAGGTCGAAGGGCTCGGTCGTGAACTCCACTCTCAATCGCACGCGCTCAACCTAACGCGCGGCGTCGACTTCCGCCGAGCCCTCTTGACAAGCGACGAGACCCGACGGCAATCTTCCATTAAGCAGAAACGAACTTCCGCAATACGGAATCACTCGACACGGAAGGGAGCGCAGCGGCCCATGGGATTCGCAGACCAGCGCTTCAACGTCAACCTGTCGATCCTCTTCACGGAACTCCCGCTCCTGGAGCGCCCCGCGGCCGCCGCCGCGGCGGGCTTCACCGCGGTCGAGCTGTGGTGGCCCTGGGTCGACTCCCCCACCCCCGAGCAGTCCGAGCTCGACGCCCTGAAGAAGGCGATCGAGGACGCGGGCGTCCAGCTCACGGGCCTGAACTTCTACGCCGGCCGGCTGCCCGGCCCCGACCGCGGCGCCCTGTCGATCCCGGGCGAGGAGTCGGACAGGTTCCGCGCCAACATCGAGGTGGCCGCGGACTTCGCCCGGTCCCTCGACTGCAAGGCGCTCAACGCCCTGTACGGCAACCGCGTCGACGGCGTGGACCCCGGCGCGCAGGACGCGCTCGCGCTGGAGAACCTGGTCCTGGCGGCCCGCGCGGCCGACCGGATCGGCGCGATCCTGCTGATCGAGACGCTGAACAAGCCGGAGTCGCCGCTCTACCCGCTGGTGTCCGCGTCGGCCGGGATCGGGATCGTCGACAAGGTCAACGAGGCGACGGGACTCGGCAACGCCAAGTTCCTCATGGACCTCTACCACCTGTCCATGAACGGCGAGGACCTGCCGGCGGTGATCGAGGACTACGCCGCGAAGACCGGCCACGTCCAGATCGCCGACAACCCGGGCCGTGGCGCTCCGGGCACGGGCTCGCTGCCCCTCGAAGACCTCCTCGACCAGCTGAAGAAGGCGGGTTACGACGGCTGGGTCGGCCTCGAGTACAAGCCGGGCGACCGCCCGAGCGCCGAGGCCTTCGACTGGCTGTCCCGCTGACCCCCTCCCCGAAAGGCACCCCCATCATGAGCAACACCCTTCCCAAGATCGCGTGGATAGGCCTCGGCATCATGGGCTCCCCCATGTCCGAGAACCTGATCAAGGCGGGTTACGACGTCACCGGTTTCACGCTGGAGCAGGACAAGCTGGACCGTCTGACCGCCGCGGGCGGCAAGGCCGCCGCCTCGATCGCCGAGGCCGTCGAGGACGCCGACGTGGTCGTCACGATGGTGCCCGCCTCCCCGCAGGTCGAGGCCATCTCGTACGGCCCCGACGGCATCCTGGAGAACGCGAAGTCCGGTGCCCTGCTGATCGACATGTCCTCGATCACCCCGCAGACCTCGGTCGACCTCGCGAAGGCCGCCAAGGAAAAGGGCATCCGCGTCCTGGACGCCCCGGTGTCCGGCGGCGAGGCCGGCGCCATCGAGGCCGTGCTGTCCATCATGGTCGGCGGTGAGCAGGCCGACTTCAGCGCCGCCGAGCCGATCCTGGAGGCGCTCGGCAAGACCATCGTGCTGTGCGGTCCGCACGGCTCCGGCCAGACCGTGAAGGCCGCCAACCAGCTGATCGTCGCCGTCAACATCCAGGCGTGCGCCGAGGCCGTGGTCTTCCTGGAGAAGTCCGGCGTGGACCTGAAGGCCGCGCTCGACGTGCTCAACGGCGGCCTCGCGGGCTCGACCGTGCTGACGCGCAAGAAGGACAACTTCCTGAACCGCGACTTCAAGCCGGGCTTCCGTATCGATCTGCACCACAAGGACATGGGCATCGTCACCGACGCCGCCCGCAACGTCGGCGCGGCCCTGCCCGTCGGCGCGGTCGTCGCCCAGCTGGTCGCGTCGCTGCGCGCCCAGGGCGACGGCGGCCTGGACCACTCCGCACTGCTGCGCGCGGTGGAGCGCCTCTCCGGCGCCCAGCTCTGACGCGCGGCCCCACACCCCGGGCGGCGCACGCTGCTGACACCTGTCCTGTCGCGCCCAAGCGGCGGCGCCGCCCGGAATCCACTTCAACAAAGTGTTGACGCCCAGATCGCCCCACTTCTAGGCTCCACAAAGCGGAAACAGGTTTCCGCTGTCACCCGCACGGAAGGTCCCCGATGTCGAAGCGCGTGCTGACGACCGAGTCCGGCGCCCCGGTCGCCGACAACCAGAATTCCGCCTCCGCCGGTGCCGGCGGTCCGCTCCTCCTCCAGGACCAGCACCTGCTGGAGAAGCTCGCCCGCTTCAACCGTGAGCGCATCCCGGAGCGCGTGGTGCACGCCCGCGGCAGCGGCGCGTACGGCTACTTCGAGGTGACCGACGACGTCACCGGGTTCACGTACGCCGACTTCCTGAGCAGCGTCGGCAAGCGCACCGAGGTCTTCCTGCGCTTCTCCACCGTGGCGGACTCGCTCGGCGGCGCGGACGCGGTCCGTGACCCGCGCGGCTTCGCGGTGAAGTTCTACACCGAGGAGGGCAACTACGACCTCGTCGGCAACAACACCCCGGTGTTCTTCATCAAGGACCCGATCAAGTTCCCCGACTTCATCCACTCGCAGAAGCGCGACCCGTTCACGGGCCGTCAGGAGGCGGACAACGTCTGGGACTTCTGGGCGCACTCCCCCGAGGCCACGCACCAGGTCACCTGGCTGATGGGCGATCGCGGCATCCCGGCGTCGTACCGTCACATGAACGGTTACGGCTCGCACACCTACCAGTGGACGAACGCCGAGGGCGAGGCCTTCTTCGTCAAGTACCACTTCAAGACCAACCAGGGCGTCCGCTCCCTGTCCGCCGAGCAGGGTGCCGAGCTCGCGGGCAAGGACCCGAACTCGCACCAGACGGACCTGCTCCAGGCCATCGAGCGCGGGGTGAACCCGTCCTGGACGCTCTACGTCCAGGTCATGCCGGCGGCCGAGGCGGCGGACTACCGCTTCAACCCGTTCGACCTCACCAAGGTGTGGCCGCACAAGGACTACCCGCTCCAGCGCGTGGGCCGGCTGGTCCTCGATCGCAACCCGGACAACGTGTTCGCCGAGGTCGAGCAGGCCGCGTTCTCGCCGAACAACTTCGTGCCGGGCATCGGCCCCTCGCCGGACAAGATGCTCCAGGGCCGGCTGTTCGCCTACGCGGACGCGCACCGCTACCGCCTGGGCGTCAACCACACCCTGCTCGCGGTGAACGCCCCCAGGGCGACGACCGCGAACAACTACGGCCGTGACGGCCTCATGGCGGCCAACTCCCAGGGCCGCGCGGCGAAGAACTACGAGCCGAACTCCTACGACGGCCCGGCGGAGACCGGCCGCCCGCTCGCCGCCCCGCTGGCGGTCAGCGGCTGGACCGGCACGCACGAGGCCCCGCAGCACACCAAGGACGACGACTTCTTCCAGGCCGGTGAGCTGTACCGGCTGATGTCCGAGGACGAGAAGAAGCGCCTGATCGCGAACATCGCCGGCGGCCTGTCCCAGGTCTCCCGCGACGACGTGATCGAGAAGAACCTGGCCCACTTCCACGCCGCCGACCCGGAGTACGGCAAGCGCGTGGAGGAGGCGGTCCGCGCCCTGCGCGAGGACTGACCCGGCCAGGCGATGAGCTCCCTGTTCGCGCCCGGACACTGAGCGACCCGGATGAGGGGTGGTCCCTCGGTACGGGGCACGGGCAGGGTGATGGACCGCGGCGGCGTGCGAGCCAGTGCGGTGGTGAAGGACCGGAGATCCTCTTCTCGACCTGAGGGAAGGGCGTTTCGGGCTCCGTCGCTGCCGCCGCGGTCCCAGCAGAACGGCACGACCCGAAGAGCACCGGATACGGACGGTCCCGTATCCGGTGCTCTTCGCCGTGTCCGGGGTGCGCGGACGGCTCGCGCGCAGCACGCTGAAGGCATGGCACACGCACCGCACCATCCGCACGTCGTGGTGCACTCGCCGGGCCTGGACGGCTCCCGGCGGGTCACCGCGGACGACCACAACCTCGGCGTCGCCTCCCACCTGGACGATGTCGTGGAGCTGCTGCGCCTCGCCGATCTCGACCGGATCGAGGTCGAGGACGAGGACATCGTGGAGTGGCAGGGCGGCGGCCCGGACGACTGGCCGGGGCTGTCCGAGCACCCTCAGCCGTGAGCCCGCCTACACCCGGCGGCGTAGACGGGCTACGGAACCCTCAAATCAACCTCTGAACCCGCCCCCGGAGGCTTCAACCGCCCCCGGGGGCGGGCACATTGTCGTCACGCGGTGCCCGCCGGCACGGGGGCGGCGGGCACCGCGTGACGGGGGATACGGGGGATACGGGGGGACGGATACCGGGGGGACAGGGCATGCCGAAGGGGCGGCCCATCCCCCCGGCTGGGCCGCCCCTGTGGTCGCTGCGGTACGTCAGGCCTTCAGCGTCCTGATCGCCGTTGGGGCGTGCCCCGGCTCCGTCGCGAGCTCCTCGAACTCGGTGACGTCGCTGATGTCGGCGGTCTTGCTCATCGCGATGTTGGTGACCCGCTCCAGGATCGCCTCGACGACGACCGGCACCCGGTACTCGGCGGCCAGCTTCTTGGCCTCCTCGAAGGCCGGCAGCAGCTGGTCGGGCTCGGTGACGCGGATGGCCTTGCAGCCGAGGCCCTCGACGACCTTGAGGTGGTCGACGCCGTAGACGCCCAGCTCCGGGGAGTTGATGTTCTCGAACTCCAGGTTGACCTGGAAGTTGATGTCGAGACCGATCTGCGCCTGCCGGATCAGACCGAGGTAGGCGTTGTTGACCAGGACATGGACGTACGGGATCTTGTGCTGCGCGCCGACGGCCAGCTCCTCCAGCATGAACTGGAAGTCGTAGTCGCCGGAGAGGGCGACGACGGGCGTCTGCGGGTCGGCCTTGGCGACGCCGAGCGCGGCCGGGAGGGTCCAGCCGAGCGGACCGGCCTGACCGCAGTTGATCCAGTGCCGCGGCTTGTACACGTGCAGCATCTGGGCGCCCGCGATCTGCGAGAGGCCGATCGTGGTGACGTAGCGCGTCTCGGGGCCGAAGGCCTTGTTCATCTCCTCGTAGACGCGCTGCGGCTTCATGGGCACGTTGTCGAAGTGCGTACGGCGCTGGAGGGTGGCCTTGCGCTCCAGGTGGGAGGCGACCCAGGCAGAGCGGTCGGGAAGCTTGCCCGCCGCCTTGAGCTCGCGTGCGATCTCGACGAAGAGCTCCAGGGCGGCCTTGGCGTCGGAGGCGATGCCGTAGTCCGGGGCGAAGATCTTGCCGATCTGGGTGGGCTCGATGTCGACGTGGACGAACTTGCGCTCGCCCCGGTAGACGTCGAGCTTGTAGCCAGTGTGCCGGTTGGCCCAGCGGTTGCCGATGCCGAGGACGAAGTCCGACTCCAGGAACGTGGCGTTGCCGTAGCGGTGCGAGGTCTGGACGCCGACCATGCCGGCGTTCAGCTCGTGGTCGTCCGGGATGGTGCCCCAGCCCATCAGGGTGGGGATGACCGGGGTGTCGGTGAGTTCCGCGAACTCGACGAGCAGGTCGGAGGCGTCCGCGTTGATGATGCCGCCGCCGGCGACGATCAGCGGGCGCTCGGACTCCAGCAGGAACCTGATCGCCTTCTCGGCCTGGGCGCGGGTGGCGGCCGGCTTGTAGACGGGCAGCGGCTCGTAGGTCTCCGGGTCGAACTCGATCTCGGTGAGCTGGACGTCGATCGGCAGGTCGATGAGGACCGGACCGGGACGGCCTGAGCGCATGAGGTGGAAGGCCTGCTGGAAGACGCCGGGGACCTGGGCGGCCTCCAGGACGGTGGTCGCGGCCTTGGTGACCGGTTTGGCGATCGAGGCGATGTCGACGGCCTGGAAGTCCTCGGTGTGCAGTTTGGCGACCGGCGCCTGGCCGGTGATGCACAGGATCGGGATCGAGTCGGCGATCGCCGAGTACAGGCCGGTGATCATGTCGGTGCCGGCGGGCCCTGAGGTGCCGATGCAGACACCGATGTTGCCGGGCCGGGTGCGCGTGTACCCCTCGGCCATGTGGGAGGCGCCCTCGACGTGCCGGGCGAGCGTGTGGTCGATGCCGCCGCCCTCCTTGAGGGCGCGGTAGAAGGGGTTGATCGCCGCGCCGGGCACACCGAACGCGTTGGTGACGCCCTCGCGCTTGAGGATCTCAACTGCCGCGCGGGCAGCGGTCATACGGGCCATCGAGTACTCCCTGCTTCGGCTGCCGGATTCGCACTCCCGTCGCGCCCCGCGGTGAGCACTTCCGTACGCTCGAAATTCCACATTACGGAAACTAACTTCTACTATCTGGAATCAATGTAAGTGGAGGGGTGAAGGGCGTCAAGAGACGGACAAGCGGGGGTTCGCTGGAGGACGATGGGAGCGCTGTCCCGACGTGCGGTCGTTCTGGAGTGGGCCATGTCCGAGAACGTGTCGGTGCGCTGCCCGGTCTGCCGGCGCGAGCACTTCTATGCGGCACCGTCCTATCCGTGCGCCTGCGGGGCGCCGGTGACACCGGCGCTGGACCGGCGGGCGCGTGCGACGACGGTCACGCACCGCTCCTGGGAGGACGACTGGGTGACGGTCCTGTGCGCGCGCTGCGGGCGCACGGGCGAGTGGCCGCACCCGGAGGTGGGCTGCGCGTGCGGAGCGGTCCTGCGCGTTCCGGTCACCCCGGAGGCGGTCGGCATCACGACGAGCCGACGCGTCGAGCAGTCCCGCCGACGCACCTTCCAGCCGGTGACGATCCGCACGGCGCGCGACGCGGTGACGGCAGCGGCCCTGTACCTGCGCTGGCTCGGCTACCAGGACATCCGCCGCGCCGACCAGCGCCCCCCGAACGGCATCGGCCTCGCCGCCCGAGGCCTCCTCGCCCAGGTCGACCCCACCGTCCGCCCGGCCTCACTCCGCGACGTCGAATGCCTGTGGCTCACCGCCATGACGGAGTCCGCGCACTGCGTCTACTTCTCCCTGGCCGGCTACGCCACAGAGGCCCGCACAGTCGCCGACGCCCTGGGGGTACCCCTGTTCGTCCTCGACCTGACGGGAACACCCCAGCCGGTGAACGGCCTGGCGGACGAACTGGATTCCACGGGCGCCTGAAGGTACGTATCCGCTTAGGCGCGCCTACCCTTCCCCGTACGTCTCCCGCAGCTCCACCTTGCGTACCTTCCCCGACACCGTCATCGGGAACGACTCCAGTACCTGGAGTCGGCTCGGCACCTTGTAGTGGGCTAGGCGGCCCTCGCAGAAGGTGTGGATGTCCTCCAGGGTCGGCGGGTCGGCCGGGTCGCGGGGGATGACGCAGGCGAGGACCTCCTCGCCGTACCGCTCGTGGGGAACTCCGACGACCTGGACGTCCGCGATCTTCGGGTGGGCGTAGAGGAACTCCTCGATCTCGCGCGGGTAGATGTTCTCGCCGCCCCGGATGATCATGTCCTTGATGCGGCCGACGATCTCGACGTAGCCGTCCTCGCGCATCACGGCCAGGTCGCCGGTGTGCATCCAGCGGCCCGTGTCGATCGACTCGGCGGTCTTCTCGGGCTCGTTCCAGTAGCCGAGCATCACGCTGTAGCCGCGGGTGCACAACTCCCCCGCCTCACCGCGGGGTTGCGTCACACCCGTCACCGGGTCGACCACCTTCACCTCGATGTGGGGCAGGACGCGGCCGACCGTTCCGGTGCGGTGTTCCAGGTCGTCGTCCCGCCGCGTCTGGAGCGACACCGGGGACGTCTCGGTCATGCCGTAGCAGATGGAGACCTCCGCCATGTGCATCTCGGCGACCACCCGTTTCATCACCTCCACCGGACACGGCGAGCCCGCCATGATGCCGGTGCGCAGGGAGGAGAGGTCGTACGACGCGAAGTCCGGGTCGTTCAACTCCGCGATGAACATG
Source organism: Streptomyces sp. NPDC051913 (assembly GCF_044593635.1). Classification (NCBI taxonomy): domain Bacteria; kingdom Bacillati; phylum Actinomycetota; class Actinomycetes; order Kitasatosporales; family Streptomycetaceae; genus Streptomyces; species Streptomyces sp. NPDC051913. The sequence continues at coordinate 601,036 of NZ_JBIUCI010000002.1, read as the reverse complement.
GTCGGTACGCCGTAGAGGGAGGTGCAGCGCTCCTGCTGTACGGCGTCCAGTGTCGCCTTCGGGTCGAAGGACGAGGCCGGGATCACCATGCAGGCGCCGTGCGAGGTCGCCGCCAGATTGCCCATCACCATGCCGAAGCAGTGGTAGAAGGGCACCGGGATGCAGATCCGGTCCTGTTCGGTGTACGCGATCGACTCCCCCACGAAGTATCCGTTGTTGAGGATGTTGTGGTGGGAGAGGGTCGCCCCCTTCGGGAAGCCCGTCGTCCCCGACGTGTACTGGATGTTGATCGGGTCGTCGCAGGACAGCTCCGGGTACGGCGCCGGGGTCGCCCGGGCGAGGAGCGCGTCCCAGCTCGGATCGCCGATGAACACCGTCTCCCTCAACCGCGGGCAGGCACCCCGCACTTCCTCCACCATCGCCCGGTAGTCGCTCGTCTTGTGACTGAGGGACGCGAACAACAGGGAGATCCCGGCCTGGTTGAGCACGTACTCGACCTCGTGGGTGCGGTACGCCGGGTTGATGTTCACCATGATCGCGCCGATGCGGGCGGTGGCGTACTGGACCAGCACCCACTCGGGGCAGTTGACCGCCCAGATGCCCACCCGGTCACCCTTGGCGACCCCGCTCGCCATCAGCGCGTACGCCAACTCCTCGACGTCGGCGGCGAATTCGCCGTAGGTCCAGCGTCGTCCGGACGGTACGTCGACCAGTGCCTCGCGGTCCGGCCGGCTCGCCACCGCCCGGTCGAGGTTCGCGCCGATCGTGTCCCCGAGCAGTGAAGTCCCGCTCGTCCCATGGGTGTAGGAGCTCATCGGAAGTCCTCCTCGCGGTACTCGGCGGCCGAACCGGCGGCGGTGGCCTCGCGCAGCTCGATGCGGCGGATCTTGCCGGAGACGGTCTTGGGCAGCGGCGCGAACTCCAGGCGGCGGATGCGCTTGTAGGGCGCCAGGACGTCCCGTGAGTGCTCGAAGAGGACCTTCGCGGTGTCAGGGCCTGGCTCCCAGCCCTCCGCAAGGACGACGTACGCCTTCGGCACCGCCAGCCGCAGTTCGTCCGGCGCGGGCACGACGGCCGCCTCGGCGACCGCCTCGTGCTCCAGCAGCGCGCTCTCCAGCTCGAAGGGGCTGATCTTGTAGTCGCTGGCCTTGAAGACGTCGTCGCTGCGGCCGATGTAGGTGAGGTAACCGTCCGCGTCCCGGGACGCCACGTCCCCGGTGCGGTAGTAGCCGCCCGCCATCGCCTCCGCCGTACGGTCCGCGTCGCCGTGGTAGCCGGTCATCAGGCCGACGGGCCGCGCGGACAGGTCGAGCGCGATCTCGCCCTCGTCGGCACCCGGAGCGCCGGTCACCGGGTCGAGGAGTTCCACGCGGTAGCCGGGGCTGGGCCGTCCCATGGAGCCGGTCTTCAGTGGCTGGCCGGGGCTGTTGGAGACCTGGACCGCCGTCTCCGTCTGACCGAAACCGTCCCTGATCGTCACTCCCCACGCCCGCCGCACCTGCTCGATGACCTCGGGGTTCAGGGGCTCGCCCGCCGCCACCGCCTCCCTGGGCGGGGTCCGCAGTTGGGTGAGGTCGGCCTGGATGAGCATCCGCCACACCGTGGGAGGGGCGCAGAAGGTGGTCACGCCCGCGCGGTCCATCTCCGCCATCAGACGGGCCGCGTCGAAGCGCGTGTAGTTGTGGAGGAAGACGGTCGCCTCCGCGTTCCAGGGCGCGAACAGGTTCGACCACGCGTGCTTGGCCCAGCCGGGCGAGGAGATGTTCAGATGCACGTCGCCGGGCTTGAGGCCGATCCAGTACATGGTGGCCAGGTGCCCGACCGGGTACGAGGTGTGGGTGTGCTCGACCAGCTTGGGGCGGGCGGTGGTGCCCGAGGTGAAGTAGAGCATCAGCGGGTCGTCGGCCCTGGTCGGGCCGTCCGGGGTGAAGTCCGGAGCGGCGGCGTACGCGTCCTCGTAGCGCCGCCAGCCCTCGGGGGCGCCGCCGACCGCGATCCGGGTGTAGTCGCCGGGCACGTCGTCGAACTTGCCGGTGTCCTCCGACCGTACGAGCACCTGGCGCACCCGCCCGCGCTCGACGCGGTCGCGCAGGTCGGCGGGGCCCAGCAGCGGCGTGGCCGGGATGACGACGGCGCGCAGCTTCATCGCGGCGAGGGCGGTCTCCCACAGCTCGGCCTGGTTCCCGAGCATCACCAGGACGCGGTCCTCGGCGCGCACGCCCTGGTCGCGCAGCCAGTTCGCGATCCGGTCGGAGCGCTCGGACAGTTCGGCGAAGGACAGCCTGACCTCGGCGCCGTCCCCCTCGACGATGTGCAGGGCGGTCCGGTCGTTGCCGTCGGCGATGACGTCGAACCAGTCGAGCGCCCAGTTGAAGCGCTCGGGCCGGGGCCAGGTGAAGCCCTCGTAGGCCGTCGCGTAGTCCTCGCGGTGGGCGAGCAGGAAGTCCCGCGCTGCGCGGAACGACTCCGTCGTCATCTGTCCTCCTCAGGGGCCGGACCATTGCCGGGCGGCTCTCTGTCATCGTTTACTCCGTGATGCAGGTCTCACTACCCCCGAACGGGGGTGTGCGCCGCGGCGAAAGGACGAACGGGTGGCTACGGACGCGGCGGAGATCCGCAACGCGCTGGTGCGGCTGCGGCGGACGACCGGGCTCCCGGTCGCCTTCGGCGGGCTCGTGGAGGCCGGCCGCCCGCAGATGCGCATCAGCGAACTGAGCGGCACGGCGACGGTCGCGCTGCGCGCCCTGGCGGTGACCTCGGGCAGCGGCCTCGGCGGCAGGGCGGTCGCCCTCGCCCGCCCGTGCGCGGTGACGGACTACTCCGCGTCCCGGCAGATCAGCCACGAGTACGACGCCCCGGTCGCCACCGAGGGCCTGCGCTCGATCGTGGCGGTGCCCGTCGTCGTGCGGCGCCGGGTGCGGGGTGTGCTGTACGGCGCGCTGCGCACCGTACAGCCGCTGGGTGACCGGGTGCTGGGCGCGGCGATGGAGGCGGCGCGGGACGTGGAGCAGGCGCTGGTGGTGCGCGAGGAGGCGAGGGAGCTGGTGGCGGCGGCCGAGCCGGCCGGGGTGGACCCCGTGTCGCGGGAACAGGTCCGGGAGGCGCACGCGGCGCTGCGGGCGCTGGCGCCGCGGATCACCGACCCGGCGCTGCGGGCCGAACTCCTCGACGCGTGCGGGCTGCTCACCGCGCGGCAGCGACCGGTCCGCGCGGCCCTCGCCCCGCGTGAGCTGGACGTCCTGGCCTGTGTGGCCGAGGGAGCGACCAACGCGGCGGCCGCCGAGCGGCTGGGGCTGCGGCCGGAGACCGTCAAGGGGTATCTGCGCTCGGCCATGCGCAGGCTGGGCGCGCGCACCCGCGGGGAGGCGGTGGCCGCGGCGCGCCGGGCGGGGCTGCTGCCCTAGAACGTTGCCCCACCATTCATTCAGCTGTGCTTTGAATTTCCCCATACTTTGAGGTTGTTATGTGCCTCACCACGTCTCCCCTCCGGATTTCAAAGATTCGTTGCCTAGAATTTGGCCCGGACACGACACGAGGGGAGCGGCGACCGTGCAACGGGACTTCCAGGAGCCTGCGAGATGCCGCCCCGACCTGGTCATCGGCCGGGAGGAGGTGTTCAGCCAGGCCCGGGAGCAGCTCGTCCGGGGCGGCAGCGTGCTGCTGCACGGCCCCGCCGGAATAGGAAAGTCCACCGTCCTGCGGGCATTGGCCGCCGATAACGGCGACTCGGCCCGCACCGTCCTGCGCTGCTCGGCCACCGAGTCCGAATCCCATCTCCCCTTCCTCGCCCTCGCCGACCTGCTCGGTCTGGTCCTCGACGAGGTCTCCGGGAAGCTGCCCGCCGCACAGCGCACCGCGCTGGAGTCGGCGCTCACCGGCCGCGGCGAGTCCACCCTCCAGCGCGACGGCCTCGCCCTGCGCCTCGCCGTGCTGTCGGCGCTGCGCGCGCTCGCCGCCGAGGGCCCGGTGCTGATCGTCGCCGACGACGTGCAGTGGCTGGACTCCGCCAGCGCCGAACTCCTCGGCTTCGCGGCCCGCCGCCTCGGCGACACCCCGGTGCGGATGCTGTGCGCGGTGCGGACCGAGGGTCAGGAGTACGACCGCCATCTACGCGCGTCCCCGCCGGACACCCTCGCCCTGCGCGTCAACCCGCTCTCCCGCACCCAGGTCTCCGAACTGCTCGGCCACCGCGGCTACACCGGCCTGCCCCGCTCCACGGTCCGCGACATCCACCGCACCAGCGGCGGCAACCCGCTCTTCGCCCTGGAACTCGGCCGCGCCCTCAGCGAGAACCCCACCCCGCCCCGGCCCGGCGAGCCGCTCCCGGTGCCCACTTCGCTGCGCACCCTCGTGCTGAACCGACTGGAGATGCTCTCCGACGAGGCCCGCCGCACCCTCCTCGTCGCGAGCGCCGGCGCCCGCCCCACCCCCGCCCTGCTGCGCGCGGCCGGCCGGGAGAACGCCGAGGCGGAGACCGCCCAGGCCGCCGCCCTCGGCCTGCTGGCCACCGAACCCGAGGGCCCCGCCGTACGGTTCGCGCATCCGCTGATCTCGGCCGCGCTGTACGCGGAGGCGCCGGCGCACGAGAGACGGGCGGCGCACGCCGCGCTGTCGAAGGCCGCCTCCGACCCCATCGAGCGGGCCCGGCATCTCGCCCTGGCCACCACCGGCACCGACCCGGACACCGCCGACAGCCTCGCCGAGGCCGCCTCCCTAGCCCGGGACCGCGGCGCCCCCTCGGTCGCCGCCTCCCTCGGACTGCTCGCCGCCCGCCACACCCCCGCCGAGGCCGACCCCGACGCGCGGCGCCTCCAGGCCGCCGAGGACGCCATCACCGCCGGCGAGCTGGATCTCGCCCGGGACATCGCCCGGGACGTGCTGACCCGGGCGACCGTGCCCGCCGAGCGGGTGCGGGCCTGGATCATCGTGATCGACACCGCGGGCCACGCCATGACGGAGGTCGACTCGGTCTTCCCGCAGGCCCTGGCCGACGCGGGCGACGACCCGCAGTTGCTCGCCCTGATCCACTACCAGCTGACCTGGCGGGCCGTCCTGGTGGACGGTGACTTCGACCAGGCCCGCGAGGAGGCGGCGCACTCGGCGGCGCTCGCCGCGCGGGCCGGCGACCGCTACAACGAGCTGATGGCGCTGGCCTTCCAGGCCCAGATCGAGACGCTCATGGGCCATCCGGACGCCCCCGCGACCATCAAGCGCGCCCTGAAGGAACCCCAGGACCCGCGGGTGTCGTGCCACCACAACGGCGCAGGCTACTCCCGGTTCCGCTGGCTGATCATGAGCGACCAGCTGGCCGAGGCCCGTGCGACGGTCACCGCGCTGCTGCGCGAGGTCCAGCGCACCGGCGCGGTCGAGAGCGAGGTGCACTTCCTGCGCGGGGTCGCCGAGACGGAACTGCGCTCCGGGCACTGCGGGCGCGCCCTCGACCTCGCCCGGGAGAGCCTGATGATGGCCCGGGACACCGGCATCGGCGAGGTCGCCTCCGCGGTCCTCACCTCGCTCGGGGAGGCCTCGGGCGGCGATGTCGAGCGAGCCCTGGAGCTGGCCCGGGAAGCGGTCGCCCACGCCGAGGAGGACGGCGACCAGATGTACGTCTCCCGTGCGCTGACCGCCCTCGGCTACGCCCAGCTGGTCGCCGGGGACGCCGAGGCCGCCGTCCGCTCGCTGCGCCGGGTGCGCGAGCTGGAGCAGGGACTCGGCATCACCGACCCGGCCCGGGGCCGCTGGCAGGGCGATCTCGCCGAGGCCCTCGTCCGGACCGGCGAGCTGCGCGAGGCCCAGGACGTCATCGAGGTCACCCGGGAGCAGGCGCTGCGGCTGGGCCGGGAGAGCGTGCTCGCGGTGCTGGACCGCGCCGAGGGGCTGCTGCGGGCCGCCCGCGGTGAACACGAGGCCGCCCTCGCCCAGTTGACGTCGGTACAGGACCGGCTCGCCAAACTCGGGTACGGCCTGGAGGAGGCCCGCACCGCCTTCGCGCTGGCCCAGCTGCGCACCCGGCGCCCGGGTCCGACGTCGTTCGACGAGGCGGCCCGCCTCTTCCGGCGCTGCCGGGCGCTGCCCTGGCTGCGGCAGGTCGACGCGGCGACCGTCGTACCGGCGACCGAACCGGAGCCGCCGGCCGCGCCCGCCCCGACGACCGACGCCCTCGAAGGGCTCGCGGCGATGGAGCGTCAGGTCGCGGCGCTCGTCATGGAGGGCGCGACCAACCGGGAGATCGCCGCGCGGCTGTTCATCAGCGTCAAGACGGTCGAGGCGACCCTGACCCGGGTCTACCGCAAGCTGGGGATCCGCTCGCGGGTGGACATCGTCCGGCTGGCGGCGGGGCGCCGTACGAAGTGAGACAGCGCGGGATTTACTGACCCGCGTGGTGTTTCCTGCGGCCGACCGAGGGTTTTCCCTGCCCAACTCCCCTAGGGGGTTCCCTCATTGGGAAGGGGAACTTCCCGGTTCTAGGTTATGAACGTGCCGCTCGCCCGGGCATACGGGGGTCGGTCCCGCGACCCCCGTGCTCACCCCCCACACCCGCGCGTCCCCCCACCGGCAACCCCCACTGAGGAGACTCATGTTCGGGCTCAACCGCGCCAAGAGAACCGCGGCCGTCGTGGCGGCCACCGCTGCGGCCGCAGCGACCGCGCTGCTCGGCGCCCCCTCCGCCGTAGCCGCTCCCCAGCCCATCGTCGGCGGTTCCACGACCACGACGACCTCGTACCCGTTCATGATGCAGATCACGGACTCGTCCCAGAACCAGTTCTGCGGCGGCACCCTGGTCTCCTCGACCAAGGTGGTGACGGCGGCCCACTGTATGGTCGGCGAGACCACGAGCAGCGTCCGTGTCGTCGGCGGCCGGACCTACCTCAACGGCACCAACGGCACGGTCAGCCGGGTCAGCAAGATCTGGATCAACCCCAGCTACACGGACGCCACCAACGGTGACGACGTGGCCGTCCTGACCCTCTCGACGGCGATGTCGTACACCCCGGCGTCGTACGTCTCCTCGTCCCAGACCGGTGTGTACGCGGCGGGCACCACCGCCCGCATCCTCGGCTGGGGCACCACCTCGGAGAACGGCAGCTCCTCCAACCAGCTGCGGACCGCGACCGTGCCGATCGTGTCCGACTCCAGCTGTGCGAGCTCCTACGGTTCGGACTTCGTCCAGTCCGACATGGTTTGCGCCGGATACACCTCCGGCGGCGTAGACACCTGCCAGGGCGACAGCGGCGGTCCCCTGCTCATCGGGGGCGTCCTGGCAGGGATCACTTCTTGGGGCGAGGGCTGCGCGGAGGCCGGTTACCCGGGTGTCTACACCCGGCTGACCACCTTCTCCAGCCTGGTGACCGCACAGGTCAACTCATAGGTCCCAGAAGTTCTCCTGAGCACCCCTCAGGTGAAGTACCAGGGGGCGTTGCGGGCCTCCACGAGCGGCCCGCAGCGCCCCCTATCCATGTCTTCCAAAAAGGGCTGGCGGTCGGCGGTGAGCTTCCCGGCGGCGCCCTGGACTCCCTTGAACGGTGTGCCTGTTCGGTGACTCCAGTCCATCGCCACCGGGGTCCGCGACCAAGGAGCAGCCCGCACGGCCAGTCCCGTCGACAGGGCGAGCCCGGGCGCGCGGAACGGCACGAAGGCCATCCCCTCGCGCGGCAGCGCGGCCACCAGGGGGTCGGACCACAAGGGCAGTACGCGTACGCCGGGGACGGGCTCGACGGCCCGTACGAACGCGGCGTCGAGCTGCCCACCGGCGACCCGCGTCAGCCGCTCGGCGGCGGGCAGGGAGACCAGTTCGACCGGCACCTGCGGCGCCCGTCGGGTGAACGCGGCGAGGACGCGGTCCAGATGCTCGCCGAGTCCGGTGCTGGTGCCGATCCGGAGGCCGGGCGGTGGGGCGAACGGTCGAACAGGTCGGCAGCCAGCTCCCGCTCCAGTCGCTGGATCTGCTGACCGACCGCGGACTGCACGATGTGCAAACGCTCGGCGGCCCGCCCGAAGTGCAGTTCCTCGGCGACGGTCACGAAGCAGGCGAGCCGGCGCAGTTCCATGGTCCGGACTCTAGGACGGCCGTACGACGGTCCCGAACCGGATGTCGTACGACGTCCCGGGATGCATGGTGGCGAGCATCCGCGCCCCCTCCTGGGTGACCTCGTCCCGCCGGCCCTTGGTCAGCTTGCCGAAGGGCTCGATGACGAGGGCGTGACTGTCCGGGGCGTCCTTCTCCAGCTTCCACACGCCCGCGAGGAAGCCGTCGACGAGGAAGGTGGCGTACACCATGTTCCCCACCCAGCTGCGGCCCCAGTACGCGGCCGGGATCACCCGGGTGCGGTCGGCGTGGGAGAGGAGGAGGTTGTCGAACTCGGGGAGGAAGCGGGGCGGGGCCGGGGTGTCGGCGTCGGGGCGCGGGGCGTCGGGGAGGTCGAAGAGTTCGACGCCGTGCTCGTCGCGGAAGGTCAGGAGCTGCGGGCGCAGGCGCTCGAAGGCTTCGCGCAGGCGGGTCAGGCCGGCCCAGGTCTGCATGTCCTTGACGGAGGCGGGGCCGAAGGCGGCGAGGTAGCGCAGGACGGTGGCGTCGGGGGCGGGGGTGGGTTCGGCGGGGCGGCCGAGCCAGTGCTCGGCGGTGGTGAGGGCCACCTGGCCGCTGTGACCCCACAGTCCACGCGGGGTGACCTGGACGAGGGGGAGCCGGCAGCGGGCGGCGATCGCGAGGGACTGCGGGTCGGCGTCGGGCCACTCTTCGAGCAGCGCCTCGCGGAGCTGCTTCATGGTGCGGGGCTCGGTCTCGACGAGATCGCGGGCGAGGGCGGCGAGCCGGTCCAGGTCGACGCCGGCGAGTCCCTTGCGGAAGTTCGTGAGTTCGCGGTCGCGGGCGGCCTGGACGAGCGGGCGCAGGGTGAGGGTGTCGGCGGCGGTGTGGGTGTGGATGGTCGACCGCATGGTGACGATCCGGACGACCTCACGATCGGCCATGAGACCGGACAGCTCCTCGGGGGCGAACCCCTCCAGGCGGGCGGCGAGCGCGTAGTAGGGCGGCTTGACGTTCTGCGCCTGGAGACCGAGCAGATGCTCCACCGCAGCCTTCGCCGTCAGCGAGGAACGCTCCAGCAGCAACTGCCGGTCGAGGGTCGCCCGGTTGAGGGCGCGGGGGTCGAGCACGGGGGCCGTCTTCGTCATACCGCGCACGCTAACGCCCGTTGAGGACACCTTCTGTCCGCAACGCAACCGGATCCCCCACCGACACACCCCCATCGCCACCCGCCCGGCAGGCCCCGCCCCCAACCGACATCACCTCCCGCGGGCCCTACCCCCAACCGACATCACCTCCCGCGGGCCCCGCCCCACCGACACCGCTTCCCACACGACCCGAACCCGCCACGACCCGCCTCCCACACCCCCGACCCACACGACCCAAACCCCCCGGCCCGATTCCCGCACCCCCGACCCAACCGACACCACCCCCCGCAGGACCCACCCCACCGACACCACTTCCCACACGACCCGAACCCGCCACGACCCGCCTCCCACACCCCCGACCCACACGACCCAAACCCCCCGGCCCGATTCCCGCACCCCGGCCCCATCGACACGACTGGCCCACACCACCCAGCCCCGTCCGCGCCGGCACCCGCACGACCTGGCCCCGTCGACGCCGGCCCGCACACCACCCGGCGCCATCCATGCCGACACCCGCGCCACCCAGTCCCATCCATACCGACGCCCGCACCACCCAGCCCCGTCGACACCCGTCCCACCCCGCCCAGGTCCGCCCGCGTCACCGCCCACACCGCCCGAACCCGACAGCCGATTCCTGCACCCCTGCCCTCATCAACGCCACTGCCCGCCCCCGCCCAGTCCCGTTGACGCAGGCACCCGCACCGCCCAGCCCCGTCGATGCGGACACCCGCACCCCGCCCCCACCAACGCCAACGCCCGCACCCCCGGCCCCGTCGACGCCGATGCCCACACCACCGCCCCCCGTCGACGTCCGACCCGACGACGCCCCACCCGACCCGGTCGGCGTCGTTTGCCGCGTATATCCTGCTCGCTGATCACGCAGCCGGTGACTCGAGCCGAGAGGCAGCCGTGATGTCCGAGCGACGCGTTCGTCCGACCGCGAAGGGCCGCGGGAAGTCCGCCTGGCTCCGTGCCCTGGCCCCGGCAGCCCCTCCCCCGCCGACGGAGAGACAGCCCGCCGACCGGTCCGACCCGGTGACCACCGAGGCGGAGCCGCCGAGCATCGTCCAGGCGGCTCTGTACCGGGACGGCGTCCGGGTCTCCGCGCCGGCGACCCTCGCCGAGACCTTCCGCGAGCTGCGAGAGCAGCGTGAGCAGCGGTCCGGCATGGCATGGATCGGTCTTGCCCGTCCGACCGAGGCGGAACTCCTCTCCCTGGCAGCCGAGTTCAATCTGCATCCGCTCGCGGTCGAGGACGCGATGGAGGCCCATCAGCGGCCCAAGCTCGAACGCTACGGCGAGACCCTCTTCGTCGTCCTGCGGGCCGCCCGCTATCTGGACGCCCCGGAGGAGGTCGACTTCGGAGAGCTGCACGTGTTCGTGGGCCCCGACTTCGTCATCACGGTCCGGCACGGCGCGGCCCCCGACCTGTCGGCGGTCCGCAGCCGCATGGAGGCCTCGCCCGACCTGCTGAAGCTCGGCCCGGAGGCGGTGCTGTACGCCATCCTGGACGCCGTGGTCGACGGCTATGTCCCGGTCGTGGCGGGCGTGCAGAACGACGTCGACGAGATCGAGACGGAGGTCTTCCGGGGCGACCCGGAGGTCTCCCGCCGGATCTACGAACTCTCCCGCGAGATGGTCGAGTTCCAGCGCGCCACCCGCCCCCTGGTCGGCATGCTGCACGGCCTGATGGCCGGCTTCTCCAAGTACGGCACCGACGACGAACTCCAGCGCTACCTCCGCGACGTCGCCGACCACGTCACGCACACCAGCGAACGCGTCGACGGCTTCCGTCAGGCCCTCACGGAGATCCTCACCGTGAACGCGACGCTGGTCACCCAGCAGCAGAACGCCGAGATGCGGGCGTTGGCCGAGGCGGGGTTCGAGCAGAACGAGGAGATCAAACGCATCTCCTCGTGGGCCGCCATCCTCTTCGCGCCCACCCTCGTCGGCACCATCTACGGCATGAACTTCCAGCACATGCCCGAACTGGGGTGGACCTTCGGGTATCCCTTCGCGATCGGGCTGATGGGCGTGATCTGTGTCGGGCTGTACGTGATCTTCAAGCGGCGCGACTGGCTCTGAGGGACCGGTCCGCTACGACGACACGGCGGCCGGTGCCGGGCCGACCAGCTCCGTCAGTACGTCCTCCATGGTCACGAACCCGAGGACGGCCCCCTTCTCCCCGGTCACGGCGGCCAGATGGCTGCCGTCGGCGCGCAGGGCGGTGAGGGTGTCGTCCAGCGGGGTGTCGATGCGGACCCGGGTGACCGGGTGCAGGGCGGTGCGCGGGAAGGGGCGGTCGCGGTCGGCGTTGCCGAGGGTGTCCTTGATGTGCAGGTAGCCGAGGAGCGTGCCCTGCGGGCCGGTGACCGGGAAGCGGGAGTAGCCCGCCTCGGCGGCCACCCGCTCAAGGCGCGCCGGGGTGACCGAGGCGTCGACGGTGCGCATCCGCTGGACCGGGACGAGGATCTCGCCGACCGGGCGGGTGCCCAGCTCCAGGGCGTCCCGCAGCCGTTCGCCGTCGGCGGGCGAGAGCAGTCCGGCCTCGCTCGCGTCGAGGACCATCCGGGCCAGCTGGTCGTCGGTGAAGACCGACTCCACCTCGTCCTTCGGCTCGACCCGCAGCAGCTTCAGCAGGGTGTTGGCGAAGGCGTTGATGCCGAACACGACCGGCCGCAGCAGCCGGGTCAGGGCCACCAGCGGCGGGCCGAGCACCAGCGCGGTCGCCACGGGGGCCGCCAGGGCGATGTTCTTCGGCACCATCTCGCCGATCAGCATGTGCAGATAGGTCGCCAGTGCCAGCGCGATCACGAACGCGATCGGATGCACCAGGCCGTCCGGGATGTGGGCCGCCTCGAAGCCGGGCTCCAGCAGATGGGCGATGGCCGGTTCGGCGACCGCGCCGAGCACCAGGGAGGAGACGGTGATGCCGAGCTGGGCGGTCGCCATCATCGCGGAGAGGTGCTCCAGGCCCCACAGGGTCATCCGGGCCCGCTTGTCGCCCTCCTTCGCGCGCGGCTCGATCTGGCTGCGGCGCACGGAGATCAGGGCGAACTCGCCGCCCACGAAGAACGCGTTGGTCAGCAGCGTCAGGGCGCCGATGAGAAGCTGCACGGCGGTCATCGGGACTCCTCCCCCACCTGGACCGGCACCTGGGCCGGTGCGGTGATGCGGACACGGTCGGCGCGGTGGTGCTCGACGTCGAGCACGTCCAGCAGCCAGCCGTCGAGCGCGACGACGTCGCCCTTGACGGGGATGCGGGCCAGTCGGGTGGCGACGAGGCCCGCGACGGTCTCGTACGGGCCATCCGGGGCGGCGAGTCCTATCGCCTCCAGTTCGTCCAGCCGGACGGAGCCTTCCGCCTCCCAGGCGCCGACGCCCACGGGCTGCAGGTCCGGCGCCTCGACGGGGTCGTGCTCGTCGCGGACCTCGCCGACGACCTCCTCGACGATGTCCTCCACCGTGGCGACGCCCGCCGTACCGCCGTACTCGTCGATGACCACAGCCATGGTGCGGGTCGCGCGCAGCCGCTCCAGGAGCCGGTCCGCGGGCAGGCTGTCCGGCACCAGCAGGGGCTCGGTGGCCAGTTCGGTGACCGGCGTGACGGACCGCTTCTCCGGCTCCAGGGCCAGCACGTCACGGATGTGGACGCTGCCGATCACCTCGTCGAGGCTGTCGCGGTAGACCGGGAAGCGGGACAGGCCGGTGGCGTACGTCAGGTTGGCCGCGTCGGCGGCCGTGGCGTGTGCCTCCAGGGCCTGGACGTCGACGCGCGGGGTCATCACGTTCTGCGCGGTCAGCTCGCCCAGGTGCAGGGTGCGCACGAACAGTTCGGCGGAGTCCGCCTCCAGGGCGCCCTCGGCCGCCGAGTGCTCGGCGAGCGCGACGAGCTCCTCGGGGCCGCGGGCGGAGGCCAGCTCCTCGGCGGGCTCCAGGCCGAGACGTCGTACGACCCGGTTCGCGGTGTTGTTGAGATGGCCGATGAACGGGCCGAACGCGGCCGTGAAGCCGCGTTGCGGTCCGGCCACCACCTTCGCGACGGCCAGCGGCCGGGAGATCGCCCAGTTCTTCGGCACCAGCTCGCCGATCACCATCAGCACGACCGTGGACAGCGCCACGCCGAGGACGGTCGCCACCGTGGGGGCGGCCCCGCCCAGGCCGAGGGCCTCCAGCGGGCCCCGCAGCAGCGCGGCCAGGGACGGCTCGGCGAGCATGCCGATCACCAGCGAGGTGACGGTGATGCCGAGCTGGGCGCCGGAGAGCTGGACGGTCAGCCGGCGTACGGCCTTCAGGGCGCCCTCGGCGCCGCGCTCGCCCGCCTCGGTGGCGCGCTCCAGCTCACCGCGCTCGACGGTGGTCAGGGAGAACTCGGCCGCGACGAACACGGCGCAGGCCAGTGTGAGCAGGAGGGCCAGCAGGAGCAGCAGGACCTCGGTCACCGCGCCACCCCCGTTGTCCGGAACGGGCGGGAGTCGGCGCGGTCGGTACTGGGAGGCTCACCCATCGCGGGCTCGTGTCTCCTTCTCTTTTTCGACGGATCCTCGGCGGATCGGGGGTGTGGACGCATCCCCATGGTAAAGGACACGCAAAGCACGCTGGTCAAGTGCACAACGCTCGGGACTTCCCCGTTGTTCCGCCGATGGGTGGTTTACCTCGCCCGGAGTCGGCAAGGCGGACAGGATGCCGCCCTCCGCCTCCACAGCCGTAACTCCCGTAAGAGACGTAACCCGCCCCACAGGTTCCAGAACAGCGGCGGCCGAACAACCCCGGCAGCGGGACGCGTTCTTCGACAACGCCAAGTACCTGGCGATCGTGCTGGTGGCGATGGGGCACGCCTGGGAGCCGCTGCGCTCGGACAGCCGTGCGGTGACCGCGCTCTACATGGTCGTGTACGCCTTCCACATGCCGGCGTTCATCGTGATCTCGGGCTACTTCTCGCGGAACTTCGACGCGAGCCCGGCGAAGATCAGGCGTCTGGTCACCGGCGTCGTGGTCCCCTACGTCGTCTTCGAGACGGCGTACACCTACTTCACCCGCTGGTCCGACGGCGAACCCGACCGTGCGATCAGTCTGCTGGACCCGCTGTATCTGACCTGGTTCCTGGCGGCGCTGTTCATCTGGCGGCTGACCACGCCGATCTGGCGGGCGGTGCGGTGGCCGATGCCGATCGCGCTCGCCGTCGCGGCGCTGGCCACGCTCACGCCGTCCATCGGCAAGGACCTCGACCTCCAGCGCACGCTTCAGTTCCTGCCGTACTTCGTGCTCGGTCTGTGTCTGCGGCCCGCGCACTTCAGTCTGGTCCGGCAGTGGCGGGTACGGCTCGCGGCGGTGCCGGTCATGGCGGCCACGCTCCTGTTCGCGTACTGGGCGGTGCCGCGCATGGACTACGCCTGGTTCTTCCACAAGGACGCCGCCGCGGACTTCGCCGTGCCCGACTGGTACGGGCCCCTCATGACCCTGGCCCTGTTCGGCTGTTCGCTGGTCCTGGTCGGCTGCTTCCTCTCCTGGGTGCCGGGGCGCCGGATGTGGTTCACCGCGCTGGGCGCGGGCACGCTCTACGGCTATCTGCTGCACGGCTTCGTCATCCAGGCGGCCAACCACTGGCACTGGTCCCACGTCGAGTGGTTCCATCAGCCGCTCGGCAAGGTCACCGTCTCCGTCGTGGCCGCCGCGGTGGTGACGGTGTTGTGCACGGGGCCGGTGCGGCGGGTGTTCCGGTGTGTGATGGAGCCGCGGATGAACTGGGCCTTCCGCAGGGAGGTCTGACCTCGGTTCGAACGGGCACTCGTATTGTCACCAACGACTGAGGGGTGGCAGACCGCTCATGGAGATTTCCGGCGTCATCAGCGCCATCGTCATCGGCATCGTGATCGGTGTCCTCGGCCGGCTCGTCGTCCCGGGCCGGCAGCGCATCGGCGTCCTGTGGACGATCGTGATCGGCATCGTCGCCGCGTTCATCGGAACCGGCATCGCCTCCGGCCTGGACGTGGCCGACACCAAGGGTGTCGACTGGGTCGAGTGGCTCATCCAGATCGCCCTCGCCGCCCTCGGCGTGGTCGCGATCAGCAAGGTCAAACTGCGTCGGTGAGGGGTGGCGGTCGGCCAGTGCACCAGGTCACATTCCGAGCGAGAACAAGGTCACAGGCCTGCACTCTGCTGGAACTTCAGTGATCTGCCCTAGCATCCGAGCATGACGGTCCTGCCTGACGACGGGCTCGCGCTGGCCGCCGAGTTCCCTGACGCGACACACGAACAATGGCAACACCTCGTAGCCGGGGTGCTGCGCAAGTCGGGCAAGGAGGTCTCGGACACGGCGGCGGAGGATGCTCTGGCCACCGTGCTCGAGGACGGGCTCGGCGCCCGCCCCCTGTACACCGCGCGCGACGCCGCACCCGACCCCGGCCTCCCCGGCTTCGCCCCGTTCGTCCGCGGCGGCCGGGCCGCGGGCAACACGGTCGGCGGCTGGGACGTCCGCCAGCGGCACGCGACGGCCGACGGCCAGGCGGTCCTGACCGACCTGGAGAACGGCGTCACCTCCGTGTGGCTGCCGCTCGGCGAGGGCAGCGGCATCCAGGTCTCCGAGCTGGGCCGGGTCCTCGACGGCGTCTATCTCGACCTCGCGCCCGTCGTCCTCGACGCGGGCGCCGAGACCGAGGCCGCCGCACTCGCACTGTTCAAGGTCCACGAGGAGCGGGGCGTCGCCCCCGACGCCGTGCGCGGCAACCTCGGCGCCGACCCGCTGGGCTTCGAGGCCCGCACCGGGCGGTCGTACGACCTCGCACCCGTGCTGAAGCTCGTCGGGCGCCACCCCGGCCTGCGCGCCCTGACCGTGGACGCGCTGCCGTACCACGAGGCCGGCGGCTCGGCCGCGCAGGAGCTGGGCGCCTCGCTGGCGACCGGCGTCGCGTATCTGCGCGCGCTCACCGAGGCCGGGTTCAGTGCCGAACAGGCCTGCGCCCAGCTGGAGTTCCGCTACGCGGCGACCGCCGACCAGTTCCTGACCATCGCCAAGCTGCGCGCGGCGCGCCGGCTGTGGGCCCGGGTCGCGGAGGCGTGCGGGGTGCCGAAGGCGGGCGCCCAGGTGCAGCACGCGGTGACCTCGCCGGTGATGATGACGCGCCGCGACCCGTGGGTGAACATGCTGCGGGCCACGATCGCCACGCTGGCCGCCGGTGCCGGTGGCGCCGACGCCGTGACGGTGCTGCCCTTCGACCAGGAGCTGGGGGTGCCGGACGCGTTCGCCCGCCGTATCGCCCGCAACACCTCCACGGTCCTCATCGAGGAGTCCCACCTCGCCCGGGTGATCGACCCGGCGGGCGGTTCCTGGTACGTGGAGCGGCTGACCGACGAACTCGCCCACGCGGGCTGGGAGTTCTTCCGCACGATCGAGCGGGACGGCGGACAGGCGGCCGTGCTGCGCTCGGGCCGGCTGCGCACCGACCTGGCGACGACCTGGGCGGAGCGCTCCAAGAAGCTCGCCAAGCGGCGTGAACCGATCACCGGTGTCAGCGAGTTCCCGCACCTGGCCGAGAAACCGGTCGTGCGCGAGCCCGCGCCCGAGCCGCTGACCGGCGGACTGCCCCGGGTGCGCCGCGACGAGGCCTACGAGGAGCTGCGCGCCCGCTCCGACGCCCACCTGGCCGCCACCGGCGGCCGACCCCGCGTCTTCCTGGCCGCGCTCGGCCCGGCCGCCGCGCACACCGCACGGCTGACCTTCGCCGCGAACCTCTTCCAGGCGGGCGGCATCGAGGCCGTCACCGAGGGCACCTTCGCGGACAGCGGTGCCACCGAGGTGTGCCTGTGCTCCAGTGACGCGCTGTACGCGGAGCAGGCCGAGGACACCGCCCGGGAGCTGCGCGCGGCGGGTGCCACGCATGTCTCCCTCGCCGGCCGCCCGGCGGAGTACGCGGGCGTGGACTCCTATGTCTTCGCCGGCTGTGACGCCGTCTCCGTTCTGACCGACGCTCTCGACCGCTTGGGGGTCTCCCGATGACCGTCCCCGACTTCTCCGGGATCGAACTCGGAACCCCGGCCGCCACCGGCACCGCCGACGACTGGCAGGCGGCCGTCAAGAACGCCGGTGACGGCGACGACCTGCTCTGGGAGACCCCGGAGGGCATCCCGGTCAAGCCGCTGTACACCGGGCAGGACCTGGAGGGCCTGGACTTCCTGGACACGCGTCCGGGCGTCGCGCCGTATCTGCGCGGGCCGTACCCGACGATGTACGTCAACCAGCCCTGGACGATCCGCCAGTACGCGGGGTTCTCCACCGCCGAGGAGTCCAACGCCTTCTACCGCCGCAATCTCGCGGCCGGACAGAAGGGGCTGTCGATCGCCTTCGACCTGCCCACGCACCGGGGTTACGACAGTGACCACCCGCGCGTGACCGGTGACGTCGGCATGGCGGGCGTGGCCATCGACTCGATCTACGACATGCGTCAGCTCTTCGACGGCATCCCGCTGGACAGGATGACCGTGTCGATGACGATGAACGGCGCCGTGCTGCCGGTGCTCGCGCTGTACATCGTCGCCGCGGAGGAACAGGGCGTACCGCCCGAGAAGTTGGCCGGGACCATCCAGAACGACATCCTCAAGGAGTTCATGGTCCGCAACACCTACATCTATCCGCCGTCGCCGTCGATGCGGATCATCTCGGACATCTTCGCGTACACCTCGCAGCGGATGCCGCGGTACAACTCCATCTCGATCTCCGGCTATCACATCCAGGAGGCGGGTGCGACGGCCGACCTGGAGCTGGCGTACACCCTCGCGGACGGTGTGGAGTACATCCGCGCGGGGCGTGAAGCGGGCCTGGACGTCGACGCGTTCGCGCCCCGGCTGTCGTTCTTCTGGGCGATCGGCATGAACTTCTTCATGGAGGTCGCCAAGCTGCGCGCGGCACGCCTGCTGTGGGCGAAGCTGGTCAGGCAGTTCGACCCGAAGAACACCAAGTCCCTTTCCCTGCGCACCCATTCGCAGACCTCCGGCTGGTCGCTGACCGCGCAGGACGTGTTCAACAACGTCACGCGCACCTGCGTGGAGGCGATGGCGGCGACGCAGGGCCACACCCAGTCGCTGCACACCAACGCCCTCGACGAGGCGCTCGCGCTGCCCACCGACTTCTCCGCGCGCATCGCCCGCAACACCCAGCTGCTGCTCCAGCAGGAGTCGGGCACCACCCGGGTCATTGACCCGTGGGGCGGCAGCGCGTACGTCGAGAAGCTGACGTACGACCTCGCGCGCAAGGCCTGGCAGCACATCCAGGAGGTCGAGGCGGCGGGCGGCATGGCCAAGGCCATCGACGCCGGCATCCCCAAGCTGCGCATCGAGGAGGCCGCGGCCCGCACCCAGGCCCGCATCGACTCCGGCCGGCAGCCGGTGATCGGCGTGAACAAGTACCGGGTGGCGAACGACGAGGCGATCGACGTCCTCAAGGTCGACAACTCCTCCGTGCGCGCCCAGCAGATCGAGAAGCTGCGCCGGCTGCGCGCCGAGCGGGACGAGCGGGCCTGCCAGGACGCCCTCGACGCGCTGACCCGCGCGGCGGGCGGTGCGGGCAACCTGCTGGAGCTGGCCGTGCACGCGGCCCGCGCGAAGGCGACCGTCGGTGAGATCTCCGACGCCCTGGAGAAGGTGTACGGCCGGCACGCGAGCCAGATCCGTACGATCTCCGGCGTGTACCGCAACGAAGCAGGGGAGTCCCCGTCCGTGGACCGCACCCGCGCCCTGGTCGACGCCTTCGAGGAGGCGGAGGGCCGGCGCCCGCGCATCCTGGTCGCCAAGATGGGCCAGGACGGCCATGACCGCGGGCAGAAAGTCATCGCGACCGCCTTCGCCGACCTCGGCTTCGACGTCGACGTCGGCCCCCTGTTCCAGACCCCGGCCGAGGTGGCCCGGCAGGCCGTCGAGGCGGACGTGCACATCGTCGGGGTGTCGTCCCTCGCGGCCGGTCACCTCACCCTCGTCCCGGCGCTGAAGGAGGCGCTGGCCGAGGAGGGGCGCGAGGACATCATGATCGTCGTCGGCGGGGTGATCCCGCCGCAGGACGTGCCGATCCTCCTTGAGATGGGCGCAGCGGCCGTGTTCCCGCCCGGGACGGTGATCCCGGACGCGGCCCACGACCTGGTGGAGCGGCTGTCGTCGGACCTCGGGCACGCCCTGTGATCGATGTCGACGCGTATGTGAAGGGCGTGCTCGACGGGAAGCGGGCGATCATCGCGCGCGCCATCACGCTCGTCGAGTCCACCCGACCCCAACACCGGGTGCTGGCGCAGGAGTTGCTCACCGAGCTGCTCCCGCACAGCGGCCGGTCGCGGCGGATCGGGATCAGCGGGGTGCCCGGCGTCGGCAAGTCCACCTTCATCGACGCGTTCGGCACGATGCTGACCTCACTGGGGTACCGGGTCGCGGTTCTCGCGGTGGACCCGTCCTCCACCCGGACCGGCGGCTCGATCCTCGGCGACAAGACCCGCATGGAGCGCCTGGCCGTCGACCCGGCGGCTTTCGTGCGCCCCTCCCCCACCGCCGGCACGCTGGGCGGTGTGGCCAAGGCGACCCGTGAGTCGATCGTGGTGATGGAGGCCGCGGGATACGACGTGATCCTGGTGGAGACCGTCGGCGTCGGCCAGTCGGAGACCACGGTCGCCAACATGGTCGACACCTTCCTGCTGCTGACCTTGGCCCGTACCGGCGACCAGCTCCAGGGCATCAAGAAGGGCGTCCTGGAGCTCGCCGACGTGATCGCCGTGAACAAGGCGGACGGCCCGCACGAGCGTGACGCGCAAGCAGCCGCACGCGAGTTGGCCGGCGCGCTGCGCCTCATGCACGGCAAGGACGCGTTCTGGACGCCGCCGGTGCTCAGTTGCAGCGCCCGCCAGTCGACCGGCCTCGACACGGTCTGGGAGCGGATCGAACAGCACCGCACCCTGCTGGACTCCACCGGCCGCCTGTCCGCCAAGCGGCGTGACCAGCAGATCGACTGGACCTGGAGCATGGTCCGCGACGAGCTCCTGGACCGGCTGAACGCCGACCCGGCGGTGCGCGCCGTCGCTCCCGGGCTCGAACAGCGGGTCAGGGAGGGCGAGTTGACGGCCACCCTAGCCGCCGAGCGGATCCTGAAGGCCTTCGGGAGCCGTACGCCCACGGAGGACTGAGGGCCCAACCCTCCGGCCTGCGCCAGAATGGTCGTACGAAACCCCGTACGAACCGGAGAGACCCACTCATGACCAGCGCGAACCCCGAGCGGAAGCAGCGTGCCAACGGGGTGGAGTCCCGGCGCCGGATTCTCGACGCGGCCGTGGAGATCGCGGGTGAGCGCGGTTACGAGGGCACGTCCATCGCGGCCGTGCGGGAGAAGTGCGGGCTGCCGGCGAGCTCGATCTACTGGCACTTCAAGGACAAGGACGACCTGATCGCGGCGGTCATCGAGCGCAGCTTCGAGACCTGGCTGGCGGCCGTGGAGCTGCCCGGGGAGGACGCGGGCACACCGCTGGAGCGGGTCACGGCCATGGCGGCGAACGTGGCGAAGTCCCTGATCGACGCGCCGGACTTCCTGCGGCTCGGTCTGATGCTCGCCCTGGAACGGCGGCCCGCCGAGCCGCGCGGGCGGATGGTGTTCCTCCAGGTCAGGGACATTTCCCGGCAGCGGATCGCGGACGTCGTCCGCACGGTGTTCCCGCAGCTCGCCGAAGGAGACGTGCAGACCCTCACGACGTACGCGATCGCCGGGGCCGACGGGCTGTTCGTGCACCGGGAGATCCATGGCGAGTCCGTGGACCTGGTGGCGATGTTCGAGCTGCACGCGCGGCTGGTGTTCGACGCGGCGGCGCGTATGGCGGCCGCCGCGCGATGACGGCGTCCGGTCAGTCGTCGGGCACGCCGGCGCCGCTGAGTGCGGGCACCGTGTCCTCACGGCGGGCCAGGGAGAGGCCGCCGCGGCGGAACTGCTCCAGCTTGTCGACGATCGTCCGGCCGACCGGGGTGTGGCCCCAGACGCTGATGCCCTGGTGGGTGGTGGGCTGCCAGGTCGACTCGTCGACGACGAGGGGGTTCCAGCCGACCTCCCACTCGAAGCCCGAAGGGGTGCGGGCGTAGTAGGAGAGCTCCTTGTCGTTGGTGTGCTGCCCCACCGACAGGGCCATGTCGAAGCCGAGTTCGCCGACGCGGTCGTAGCTGCGCGCCAGGTCGTCCAGGCTCTCGGCCTGGATGTTGAGGTGCTGGACGCGGGTGCGGACCGGGTCGATGGGCAGGCCTCTGACGGCGGCGATGGCGATGGAGTGGTGGCGTTCGTTGACGCGCAGGAAGCGGATCTTGAGCTTGACGCCGCTGATGGTCTCCTCGATGCAGTCGGTGAGCCGGGCGTCGAAGACGGTGTCGAAGTAGCCGCGCAGCCGCGCCGGTTTGGCGGAGGTGATCGCGACGTGGCCCATGCCGGAGTCGCCGGTGACCCAGCCGGAGGAGAGCATGCGCAGCGGCTCGGACGAGGCGACCGGGGTGGTGTAGATCTCCTGGGTGATGCCCTTGGGGCCGGGGAAGCGCAGGAGGCGTTCGACGCCGCGCAGGGCGGCCTCCTCGGCGGAGCCCTCGGTACAGGGGACGCCGTGGGCGCGTACCCGGGCCTCGATCCGTTCGAAGGAGGCGTGGTCGTCGATGTGCCAGCCGGTGGCGACGACGTCCTCGGCGGGGCCGCGCCGGAGCAGGAAGCGGCACTCCTGGTCGTCGAGGCGGAAGCGCATGACGTCACGCGAGAGGGCGTCGTGGTGCATGCCGATGGCGTCGGTGCCGAAGCGGCGCCAGTCGGTGAAGCGGTTGGTCTCGATGACGAGGTAACCGAGGTGGACGGCTCCGAACACGGACTCGGTGCTCATCGGCGGCCTGCCAGGAAGTCGGCGCAGAGGCGGTTGAAGAGGTCTGCGCGTTCCCACTGCACCCAGTGCCCGGTGTTGGCGACCAGGTAGAGGTCGCCGTTGGGCAGCCGGTCCGCCAGCATCCGGCCGCCGGAGGGCCGGTTGACCCGGTCGGCGGCACCCCACAGGACGAGGGTCGGCACGGGCAGCCGGGACAGCCGCCTGTCGCGCGTGAAGTCCGTCTTCCACAGGGCCTTGAGCGACTTCGGCCGCCGCAGCGGCGGGGCCGCCACGACCTCGGGGTCGAGGCTGTCCCGGTAGCGGGCGTCGATGACGCCGTCGGGGACGTCGGCCGCGTTGAAGACGAGGTACTGGCGGATGAACTTCTCCAGCTTCAGCCGTGAAGGGCCGTCCCCGCCGTAGTAGTTGAGCAGGGAGCTGAGGCCGGGCGTGGGCAGTGCGCGGGTGGTGCCGATGCCGCCGGGGCCCATGAGGACCATGCGGTCGACCCGGTCGGGGGTGTCCAGGGCGAGCCGCAGGGCGCAGGCCCCGCCGTAGGAGTTGCCGACGAAGTGCGCCTTGTCCAGGCCCAGTCGGTCCAGTACACCGCGGATGCCGGTGGCGAGGGTGCCGAACGGGTCGGTGCGGTCGACGCCCTTGCTGCTGCGGCCGTAACCGGGCAGGTCGGGGACGACGACCCGGTACTCCCTGGCCAACTCGGCGATGTTGCGGGAGTAGTTGGAGACTCCGGAGGCGCCGGGGCCGCCGCCGTGCAGCAGGAGGACGGGCGGGGCGTCGGCCGGGCCGGCCGCGGCGACGAAGATCTGCCGGCCGCCGACGTCGAGGAGGGACTCCTCAAGGGGCGGGAGGGCGGTATGTGCGTTCATCGGGTCCTCGTGATCGGGCGGGTGAGGGGGTGCGTGTTCATCGGGTTCTCGCGATCGGGCGGGTGACGGGGGTGAACCCGGCGGGCGGTGGCGGGAGGCGGTCCCCGGGGGCCGCGGCGCTGTAGACGTAGGCGTCGGGGCGCAGGGCGACGGCCGCCGCGCGGTGCGCGGTCAGCCAGGGCAGCAGGACGCCGTCGCTGTCGACGACCGCGCCCTCGGCCGGCCTGGAGCCCACGGGCAGGACGGCCAGCGCGGGAACGCCGAGGCGGTCCCAGGCCGGCTGCGGGGTGGGCCGCCCGAGGTGCAGCAGCAGCCACCGGCCGCCGAGCGCGTCGTCCAGGCGTACGCGCTCCCCGTCGGCGCCGGTCACCCAGGGCTGCGGGATCTGATGGCCCGTGGCCTTGGTGCGGGGGCGGGCCTGGAGACCGTCGGCGTAGTGGGCGACCGGTATCCAGTTGGAGTCGGTCAGCCAGTCGCTCAGGCGCTGGACCCGGTTCAGGAGCGGGAGGAGCGTGTCGCGGACGCGGGTGACCGGGCGGCGCCGTTCGGTGATGATGCGCCCGACGAGGACGGCCCGTCGGGTGACCTCCCTGACGTGGGGTTTGCGCTCGGTCTCGTAGCTGTCGAGCACCGACTCGGGCAGCTCGCCGCGCAGCACCGCGTCCAGCTTCCAGCACAGGTTCGCCGCGTCCCGTACGCCGGCCGCCATGCCCTGTCCGATCCACGGCGGCATCGCGTGGGCCGCGTCGCCGGCGAGGAAGACCCGGCCGACGCGGAAGCGGGCGGCGAAGCGGACGTGGTGGCTGTAGACGGTGGCGCGCAGGATCCTGATCCGGTCCCGGCCGATGCCGTACTTGGCGACCATCGCGTGAATGGCGTCGTCGGTGGTCAGCCGCTGCTCGTCGTCGCCGGGGAGGATCGGGAACTCCCAGCGGTGGTGGCCCAGCGGGGTCGGGCAGTCGACCGCGGGCCGCTCCGGGTCGCAGCGGAAGCGGAGCCGGTCGTGGTCGGGCCAGGGCTTGAGCATCTCGGTGTCGACGACGACCCAGCGGTCCTCGTACGTCCGCCCCTCGTAGCCGACGTTGAGCTGGGCGCGGGTGAGGCTGGAGCCGCCGTCGGCCGCGATGACGTACCGCGCGCGCAGGCGTCGTACGGAGTCGTCGCCGGTGGACACCACGGTGAGCTCCACGCCGTCCGCCTCCTGGCGCAGGCGCAGACACTCGTGGCGCAGCCGCACCTCCACGTTCGGGTAGCGCTCGACGCCCTCGCGCAGGACCTGCTCCAGCGCGGGCTGGTAGAGGAACATCTGCGGCGGGTGGCCGTGGCCGCGCGGGGTGGGGCAGGCGCTGAGGAAGGTCCGGCCGCGGGCGTCGACGAAGTCGAGCGGGCGCTCGGCCAGCATGTCCCGCTTGAGCCGGTCGGCGAGGCCGGCGCGCTGCCAGATCCGTACGACCTCCTCGTCCGTGGAGATGGCCCGCGCGCGGGAGTAGACCTCGGCGTCCCGTTCCAGGACGACGACCCTGAGACCCGCCGCGCCCAGCAGGTTCGCGGCCGTGACGCCGGTCGGCCCGTAGCCGATCACCGCCACGTCGTACGTGCTGTCACTGTCTTCGCTCACCCGGACCACCTCGTTGCTGTAACGCTTATTCCAATTGGAATGCTCGCTACGGTAAGGTGGTGGTCGAAGACGGTCAAGAGGTTGCGGCGCAGGAGGGACACCTTCATGACCAGGCGCGTCAAGCGGGCGAACGGCGTGGAGTCGCGGGAGCGGATCCTCGACGCGGCCGTGGAGATCGCGGGCGAGCGCGGCTACGAGGGCACGTCCATCGCGGCCGTCAGCGCCAAGTGCGGGCTGCCCGCCAGCTCGATCTACTGGCACTTCGAGCACAAGGACGACCTCATCGCGGCGGTCATCGAGCGCAGCTTCGAGGCCTGGCTGTCGGCTGTGCGGCTGCCGGACGAGACGACGGGGACGCCGCTGGAGCGGGTGCTGGTCATGGCGCGCAGCGTGGCGGAGTCCCTGCTGGCCGCGCCGGACTTCCTGCGGCTCGGCCTGATGCTCGCCCTGGAACGGCGGCCCGCCGAGCCGCGCGGGCGCAAGGTGTTCCTCCAGGTCCGCGAGACCGCCCGGCGGCGGGTCGCCGACGACGTCCGCGGCCTCTTTCCGGACCTCGACGAGGCCGCCGTGCAGACCCTGACCACCTACACGGTGGCCGGTGCCGACGGTCTGTTCGTGCACCGGGAGATCAACGGCGGCGCCGTCGATCTGCGGACGATGTTCGAGCTGCACGCACGGCTCGTGTTCGACGCGGCGGCCCGGCTGGCGGCGCGCCCCGGTGACGCCCCTCCGACTTCTTTCAGCCCCCTCAGAAAGCGATCCGCATGACTGCCGACTCACCCCGCCGTATCGACGTCCACCACCATCTGGTCCCGCCCTTCTACCGCGACCTGCTCACCGAGGCGGGCATCGCCGAGGCCGGTGGCCGTGCCCTGCCGGACTGGAGTGCGGAGGCGGCCCTGGAACAGCTGGACCTGCTGGGCACCGACACCGCCGTCGTGTCCGTCTCCACCCCCGGCGCCGGCTTCCTCACCGACCCGGCCGAGGCCGCCGGCCTGGCCCGCCGGCTCAACGAGTACGCGGCCGGCCTTCCCGAGCGGTTCGGCTGGTTCGCCACCGTCCCGATGCCGGACGCCGCCGCCTCGGCCGCGGAGGCCGTACGTGCCCTGGACGAACTGGGCGCCGACGGGGTGACCCTCCTGGCCAACAACCGGGGCACGTATCTGGGCGCGCCCGGCCAGGAGGCCCTGTGGCGGGCGCTCAACGACCGGGGCGCCGTCGCCTTCGTGCACCCCGCCGACCTTCCGGCACCCGCCGTCGAGGGGATCCCGCCGTTCGCCGCGGACTTCCTCCTGGACACCACGCGGGCCGCCTTCCTCCTCGTCCGCAACGGCATCGTCCGTACCTACCCGGACATCCGGTTCATCCTCAGCCACGCGGGCGGCTTCGTGCCGTACGCCTCCCATCGCATGGCCGTCACCATCGCGGGCGAGACCGGGCGCAGCCCGCTGGACGTCCTGGACGACTTCCGCTCCTTCTACTTCGACACCGCGCTGTCCTCCAGCCCGGCCGCCCTGCCCACGCTGCTCGCCTTCGCCCGCCCCGGACACGTCCTGTTCGGCAGCGACTGGCCCTTCGCCCCCTCGATCGCGGGCCAGTACTTCGCGACCGGCCTCGACACCGAGCTCGCCCCCACCACCCTGGCCGCCGTCAACCGCACCAACGCCCTGACCCTCTTCCCCCGCCTGGGCGCTACGCCCGCACGGACGCCGCGACGGAACCTGCGCCGGTCCGCGCAACGGGCGGGCGCGCGCTTCTTCTTCCGGCTGGTGAATCCCGGGAAGGCCTGAGGGGACGTCCACGTCCTCACCCTCACCGCCCCGGCAGCCGTACCCCCAGCTCTTCCGCCGCCGCGCGCAGCACCGGCACCATCGCGGTCATGTCCGTCATGGTGCGGCGGAAGGCCGGGGCGGCGGTGGAGAGGGCGGCGAAGAGCGTGCCGTCCGGGCGGAGGACGGGGACGGCGACGGCGCGGAGGCCCGCGTGGTGTTCCTCGTCGGCCGTGGCGTAACCGCGTCCGGCCGCGCGGGCGACCTCCTCGCGCAGGACGTCGCGGTCGGTGATGCTCCGGGGGCCGTGCGGGGTGAGTTCGACGCGGTCGAGGAGGTCCTCGCGGACGTCGTCGGGCGCGAAGGCCATGAGGATCTTGCCCATCGAGGTGCAGTGCAGCGGGCCGTGGCGGCCGGGGTCGCTGCGGACGCCGACCGGCAGGGGGCCGTCCACGTAGTGCACGTAGAGATGGCGGGTGCCGTCGAGGACGGACATCAGGGTGGCTTCCTCGGTCTGCCGCGTCACCCGCTGCATCACGGGGAGCGCGGTGCCGGCGAATCCGTAGACCTGGCCGGCCTGCTGGCCGAGTTGGAACAGCCGGAGCCCCGGCTTGTAGCGCTTGCCCGCCGTCTCGAACTCCACCAGGCCCTCCCGGCACAGGGAGTTGACCAGCCGGTGCACGGTGCTGACGGCGACGCCGCTGGCCCGGGACAGCTCGGACAGCGTGATGCCGTGCGGATGCTCGCCGACCAGGACGAGCAGCCGGATCGCCCGGCCCACGACATCGGCCGGCACGTCGGAGGGCATTCCGGTCGGCCCCTCACTGGTGGCACTCATACCTCGCAGATTACCATTGAGTGGATACATTTTCCACTGAATGGAAAAACAGCGATGAGTCACCCTCTCTTCGACGTCACCGGCAAGGTGGCCCTGGTCACCGGTTCGAGCCGTGGCATCGGCCGGGCCCTGGCCGCGGGGCTGCTGGAGGCCGACTGCACCGTCGTCCTCAACGGCCGTGACCCCGTCGCCCTGGAGGCCGCTCGCAAGGAGCTCGCCGAGACGTTCGGCGACCGGGTCCGCGCCGAGGCCTTCGACGTCACCGACTCCGCCGCGGTCGCGGACGCCGTCGCCCGCGTCGAGGACCGCGACGGCCCGATCGGCATCCTGGTCAACAACACCGGCGCCCAACGCCGCGCCCCGTTCCTCGACTTCACCGACGAGGACTGGCACGGCCTGCTGGACACCAACCTCACCAGCGCCTTCCTCGTCGGCCGCGAGGTCGCCCGGCGCATGGTGCCGCGCGGCCACGGCAAGATCGTCAACATCTGCTCGCTCCAGAGCGAGGCGGTCCGTCCCGGTATCGCGCCCTACTCCGCCACCAAGGGCGGTCTGAAGATGCTCACCAAGGGCATGTGCGCCGACCTCGGCCCGCACGGCATCCAGGTCAACGGCATCGGCCCCGGCTACTTCGACACCGAACTGACCTCCGCCCTGGTCGCCGACGAGGAGTTCAGCGCCTGGGTCCGCGGTCGCACCCCCGCCGGCCGCTGGGGCAAGGTCGAGGACCTCGTCGGCGCCCTGCTCTTCCTCTCCTCCCCCGCCTCCGACTTCGTCAACGGACAGCTCGTGTACGTCGACGGCGGCATGCTCTCCGTCCTGTAACCCCGAAGGAGCCCTCATGCACGCCTGTGTCGTCCACGGAGCCGGTGATCTCCGGGTCGAGGAACGGCCGTACGACGGTCCCGGCGCCGGCGAGATCGCGGTCGCCGTCGCCCTCGGCGGGATCTGCGGCAGCGACCTGCACTACTACCACCAGGGCCGGGTGGGGGACTTCGCCCTGTGCGAGCCCATGGTGCTGGGCCACGAGGTGGTCGGCCGGGTCGCCGCCCTCGGCCCCGGCACCGACGGCCCGCCGCCCGGTACGCCCGTCGCGGTCCACCCCGCCACACCCTGCGGCAGCTGCGCCGAGTGCGCCGGCGGCCGGCGCAACATCTGCGCCCGCACCCGCTACCTCGGCAGCGCCGCCCATTCCCCGCACGTCCAGGGCGGGTTCGCCGAGACGATCACCGTGCCCGCCGAACAGATCCGCGCGCTGCCGCCCGGCCTCGACCTGCGGCGGGCCGTCCTCGCCGAGCCGCTGTCGGTGGCGCTGCACGCCGTCAACCGGGCGGGCGAGGTGCGCGGCAGGCGGGTCCTCGTGACCGGCGCCGGGCCGATCGGCTGCCTGGTGGTGGCCGCGCTGCGGCGCCGGGGCGCCGCCGAGGTGGTCGTCAGCGACCTCTTCGAGGAGCCGCTGCGCATCGCGACGGCCGTCGGCGCCACGGCGACGGCACGGGCGGACCGGCCCGAAGACCCGTCCTGGGCGGGCGGCTTCGACCTCGCGATCGAGGCGTCCGGCGCCCCGGCGGGGCTGCGGACCTGCGTCGAGCGCGTCCACCGCGGCGGCGTCGTCGTCCTGCTCGGGCTGCTCCCGCCGGGCGAGATCGGCCTGTTGGGCAATGTCGCGGTCACCCGTGAACTCGAACTACGGGGGGCCTTCCGCTTCGACACCGAGTTCGACGAGGCGCTCGCCCTGCTGGCCGAGGGCCTGCCCGTGGACCCGGTGGTCACGCACACCTTCCCGCTGGCGGAGTCCGTCACCGCGTTCGCCACCGCCCAGGACCGGAGGGCCGCCTCGAAGGTGCTGCTGGACCTGTCGGGGTCCTGACCGGCCGAACATCCGCTCACAGCGGAGCAGTTGTGGCGGGTACGTTCGATCGCATGCGCATACGGACGATGGTCATAGGCGGCGGAATCGGCGGTACGGCGACGGCGTTGGCCCTGCACAAGGCGGGTGCCGACGTCGTCGTGCACGAGGCGCATCCCGACTCGGCCGAGGACCTGGGCGCGTTCCTCACCCTGGCGAGCAACGGCATGCGGGCCCTGGCCCAGTTGGACGCCGGTGCCGCCGTCCGCGCGGTCGGGTTCCCGCTGCGGTCGATGCGGGTGCTCGACGCGACGGGCGGCGAGCTGGCGCGGGTGCCGCTGGGCGAGGCCGACGATCCGCTGCTGCGGTTCCGGTGCGTACGCCGCGGCGACCTCAACGCGGCGCTCCAGTCGGAGGCGGCGCGCCGGGGCATCGACGTCCGGCACGGGGTGCGGCTGGCCTCCGTCGAGGAGGGCTTGGGCGGCGTTACCGCCCGCTTCTCGGACGGGGGCCGTACGACGGCCGACCTGCTCGTCGGCGCCGACGGCCTCCACTCCACGGTCCGGGAGACGATCGCCCCGGGCGTGCGCCCGCGCTACGCCGGGCAGCGCGTGTTCTACGGCTACACCGGCACCGCCCGCCCGTCCGGCGCCGCCGAGCAGATCACGATGGTGCGCGGCAGCCGGGCCGCGTTCGGGTACGCGATGTCGCCCGACGGGGAGACGTACTGGTTCGCGCGTGTGGCGGACGTACCGCCGAAGGCGCCCGGCGGGTGGCGCGAGCCGCTCGTGGAGCTGCTGCGCGAGGACGCCGGCCCGGCCGCGGACATCGTCGCCGCCACCCAGGACGACATCCTCGTCACCGACGCCGCCGAGATCCCCGCCGGCACCCCCTGGCGCTCCGCCCGCACCCTGCTCGTCGGCGACGCGGCCCACGCGGCGTCCCCCGCGACCGGCCAGGGGGCGTCGATGGCGCTGGAGGACGCGGTCGTGCTCGCCAAGTCACTGCGGGACACCCCGGATCTGGACGCCGCGCTCACCCGCTACGAGGAGCTCCGCCGCCCGCGCGTGGAGCACAACGTCGCGGTCAGCGGCGCCCTCTCCCGCGGCGACCGCCCCACCGGGGCACCCCGCCCCGGCGAGGACGATCTCGTACGACTGCTGGACTGGAACAGCGAGTTGGCGGCCTGATCCCCGGTGTCGCTCAGATCCAGCCGTCGAGGGACTTCATGAACCCGTCGAAGTCGTCCCGGTGGATCGTGTGGCCCGCCCCGGCGACCGTACGCACCTCGAAGCCGCTCGCCCGCAGCCGCGTCACGTCCGCCGCCCCCACCAGGAAGCTGGGCTCGGCGAGTTGGACCAGGGAGGGCACGGCCGGGCGGTCGGGGACGAAGCCGGCGAGCGGGCGGCCGTCGAGGAAGTACGAGGTGTCCGCGTCCCAGTCGGCCAGCGTGGCCACCTCGACGTCCACGTCCGCGGGGTCCCAGCGCGGGTTCGACCGGGCTATGTGCTCCCGCGTGACGTTCTTGCCGGACGCGAACGTCTCGGGGTCCAGCGGCTGTTCGGGGTCGGGTGAGGACCAGGCCGGATCGGAGTAGACGGCCCGCAGCGGGCGCAGCCGCTCCACCGCGAGGGAGAGGGCGAGTCCGCCGAGGGAGTGGCCGATGATCACGTCGGCGCCGGGCGGCAGGGTGTCCACGAGGTCGTCGGCGAAGTCCCCCGGGGTGTACTCGCCGCGCGGCGAACGGCCGTGGCCACGCAGGTCGACCGCGAGCACCCGGTAGCCGCGCTCGGCGAGGGCGGGTCCGACGCGGCGCCAGGTGCGGGAGTCCGACATGATGCCGTGGACGAGCAGGGCCGTCCGGTCGCCGGTGCCCCATTCACGGGTGTGGAGTTGCACGGAATGCCTTTCGCTCCGGTGTGAGTGTGCCGCAGTCAGTGTGCGGGTTCCTCCCCCGCCAGGACATGCCCGCCGCTGTCGGGGATGACCTCGCCGAGCGTGGCCCTGTCGCGACGCACGACCCGGCTCACCCGGACGGGCCCTCCCTGCGGGCAGGACGGGCGGGGGCTTCTTAGCGTGGCGGTATGTACCGGCCGGCGGTGACGAGGTGACCATGCACGCGTCCTCCGACACCTCGCCTTCCGCTCAACCCCCGCTGTGCAAGGGGCAGTTCGACGGTTCCGACGCGGGGCGGACGTGTACCGCCCGGGCCCGTTTCGAGATCGGCCGGTATGTCGACTTCCCGCTGCCGGTGTGCCCGGAACATCTCGGGCCGTCCCTGCTGCGGGCGCGCAACGTGCTGTGGCCGCCGGTGATCAGACTGATCGGCTGACCGTCCCCGTCCGACACGGACCAGGCCGACGAGCGCACCGGCTCCCTGCCGTCGCGCGCTCAGCGGCGGGCGCGGCGGAGTTCCGGGCGCGGCGGGCCGATGAACTGGAGGGTGAGGGTGGCCGGGGGTTCGGCCAGGCCGGGGCCGCCGGCCGCCACCCAGTCCAGTACGTCGTCCGTGCAGGCGTCGTCGCCGGACCAGCCGATCCAGGTCGCCCGCCCGCCGCGGCGCCGCCCCTCGCCGGAGGGCTGTACGACGAGGACGTTCGCCTGGTCGCAGGGGCCGAGACAGTCGGTCGTACGGACCGCGAGCCGGCCGCCGGACTCCGCGGCGGCGGCCCGCAACCGGTCCAGCTGCCACTCATGGTCGACACCGGGGTGCTTGCGCGCGTCACCGCAGCAGCAGCCCCGGCACAGGACGAGGGTGCACGGCCGGGCGCCGGCGGCCCCGAACACGGCCCGGCTCTTCGGCACGCTCACTTCAGTCCCCTCCCGACAACTCCATCGATCTTGAAGATCGTACGTGCACCACGTATGACGAAACCGTTGACGGGAACATGCCCCATCCCTATCTTCTGACCGGAATCACGAACTACGTTCGAAATTACGGACAGGGACGGTCGCGTATGCCTCGGACTCACCTCGGGAAGCACCGCGGAGCACTGCTCGCCTGCGTGCTCGGCCTGCTGCTCGCGCTCGTGGCGGTGACCCAGCCGGCCCAGGCCGCGGAGGGCCGCCCGTACACCAATCCGCTCAAGTCCGCCAAGGGCGCCGACCCCTGGCTGGAGTACTACGACGGCAACTACTACCTGATCACCACGACGTTCACCGGCATCCTCGGCATCCGGAAGTCGCCGACGCTGGCGGGCCTCGCCACCGCGCCCAACGTGCAGGTGTGGTCGGACACCACCTCGACCCGCAACACCAACATCTGGGCGCCGGAGATGCACTTCTTCGACGGACACTGGTACGTCTACTACTCCGCCGGACAGAGCGGGGTGGCCTGCTGCGACTCGCAGCGCACGCATGTCCTGGAGAGCGCCGGGACCGACCCGATGGGCCCGTACACCTACAAGAACACGCTCACCGGGTCCAACCTCAGCCCGAACGGCTGGCTGATCGACGCGAGCGTGCTGGAGCACGGCGGCAGCCTGTACCTCGTCGGCAGCGGGTTCATCAACGGCAGCACGCAGAGCCTGGTCATCGCGCCGATGAGCAATCCGTACACGCTGGCCAGCAGCACCTTCACCATCATCTCCAGCCCGACGGCGAGTTGGGAGACCTCCGGCTCCCCCGTCAACGAGGGCCCCGAGCCGCTCTACCACGACGGCCGCACGTTCCTGACCTTCTCGGCGAGCTCCTGCCAGACGGCCGACTACAAACTCGGCATGCTGGAGCTGACCGGCTCCGACCCGCTCAACGCGTCCTCGTGGACGAAGGGTTCGTCACCGGTGTTCCAGCGCAGTGACGCACGCGGCGTCTACGGCCCCGGCCACAACGGCTTCTTCAGCTCCCCCGACGGCACCGAGAACTGGATCGTCTACCACGCCAACTCGTCCTCCTCGGGCGGCTGCGGCAACGGACGGACCACCCGCGCCCAGAAGTTCACCTGGAACGCCGACGGCACCCCCGACTTCGGCACCCCCGTCGCCCTCGGCACCTCCCTGCCCGGCCCGTCCGGCGAGAGCGCGGCGACCCCGACGTCGTACACCCTCGTCAACCGCAACAGCGGCAAGTGCCTCGACGTGAACGGCGGCGGCACCGCCGACGGCACCAACATCTTCCAGTGGACCTGCAACGGCGGGACCAACCAGAAGTGGAGGATCGAGGACCTCGCCGACGACACCAACCGGCTGGTGAACGTGGCGACCGGCAAGGTCGCCGACGTCGCCGACTGTTCCGCCTCGGACGGCGCAGACATCCGACAGTGGTCCTGGCTCAACAACAAGTGCCAGCGCTTCCGGCTGGTGTTCACCGCCACCGGCGACTACGTCCGGATCGTCAACGAGTCCACCGGCAAGGTCGCCGACGTCGCCGACTGCGGCACCGCGAACGGCTCCGACGTCCGGCAGTGGACCTGGCTGAACAACAACTGCCAGCAATGGCGCCTCGTCCCGACGACCTGACCTTCCCTCCTTCTCTGACCTTTCCTGACCTCCCCCTCTCAGGAGAACTCCCTTGAGACGTCACGTCATTCGCCTGCTGCTGGCTCTGCTGGTGGCACTCACCGCGGCACTGGGCACCGCTCCCGCCCAGGCCGCCGCACCCGACTCCCCCGCCGTGACCTACACCAACCCGATCGCCGAGAAGCGGGCCGACCCGCACATCTTCAAACACACCGACGGCTACTACTACTTCACCGCGACCGTCCCCGAGTACCACCGCATCGTGCTGCGCCGGGCCACCACCATCCAGGGTCTCAACACGGCCTCCGAGGTCACCATCTGGACCAAGCACAGCAGCGGTGTGATGGGCGCGCACATCTGGGCGCCGGAGATCCACTACATCGACGGCAAGTGGTACGTGTACTTCGCCGCCGGCTCGACCAGTGACGTGTGGGCGATCCGCATGTACGTCCTGGAGGGCACCGGCGCCAACCCGCTGACCGCGACCTGGACCGAGAAGGGCCAGATCACCACCACGTGGGAGAGCTTCTCGCTGGACGCGACGACCTTCGTCGTCAACGGTGTGCGGTATCTGGCGTGGGCGCAGCGCAACCCGTCGGAGAACAACAACACCAGCTTGTTCCTCGCGAAGATGGCCAACCCCTGGACGATCACCGGGACTCCCGTCGAGCTCTCGCAGCCGACGCTGTCGTGGGAGACGGTCGGCTACAAGGTCAACGAGGGCCCGGCGGTGATCCAGCACGGCGGCAAGGTCTTCATGACGTACTCGGCCTCGGCCACCGACGCCAACTACTGCCTGGGGATGCTGACCGCGTCGGCGACGGCCGATCTGACCAACGCCGCTTCCTGGACGAAGAGTTCGACGCCGGTGTTCCAGAGCAACGCCTCGACCTCGCAGTACGGGCCGGGCCACAACTCCTTCACCACCTCCGAGGACGGCAAGTCGGACATCCTCGTCTACCACGACCGCAGCTACAAGGACATCAGCGGCGACCCGTTGAACGACCCCAACCGCCGCACCCGGGTGCAGAAGGTCTACTGGAAGGCGGACGGCACCCCGGACTTCGGCATCCCGGTCGCCGACGGTGTCACCCCGCAGCGCTTCTCGTCGTACAACTTCGCGGACCGGTTCATCCGCCACTGGGAGTACCGGGCGAAGATCGAGGCGAACGTCTCGCCGCTCGCGGACTCACAGTTCCGGGTGGTCACCGGTCTCGCGGGCACCGGCACGGTCTCCCTGGAGTCGGCGAACTTCCCGGGCTACTACCTGCGGCACAAGAACTTCGAGGTGTGGGTGGAGAAGAACGACGGCACGTCCGCCTTCGCCTCCGACGCGAGCTTCTACCAGCGGTCCGGGCTGGCCGACTCGGCGGGAGTCTCGTACGAGTCGTACAACTACGCGGGCCGGTACATCCGGCACTACAACTACCTGCTCTACGTGCAGACGCCCGCCACGGCGACGGACCGGGGGGATGCCACGTTCTACGCGCAGTAACCGGCCCGAGGGCATGACCGACAGACTATAAACCGCGAGTATAATCGCTGTGTATAGTCCGGACATGCCATCTCTGACCAACCAGATGCACAAAACGGGGAACAGGTTCCGAGCGGCGCTGATGTCGGCGGCGGCAGCGTGTCTCGCGCTGTCGCTGACCGGCTGCGCGAAGGTCGACACGACCGCGCCCAGCGCCGCCCGGGCCGAGGCCGCGACGGCCACCGCCCAGGCCCGCTTCGGGACCGTCGACTGCCGTCACACCAAGTGCATCGCGCTCACCTTCGACGCCGGACCGAGCGAGCACTCCGCGAAGCTCCTCGACATCCTCAAGGAGAAGCAGGTCCCGGCGACCTTCTTCCTCCTCGGCAAGCGGCACATCGAGAAGTACCCGGAGCTCGTCAAGCGCATGGCGGACGAGGGCCACGAGGTGGCCAGCCACACCTGGGACCACAAGATCCTGACCCGGCTGAAGCCGGACGAGATACGTGAGGAGCTGGAGCGCCCGAACCGGGAGATAGAGCGCCTCACCGGGAAGCGCCCCACCCTCATGCGCCCGCCGCAGGGCCGCACAGACACCGCCGTGCACGACATCTGCGAGGAACTGGGCATGTCGGAGGTGCTCTGGACGGTCACCGCCAAGGACTACACGACGACCGACTCGGCGCTGATCCAGGAACGCGTCCTCGCCCAGGCGTCCCGCGACGGGATCATCCTGCTGCACGACCTCTACGACGGAACGGTGCCGGCCGTCCCCGGCATCATCGACGCGCTCAAGGCGCGCGGGTACGTGTTCGTGACCGTGCCACAACTGCTGGCGCCCGGGAAGGCGGAGCCGGGGAAGGTGTACCGCTGACGCCGCTCACCAGGCGAGGTGGAGGCGGAACGGGGACCGGTGGATCATCGTCGGCCGCATCTCGACGGCTTCACCCTCCGCAAGCCGCAGTCCCGGCAGCCGCCTGGTCAACTCCGCCAGTGTGAGCCGCAGTTGCTCGCGGGCCAGCTGCGCGCCGGGGCAGCCGTGCGCGCCGAAGCCGAAGGCTAGATGACGGGCCGGGGCACGGGTGATATCGAACGTGTCGGCCCGCTCATGCCGGGCCGGGTCCCGGTTCGCGCCGCCGAAGGCCACGAACACCGCGACCCCGGCCGGGAGTTCGGTACCGGCGAGGGAGACAGGCCGGGTGGTGACCCGGCGGAACCCCTGGAGCGCGCTGTCGTACCGGGCCGCCTCCTCGACGGCGGCAGGTATCCGCTCGGGCTCGGCGCACAGCAGCGCCCACTGCTCGGGGTGGCGCAGCAGATGCAGGACGGTCGTGCCGATGAGCGCGGTGGTCGTCAAGTGCCCGGCGATGAGCAGGTTCTGGAGGTGCGCGACGAGTTCATGGCGCTGATCCAGGGTGATGTCACCTCCGGGCTCGACCACGGAGGCGACGAGTTCGCCGCACAGGTCCTCGCGGGGTGCGGCGTGCCGTTCCCGCACGTACCGTTCGAGGATGCGCTGCATGGCGACGACGTCCTCGGCGGCGGCGATCTGCTCGCTCTCCTCCAGCGGCCAAAAGAGCAGTTCCTCGGCACGGTGTCCGCCGTGCACCACCGCGGGGACGTCGGCGGGTTCGAGCCCGACGATCCGCCCGATCACCTCACCGGGCAGCCGCTGGGCATAGGCCCCCATCAGCTCCGACCGGCGCCCGCAGCTCCTGATGCCGGGCCCCGTCGGAGGTGACGACCACGGGCCGCCCGCCGAACCCGCCGCCGAGCACGGCGAGCGCGGCGGGCCCCGGGCGGATGTCGGGGACGAGCGCGTTGGCGGACGAGAAGTCCTCGGTCCTGCGCAGGACTTCCCGCACCTCGGCGTCACGGACGACCAGCCAGGCGTCCAGTTCGGCGAGACGAGTCAGCCCGGCTGTCCGCCGCGCCCGCTCGTAGTGCGGATACGGATCACGCTGCAACTCGTCGCGTCTACCCAGCAGTTCACGATCCACGGGACACCCTCCGGCCGGTGGTGCGGTGCGGGTGGGCTCATGGTGGCGTACTGCCGTACGGGTACGGAAGGGCTCAGAAGACGACGGACCACCCTTCCCGGGCCGCCTGTTCCTTGGTGTAGGAGACACCGTGGACCTTCAGTGCCTGGGCATCGAGGAGAGTGATCTCCCCTCCATGGTTGCCGAGTCGGGCCCCGCCCTCGGCGAGCGGTACGGCGAGGCAGGCACCGGCGGCGAGCGTCCTGGCGGGCACCGCCGACTTCTGCCCCAGACGGTCACCGATGCGCCAGCCGGTGAGGTCGACGGGGTCGGGCGAGGCGTTGAGGAGCGTGACGGTCTCCGCCTCGGGCGCGGGTCCGGGCGGGTTGACGAGCGCGGCGACGATGCGGACGCGGACGGTGTCCGGAGCGGGCCGGTCACCGTCGACGTCGTCGAGGGCGTGCCCGGTGACGTCGTCGGTGTGCCAGGCCTGGCTCTGGAAGGCGAGGAAGATGCCGACCCACCGGTCCTGTGCCGGGAAGTGGACGAGTATCCCCCCGTCCTGCCAGACCCCGTCGTCCCCGCGGAAGCGGCGGCTGTTGCCCTGGTTCATATGCAGGTCATGGACCCCGTTGCCCGGCAGAAAGCCGAACACCTTGTCCTTGACGCCGGGTTCGGGCCCGAAGCGCTCGCCGAAGAGATACAGCCGGGCGTCGGGGTCGGCGACGGCCCGTCGTACGTAGTGGTCGAGGATGTCGGCGAGGTCGTTGCCGTCGCCGGGGAGGTCCGGGGGCAGGGTGCGCATCTTCGCCGGGTCGAAGAGGTTGCCGCGCACGAAGTCGAGATGGGGCCCGCCGGGCCCGGACGGCAGCGTGTTCCACCCGCCGGCCAGCCCCGCCAGCCGGGCGGTGACCGGGTGCCGGAAGTCCTCGTCGACGAGGTAGAGCAGCTCGGAGGGCCGCTCCTGGGACAGCACGTTGACGGCGGCGCGGTAGTGGACGCCCTGGTCGTCGGTGAGATGGATCTGGTAGTGCGGGGTGTCGACGGCGCCCTCGCGGCGAGTGTCGACGGCCCGGGTGATCAGTACGCCGTAGGCCTTCAGTGGCATGGCGATCAACTCCCCCTGCTGATGGGCGGAATGCCCACCTGTGGGATAAATCGTAGACTGCCGGCGCCCACTCTGTGAGCCGCCTGTGGATACGCCGCTGAGCTGCCCCGATTCCCTAAGATCGCTACGTGGTCACCTTCTCCCTCACGCGCACGGCCCCGCTCCCCCTGGCCGAAACCTGGCACCGCCTCACGGAATGGCCCCGCCATGGGGAGGTGGTCCCACTGACCCGCGTCAGGGTCGAGACGGCGGGGCCGACGGGGGTGGGAACCGTTTTCGTGGCGCGTACGGGGCTTGGTCCGCTGGCCTTCGACGACCGCATGGAGGTCACGGCGTGGCGTCCACCGTCGGATTCCGCGTCCGGCTTCTGCCGACTGGAGAAACGGGGACGGGTCGTCACCGGGTGGGCGGAGATCGAGGTGGCGCCGGGGCCGGGTGGGCGCAGTCGGGTGGTGTGGCGGGAGGAGCTGGGGTTCCGGTTTCTGCCGGGGGTGGTGGATCCGGTGACGCGGAGGGTGGCTCGGTATGTGTTCGGGCGGGCGGTGAATCGGTTGTTGAGGATGGGGTGAGGGGTGGGGCGGGCGGGTCAACGGTGGTCGGAGACGCGGCCCGGCACGAGTCGCCGTAGGGCCTCCTGGGTCTCCGGGTCGGTGGAGAAGAGGACGACGCCTGTTCTGCTGCGGGTGAGGAGGACGCGGTAGGCATTGCGGATGAGGCGGTCGATCAGGTGGTTCGGAGTCGCCTTCGGCCGGAGGGCGGGGTCGAGGTTCGCGCCCCGATCGGTGATCCAGCGACCGTCGCGGTGGACGAGGTCGGGGCCGAGGAGGACTCCGCACCAGTCGAACTCGTAGCCCTGGACGTGGTAGACGGTCCCCACCTCCTCCTCGTCTCCCGAGCGCGGGATCCTGGACTGCCAAGGCCGCTGCCACTCCCCCACCCGTACGCTCCCGCGCTGCGGGGAGGGCGGCGAGGGCCAGCAGAGTCCCGCCACCGCCCGTGCCGTGCCGCCCTCTTCACGGCGCTCCCGCAGAAAGGCCTCCATCTCCGCCGGACCGGCTGCCGAGAGGACGGTGTGCCGGCCGTCGGGGATCCAGGGCCTGGCGTCCTCGTCGGGGGACAACACGGCGTCGACCCAGCGCGGGTACGCGGTACCGCCCCCGAAGCGGAGGGGGGTGCGCAGCGTCACGACCTCCACCGGCAGGCCCCTCGCCTCGGCGGCTGCGCTGATCAGCGCGACCGTTCCGATGTCCCCCCGGCGCAAGGTGCTCTCCTCGTCGAGGATGAAGACGGACACGTCGGCGGCGTCGAGCAGTTCCTCGATCTGGGGTCGATCGGTCCGGGAGGTGGTCCGGCCCTTGGACGTGGGGCGAAGGCACTGGCTGTCGTCGAAGATCAGCAGGGGAAAGTGCTGACGGGACGTGCGTTGGGCCGCCGTCGGGTCGTCGGCGAAGTTGTTGGGGGGCACGATCACCGGGCGGGGGCCCAGGGCGCTCCGCAGACTGTGCCGGAAGGCACGCTGCCCGGTGACATAGGCCGTCGGACTACCGCTCTCCGGCCCCTCCGTGAAGAGCTTCAGCGCCAGTGTCGTCTTTCCCGTCCCCGCGGCTCCCGTCACCACGACGACACGCTTCCGTCGTCTGCGGACCGCCTCCATCACCCGGCCCGCCGCGAACACCTGCCGGTCCAGCAGTGGCCGTTTGTCGCTCAGAACGGATTCGGGAGCTCCGCTGAACCGTGTCCGAGAGCCGGACAACAGCATGTCCGCCGCACCCTGCCCGGCCCCGGAAGCGAAGCGGGACCGTAGGAACGAGGCCAGCTGCGCCCGTGATTCGCCGTCGAAAAGTCGAGACCCGCGCGTCTCCGTCCCGTCCACGACAACCGCCGAGTGCAGGTACGCGACATGGTTGACCTGTGAGGAGGCGACGCTGAACGCCTCGTGCGTCCTGACGAGGTGGGCCATCCGGGCCCGTGCCCGCTCAAGGGGGTGGATCTCCCGGCCGAGCCCCTCGAACTGGATCACACGCGGCTCGATCGGATCGAATCGCACGGAGCGCCAACTCCGTAGCTCGACACACACACAGAACAAGTGCTCGCCGCTCACCGCGTCACGGCCGACCAGCGTGACGTCCGCGGGTTCGTCGCCGGGACCCCCCGCCTCTCCCAGGAGCACATCGACGTCACCGAGGCCCGCTTCCAGCAGGACCTTCGCCAACGCGGCGTAGTCACTGCGCAGTTCACTCGGTCTGGCCGGGCCGGACGGCTCCTTCGGGTACTTCAGGCACTCCGCCCGCCACACGTCCGCCGCCACCTCTGCCACCGTCCTGGCCAGCACCGCGGCCGAGGTCCGGATGAGGAACGGGCCCTCGCCGACACGCCGTCCGCCGGGAGCGTCGCCGAGGTCGGCCGTGCCGTCGGACGCGCCGACGTCCTCGGAGCCGGTGGGTACGGCGGGCTCCAGTTCGTAGACCTCGCCACGCGGCGTCCGCAGCCGCACCCGGCCCGACCCCACCCGTACGGACCGCTCCGCGCCCGCGGGGACCGTCACCGTGCGGAAGCCGTCCGCGCCGCTCCCCAGCACCTCGACCACCCGGGGATCCGTGTCCGGGACCACGATCGCCTCGTCCCGGGGCGTCGCCACTCCGGCCCCGAGGGTGAGCGCGCCGCCCGACCGCGACACCGTCAGCGTGGCGTCTCCCACCACGTCGACGATGACGGCGACGTCGTCGGCGGTCACTCCCGGCGGGGCGGGCCGGTGTTCCAGGCCCACTTCGGGGACCCGGTGCAGGGCTGCCGTGACCAGCTGCCAGGCGAGCTTGCTCTCGCGGACAGCCTCGGGCAGTCGGGGCCAGGCACCGGCCAGCCAGTCGGCGATCCCCTCTCGGTGTTCCTCGACCAGCGCCCGGAGTGCGGGCAGGAGCAGGGCGTCGGAGAGCGACGAGCCGCCCCCGTCTGTCAACGCATCGGTCACATCGAGCCAGTTCAGCCGCTCCTCGATGCCCAGCGCGGGCGAGACGTGCGCGTGCACCTCCTCCACCACGGAACCGAGCGTCCAGATCGGGTCGGTCGGCGCGCTTGCCGCGAGCTGTGCGGCCAACTCCGCGCGCAGGACCGGCAGCAGCTCCGTACGCAGGGCCATCGCCTGGGGGGTCCGGGCCGCCGTCCAGGGGCTGAACCAGAGGTCGGCCTCGTCGCCCGCGTCCAGCAAGGGGAACACCCGCAGGCGCACGGCCCGGATCAACTCCGGCTCGATGCGGGTGGCGATGCTGAGCGCGACGGCCAACTGGCGGGCGCCGGACGCGGGTTCCGGGAGCGCTCTGGTTGCGGGGCGGCGGTCGCCGGGCGGGGCGAGGCGGCGAGCGGCCACCTCGGCCTCGGGTCCGGGGACACGGGCGAGGAGGTCCAGGAGGAAGCCGGTCTCGCCCGGACGCACCTGATCAGGTGCCGGGAGCAGAGTGAGGATCGTCGGGCCGACGGCCGCGAAGGCGGACACCTCATCGGGAGTGCGGGGCGGGAGATGGCCGGCTACACGGCTCCTGACCGCCTCGTGCACCTGTGGTTCGACAGCGATGGCCTCGGCCAGTCCGGCCGCGGCGAGCAGGTGGTAACGCAGTGCCGCGGCTCGCTCCTTTGCCCCGTCCCCGAGGTCGAGGACGTTTCGGAGCAGCGCCTCACCGTCTGCACGGCGCGCCAGCCCCACGGCGCACAGGAAGACGTCCCGCCAGGGATCCTGCTCCACGTGCAGCCCCAGCAGGCCGAAGTCCCCGTTCTCGACCAGGGACCGTGCCGCCAGGAAGTCCTGGAACGAGCGATGCAGGAAGTCGACGGTCCCTTCGGCTGGTGAGCGCAGCACACCCGAGCGTTCCAGGAGACGCGTCAGGATCTCCTGGCGCCCGGGCACCTGCGGCATGCGTTGCCTGCTGGTGTCGATGATGTGGAGTGCCTGCTCGTACGACATCTCGCTGCGCCCGTTGCGCGCCAGCCAGTAGGCGAGGTCGCCCAGGAACACGGCCTGCTCGTCCCCCGACAGCTCCTCTCCGCGCAGCCGGCCGATGCCCCGCTCCGCGTCCCGCCGGCCCAGCAGCATGTCCAGAAGGGTCCGGTAGAGCTCGGTGCGGGTCCGGGGAAGCCTCCCGCCCCGCTCTTCGTGCAGGGTGCACAGGACGACGCAGAGCAGCGGATTCCTCGCCAGGCCCATCAGATCGTCTCGTTCGCGCAGCAGGGCCAGGAGTTCCTCCGCCGACCGGCGGTCCTGCGGGCTCCCGCTCCGGTACCAAAGTGTCACGAAGGAGTCGACGTCCGTGTCCGAGAAGGGGGCGATCTCCTCCTCATGGAACCCCAGTTCCGCCAGCCAGCCCGCCCGCACGGCCGAGGGGCGGCAGGTGACGATCCAGCGGCTGTGGGGATAGGCGGCGCAGAGGTCGTACAGCCACCCGCGCACGTGAGCCCGTTCGCGCTCCGGGATCTCGTCCACGCCGTCGACCATGACGAGTGCGCGCCCTTCCGCCAGGATGCGCGGGGTCCAGTCCCGCGGCTCCGGCAGCGGGCAGCCCGCGGCCGACAGGAACTCGGCCGGGCCGGGCAGACGGTCCGCCCGGGCCAGGGAGCGCACCCGCAGCAGGTACGGCACCCGCGCGGTCCGGAGCGCGAGCCATTGCAACGCGGTCGTCTTGCCCGCCC
The DNA here is from genome assembly GCF_044593635.1 of Streptomyces sp. NPDC051913. Taxonomy (NCBI): domain Bacteria; kingdom Bacillati; phylum Actinomycetota; class Actinomycetes; order Kitasatosporales; family Streptomycetaceae; genus Streptomyces; species Streptomyces sp. NPDC051913. Next base: position 558,358 of record NZ_JBIUCI010000002.1, on the reverse strand, counting down.
CCGCCGCTCCGCGGACCAGGAGCCTGGGCCTCTCCTCGACGACTTGTTCCAGCGGCCGGGCGACCGGCGCGGCGCCCTCGCAGGGCCTCACCATCGTCGGCACGTAGATCTGATGGAGCGGCACCACGCGCTGCCGGACCGGAACCCCAAGGGTCCTCGTCCTGCCGTGCGTCGCCGCGACGTACTCGCGGTACCTCCGCTCGTACTCCGCATCGAGCGTGTAGGCACCCCGTGCGAAGGCCAGAGCCAGCTCGCAGACGGTCCTCAACAGCCGCAGCACCACCCGTGCCTGCTCCGGAGAGAGAGCCGGACGTGTCCGGAACAGCAGGTGGTCGGCCAGGGCCGCGGTCCCCGCCTCCCAGGCGTGGACGTCGGTCGCCCCGGCGGCCAGGCCCCGCACGGCCTCCGTCAACGCCTCGACGACCTGCGTCAACTCCGTTTCAACGAGATCGACTTCGCCCTGCCGCGTCGCCCACCGCAACACCTGCCGCACCAGCTCACGAGCCGCGGAGTCGCTGTCGGTCGCTTCGGTGCGTGCCCCCTCACGCCCGAGCAGCTCCCGCAGCAAGGGCAACGCGGCCTCGAAGAGACCCGGTTCGACGGAATTCCCCTCCACGCCCACGAGTATCTCCGAGTCCTTTGCCCGTGACACGGCCATCGGTCAGAATCGGCATGTGAACACGCTCGGGGGACGCACACCGATACGCCGTCCAGCAGGCGACACGGGTGCGCGGCGCCCATGATCAACGTGTTCGTCAGCCACAGCGCCAAGCGGGACCCGCTCGCCCTCCGCGTCACCCAGCGCGTCCTCACCGGTCTCAGGGACGAGGCGAGGTACGAAGTCAGACTGGACATGGACGCGTTGCAGGCCGGACGTGAGTGGTGCCCGCAGCTGATGCGGTGGATCGCCGAGTGCGACGTCGCGATCGTCCTGCTGAACGACGCGGCGCTGAAGTCGACATGGGTGCGCCGTGAGGTCAACATCCTGATGTGGAGACGGGCGCTGTGTCCGTCGCTGCGGGTGCTGCCGGTACTCGTCGGCGAGGTGACGGCCGGTCAGCTGGAGGACGAGGGTTTCGAGGACCTCCTCCCCTTACAGGTCGCCAAGCTGTCCTACGACGCGGACGACGACACCTACGCGGAGCGGCTGGCCGACGCCGTGCTCGGCGAGTTCGCCGCGCTGCCCGCCATCCAGCACCCCACCGATCACATGCGGCGCTGGATCGAAGACGTGGTGAAGCGGCTGAACACGGTCCATGACCCCAAGGCGCTGCTCGCCACGGGCCGCGCTCTCGGGATCGAGGAACAGGACCTGCAGCAGATCGGCGCGTTGGCCGGCAGCGGCGAGTTCCTCGCGCACCACATGCTGGCGACGGCGACGGCGGCGCGGCTGAGGGAGGCCGTGTACGAGATCGCGCAGAGCATGAGCATGGACGAGCTGAGGAAGCTCATCACTCTCCTGACGCCCACGTGGATCGATGCCGAGGCGGCGCGGCGGCTACTGCCTCCGGACGGACTGGCGTCCAAGCACCTGGTGGCGCTGAACGCCCGGGACACCGGTACGGCGGGGCAGTACGTGGACCGCGCCATGTGCCGGCAGATCATGTACTACCGGTACCGGGCCGCGGGCGGCATCCCCACCGGTGAGGACGCGTACGACGACCTCGTGGCGCAGTGTGTGGAGGCGGTGCGGCAGGTGCACCATTACCCCGCCTGGCGTGACATCGCGAAGTTCCGTCCCCGCGACGGCTTCCTGCACTGTCTCATCCTCGACGTCCACGAGGTCCGCCCCCGGTTGGTCGAACGTGTCGTGGCCCGCCTCCACGAGCTGTTCCCCTGGTTTCTCATCGTCCTGCTCGTCGACGAACACGACCCCGCCCGTACCCGGCTCGCGTCCCGGCTGGCGGATCTCGTGGTCCTCCCCCGTCTCGCCGAGGACTCCGAGGACTTCGGCTATCAGCTCACCCAGGAACTCAAGGACCTGCCCGACCGCCTCAACGGCCTGGAGGTAAGCGCATGACCGGTGACGACCTCGCGCAGGCGGACCCCGTCACCCCGCCCCGGGACGCACCGGACCGCCGCGACGGCCTCGGCTATGTCAGCCACAAGCGGATCGAGCTGGCCGTCGACGTCGCCCTGGCCACCGGGCGCCCCTTGCTGCTGCGCGGGGAGCCCGGTTCCGGCAAGTCGTCCCTGGCTGCGCACATCGCCCTCACCAAAGGGTGGCGCTACTACGAGCAGGTCGTCACCTCACGCACGCAGGGCCGTGACCTGCTGTGGACGTACGACCATGTCCGCCGCCTGAGCGACGCCCAAGTGCGGGGCAGAGGATCCGCGTTGAGGGACGAACGCTATGTGACTCCCGGTCCGTTGTGGTGGGCGTTCGACCCCGGTTCGGCGGCCGGTCGAGCGGGCGAACCACGCGTCGACCCCTGGCACGAGGTCAACAAGGACCGCAAGCGGCACTGCGCCGTCGTCCTGATCGACGAGATCGACAAGGCCGACCCGGACATGCCCAACAGCCTTCTTGTTCCGCTGGGTTCGAACCGGTTCAGGGTGCAGGAGACCGGCGAGGAGGTGACCCGGCAGACACCGGTCCTGGACGGCGAGCCCGCAGCACATCTCGTGATCATCACCACGAACGAGGAACGTGAACTTCCGCAGGCCTTCCTGCGCCGTTGTGTGGTGCTCTGGCTCGAGGAACCGCAGAAGGGCCGACTGGTGGAGATCGCCCAGGCCCACTTCACCACGTCCGTCGGGGTCTTCACCGCGGCCGACCGGAAACTGGCGGCGGAACTCGCCGACGCTCTGCTGAGTACCCGGCGGGAAGCCAAGGAGAAGGGGCTGCGCCCGCCCAGCACGGCGGAGTTCCTGGATGCCCTGCGCGCCTGTAAGGAGCTGAGGATCAACACCGACGACGGCCGCTGGTCCCAGCTGAAAGATCTCGCCCTGCTCAAGCCGCAGCAACCGGAGAGCTGACGGTGACGTCTCCCGGGATCTGGCTCGGCGATGTCGCCCGGGCCCTCGCCGCCCTGGGCGACCACGATCCTGAGACCCTGCGCGCGGTGTCCGAACTGCTCGGCGTCACCAAGAACACGAGCGGCACGGGGGATGAGATACGTCCCTCCGAAGCCCCGGACGCCGGACGCCGGCCCCAACCTCCCGCCCCCGCACGGCCGGACATCGGGCAGACGGCACCGGTCCCCGCGTTCCACGCACCCGCCACCACCGCCGGGGGCCAGGACGCCGCCGGAACGGGTCCTCGGCTTCTCGTCCCGGTCGTCCGGGCGAGCCGCCCGCCGGTCCGGTGGACGGTGCCCGCACTGCGCGCCGCATCCCGCAGCGGCCCACCACCACTGCGGCAACCGCTCCTCGCGCCCCGCTCGGCACCCGCGATCGTCCAGGCCGCCGTATCTCGCTGGGAACCCGACGGGGACGTGGACATCCCACGCGCCGTCGACCGGCTGGCCAAGGGGCTGCCGCTGAACACCCTGCCCCGCCGTCCCGCCCCGACTTTGCGCTTCGGCGTGCAGGTCCTCGTCGATCGCGGCCTCGGCATGCAGCCGTTCCACAGGGATCAGGATGATCTCGTGGCGCGGATCCGTGGAACCGTCGGGCAGGACACCACGGAAGTCCTGTACTTCGAGGACTCCCTCGTCGGAGGGGCGGGACCGGCCGACCACGGGGCCTGGCAGCCCTACGTGCCGCCGGTCCCGGGGACCCGGGTCCTCCTCCTCACCGACCTGGGGTTGGGCGGTCCCGCACACTCCTGGCAGGGCGGCAGGGCCGAGTGGGAGCGCCTTTTCGAGCGTCTGACCCGAGCCCGCTGCGCCCCCGTCGTCTTCCTCCCCTACCCCCGCCACCGCTGGCCCTCCTGGGCCACCGACCGCGTCCGCATGGTCCCCTGGGACCGCAGGACCACGGTCGGCTGGGTCCGGATGCACAACGGCTGACGGCGACCGTGGGACCTCAGGCCACCGACCCGATCCGCCGACCCGGAAGAGACGTCGTCACGTCATGGTGAATCGGCGTATGCGCCCCCGTCAGCGAAACCCCGCTCCCCCCACGCCGGTTGGCGACAATCTCCGCCCCGATCGACAACGCCGTCTCCTCCGGCGTACGCGCCCCGAGGTCCAGCCCGATCGGCGACCGCAGGCGCGCCAACTCCAGCTCGGTCACGCCGACTTCGCGCAGCCGTTCGTTGCGGTCCAGGTGGGTGCGCCGGGAGCCCATGGCACCGACGTACGCCACCGGCAGGCGCAGCGCCAGCTGGAGCAGGGGTATGTCGAACTTCGCGTCGTGCGTCAGGACGCACAGGACCGTGCGCGCGTCGACCTGTGTCCGCTCCAGGTACTTGTGCGGCCACTCCACGACGATCTCGTCCGCCTCCGGGAAGCGGGCCTGCGTGGCGAAGACGGGACGCGCGTCGCAGACCGTGACCTGGTAGCCGAGGAATTTACCTACCCGCACCAGCGCCGACGCGAAGTCGATCGCGCCGAAGACGATCATCCGGGGGGCCGGGACCGAGGACTCGATCAGGACCGTGAGCGGTGCTCCGCAACGCGAGCCCTGCTCTCCGATCTCCAGCGTGCCCGTGCGGCCGGCGTCCAGGAACGCGCCCGCCTCCGCCGCGACCGTGCGGTCCAGTTCGGGGTGGGCGCCGTAGCCGCCGTCGTACGAGCCGTCCGGGCGGACCAGCAGCGCCCGCCCCACCAGCTCGGCCGGGCCTGACACGACACGGGCCAGCGCAGCCGCCTCACCGGAAGCCGCGGCGGCCAGGCCCGCGACGACCACCTCACGGACGGGGTCTCCCGCCCGTACCGGTGTCACCAGGATGTCGATGATGCCGCCGCAGGTCAGGCCGACCGCGAAGGCGTCGTCGTCGCTGTAGCCGAAGCGTTCCAGGACCGTCTCGCCGTCCTGCAACGCCTGTTGGCACAGCTCGTACACCGCGCCCTCCACACAACCGCCGGAGACCGAGCCGATCGCCGTGCCGTCGGCGTCGACCGCGAGGGCGGCGCCAGGCTGGCGAGGGGCGCTGCCGCCGACGGCCACCACGGTGGCCACGGCGAAGTCGCGTCCCTGCTCGACCCACCGGTGCAGCTCTTCGGCGATGTCCAGCATCTCTCGGTCTCCTAACGGAAGTGGTGTACAGGGGGCGGCTAGTGCACGCCCATCCAGCTCTCAATGGGATTGAGGGCGAAATAGACGAAGAAGATCACTGTCAGGGCCCACATGAAGGCCCCGATCTCCCGCGCCTTGCCCTGGGCGACCTTGATGGCGACGTACGAGATGACACCGGCCGCGACGCCCGCCGTGATCGAGTACGTGAACGGCATGATGACGACGGTCAGGAAGACCGGGATCGCCGTCGCCCGGTCCGCCCAGTCCACGTGCCGGGCGTTCATCATCATCATCGCGCCGATGACCACCAGGGCCGCCGCCGCCACCTCGCCCGGCACGATCGCCGTCAGCGGGGTGAAGAACAGGCACGCCGCGAAGAACAGGCCGGTGACGACCGAGGAAAGGCCCGTGCGGGCCCCCTCGCCCACTCCCGTCGCCGACTCCACGAACACCGTCTGGCCCGAGGCTCCCGCCACGCCGCCGATCGCGCCGCCCGCGCCGTCGATGAAGAGGGCCTTCGACAGGCCCGGCATCCGGCCCTGCTCGTCGGCCAGCTTGGCCTCCGTGCCGACGCCGATGATCGTCGCCATCGCGTCGAAGAAGCCCGCCAGGACGAGCGTGAAGACGATCATGCCGACCGTCATCGCGCCGACCTCGCCCCAGCCGCCGAACTCGACGTCGCCGAAGATCGAGAAGTCCGGCATCGAGACCGCGCTGCCGTGGAGTTCGGGGGCGCCGCTCGCCCACTGCTTCGGGTCGATCACGTCGAGGGCGTTGAGAATCACGGCCAGGACCGTGCCGCCGAGGATGCCGATCAGGATCGCGCCGGGGACGCCTCGGGCCTGGAGCATGAAGATCGCGAGGAGCGTGGCCGCGAAGAGGAGGACCGGCCAGCCCGCGAGTTCACCCGTCGGGCCCAGGGTCACCGGGGTCGCCTTGCCCTGGTGGACGAAGCCGGCCTTGTAGAAGCCGATCAGGGCGACGAACAGGCCGATGCCCATGGTGATCGCGTGCTTGAGGGCGAGCGGAATGGCGTTCATGATCATCTCGCGCAGGCCGGTGACGACCAGCAGCATGATGACGACGCCGTACATCACGCACATGCCCATGGCCTGCGGCCAGGTCATCTGCGGGGCGACCTGCGAGGACAGGACGCCGGAGACGGAGAGGCCGGCGGCGAGGGCGAGCGGCACCTTGCCGAAGAAGCCCATCAGCAGTGTGGTGAAGGCCGCCGCGAACGCGGTCGCGGTGATGAGGGCCTTCTGGCCGAGGGTGTCCCCCGCCGCGTCCTTGCCGGACAGGATCAGGGGGTTGAGCAGGAGGATGTACGCCATCGCCATGAAGGTGGTGACGCCGCCGCGCACCTCGCGCGCGACCGTGGATCCCCGCTTGGATATGTGAAAGTACCGGTCGAGCCAGGACCGTCCGGCCGGGACGCGGGTGCCTTCTCCCGCGTCGTCGGCGACGGTCTCCGGCTCCAGTGACTGCTGGGTCATGTGGGCCTACTCCCAAGGTTCACAGGGGCCCCCGTCAACCGCTCTTGCGGCTGCGGGATTTGGGAAGGTGCTTCGGCCGCACGACCCGGGGGACGGCCCGAGACGAACGAACAGAGGTACTACTTGGTCGCGCTTGGTCGCGCTTGGTCGCGCTTCAAGTGCCGCGAGCGGTGCGGGACTTGGTGCTCCGGGCGGCGCGGTGGAGGTTGTGACGTTCCCTGCGCCGCCCGGAGAGCTTCAACTGGGCGGTTACGCCGTGCCCGTGAGGTGTTCGGGCCTGACCGGCGTCCTGTTGAGTTCCAGCCCGGTCGCGTTCCGGATCGCCGCGAGGACGGCCGGGGTCGACGACAGGGTGGGGGCCTCGCCGATGCCACGGAGCCCGTACGGGGCGTGGTCGTCGGCGAGTTCGAGCACGTCCACGGGGATGGTGGGCGTGTCGAGGATGGTGGGGATCAGGTAGTCCGTGAAGGAGGGGTTCCTGACCTTGGCGGTCTTGGGGTCGACGATGATCTCCTCCATCACCGCGACGCCGAGGCCCTGGGTGGTGCCGCCCTGGATCTGGCCGATGACGGACAGCGGGTTGAGCGCCTTGCCGACGTCCTGGGCGCAGGCCAGCTCGATGACCTTGACGAGGCCGAGCTCGGTGTCCACCTCGACGACCGCGCGGTGCGCGGCGAAGGAGTACTGGACATGGCCGAAGCCCTGGCCGGTCCGGAGGTCGAAGGCCTCGGTCGGACGGTGCCGCCACTCGGCCTCCACCTCGACGGTCTCGCCCTCCAGCACCTCGGCCAGATCCGCGAGGACCTCGCCGCCGTCGGTGACGACCTTGCCGCCCTCGAGCAGCAACTCAGCGGTCGCCCACGCCGGGTGGTACGAGCCGAACTTGCGGCGGCCGAGCTCCAGGACCTTCTCGCGGACCAGCTCGCAGGAGTTCTTGACCGCGCCGCCGGTGACGTACGTCTGCCGGGAGGCCGAGGTCGAACCGGCGCTGCCCACCTGCGTGTCGGCCGGCTGGATGGTCACCTGCGCGACGCCCAGCTCGGTGCGGGCGATCTGCGCGTGGACGGTGACGCCGCCCTGGCCGACCTCCGCCATGGCCGTGTGGACGGTGGCGACGGGCTCGCCGCCGACGACCTCCATGCGGACCTTGGCGGTGGAGTAGTCGTCGAAGCCCTCGGAGAAGCCGACGTTCTTGATGCCGACCGCGTAGCCGACGCCTCGGACGACACCCTCGCCGTGCGTGGTGTTGGACAGACCGCCGGGCAGCTGCCGTACGTCGGCCTCCTCGCCGGCCGCGAGCCACTGCTGCTCGGGCGGGAGCGGCATCGCCTTGACGCGGCGCAGGAGTTCGGCGACCGGGGCCGGTGAGTCGACCGGCTGGCCGGTCGGCATGATCGTGCCCTGCTCCATCGCGTTGAGCTGACGGAACGCGACCCGGTCCATGCCCACCTGGTCGGCGAGCTTGTCCATCTGGGCCTCGTAGGCGAAGCACGCCTGGACCGCGCCGAAGCCGCGCATGGCGCCGCAGGGCGGGTTGTTGGTGTAGAGGGCGATGGCCTCGATGTCGACGTCGTCGACCACGTACGGGCCGATCGAGAGGGAGGAGGCGTTGCCGACGACCGCGGGGGACGCGGAGGCGTACGCGCCGCCGTCGAGGACGATGCGGCACTTGACGTGCGTCAACTTGCCCTCAGCCGTGGCCCCGTGCTCGTAGTAGAGCTTCGCCGGGTGGCGGTGGACGTGGCCGAAGAAGGACTCGAAGCGGTTGTAGACGATCTTGACCGGCTTGCCGGTGCGCAGCGCCAGCAGACAGGCGTGGATCTGCATCGAGATGTCCTCGCGGCCACCGAAGGCACCGCCGACGCCGGACAGCGTCATCCGGACCTTGCTCTCGGGCAGGCCGAGGACCGGGGCGATCTGCTTGAGGTCGCTGTGCAGCCACTGGGTGGCGATGTAGAGGTGGACGCCACCGTCCTCGTCCGGCACCGCGAGACCCGACTCGGGGCCGAGGAAGGCCTGGTCCTGCATGCCGAAGGTGTACTCGCCCTTGACGACGAAGTCGGCACGCCGAGCGGCCTCTTCGGCGTTGCCGCGGATGATCGGCTGGCGGTGCACGATGTTCGGGTGCGGGACGTGACCGATGTGGTGGTCGTCGCGGCCCTCGTGGACCAGGATCGCGTCCGGCGCGGTCGCGGAGGCCTCGTCGGTGATGACGGGCAGCTCGCGGTAGTCGACCTTGATCTTGGCGGCGGCGCGGCGCGCGGTCTCCGGGTGGTCGGCGGCGACGATCGCGACCGGCTCACCGTGGTGGCGTACCTTGCCGTGCGCGAGCACCGGGGTGTCCTGGATCTCCAGGCCGTAGTTCTTCACGTCGGTCGGCAGGTCGTCGTACGTCATGACGGCGTAGACACCCGGCAGGGCGAGGGCCTCGCTCGTGTCGATGGACACGATCTCGGCGTGTGCGACCGTGGAGCGCAGGATCTGGCCCCAGAGCATGTCCTCGTGCCACATGTCGGACGAGTACGCGAACTCGCCGGTGACCTTGAGGGTGCCGTCCGGGCGGAGCGTGGACTCGCCGATGCCGCCCTTGGTCTTGGAGCCCTGCGTGATGTTGGTGGGCGTACCAGTCGTACCCATGGTCAGACCGCCTCAGACTGCCGGGCGGCCGCGAGGCGGACCGCGTCCATGATCTTCTCGTAGCCGGTGCAGCGGCACAGGTTGCCCGACAGCGCCTCGCGGATGTCCGCGTCGGTCGGGTTCGGGTTGTGCTCCAGCATCTCGTCGGCGGCGACCAGCAGCCCCGGGGTGCAGAAGCCGCACTGGACGGCGCCGGCGTCGATGAACGCCTGCTGGATCGGGGAGAGTTCGGTGCCCTCACCGGTCTGCGAGTCGGTGCCCCCCTTCGCCTCCCAGTGCTTGGCCTCGTTGAGCGAGGTCCCACAAGTGGAGCCGCAGGAGCGCTGCTTGGCGTAGTCCGCCAGCCCCTCGACGGTGACGACCTCGCGGCCTTCCACCTGGCCCGCCGCGACCAGACACGAACAGACCGGCACCCCGTCCAGACGGACCGTGCAGGAACCGCACTCGCCCTGCTCGCAGGCGTTCTTGGAGCCGGGCAGGCCCATGCGCTCACGCAGGACGTAGAGGAGGCTCTCGCCCTCCCAGACGTCGTCGGCTTCCTGCGGACGGCCGTTGACCGTGAAATTGACGCGCATTACGCGACTCCCTCCGTGCGAGCGGCGGTGCCGCGGTACGACTCCCAGGTCCAGGTCAGCGTGCGGCGGGCCATGATGCCGACCGCGTGGCGGCGGTAGCTCGCCGTGCCCCGGACGTCGTCGATCGGGTTGCAGGCGCCCGAGCACAGCTCCGCGAACTGCTTGGCGACCGACGGGGTGATGATCTTTCCGTTGTCCCAGAACCCGCCCTCTTCGAGCGCCGCGTTCAGGAACTCCTCCGCGGCCTTGGCCCGAACGGGGGTGGGGGCCGCCGAACCGATGCCGGTGCGGACCGTGCGGGTCTCGGGGTGCAGGGCCAGACCGAAGGCGCAGACCGCGATGACCATCGCGTTGCGGGTGCCGACCTTCGAGTACTGCTGCGGACCGTCGGCCTTCTTGATGTGGACCGCGCGGATCAGCTCGTCGGGCGCGAGCGCGTTGCGCTTCACCCCGGTGTAGAAGTCGTCGATCGCGATCAGGCGCGAGCCGCGCACCGACTCGACCTCGACCTCGGCCCCGGCCGCGAGGAGCGCGGGGTGGGCGTCACCGGCCGGGGAGGCGGTGCCGAGGTTGCCGCCGACGCCGCCGCGGTTGCGGATCTGCGGGGACGCCACCGTGTGCGAGGCCAGGGCGAGGCCCGGCAGCTCGGCACGGAGGTTCTCCATGATCCTGGTGTACGGGACGGAGGCGCCGAGCCGCACCGAGTCCTGGCCGACCTCCCACTCGGTGAGGTCGGTGACCCGGTTCAGGTCGAGCAGGTACTCGGGCCGCCGGTGGTCGAAGTTGATCTCGACCATCACATCGGTGCCGCCCGCAATGGGCACAGCGGTGGGGTGCTCGGCCTTGGCGGCGAGCGCCTCCTCCCAGCTGGCGGGGCGAAGGAAGTCCATGACCGGCTCTCTTCTGCGTCTCGTGGGTGGTACGGATCGAGCCAGATCGTGTGCGGCGGGCCCGGCTCGTTCATGTGTTGTTCACGCGGAGTGGGGCCAGTACACAGCGACGTGCTCCGACGGGGTCAGTCACGGAAACTCTGAAGGAGTTGGCTGGTCGGGGCGGGCATCTTGTAGATTCGTATGAACGGAGGTCCTCAGTAACCTCCATGTTTTCCTGTGGAAACGCGCGACACACCGGGCGTGACCTGGGACACAGCCCGAGGGGCGGTGCGCGGAGCACACCGGCCCCGTCGGACCGGCGCCTCCCGCACAGGGGCCTCACAGTTCATCGTAGATTTCGAGACAAAGATCGGCGGCGACGAGAATGCGGCTGCGCGCACTGCTGGACACCGACGCGCTGGGCCTGCGGCTGCTCGGCGGCGAGGACGAGCTGGACCGCACCGTGCGCGGTGTGATGACCACGGACCTGCGGGATCCGAGCCGCTATCTGTCGGGCGGCGAGCTGGTGCTCACGGGCCTGGCCTGGCGGAGGGACGCCGCCGACTCCGACGCGTTCGTGCGGATCCTGGTGCAGGCCGGGGTGGCGGCGCTGGCGGCGGGCGAGGCCGAGCTGGGCGATGTGCCGGACGACCTGGTGCTGGCCTGTACGCGCAACCGGCTGCCGCTGTTCGCGGTGCACGAGTCGGTCGCGTTCGCGACGATCACCGAACATGTCGTACGGCAGGTCAGCGGCGAGCGGGCCGGGGATCTGGCGGCCGTGGTGGACCGGCACCGCCGGATGATGACCTCGGGTCCGGCGGGCGGCGGCCCGGACGTCGTCCTGGACCTGCTCGGCTCCGACCTGGATCTGCGGGCCTGGGTGCTGTCGCCGACCGGGCGGCTGATCGCGGGCTCGAAGGCCTCGGGCCCGGCGCTGCCCGCCGACATCTGCGCGAAGCTCGCGGCGGAGCATCTGGCGGCCGTCCGCACGGGCCGGCGCGGGCCGCACCGGCTGACGCTCGGCTCCACGACGTATTCGCTGTTCCCGGTCCGCAGCAGCGGACGCTCCCCGCAGGCCTCGCGGGACGTGCGCGAGACGGTGCTGTCGGACTGGCTGCTGGCCGTCGAGGCGGACGCCGGGGACTGGCCGGAGGAGCGGCTCGACCTGCTCCAGGGCGTCACCCAGCTGATCGCCGTCGAGCGGGACCGCCGAGACGCGGCCCGCACGGTGCGGCGGCGGCTGGCCCAGGAGATCCTGGAGCTGGTCCAGACGGGCGCCGCACCCGCCGAGATCGCCGCGCGTCTGCGGGTCGCCGCGCCGGTCCTGCTGCCCGGTCTGGGGGCGGCGCCGCACTGGCAGGTCGTCGTGGCCCGCGTGGAGTGGGACGGCGGGGACGTCGAGGGCGGCACGGTCGCCCAGTCGCTGCTGGAGGAGATCCTCGTCGACCCGCTGGCCGGCGGCACCGAGCCGTCCGACCGGATCGCGGTCGCCCACACCGGCGACGAGGCCATCGCGCTGGTCCCGCTGCCCGCGGTGTCGACCGAGCACGACGGCTCCGAGACGGGCATCCTCGCCGACGTCCTGCTGGAGTCCGTACGGGACCCGCTCGCCGCCGGTCTCGACGACGACGGCCGGGTCACGCTGGGCGTCAGCGCGGCCGTGCACTCGGCGGAGGGGCTGCGCGGCGCGCTGGAGGAGGCCCGGCACGCCCGCCGGGTGGCGGCGGCCCGGCCCGGCCGGGTGTGCGCGGCGGGCCATCAGGAGCTCGCCTCGCACGTCCTGCTGCTGCCCTTCGTCCCGGACGACGTCCGCCGCGCGTTCACCGCCCGACTCCTGGACCCCCTGCGCGACTACGACCGCCGGCACCGCGCGGAGCTGATCCCGACGCTGGAGGCGTTCCTCGACTGCGACGGCTCCTGGACCCGCTGCGCCACCCGGCTCCACCTGCACGTCAACACACTGCGCTACCGGGTGGGGCGAATCGAGCAGTTGACGAGTCGTGACCTTTCCCGGCTGGAGGACAAGCTGGATTTCTTCCTGGCGTTGAGGATGAGCTGACATCCGGCGCCGCCGGGGATCCCACGACTTTGTGAAATCCTTCACCCACCCCCTTGGCCGGGCCACGGAATTCGTGCTGAGATGCGGCCACCACTCAACAGCTCAATGGTGTGCCGGGGAGGGCGAGGTGGCGTATACCGCCATGTCTGGTAACGGAACGACCCCTGACGATCCACTCCAGACCGCGGTATGGCGGCTGCGCTCACGCGCCTGCTGGGCCGACGCGGCAGCCCTGCTCCAACCGGTGGGCGCGGACGCGGCGTTGCAGCGGGCCGCGCTGCTGGTCGAGCGGTGTCTCTACACCGAGCAGGGCTGGGAGGAGGCCGAGGACGCGCTGCGCACGGCCGAGGCGCTGGCCCACACCGACGACGAGCGGGGCGCCGCCGCTTGTGAAAGAGGGCAACTTGCGTACGCGGCCACGCTGCACCAGGTCCGCGACCGGGCCGACGAGGCGCGGGCCGCGCTCGGGCGGGCGGCGGCGCTGATCGCGCCGGGGGCGCCGGGACGGGCCCTGCTGGACTTCCGGCGCGGACTGCTCGCCGAGAACCTCACCCGCTCGCCGCAGGCCGCGCGGGCGGCGTATCGGCGGGCGCACGCGGGAGCGGTGGCCCACGCGGATCCGCTGCTCCTCTCCTTCACCTGGCGCCATCTCGCCGGACTCGCACTGCGGGAAGGGGAGTTGGCGGAGGCTCGGCACGGGTTCAGCGAATCGCTGCGGATCCGGGAGGAGTTGGGCTACCTGGTCGGCACCGCCCCGGCACTGGCCTCGCTGGCCGACGCGGAGGTGGAGCCGGAGGCGTCACGGCTGCGCGAGGAGGCACGGCGGCTGTTCCGCCTGCTGGGTGGCGTACCGACGTGGCTGTCCCGGCAGTTGACGCCGCTGCCTCCGGCGGCGGGGGCGGCTACGGCGTAGTCCCAGCGGGACCGTTCAGCTCGCGCCCGCGAAGTGCTCCCCCACCAGCGCCCGCACCACGTCGAGATGCCCGGCGATCAACGCGTCCAGCAGTGCGGTGTGCTCCGCCGCGTCCGCGACCAGTTCGGCGCGGCCACGGGCGGCCGGACCGCCGGTCAGGGGCCACTGGGCGCGGCGGTGGAGGTCGTCGGCGATCTGGACGAGCTGTTCGTTGCCGGCCAGGGCGAGGACCGCGCGGTGGAAGGCGCGGTCCGACTCGGCGTACGTCGCCCGGCAGCCGGTCGACGCGGCCCGCACCGTGGCCTCGGCGACCGGCCGCAGCTCCGCCCAGCGCTCGGCGGGCGTCGTCCGCGCCAGCCGCAGCATGACCGGCACCTCGATCAGGGCGCGGACCTCGGCCAGTTCCGCCAGCTCCCGGGCGCCCCGCTCGACGACCCGGAACCCGCGGTTGGGGACGACCTCGACGGCGCCCTCCAGCGCGAGCTGCTGCATGGCCTCACGGACCGGCGTCGCGGAGACGCCGAAGCGTTCGCCGAGGACGGGCGCCGAGTAGACCTCGCCGGGGGTCAGCTCGCCGGTCACCAGCGCGGTGCGCAGGGCGTCGAGGATCTGTCCGCGCACGGAGGCCCGCTGGACGACGGGCCGGGCGCTGTGTGCGGCGGCCACGGAGGGCGGCGACACCGGCGGCTGCTCGGCGGGGACCACGGAGGGCGGTGCCGGCAGGGGCCGCTCGGCGGGCGGGCGCCCGCCGCGGGCGTTCGGTACGGCGTCGGCGGCGCGGGTGCGCTCGACCTGGGGTTCCGGCAGCCCGCCGTGGGGACGCGCCTGCGACGGCACCCGTACCGGTCCGGTGACCTCCGTCCCGGTGGAGCCCTGTGTGCCCTGCTTCACAAGGAGCCTCCTCCGGACGTGTCAGTACTTGGGGTCATTACGGCGGGTTGTCACTCACCCGTCAAGCACCTTAGGCGCAGAAGCCGACGGTTCAAAGCGTGATGATCTTGGGTAAGGTTAGCCTTACCTTCAGAACCTCTGCCCTATGTGGTCGCACAACTGTCCTGGATTGGTGGCCCCGCATGCCCGCTCCCGCCTCGGCCCTCACGGACGCCTACAACCGTCTGACCGAGGTCTTTCCGGGCATGACGGTGCGCGAGCTGGGGCCCGCGGAGCCGTCGCCCCGGGGCGACGGATGGGTCGGCGCCCACGCGCTCGCGGCGGGCACCGACGGACTCGACGCCTTCCTGGTGTGGGACGACGCACAGGTGCGGCGCGATCACGGACGCCCCGGCCGGCCGGACGTCATCGCGAGCTTCGGACTGCACCGGTACGCCTGGCCCGCCTGTCTGCTGATCACCCTGCCCTGGTTCCTGCACCGCCGGGTGCCGCGCTTCCCCGTGACGCGGGTGTCGTACGACCGGACCCGGGGCCCGATGGACTTCGCCGTACGGACCGGGCCCTTCGCCTGCCTGCCGGGCGATCCGGCCGCGGCACTGCCCGGCGCCCGGGTGGTCCCGGACGAGGAGGCGCTGCGCGCCGAGGTGCGGGAGGCCGTCGCCGAGCACATGGAGCCGCTGCTCGCCGGGTTCGGACCCCGGATGCGGCGGCGCGGGCGGGCCCTGTGGGGCATGGTGACCGACGAGGTGGTCGAGGGGCTCTGGTACGTCGCCGGACTGCTCGGCGAGCACGAGCAGCGTCGGGCCGAGCGCGAACTGGAGCTGCTCCTGCCGGGCACGACCAAGCCGTACGTCGGCTCGGCGGCCTTCCGGGAGTTGAGCGGACCGGCCGGCGAGCCGCTGCCCACCCGGGACCGGATCAGCTGCTGCATGTACTACACCCTCGAACCGCAGGACACCTGCGCCACCTGCCCGCGCACCTGCGACGCCGACCGGGTCGTCAAACTGCTGGCGGCGGCAGCCAGTTGAGGGACCCCGCGGTACGGACCCGGTCACCGGTCCCGTAAGATCATCCGCGAACAGGGCTCCCGCGCGGCTCCCGGCCGGTTACAGGGGATTCACAATTTCCTCACCTGCCGAAGGAACTTTCCGTGGAACCACCCGTACGGGTAGTCTTATTCGAACTCAACTCCCGCCCCTCACGCGGCAGTTCGAGCAGAACGCCGCCTTGGGCAATCCCTTGCACCTCCTTGGCGGCCTCTTGCCCCGAAACCCCCTGAGGGCCGGTGGGATTGGGCCACTATGGCGGGCGTTACGCCCTATCCCAATGCAAGGGACCCCAGATGAGACTGACCGACATATCGCTGAACTGGCTGCTTCCGGGCGCCGTACTGCTCCTGGGCATGGTCGCGGCGATGGCGGTGCTGGCGCGGAGCAAGCGGTCCAGCGGGGAGCACGCGAAGGACGACTCGTGGGAGCGCAGCGAGGAGCGCCGGCGGCGCAAGGAGGCCATATACGGCACCGCCTCCTATGTCCTGCTGTTCTGCTGTGCGGCGGTCGCCGCCGCCCTCTCCTTCCATGGCCTGGTCGGCTTCGGCCAGCAGAACCTGAACCTGTCCGGCGGCTGGGAGTACCTGGTCCCGTTCGGCCTGGACGGCGCGGCGATGTTCTGCTCGGTGCTCGCGGTGCGCGAGGCCAGCCACGGTGACGCGGCGCTCGGCTCCCGGATACTCGTGTGGACGTTCGCGGGTGCCGCGGCGTGGTTCAACTGGGTGCACGCGCCCAGGGGCTTCGGCCACGACGGCGCGCCGCAGTTCTTCTCCGGCATGTCCCTGTCGGCGGCCGTCCTGTTCGACCGCGCGCTGAAGCAGACCCGCCGGGCGGCGCTGCGCGAGCAGGGCCTGGTGCCCCGTCCGCTGCCGCAGATCCGCGTGGTCCGCTGGCTGCGGGCGCCGCGTGAGACGTACAAGGCCTGGTCGCTCATGCTCCTGGAGAACGTGCGCAGCCTCGACGAGGCGGTCGACGAGGTCCGCGAGGACCAGCGCCAGAAGGAGACGAACCGGCTGCGCCGCCGCGAGGCGGACCGTCTGGAGCGCGCCCAGCTCAAGGCCATCAGCCGGGGGCACCGCGGATTCATCGGCCGCGGCGGCGGCCGGCAGGTGGAGACCCAGGCCCTGGAGCGGGGCGGCGACCGAGCCACCGCGGAGCCTGCCATATCCACGACGCCGGAACCGCTGCCCGTGCGCTCGCGTCCGTCCCTTCAGCCGGTCCGTCAAGGCACTGAGCCGATCACCGTCGACCTCACCGCGGAGGACGACACCATGGCCCTGCCGCGGCTCGACTCCCTCGAGCGCAAGCTCAAGGACCTTGAGCAGCAGTTCGGTTAAGCCCTTCGGGGACCATGCGAGGGGGGTACGGCCGGACGGCCGTACCCCCCTCGCATGCCGTCGGTCACGCGGCGCCCGCGTCGAGCTCGAACCACACCGCCTTCCCCACCCCGTGCGCCCGTACGCCCCACGCGTCGGCGAGGGACTGGACGAGGACCAGGCCCCGGCCGTGCGTACCGTCGTCGGCGTTCGGTACGCGCAGTCTGGGCCTGCGGGCCACGAAGTCCCGCACCTCCACCCGCAGTCCACGGGGTCCGACGGTGGCCGTCAGGACCGCGTCGTGGTCGGTGTGGACGAGTGCGTTGGTGACGAGTTCACTCGTGAGCAGCTCCGCTATCTCCGATCGTCCGGGCCTCCCCCATTGCCCCAGCAACTCGCGCAGTGCGCGGCGTACTTCGGGCACCGCCCGCAGATCCGCCCGCCCGAGTCTGCGCCGTAGCGATACGGCCGACGTCGGTTCTCCGACGCTCACGGCCCTGTCCTCCACCGTCTCCACCGAGAAGGCCCCGATCGCCGTGGGACCGCCTCCTCGTGCCTGCCTCTTCATGACCCCCGCCCGCGTGCCGATGTCGGTTTCCCTCCTGCTCGAACACGTTCACGGGGATCCATGCCCCGTCGTTCACGCCGCAGTCATGTCGAATCGTCAACGACCAGGTGTTCGGCCACGGTTCACGGCTACGACACCCACCGCTCGGCCGCCGCTGCACCGCCTTTCGATCAGGCTTCGAGGCGCCGTGCGGCATGTCCGGATCGGGGTGTCGACGGGGCCGGGGCGGGTGCCGGGGCGGGCCGGGCACGGAGGGCGGCGCGGGGCGGGCGTGCCGGTGGTTCCCCCGGTTGGCATGTGCCGCGCGGGCCGCGGGCCTGGGCGAGGGCCCGCGCGGACGGCGCGTGGCGGGGAAAGGGCTGGTCGACGAGGCCGTTCCGGTTGGCGCCGGCACACGGTCCGGGGGCCCGCCGCGGGACGGGTGGGACGCCAGGACCAGCCCGGGTTCCCGGTACGGGCAGGGTTGTACGACCTCGTGGGCGTCCGGCTCGACGACGTACCCCGTGGGACCGGCACCCGACGGTGAGCGCGGCCGGAGCCATGCGTCCGGCCCGTGTCCGGGTCGGCCGACCGGCGGTTCGGCGGGGCTCCGGGCCTACGCACCCGGGAGACACCCTGACCGACGGGCCTCGGACGAACTGCCCATGCCCGTCTGCCCGGGCCGCCGTACCCGGCCGGCGACGGAGACCTGCGGACATGGCACGTCAGGCCGCTCCGGCTGCTGTTTTACCCGGCGTTGAAACTGGCCTGAATTCGCCCGCCCCGAACCGGACCTGCCGCGGAGGCCGCCCTCCCGACCCCCGTGGCGAGAGGGCGGCTCCGCTTCTTCCGGTGGCTCAGTAGAGCTTGTCGACGGCCTTGGTCGTCGTCTTGCGGAACGCCTTCACCGGTGCGTCGGCGAAGTCGCCCAGCTGCCCCCACTCCACGACGGTGACGGTCCCGCCGTCCCGGCCGACGGAGAGCAGCTTGATGTCGGAGGAGCCCCAGGAGCCCTCGATGTGCAGACCGTGCACCCGGGCGCCCTCCTCGACCGGCAGCGTGCCGTAGTCCCGGTGCGTGGCCTCGACCTCCGGGTCGGCCTGCTCCAACTGGGTGGCGCAGGTCCTGATGTCCTTGTTCAGGCGAGTGGCGAGGGCCTTGGCCTTGCCGGTGTCGCCGACGACGATCGTCAGTTGCAGGGCGCTGGTGTCGAGGTCGGTGTGGAAGGCGCGGTACCGGGAGTCGTAGCCGGGCAGCGTCTCCCGGAGGCAGGACAGCAGGTTGTCCGGGGCACCGTCGGTGACCTTGCCGGCCGTCCAGGAGGACGAGGGGTGCGGCGGCAGCTCGGACGCCGCAAGGAACTTCGGAGCGGGCTTCGGAGCGGCGTCCGCGGGTGAGGCGAGCGTCGCGCCGAGGGCGAGTCCGGTGGCGGCGACGGCGAGGAGCGCTCCGGCTCGGGTGCGCATGGGCATGGTGGTCCCCCGTGTAGTGAGTGCGAGAAGCATGTGCACAAGCGTGCGAGTAAGTAGCGTGTCGCTCCGGGGTGGTTGGTCGGTCCGGCCCGCTCGGTGCGACACCAAGAGCATCAGCGGTCACAGGCGTCCGGCGCAACAGCCGACGGCCGTTGTGCGCCGGTGGAACCATCCCAGGCCATGTGACGTGCAGGTATGTGAGTGCCTGGGACAAGCGACGGGGGCGGGACAACGGTGTCGGACCAGGGGGACGCGGCCGCGGTGGCGCAGTTCGCGGCGCTGCTCACGCGGCTGAAGGAACGGACGGACCGCAGCTACGGCCAGTTGGCTCGTCGACTGGCCATGAACACCTCGACGCTGCACCGCTACTGCGCCGGGGAGACGGTCCCGCTGGACTTCGCCCCTGTGGAGCGGTTCGCGGCACTGTGCGGGGCGACGCCGGAGGAACGGCACGAACTCCACCGGCGCTGGCTGCTCGCGGTGGCGGCACGGCAGCGATCGCGCCCGCAGGAGCCGACGTCGACACCGACGGCACCCCCGGTCGAACCGGCCGTCGAGGCGAACGAGGTGAACGAGGCCGATCCGGTCACCGTCGTCCGCGCCCCTGAGCCGCCCCGCCCCTGGTACCGCCGACGGCGAGCCCTCGTGGCCTCGGCCGCGGCCGTCGCCCTGATCGCCACGCTCGGCAGTCTGTCCGCCCTCTCGGACGACCGCTCCTCCGCCGCCGACTCCGTGAGCCCCACCGATCCGGCCCGCTCCACCTCGGCCGCACCCACGTCACCCGACCCCACCGCGTCCAGGAAGAAGCCGAGCCCGTCCGCCTCCCCGAGCCGGGGGACCCCGTCGCCGTCCGGCTCCGGCCCGGGTCGGCCACACCCCGGCGCGTCCGCCAAGGGCGGCGACAGCCCCACCGGCGGCGCCGCCCCGGGGGCCGCCGTGCCCCTGTCCTGGACGGTCAACTCCCATGTCTGGAACGCGGGCTGCGGCCACCGCTACGTCATCGACAAGCCGTCGGCGCAGGTGCCACCGCCGCCGGTCGCGCAGGACGCCGCGACCTGGGCGGCGGCGCAGGGCGCGCTGCACGGCGGCGAGACGATGGTGCAGGTGTCCGTGCAGGGGCGCAGTTCCACGGCCGTGGTCCTGGAGGCGCTGCGCGTGCGGGTGGTCGGACGATCGGCCCCGGCCGGGGGCAACTCGTACGCCATGGACAACGGCTGCGGCGGCGCGCTCACGCCGCGCATGTTCTCCGTCGACCTCGACGCGGACCGGCCGATCGCCCGCTCGGAGGCAGGCAACGACGGCGAGAACGAGATCCCGGCGATCCGGATGCCCTACCGCGTCTCCGCCGAGGACCCCGAGATCCTGCTGGTCACCGCGCGGACCGTCGGCTGCGACTGCACCTGGTACCTCGAACTCGACTGGTCCTCCCAGGGCCGCACCGGCACCGCCCGCGTCGACGACCACGGCACCCCGTTCCGCACGACGGGCGACAAGAAGCTGCCGCAGTACTCGTACGACTACTCGAACCGGAAGTGGGTCTCGGAGGACTAAAGGACTAGAGGACTAGAGGACTAGGGTCGAGGGACGTTGCGCAGATTCGAGCGGGCCATCTGGAGCATGCGGCCCACGCCGCCGTCAAGGACGATCTTCGAGGCGGAGAGGGCGAAGCCGGTGACCATCTCCGTGCTGATCTTCGGCGGGATGGAGAGGGCGTTGGGGTCGGTGACGACGTCGACGAGGGCCGGGCCCTTGTGCTTGAAGGCGTCCTTCAACGCCCCCGCGAGTTCCTTGGGCTTCTCGACACGGACACCGTAGGCACCGCAGGCACGGGCGACGGCGGCGAAGTCGGGGTTCTTGTTCGTGGTGCCGTACGACGGGAGTCCGGCGACCAGCATCTCCAACTCGACCATGGACAGGGAGGAGTTGTTGAAGAGGACGACCTTCACGGGCAGGTCGTACTGCACCAGGGTCAGGAAGTCGCCCATCAGCATGGAGAATCCGCCGTCGCCCGACATCGACACGACCTGCCGCTTGCGGTCGGTGAACTGGGCGCCGATCGCCATCGGCAGTGCGTTGGCCATGGAGCCGTGCGAGAAGGAGCCGATGACGCGGCGGCGGCCGTTCGGTGAGATGTAGCGGGCTGCCCAGACGTTGCACATGCCGGTGTCGACCGTGAACACGGCGTCGTCGGCGGCGAGTTCGTCGAGGACGGAGGCGACGTACTCGGGGTGGATCGGGACGTGCTTCTCGACCTTGCGGGTGTAGGCCTTCACCACGCCTTCCAGCGCGTCGGCGTGCTTCTTGAGCATCTTGTCGAGGAAGCGCCGGTTCTGCTTCTCCTTCACCCGCGGGGTCAGACACCGCAGGGTCTCCTTCACATCGCCCCACACCGCGAGGTCCAGCTTGGAGCGGCGGCCCAGGTTCTCGGGGCGGACGTCGACCTGGGCGATCTTGACGTCGTCGGGCAGGAACGCGTTGTACGGGAAGTCGGTGCCGAGCAGGATCAGCAGATCGCACTCGTGGGTGGCCTCGTAGGCGGCGCCGTAACCGAGCAGACCGCTCATGCCGACGTCGTAAGGATTGTCGTACTGGATCCATTCCTTGCCCCGCAGGGCGTGTCCCACCGGTGACTTGATCTTCTCGGCGAACTCCATGACCTCGGCATGCGCGCCGGCCGTGCCGCTGCCGCAGAAGAGGGTGATCCGGGCGGCCTTGTCGATCATCTCGACGAGCCGGTCGATCTCGGTGTCGCCGGGGCGGACCGTGGGCCGGGTGGTGACGAGCGCGGTCTCCAGCGGCTTGTCCGGGGCCGGGTCGTCGGCGATGTCACCGGGAAGGGAGACGACGCTGACGCCCGAGCGGCCGACCGCGTGCTGGATCGCCGTCTGCAACAGCCTCGGCATCTGCTTCGGGCTGGAGATCAGCTCGCTGTAGTGGCTGCACTCGCGGAACAGCTGGTCGGGGTGGGTCTCCTGGAAGTAGCCCAGGCCGATCTCGCTGGAGGGGATGTGGGACGCGAGGGCGAGGACCGGCGCCATGGAGCGGTGGGCGTCGTAGAGACCGTTGATGAGGTGCAGGTTCCCCGGGCCGCAGGAACCGGCGCAGGCGGTGAGCCTGCCCGTGATCTGTGCCTCGGCGCCCGCGGCGAAGGCGGCGGTCTCCTCGTGCCGTACGTGCACCCAGTCGATGCCGGCGTTGCGGCGCACGGCGTCGACGACCGGGTTCAGGCTGTCGCCGACGACGCCGTAGAGGCGCTTGACCCCGGCGCGGACGAGGATGTCTACGAACTGTTCGGCGACGTTCTGCTTGGCCATGAGTCCATGTATCCACACCCCCCGCGGTTACGCCTCCCACACGGCGGCGGCCGTACGGTCGTCGGCGTAGCCCTTCACCCGGACCTGGGTGTCGGCGAGGAACGCGGCGAGGCCCGGCGCGGTGGGGCCCGCCCAGCGTCCCGTGAGGTAGTCGCTCAGTTCCGGCTCACCCCGCAGGGGCTCCGCGAGGCCGCCGCTGCACATCAGCAGCGTGTCACCCGGGCGGGCTACCGAGGCGCGGAAGCGGAACGGCTCGCGGGGTGGCTCGGGGGCGGGTTCGTAGGGGCTCGGCGGGGTGGGGATGCCGAGGTCCATGGTGAGGCGGTCGCCCTCGGGGGTCTCGGCGGGCAGCGAGCCGAAGCCGACGACCGGTTCGCCGGTCACGTCCAGGACGCGCGGCTCGATGTCCTGCCACTCGCCGTCCCTCAGCCGGAACAGGCCGCCCGCACCGACGCCGAAGAAGACACGGGTACGGCAGTCGGTGTCGGCGGGCAGGAGCAGACAGCGCAGGGTCGCGGAGTACTCCTCCGGGTCGATGCCCTGCTCGGCGGCGCTGGCGCGGAGTTTGCCGAGGCTGCGGTCGGTGAGGCGGTGCAGCCCCGACTTGAGGTCGCCGCGGCGGGCGGCCCTGAGGTCCTCGGCGAGGCGGGCGTGACTGCGGCCGACCGCACGGCCGATCCAGTGGCAGGCCTCGGCGGCGGCTCGATGGGCGCCGGGCGTGGCCCGGGCGCCGGTCGCCATCGCGACGAGGACCAGGGCGTGGTCGCCGGTGCCGAAGCGGGCGGTGAGGAGGGAGTCACGGCGGGGTTCGCCGCGGAAGCGGGCGGAGTCGCCGCGGACGGAGGCGGCGCGGAGGGTGCAGGAGCCGTAGTGGGCGCCGTCGAGGACGGTGTCGGCCACGAGGTCGTCGAGGTCGTCGGGGTCCGCGGGCGGGAGAGCGGTGGGTTCGGCTTCGTAGGTGGGCGGGCCTGAGCCCAGGTAGGTGACGGGGGATGTGGGCGGGAGGGTGGGGAGGTCGAGGCGGGTGGCCGTGCGGACGGGTTGCTGCGTGTCCGGGTCGCCCGGGGTCGGTGCTGGGGGGTGGGTCTCGCTCGCCCGGGCCGGCGGGGTGCCGCTGCGTCCACCCGTGCCGCCCTGCGGCACGACTGCCCGCAGTGGCGCCGGTGGTTCGGAATCGGCGGGCTGCGCCGGGATGTCAGCCCTCTCCGCGTCCCCGTTCACCGTGCCCGCCGCCGACTCGTATCTGTCGTCCAGTGAGTCGGGCGCGGACGTGGGGCCCGCGTCCGGTGTCCTGTCGTCGTACAGCTGTCCCCACCAGTCGTCCTCGTGGCCGGTGGGCCTTCCCCCCTGATGGCTCATGCCCCTAATTGTCCACCGCTGGGGCCGGATGAAAACGGGGCAACCGGAAAATCAGCAGGTCGTGCGAAACAAGGCCGCCGGGCGGCTCCACCCCCCACGGGAGAACCGCCCGGCGACATCCGGGTGACCCGGGCCTTCGATCCCCTGGCGCGCTAGCGCACGTCGTAGGCCCGGGTCACGATCTGGGTGACCGAGTTGCCGTTGGCGTCGGTCAGGTCGGCCCTGAGTGTGACCTGCTTCCCTGTCGCGGAGCTGTGGTCGAGGACCGCGGACCACACGCCGTCCCGCCGCTCGGTCCGCGCCTGCGTCCAGGTCTCACCGCCGTCGTAGGAGTAGGCGAGCCGTACCGACGTCAATTCGCCCGGGTGGTAGCCCGCGTGGCCCGTCGCCGTGAGGGTGATGCGTTGGCCGGCCTTCGCGGGGAGGGTCTTGAGGCCGTCCTCGGGGAGGGCGTAGTACGGGAACAGGAGCGGGATGCCCTGGGAATAGGCGTTCTCGTCGAGTGCCGAGCGGAAGGACCACGTCGTGGTCGTCTGCGTCGTCCTGTTCCAGGCGCGGGCCGGCTGGCCGAACTTGGCCGTGTTCAGGGTGAGTTCGTACGACGACTCCTGTGCCGGGACCGTGAACACCCCGAACGGATAGGGGCTGTCGCCGATGGTCTCGCCGTTCCGCTTCAGGATCATGCCGCCCAGGTCGCCGAAGCTGCCCTGGACGCCGATGTGTCGGGTGTCGCCGTAGAAGGCGGGGGCGACGCCGATGAGGTTGCCCTGGCGTTCGGCGGCCAGTGCCTCGGTGCCGGTGTCGTCGAGGGGGCCGGTCGGCGCGAGGACACCGCCGTACCACTCCTCCTGACGACGCTCGCCCTTCTCGTACGTCCGCACCGGGTCGATCATGAACTCGCCCCACGGGAAGCTGCTGGACAGCTGGTGCCCCCAGCCGGTCGTGCCGGGGGTGAGGTACTCGGTGCGGGTGAAGGGCGCGGGGACGGTCTCGAGGTCGCCGAAGTAGCCGGACAGGCCGTTCGGGCGGGTCATGGTCTGAAGGTCGATGTGGTCGGTGGCACCGCCCGACATCGACCTGTACGTCGCCGTCGTCGCCGCCAGTTCCCGGTCACGGGCGTGGTAGGCGCGGTCGCTCCGGATCTCTCCCGTCTCCGGGTAGGCGAGGTTGTAGAGGTACGGGCTCTTCGCCGTGGCCGTCCAGCGCAGGGTCACGTCGCTTCCCGCCGCGAGGAGCGCCCGCGCCTCCTCCGTCGGGATGCCCAGGATCGGCAGGGTGCCGCCGGTGAAGCCCGCCGACGGGTACCAGCGGCCCGGCGCCTCGCGGTAGCCGAGGACGGCGATCGCGCCGGCCGCTTTCGCGCGGTTCGCGACGTCGTAGGCGCTGCCGCTGTCCGGCAGCTCGACGAGTGCGATCTTGCCCTTGGCGCCCGAAAGCTCCTCCGCCGTACCGGACTTGGCGTCGTGGAGCGGTGCCCGGCCCGTGCCGTCGAGGTTGACGGAGCTGGTGGACGCGGTCACCGGGTGGAGCTGCCGCCCGCCCACGACGGCGAGTTCGGTGATCTGCGGGGCTGCCGCACGCCAGAAGCTGTCGAACTCGAAGGTGCCGTCGGTGGCCTTGCCGTTGACGGAGGCGTAGTAGCCGCGCAGGGAACGGCCGCCTGCCGCGGTGCCGCCGTGCAGCCAGGTGTCGTCCCACGAGCGGGCGAAACCGAGCGTGGCGCCCCGGAGTTCGGTCGTCCGGTCCGTCCGGACACTGAGGCGGTGGGCCCCTCGGGCGTCCAGGACGACCGTCGTGTCCCCGCGGATCTCCAGCTGCGGACGGGCCAGGTAGGAGAGGGAGTCGTAGAGCGTGCCCGCGGTCTCCGGGGTGGTGATGAAGCTGGAGAGGAAGTAGCTGCCGGGGCGGATCGCGTACGTCTGGTCGACGGCCCCGTCGTTGAAGCGGCGTTCGCCGGTGGCGTCGTCGGTGCCGATGACGTCGACGGAGGAGGCGCCGGTGGCGGGGTTGCCGAGGCGGTCGATCAGCTTGACGCGCAGGGTGACCGTCTCGGGCTGGACGTAGAGCGAGAAGGGGGTGGAGACGGTGACGCCGCCTGCGGCCTCCGCCAGGACTCGGCCCGTGATGTCGCCGTACTGGGCGCGCTTGAGCGTGGCCGTCGGGTCGACGCGGAGCGGGATCTCGACCGTCTTCCCGGCAGGGACGGTGACCGGTGAACCAGCTCCCGGGCGGGCGATCGGCGAGCGGACGGCGGAGCCGTCGTTGCCGGTGATCCCCGTCACCGACAGCTTCAACTCCACCGCCCCGTCGGTGGTGTTGGTGTACGGCACGGAGACCGTCGTGCGGTCGGTCGCGTCCTGCGGCCAGTCGTAGGTGCCGGCCTGGACGGCGGGCGCGCCGAGGACCCTCTGGTCGACGGCCGCCTTGACGTCGAGGCGACCGCCGCCGGTCTCCCGGACGTCGCCGGGGATGCCGGCGTCGGCCGAGGAGACGAGGGCCGCCTTGATCCGGGCGGCGCTCCAGTCGGGGTGGCGCTGCTTGACGAGGGCGGCGGCGCCCGCGACATGCGGAGTCGCCATCGACGTACCGCTCATGGACTGGTAGGCGTACACGCCGCGGCCGCCCGCGTTGGCGGCGGAGATGCCGACACCTGGTGCGGTGATCTCGGGCTTGAGGGTGTGGGAGCCGTAGGCCGGGCCGCGGCTGGAGAAGTTCGCCGTGGAGTCGTCGCGGTCGACGGCGCCGACGGTGAGGACGCTCGGGGCGCAACCGGGCGAGGAGACCGTGTTGTTGCCGGGTCCCGAGTTGCCGGCGGCGATGACGAAGAGGGTGTCCGTGCTGGAGCGGGCCAGTTCCTCGGTGGCCTGGGCCATGGGGTCGGTGCAGTCGGTCTGCTCGGGGTTGCCGAGGCTCATGGAGACCACGTCGGCGCCCTGGTCGACGGCCCACTGCATGCCGGCGATGATCCACGAAGTCTCGCCGTAGCCGCCGTCGTTGAGGACCTTGCCGTTGAGGAGCTCGGCGCCGGGGGCCACGCCCTTCTTCCTGCCGTCGCTCGCGGCTCCGGTGCCGCCGACGGTGGAGGTGGTGTGGGTGCCGTGGCCCTGGTGGTCGTCGGCGTCGGCGGAGTCGGTGAAGTTCTTCGCCGCGCTGATCCGGCCCTTGAGGTCGGGGTGGTCGGCGTCGACGCCGGTGTCCAGGACGGCGACCTTGGTGCCCTTGCCGTCGTAACCGGCGGCCCAGGCCTCCGGGGCGTGGACCTGCCTGGTCGAGCGGTCGAGGGTGGCGGACACCTTGGCGTCCAGCCACAGCTTCTTGAGCGAACCCTGGTCGACGTCGTCCCAGAAGACGCCGGCCTTCTCCTTGTCCGCGTCGAGGGCCACGCCGTCGATCGAGTCGAGCACACGGTCGCGGGCGGCGCCGCGCGGGGTCTTCGGAACGCTGCGGGCGGTGACGGCACGGTCGTACGTCGCGATCAGCGGCAGCGTGTCGGTGTGGGCGTCGTCGTAGCCCTGCCGGACCAGGCCGGTGACGTTGAACAGCTCCTCGTCGACCCGTCCGGCGGCCAGCGCCTCCATCGCGCCCTCGGGATAGACGTACAGGTCGTCGCCGTCCTGGCGGGTCTGGGTGAACGGGGTCGTGCCGTCCGCGCCGGGCAGGGCCACCGCCCCGTCCTTCGTGACGAGGACCCGGTCACCGGTGACGAGGGTGACGACGGCGCCGGAGCCGGGGGTGGCCCCGCTGCCGGTCAGTGGTCTCGACGGGCCCGGATCCTCGGCCGCGTGAGTGGGCGCGGCGGTCGTGACGGCCAGCACGACGGCGGTCGCCGCCCCCATGGCCGTACGGCGTATCGCTCTCGCCAAGATCGCTCTCCTGCCGTGTCGCCGCATGCCCGCGTACGCGAAACGCGCAGGCCGAAGAGGCCCAAGTCGGGCATTGCGGACGGTGGTTGATGCTGCGGTGGCGCCACGATGGCAGAGCGGCGGGTGGTGCGGCGATGATGTGCCGAGGCGGGTTTGCGCCGTGGCCGGTTCCCGCCACGGTGCCGTCGAGGCCGCTCGGGAGGGGCGTTGATGCTGGGTGTGCTGGGGCTGGACGAGACGCACGAGTCGGCGTACCGGGCGCTGGTGTCCGTGGGCGCGGCCGACCTGCCCGATCTCGCGCGGCGGCTGACGCTCGCGGAGCACGACACCGAGCGCGCCCTGCGCCGCCTGGAACGGCACGGGCTCGCGGCCCAGTCCTCCGCCCGGCCCGGCCGGTGGGTCGCCGCTCCCCCGGGTGTGGCGCTGGGCGCGCTGCTCACCCAGCAGCGGCACGAGCTGGACAAGGCGGAGCTGGCGGCGGCGCTGCTCGCCGAGGAGTACCGGGCGGCGGCGGCCGAACCGGCCGTGCACGACCTGGTCGAGGTGGTGATCGGCGCGGCGGCGGTGGCGCAGCGGTTCCTGCAGTTGCAACTGGCGGCGACCCAGGAGGTGTGCGCCCTGGTCACCGGCAGTCCGGCGGTGGTCTCCGGCGGGGACAACGACGCCGAGGAGCAGGCGGCCGGGCGCGGGGTGCGCTACCGGGTGGTGGTCGAGCGGTCGGTCCTGGATCTGCCGGACGGCATCGGCGAGCTGTCCGCCGCGCTGGGCCGGGACGAGGAGATACGGGTGGTGGACCGGGTGCCGACCAAGCTGGTCGTCGCCGACCGCGCCCAGGCCCTCGTACCGCTGACCTCGCACACGGCGGAGCCGGCCGCGCTGGTGGTGCACGCGAGCGGGCTGCTGGAGCTGCTGTCGGGACTGTTCGAGTCGGTGTGGCGGGAGGCCCTGCCGCTGCGTCTGGGCACCGCCGGGGTGACGGAGGAGGAGGCCGACGCCCCCGACGGGACGGACCTGGAGGTGCTGTCCCTGCTGCTCGCCGGGATGACCGACGCGAGCGTGGCCAAACAGCTGGACCTGGGGCTGCGGACCGTGCAGCGCCGGGTGAAGCGGCTGATGGAACTGGCCGGGGTGACGACCCGGCTGCAGTTGGGCTGGCATGCGTACGACAGGGGCTGGGTGGCCCGGCAGTGAACTGAGCGAACCTTCCTGACCTGCGCCTTCTCGCACTGTCCGGCACCCTGGACAGATGGGAGTGTGGGACCTCCTGCTGGTCGGCCTGGTTCTGCTGCTCGGCCTGTGCGGAGTACTGGTGCCCGGGGTGCCGGGGTCGTGGCTGGTGTGGGCCGCGATCCTGTGGTGGGCGCTGAAGGACCCCCGGCCGCTCGCCTGGGGCGTACTGGTGGGGGCCACCGTGGTGCTGTTCCTGTCCCAGGTGGTGCGCTGGGCGCTGCCCCCGCGCCGGCTGCGCACGAGCGGGGCGACCCCCCGGATGGCGGTGTACGCCGGGGTGGGCGCGTTGCTCGGCTTCGTGCTGGTGCCGGTCGTGGGCGCGATCCCCGGCTTCATGGGCGGCGTCTACCTGTACGAACGCCTCCGCCTCGGCCGCCACGCGGAGGCGCGTGCGGCTCTGCGCACGGTGATGCGGCAGGGGGGTTCCAGCGTGCTGGCGGAGCTGTTCACCTGCCTGCTGATCGCGGGGGCGTGGCTGGGGGCGGTGATCTGGGGCTGACGGGCGGATTCCGGTGCCCGGGCTGATCCACCGAGGTCGCGCCTGGGGCCAGGGACCTAGGTCGGGGCTGGGCCGAGGAACCGATGTGCCGGGCGGCAACGGCGTGTTTGGCTGGCGGCATGACCGAATTCAGCGAGGCCGAGCGGGCGTATCTGACGTCGCAGCGGCTGGGGCGGCTCGCCACCGTCGATCCCCAGGGGCAGCCGCAGGCGAACCCGGTCGGCTTCTTCCCGCAGGACGACGGCACGATCCTGATCGGCGGCTACCAGATGGGCCGCAGCAAGAAGTGGCGCAACCTCCGGCAGAACCCGAAGGTCGCCCTCGTCGTGGACGACATCGTGAGCCTACGTCCGTGGAAGGTGCGCGGGGTCGACATCCGCGGTGAGGCCGAACTCCTGGTGGGACCGCATGAGTTGGGTCCGCATTTCAGCGAAGAGGTGATCCGGATCCATCCCCGCCGGATCCACAGCTGGGGCCTGGAGGACGCCCTCGACGGTTAGCAGTGCGGTCTTGCGCTCCAGCCCGCCGGCGTACCCCGTCATCGACCCGTTCGCGCCGATCACCCGATGGCAGGGCCGGACGATGAGCAGGGGGTTGGCGCCGATCGCCCCGCCGACGGCCCGTACGGCGGCCCTTGAGGCCCCGGCACGGGCCGCGATCTCGCCGTAGGTGACCGTCGCCCCGTAGGGAACGTCGTCCAGGGCGGCCCAGACCCGCTCCCGGAACTCGGTGCCCTGGGTGTGGAACTCCAGGCGGAACTCCTTGAGTTCCCCGGCGAAGTAGGCGGCGAGCTGCTCCGCCGCGTCCCGGAAGGGCCCGGGGTCGCGCCGCCAACTCTCCTGCACGACCCGCCCGTTCTTCTGCCCGGGCACCGACAGGGAGGTGAGCGCACCATCCGGGCCGGCGGTGAGGAGGAGCGGACCGACGGGGCTTTCGACGGTCGTCCAGTAGGTGGTCATCGGGACTCCAACTCCCCTGCGGTGCGCAGGTGTTGCAGGGCGTACGAGCGCCAGGGGCGCCAGCTGTCGGGGAGGTCGGGGCCGGGTGGGGCCACGTCCGGGTCGCCCAGGGCGCGGGTGCGGATGACGGCGACCGTACGGGCGTCGATGCCGGGCAGCGCGAGCAGCGCGGCCTGTGCGTCCTCGCGGTCGGCGCCCGGGTCGAGGCGCAGGACGCCGTCGGCGAGGGCGGCGGCGAGGGTCCCGACAGGGCCGTCGGCCTGGGCGAGGGCGGCGGCCTCCGGGAAGAGGTGGGTGAGGCTGCCGCAGGGGGCGTCGAGGGCCTTGCCGTACCGCCGTACGAGCCGCTCGGCCTCCGCCGCGCCGACGAGTGCCCGTACCGCGAGCTCCTCGGGGTCGGCCGCCCCGGGTGACCGCAGCCCGGGCCGGGCGGCGACGAGCGGGGCGAGCCGCGGATCGGCGCCGAGGCGCTCGTCGACGGCGTACGGATCGGCGTCGAGGTCGAGGAGCCGCCGCAGCCGGCCGACGGCGGTGGTCAGATCGCGCAGGTCGGTGAGGTGCAGCCGGGCGTCGAGCCAGCCCCGGGGCCGCTCGTCGACGGCGACGATCCCGGTGCCGTACGGCAGCCGGAGGGTACGCCGGTAGACCCGCTTCCCGGAGACCCCGCTGACCTCCTCGACACCGGGTACGGCCTCGGCGGCCAGGACGTCGAAGACGGCGGAGGACTGATAGGGCCCCCGATAGGCGAGCCGCAGCGGCACGCCGGCCGCCGGGGTGGCCGTGCGCCGCGATCCGGGGGCGGCGGCCCGCAGCTCGCTCGGGGTGGAGGCGTACACCGTCCGGATCGTGTCGTTGAACTGCCGCACACTGGCGAATCCGGCGGCGAACGCGATCTGGGTGACCGGCAGCTCGGTGGTCTGGAGCAGGATCCGTGCGGTGTGGGAGCGCTGGGCCCGGGCGAGGGCGACGGGACCGGCGCCGAGCTCGGCGGTGAGCTGCCGCTGGACCTGCCGGGCGCTGTACCCCAGCCGCCCGGCGAGCCCCGCGACGCCCTCCCGGTCGACGACCCCGTCGCCGATCAGCCGCATCGCCCGACCCACCACATCGGCCCGCACATTCCACTCCGCCGACCCCGGCACCGCGTCCGGCCGGCACCGCCGGCAGGCCCGGAACCCCGAGCCCTGAGCGGCGGCGGCGGTCGCGAAGAACCGCACGTTCCGCCGCCTCGGCGTGACGGCCGGACAGCTGGGCCGGCAGTAGATCCCGGTGGTGGAGACGGCGAAGAAGAACTCCCCGTCGAACCGCCCGTCCCGGCTCCGCACAGCTTCGTACCTGGTGTCTTCGTCCATCACACAGTCCAGTGTGCGTCCTGGACAGGAACAGGGCTGGCGGATTTCAGACACGGCATTGACAGCGCCCCGAAGGGGCGCGGGGAACTGCGCGAGCAACCACGACGAACCCGCAGCCGCCCCACAGATCCCGGCACCCCATTAGGCGCTACGCCCACCGCCCCCGCTTCACCTCCATCGCCGCCTTCCCCTCGGCCCCCCGCTTCTTCCACTCCCGCCGAAGCTCCGCACGGACCCGCGCATCGGTCTTCGCGACGATCCGCTGGTTCTCCCGCATCAGCTTCCGATAGCTCTCCAGCCGCCGCTCCCCCAGCTCACCGGAGTCGATCGCGGCCAGCACCGCGCACCCCGGCTCACTCTCGTGCGCGCAGTCATGGAACCGGCACGCGCCGGCGAGCTCCGCGATCTCGGAGAACACCTGCCCGACGCCGATCTCGGCGTCGAAGAGCCCGACGCCCCGAAGCCCGGGCGTGTCGATGAGGACACCCCCGCCCGGCAGCACGAGCAGATTCCGGGTGGTGGTCGTGTGCCGCCCCTTGCCATCGACGTCACGAGCGGCCTGGACCTCCATGACGTCCGAGCCGACCAGGGCGTTGGCCAGCGTCGACTTCCCGGCGCCGGACTGCCCGAGCAGCACCGACGTACCGCCGGAGGCCACCGCCGCGAGGACGTCGAGCCCGCCCCCGTCGAGGGCGCTGACGGTCAGCACCGGCACACCCGGCGCGGTCGTCTCCACGTCCTCGACGAGATGCGCGAGCGTCACGGCGTCCGGGACGAGGTCGGCCTTGGTGAGGACGACGACGGGCTGCGCCCCGCTCTCCCAGGCGAGGGCGAGGAACCGCTCGATGCGGCCGAGGTCGAGTTCTACGGCCAGCGACACGGCGACGATGGCGTGGTCGACGTTGGCGGCGAGGATCTGCCCCTCGGACCGCTTGGAGGAGGTGGAGCGCACGAAGGCGGTACGGCGCGGCAGATACGTCCGTACGTAGCGCGGGTTGCCGCCGGGTTCTACGGCGACCCAGTCGCCGGTGCACACGACCCGCATCGGGTCGTGCGGGGTGACGAACGCGGTGTCGGCGCGCAGTGTCCCGTCGGCGGTGACGACGTCGCACTGCCCGCGGTCGACGCGGACGACCCGCCCGGCGAGCAGTCCTTCGGCGTCGTAGGGGGCGAACACGTCCGCCCATGCGTCGTCCCAGCCGTAGGGAGCGAGCGCGGAGAAAACAGCAGAAGTGGAGCTGGAGGAAGTCAAGGGTGACCCTTCACAGGGCGGCCCCGGCAAGGAAGTCGGGTGAGGTCAGCCGGTGGCCACGGAGGTGGACGTGATGATCTGGATGCGAGCAGCGCTCATCGCAGTGACAGCCATCGGTCGACACCTCCTCGTAAAAGCTCACCCGGCCGGCTCGTCCGGCTGGAACGTCCACACCGTATCCGGGACCCCCTCGGGCCCGTCAACCGAATTAATCAGGACTTCGTGCAGGCCTGCCCGTTCAGCGTGACGTCGTACCCCGGCGCGTTCGCCCCCTGCCAGGAGGCGAGGAAGCCGAAGGCGAGACTGTCGCCCGCCGCGACGGTCTTGTTGTAGTCGGCGGCGGTGGCGGTGACGCGGGTGCCGCTCTGGCTGAAGTTCGCGTCCCACATCTGGCCGACCTTCTGGCCGTCCTTGAAGGACCAGGCGACCCGCCAGTCGTCGAGGGCCTGGCCGGTAGTGACGGTGAGGGTGGCCTGGAAGCCGTCGGGCCACTGGTTGACGAGGGTGTACGCGTAGGTGCAGGCGGCCTTCCCGGTCGTGGCGGGGGCCGGTTTGCCGTCGTCGTGCGCGGCGGAGGACGTGGTGCCCTGGGGTTCGGGGTCGGGGTTCTCCCGGGTGGGCGAGCCCTGGGTGTCGCTCGCGGTGGGGGTCGGCGAGCCCGACGGGCTCGGGGTCGCGGAGGGCAGCGTGGTGCCGGGGTCGGCCGCGACCGGCTGACGGTCGGCGGAGTCGCCGGGGCTCGCGGAGCCGTCGTCCATGCCGCCGTCGCCGAACGGCATCATCGAGACGCCGAGCGCCAGCAGGGACACTAGGACGGCGGTGACGAGGAGGCCGTTGCGCACCACGCGCGCCTTGTGCGCGCCGGGGTTGGGGGGTCCGGCGTCGGCCGGTTCCGGGCGTCCGGCGCCCAGCCGCACCTCGGCGGCCCGGCGGCGGCGCTCCAGGTAGGCGAGGCCGCCCCAGCCGATCACCCCGCCCGCGAGCGCCGCGGGCAGCCCGCCTCCGTGCAGTCGCAGACAGGCCGCCGCCTCCGCGCACTGGACGCAGGTGGCGAGGTGCCGGGAGAGGTCCTCGGGGGTGCCGGCGCCGGAGGACCGGGTGACCGCGTCGAGCAGGCGGGCGTAGCTGCGGCACTGCGCCGCCATCGGGGTGTCGAGGTGGTTGCGGTGGCTGCGGTCCCTGAACAGTCCGCGCACCTGGGCGAGTTCCTCGGACACGTTGGCCGGGTCGAGGCCGAGTCGGCGGGCCACCACGGGCAGCGGCAGCGCCTCCACCTCGGCCAGCCAGAGCAGGTCGGCGTCGTGTTCCTGCATGTCGCGCAGGCCGCGCAGGGCGAGCGGGCGCTGCAACGGCGGGCCGGTGTAGCGTTCGGCCTTGTCCGAGTTGAGCCACAGCCGCAGCTCGGGGTCGAGTGTGTGGCCCTGTCCGTCGGACTCCCAGCCGGCCGCGGTGGTCCGTACGGCGGTCAGCAGCAGCGGGATCATGGGCAGCCGGGGCGCTCGTCGGCCGGCGCCGCGGCCCGGGCTCGTGTCGGCGGACCTGGCCTCGCGCATACCGAAAGCGAAGGCCTCCGCGGCCAGTTGGTTGGCCGCGGCCGAGCCGGACGTGCACAGGTCGGCATAGGAGAGGACCGCGTCCCAGCACTCCGAGAACAGCGCGGCCTCGGTGGCGTCATGGGGGGTCGGCAGGTCGGGCATCGGTCTCCTGCATCCAGAGCGAGGTCAACTCACCTTATTGGCAACGGAGTTGTGGGGAACCTCGCGACAGTGCACGAGCTTTTCACGGGTTCCACACAACTGACAAGCGGGCTATTCATATCCGGTTACCGGGAGTTGGAGGGCGCCCACGCCGCGTTGCCCTTGTTGTGCCTGTTGCGCCTGTTCCTTCTGGTGTCGCTTCTGGATACATACGCAGAGAAGGCCCGGACGTCTCGATCCGGGCCTTCTCGCTGTCGTTGGAGCCGATTACGCCTCTACGGTCTCCTGCGCCGGCAGGCTGTCCATGAAGGAACTCACGGAGAAGACGGCGCGGCCGGCGCCGGGCTCGCCGTAGCCGGGGGGCGAGGAGAGGCCGAACTCCTCCATCGTCCGGCGATAGGCCTGGAGCAGCCGGATGTGGTACTCCAGCGGCGCGCCCTGCGGGTTGGCCTTGCCCAGCGGGGTCGTCGGCTCGGGGCACCAGGTGGTGAAGCGGGGCGTGATGCCCTGCGACATGAAGAAGCGCAGGCCCTCCGTGGTCGACGCGATCGCCTCGTCGACCGTCTTGAAGCCGAAGGGCTCGGCCATCTCCACACCGGCGACGAAGTTGGGGATCACGTTGCGCGCGCCGAAGATCTCCGCGGAGTCGAGGATGCGCTTGTGCCACTCGTCGCGGCCGACGTAGCGCTCCTTGCCGGGGCAGTACATCTTGAACAGGTACTCGTCCCACACCTCGTAGTTGGGGTGGTAGATCTGCACGCCGTAGTCCTTGAACCGCTGCACGTCGTCCTTGGGCAGCGCCTGGGCGACGACCTTGCCGATCCAGCGGCCCGGGAAGCGCTCCTCGATGGCCTTGGCGTAGTGGCCGTAGAAGTCGGCCTCGTCGCGTCCGGAGACGGTCTTGGTGATCGCGCCGCCGGTGAGGGTGTAGGCGGTGGACGCCTTCTGGGTGTCGTACCGGTCGATGATCTCCAGGGCTTCGAGGACCTCCTCGACGTCCTTCACGCCCGTGTACGGCCGGCCCGCCGCCTTGTGCTGGCGCCAGTTGTGGTTGATGTCGCAGTACTGGCACTCCTCCTTGGCGCCGAAGTACTGGCAGACCCGGAAGACCGTCAGATAGATGAGGTAGCCCCACTGGATGGTCGGGGCGACCTCCATGACGGACTTCCCGTTGGCGAGCTTGTGCTTGTAGTACTCCGGCATCGGCGGCACACCGACGTCGGCGATCCGCTTGCCGT
The DNA here is from genome assembly GCF_044593635.1 of Streptomyces sp. NPDC051913. Lineage (NCBI taxonomy): Bacteria > Bacillati > Actinomycetota > Actinomycetes > Kitasatosporales > Streptomycetaceae > Streptomyces > Streptomyces sp. NPDC051913. The sequence goes on along the minus strand of NZ_JBIUCI010000002.1, from coordinate 522,647 downwards.
CCAGGTAGAGGCCGAGCACGCCCTCGTCGTCGGCGGCGACGCGGTACGGCGAGGCCGGGTTCACGCGCACGGAGACGACGGTGCGGCGCAGGTCGTACGGCCCGCCGGTGAGGATGATCTCCTCCGGCGGGCGGCGCAGCGCGGCCTCGCCGAGCTCGGGGAGGGTGCCGTGGTCGAAGGAGAAGATGAAGTACGACTTCGGCTTGACCTCACCGCCCTCGTTGTCGCTGAGGGCGGACGGGTCGAAGGCCACTCCGCCCCGGAGCAGATCCTCCTTGAAGACGGCTTCCCGTGGCACCCCCGGGAACCTCTCCATCAGATCTTCGACCAGCGCGGTACGGCTGCCCATCCGTCATCTCCTCCCGGGTCAGGCGTTCAACTCCTCACGGTATGCCCCCGCCCGCCCGTCACGCGTACCGGGTCCCCTCGCGCCGCACGATGTGTCCGGATTCGGGGGTTTCGACGGTCGGCACTCCCCGGACGGACGTGAGCGGCACCACACCAGCGCACAGCCCCAGCCCGGTCGCGGGCTGGGGCTGTCCTCGGGGGGCCGGTCCCCTAGTCGATCGGCACCTCTACCGCCCACCTGGTGCCGCTGAACGGGGGCTGGACGCTGGGCGCGAGGCCCACGGTTCCGTCCTGGGTGTGGCCGTCGAGGAACCTGTTGCCCTCGATGTCTCCCAGGCACCTGATGGTGGTGATGTTGTCGTTGCTCTTGGTGGCCTGCCACCTGGTGCCCGTGAACGGCGCGCTGGTGTCGGGCGCGAGACCGACGGTTCCGTCCTGGGTGTGACCGTCGAGGAACCTGTTGCCCTCGATGTCTCCCAGGCAGCGGAAGACGAACTCGTCCTGTGTTCCCTGGATCTTCCGCATGTCCCACCGGGTGCCGCTGAACGGGGGCCCGGTGTTGGGCGCGAGGCCCACCGTTCCGTCATGCGTGTGTCCGTCGAGGAAGCGGTTGCCCGGAAGCTCCCCTCGACACCGGAGAAAGACAGTGGTCATAGCAGGCTTCCTTCTCGTTCGGCAGGCGAAGTGCTCGGCACGTCCCCCCGCATGCCCCGCCCACCGCTCGTCCCCCTCCGTCCAGCCTGCGCCTGTCGACAACGGGACGCCACTCGCACCACTCAGGCCTCGTGCTCCAACGCCGCCCACTCCACCGGGTACGCCACCCCCGCACCCCGCCCCAGCCGTGCCGCCTCCTCCGCCACCGTCGCGCCGAGACGGGCCAGCTCGTTGCCCTGGGAGCCGGCGAGGTGCGGGGTGACGAACGCGTTGGGGAGGTCGTAGAGCGGGGAGTCGGCCGGGAGCGGTTCGGGGTCGGTGACGTCGAGGATCGCGCTCAGACGGCCGGTGCGCAGTTCGGCGATCAACGCGCCGTGGTCCACGAGCCCGCCGCGCGCGGTGTTGATCAGGGTGGCCCCGTCGGGCATCAGGGCCAGTTCGCGGCGGCCGAGGAGGTGACGCGTCCGCGGGGTCTCGGGGGCGTGGAGGGTGACGATGTCCGAGGTGCGCAGGAGGTCGTCCAGTTCCAGCAGGGGGACGCCGAGTTCGGAGGCCCGGGCCGCGTCGACGTACGGATCGGCGAGCGCGGGACGCAGATCGAAGGGGCGCAGCAGTTCCAGCACCCGGCGGCCGATGCGGGAGGCGCCGATGACGCCGACGCGGCGGCCCAGGTTGCCGATGCCGGGGACGACTCCCCAGCCGGGGTGGGCGCGGGTGCCGCGCAGGCGTTCGCGGGCGGAGAGGAGATCCTTCCCGGCGAGGAGGATCATGGCGAGGGTGTACTCGGCGACCGGCAACGCGTTGGCGACGGCCGCCGAGGAGACGGTGAGGCCGCGCCGCCAGACCTCGTGGGTCGCGAAGCCCTTCACGGAACCGGCCGAGTGCAGGACGGCCCGGAGTTCCGGGGCCGCGTCCAGGACCGCCGCGTCCAGACGGGGGCAGCCCCAGCCGGTGACGAGGATCTCGGCGCGGGCCAGTGCCCGCCGGGCGCCGGGGTCGGTGAAGTCCTCGGCGACCAGCTCCGCGTCGATGTCCACCGACTCCCGCAGCCGCGCCAGCACCTGGGGCGGGAAGACGAGCGGGAGGTTGGCGGCGGTCATGGCGAACAGGGCCTGGGGGCGCTCGGACAACGAAGGGCCTTCCCGCTGGGCGTCTTGGATAGCAAACGGTTTCTAACGTAGGCGGCGGCGAATGAGAGGGTCAATGCACACGCACTCACCTGGAGGACGGCAGGTATGACGGAGACGGTCACCAACTGGGCGGGCAACATCACCTACACCGCGAAGGAGCTGCACCGGCCCTTCTCGCTGGACGCGCTGGCCGCGCTCGTGGCCGGGAGCGGGCGGGTGCGGGTGCTGGGCAGCGGGCACTCCTTCAACGAGATCGCCGAGCCGGGCGCCGAGGGGGTGCTGCTGTCGATCGCCGGGTTCCCGCCGGTCATCGACGTGGACTCGGCCGCGCGGACCGTGCGGGTGGGGGGTGGCGTGCGGTACGCGGAACTCGCCCGCGTCGTCCACGCGCACGGGCTCGCGCTGCCCAACATGGCGTCCCTGCCGCATATTTCGGTCGCCGGGTCGGTCGCCACCGGCACGCACGGTTCGGGCGTGGGCAACGCTCCGCTGGCGAGCGCGGTACGTGAGGTGGAGCTGGTCGTCGCCGACGGGTCGACGGTCACGATCGGGCGCGGCGACGCACGGTTCGCCGGTGCGGTGACCTCGCTGGGCGCGCTCGGAGTCGTCACCGCGCTCACGCTGGACCTGGAGCCGTCGTACGACGTCGAGCAGCATCTGTTCACCGAACTCCCTTTGGAGAACCTGGACTTCGAGACGGTGATGGCGGCGGCGTACAGCGTCAGCCTCTTCACCGACTGGCGGGAGCCGGGCTTTGGGCAGGTGTGGCTCAAGCGGCGCACGGATCAGCCGCTCGCCGAGTTCCCCTGGGCCGCGCCGGCCACCGAGAAGCTGCACCCGGTGCCGGGGATGCCCGCGGTCAACTGCACCGAGCAGTTCGGGGTGCCGGGCCCCTGGCACGAGCGACTGCCGCACTTCCGGGCCGAGTTCACCCCGAGCAGCGGGGCGGAGCTCCAGTCCGAGTACCTGCTGCCGCGCCACTGCGCCGTCGAGGCGCTGCACGCGGTCGACGGCGTCCGGGAGACGGTCGCCGGGGTGCTCCAGACCTGCGAGGTGCGCACGGTCGCCGCCGACGAGCAGTGGCTGAGCCCGGCGTACGGGCGGGACACCGTGGCCCTGCACTTCACCTGGATCGAGGACACCGCCGCCGTCCTGCCCGTCGTACGGCGGCTGGAGGAGGCGCTGGACGGGTTCGAGGCGCGCCCGCACTGGGGGAAGGTGTTCACCACGCCGGGCGAGGTGCTGCGCGAGCGCTATCCGCGGCTCGACGACTTCCGGGCGCTTGCGCGGGACCTCGATCCGAGCGGTAAATTCGCCAATGGCTTCGTGCGGGACGTGCTCGCCGACTGACGGCCGTCCGACTTTATAAAGCCCCTTTCCTAACCCCTTGTCGAAAGGTCCCGACAGCCATAACCTTGCGGCGCGCCGGTGCCGTCGTCCCGGCAGGAGCCGAAGGGACAGGGGCTACCCGGTGAAGCGCACCTCACGTGACATCCGCACCGCGAACCGCTACGAGGTACTGCGCCAGATCATCGCCGAGTCGCCCACCTCCCGGCAGGAGCTGGCGGCCGCCACGGGGCTCAGCCTCGCCACGGTCGCCACGCTCGTCGGTGAACTGCTGGACCTCCGCATGATCACGGAGGTCGGGTTCGAGGACTCGGCGGGCGGTCGCCCTCGGGGGCTCGTGGCGGTCAACACGTCGGGGGGCGCGCTGATCGGCGTCGACATCGCGGAGACGTACGTCCATGTCGAGCTGTTCGACCTCGGGCTGAACGTGCTGGCCCGGGCCGAGGAGGACGTCCGGCCGAGCGAGAGCCGGCCCGAGCAGGTGGTCGGGCATGTGGCCGCGGTCGTCGGCTCGGTGGTCGCGCAGGCCGGGATCGAGGGGGCGCGGGTCCTGGGTGTCGGGGTGAGCGTGCCGGGCCAGGTGGACCGGGCCACCGGTATCTCGGAGTACGCGCCCAACTGGGACTGGCACGACGTGCCGTTGCTCGACCTGCTGACCGAGCACATCGCCTACCCCCTCTATCTGGACAACCCGCTGCGCGCCTCCGCGGTGGCCGAGCTGTGGTTCGGGGCGGCGCGCGGGCGCGGGGACGCCGTGGTGGTCAACCTCGGGACCGGCGTGGGCTCCGGGCTGATCCTCGGCGGCGGACTGCACCGGGGCGTCAGCAACAGCGCCGGCGAGTGGGGCCACACGACGATCGTGCTGGACGGCCGGCTGTGCCGCTGCGGCAAGAACGGCTGCGTGGAGGCGTATGTCGGCGCGTCCGGGATCATGCTGACCCTGCGCGAGTCGAGCGCCGACAGTCCGCTGCTGCACTCGGAGGACCAGACGGCGACGATCGCCGCGCTGGCCCGGGGCCTGGCCGAGCGGGACCCGGTGGCGGTCAAGGTGGTCCGCGACACCGTCCGCTACCTCGGCGCCGGCGTCGCCGACCTGGTCAACCTGTTCAACCCAGAGGTGGTCGTGCTCAGCAGCTGGGTCGCGGCGGCCCTGGGCGAGCCTCTGGTCGAGGAGGTGCGCGAGGCCGTCGCCCGGCACGCGCTGCCGCGGCCGAACGCCGCCACCGAGATCGTCCTCTCCCCGATCCCCACCGACCCGGTGTGCCTGGGCGCGGCGACGTTCGCGCTCGAAGGCGCACTCCAGTCGGTCGGGCAGAGGCAGCCCAAACGCACCACGCCGACCCGAGCCAAAGCCCACAACCGCCAGTGACTCCTGCCCCCTGAAGGGGGATCGCGGGCCCCGACGCGGCGGCCCGCACCCCGTGACGTCCGGCATCCCGAACGTCACGCAACGCTTCGAACAGACTTCGTCCAACCCCTTGCCGAAGCCTTAGTCGAAGGTTAACGTCCCGCACCGCAACTCCTTTTGAGCCAATGGCGCTGAGCCGCAGCCGTACTCGAGACAAGGACGTCAGCATGTCGGCATTGAGCAACAACAACTGGTCCCGCCGATCCCTCTTCCGGGCCGCGGCGGGCATGGCCGCCGCCGGCACGCTGGCGGCCTGCGGCAGCAACAACGGCCGCAGCGGCGGTGGTTCGGGCGACAGCCTCACCCAGTACTTCCACGCGTACGGCGAGGCGGGCACCGAGCAGGCCATCAAGCGCTACGCCAAGGCCTACAAGGACGCCAACGTCACGACCCAGTGGATCACCGGCAGCAACTTCGAGAACAAGCTGTTCCCGGCCCTGCTCACCAAGAACGCGCCCGACGTCTTCGAGTTCCACCCGCAGCTTCAGCTGGTGACGAGCGGACAGGTCGCCGACCTGTCCGACATCATCAACCCGGTCAAGGACGACTTCAACCCGGCCGACATCGCCTCCCACACGGTCGACGGGAAGATATACGGCGTCCGGATGATCGACGACCCGCAGTTCTTCTACTACCGCCCCTCGCTGTTCGAGAAGGCCAAGGTCGAGGTCCCCCAGACGCTGGAGGAGCTGATCGAGGCCGTCAACAAGCTGACGACCGACAAGGTCAAGGGCGCCTTCCTCGGCAACGACATCACGCCCGTCCAGAGCCCGCTGATCTGGTCGGCCGGCGCGGACACCCTCAACGACAAGAACGAGATCGCGTACCACACGGACGCCGTGGCCGACGGTCTGGGCCAGCTCCGCAAGCTGTTCACCAGCGGCAACCTGCTGCTCGACGCCCCCGCCGACTGGTGGGACCCCTCCGCCTTCACCCAGGGCCTGACCGCGATCCAGTGGTGCGGCATGTGGGCCATGCCTGTCATCCAGAAGGCGCTCGGCGACGACGTCGGCATCTTCCCGTTCCCGAAGGTCGGCTCGGCCGGCAAGTTCTCGGTCACCAACGGCGGTTGGTCGATGTTCGTCAACGCCAAGGGCGACAACGTCGACGCGGCCAAGGAGTACGTGAAGTGGCTGTGGATCGACCAGAAGGAGTACCAGGAGGACTGGGCGCTCTCCTACGGCTTCCACATCCCGCCGCGCACCTCCATCGCGCAGTCCGCCACCAAGCTCAAGTCGGGTCTGCCGGCCGAGGGCGTCAAGCTCTTCAGCGAGTACGGCCACTTCGACAACATCGGCTGGACCCAGGCCATGATCGCCTCGGTGAACGACGTGATCGCCAACTCCGTGCGCAAGGGCGGCAGCCCGGAGGCCGCGCTGGACGCCTGTGACAAGAAGGTCAACGCCGAGCTCAAGAAGCTCTTCGGATAGACCGGCGGACGGACCCCGACATGTCGACCACCACCAAGATCGACCTCGCGAACCCCGCCCCGGCCAAGCCTGACAAGGCGCGGCCGCGGCGGGGCCTGCGGGCCAACGCCACGCTCAACTTCTGGCTGTTCACCAGTCCCTTCCTCATCGGCCTGATCGTCTTCGTGTTCGTGCCGATGGGCTGGAGCATCTACCTCAGCTTCTTCGAGGCCCGCTTCACCGTCTCGCCGAGCAGCTTCATCGGCTTCGACAACTACCGGGCGATCCTCGACAACCCCGACTTCACCGGGGCGCTGGTCACCTTCACCGTCTTCGCCGCGTTCATCGTCCCCACCACCTGGGCGCTGTCGCTGGGTCTGGCGCTGCTGGTGCACCGCATCCGGTTCATGAAGGCGTTCTTCCGGTCGGTGTTCTTCCTGCCGACCGCGGTGTCCTACGTGGCGGCCGCGCTGATCTGGAAGATGTCCATCTTCAACGGCGTCCGCTTCGGCATGGCGAACACCGTCATCGGCTGGTTCGGCTTCGAGAACGTCGCCTGGCTCGCCAACCCCGACCCGCCCTGGTACTGGCTCGTCATCGTGACGCTGCGGCTGTGGCTACAGGCCGGCTTCTACATGATCCTTTTCCTGGCCGCGCTGCAGAACATCCCGGCCGAGCTGTACGAGGCCGCGGCCATCGACGGCGCCAAGCCGGGCTGGCAGACCTTCCGCTACATCACCCTCCCCCAGCTGCGCGCCACCTCCACCGCGGTGATCCTGCTGCTGCTGATCGCCGCCTACCAGGCCTTCGACGAGTTCTGGAACCTGCTGAGCAAGGCGACCTGGGGCCAGCCACCGCTCGTCGAGCTGTACAAGACGGCACTGGGCGAGAACCAGGACTACGGCCAGGGCAGCGCGGGCGCGGTCATCCTGACCCTGCTCATCCTGGTCATCACGTTGTTCCAGGGCAAGATCATGGGCTTCGGAAGGGGTGAGGAGGCCAAGTGACCACCACCGCACCTGACTTGGGCAAGGCTCCCGCGAACAACGCGAAGAAGAAGCGCGGCGGTGGGGTCCTCGGCAACACCGGCCTGTACATCGCCACCGGCGTCGCCGCCCTGCTCTTCCTGATCCCCTTCTATCTGATCGTCCGCAACGCGCTGATGACGGACCCGGAGATCACGGGCGAGAACTGGAAGTGGTTCCCCACCGACATCCAGTGGGGCAACATCACCGAGCCGTTCAAGGACGAGACCGTCGACTTCGGCCGCGCCCTGTGGAACTCGTGGGTCGTCGCCGTCCTGCACACCAGCGGCATCCTGCTGATCTGCTCGCTGGCCGGGTACGGCCTGGCCCGGATCCCGTACAAGCACGCCAACAAGGTCTTCTACGGCGTCCTGGTCACCCTGATGATCCCGACCGCCGTGACCTTCGTGCCCAGCTTCGTGCTGGTCTCGTCGCTCGGCTGGGTGGACACCTACCGCGGTCTGATCATCCCGGGTCTGTTCAGTGGTTTCACCTGCTTCCTGTTCCGGCAGTACTTCCTGGGGTTCCCCAAGGAGCTGGAGGAGGCGGCGCGCGTGGACGGACTCTCGTACTGGGGGGCGTACTGGCGGGTCGTCGTGCCCAACTCGCTGAACTTCTTCGCGGCCATGGCCACGATCACGTTCATCAGCGGCTGGAACTCCTTCCTGTGGCCCCTGGTCATCGGCCAGGACCCCAGCGCCTGGACCATCCAGGTCGCGCTGTCCGCGTACATGACCAACCAGACCGTGAACTACCACCTGATCTTCATGTCCACGGCCATCTCCATCCTGCCCCTGGTCCTGGTGTTCCTCTTCCTCCAGCGCTGGCTGGTGCAGGGGATCGCACAGACCGGCATCAAGGGCTGACCCCCTCTCTTCCCGAAAGACCTGGAGACCGATGTCCTTCCGCACCACCGACGTCGACTACGTAGAGGACGTGTCGCCCGGCAGCGGGGCCCTCCCGCCCCGCGCCTGGTACGCGTCCTCGGACGCCACGTCCCTCTCCCTGAACGGCAGTTGGCGCCTGAGAGTGTCACCGACCGCCGACGCCGAGGACGACTCGTTCGCCGAGGACGGTTACGACGCCGGGGACTGGGCCGAGGTCACGGTCCCCGGGCACTGGGCCCTCCAGGGCGACGGGGCCTTCGGGAAGCCCATCTACACCAACCATCTCTACCCCTTCCCGGTGGACCCGCCGCACGTGCCGACGGAGAACCCGACCGGCGACCATCTGCGCTGCTTCGACCTGCCGAAGGAATGGCCCGCTCTCGACGAGGGCGGTGCCGTCCTGCGCTTCGACGGCGTCGAGTCCTGCGCCCGGGTCTGGCTCAACGGCACGGACCTCGGCGAGTTCAAGGGCTCGCGCCTCGCGCACGAGTTCGCTGTCGGGCATCTGCTGAGGCCCGGCGGCAACGTCCTCGCGGTCCGCGTCCACCAGTGGTCGGCCGGCTCCTACCTGGAGGACCAGGACCAGTGGTGGCTGCCCGGCATCTTCCGGGACGTCACCCTGCTGCACCGCCCCGCGGGCAGCGTCCTCGACTTCTTCGTGCACGCCGACTACGACCACCGCACCGGCGAGGGCACCCTGCGCGTCGACTCCGACGTCGACGGGCGGGTGCTCGTGCCCGCCCTGGACATCGATGTCGCGACCGGTGAGCCGGTCACGGTCGCCGTCGAGCCGTGGAGCGCCGAGACGCCGAGGCTGTACGACGGTGAGCTGGTCACCGAGGGCGAGCGGGTGCCCCTGCGGATCGGCTTCCGCACGGTCGTCCTGGAGGACGGCCTGATCAAGGTCAACGGCACGCCGATCCTCTTCAAGGGCGTCAACCGGCACGAATGGCACCCGGAGACGGGCCGCGCCCTGGACCTCGCGACCATGCGCGAGGACGTGCTGCTGATGAAGCGGAACAACCTCAACGCCGTCCGCACCTCGCACTACCCGCCGCACCCGGCCTTCCTGGACCTGTGCGACGAGTACGGCCTGTGGGTCATCGACGAGTGCGACCTGGAGACCCACGGTTTCACCGAGCAGGACTGGCGGGACAACCCCGTCGACGACGACCGCTGGACCCCGGCCCTCCTGGACCGCGCCGCCCGTATGGTCGAGCGCGACAAGAACCACCCCTCGATCGTGTTCTGGTCGCTGGGCAACGAGGCCGGCACCGGTCGCGGCCTCACCGCCATGGCCGAGTGGATCCACGGCCGGGACACCTCCCGCCTCGTGCACTACGAGGGCGACTGGAACTGCCGTGACACGGACGTCTATTCACGCATGTACGCCGACCACGCCGAGGTCGAGGCGATCGGCCGGGAGCTGGACGGCGGCACCCTCAAGCGGCGGCGACTCCCCTTCATCCAGTGCGAGTACGGACACGCCATGGGCAACGGCCCGGGCGGCATCGCCGACTACCAGGAGCTGTTCGAGAGGTACGACCGGATCCAGGGCGGCTTCATCTGGGAGTGGATCGACCACGGCATCACCCACCCCGAGCTGGGCTACGCCTACGGCGGAGACTTCGGCGAGGAGCTGCACGACGGCAACTTCGTCTGCGACGGCCTGATCTTCCCCGACCGGACGCCGTCCCCCGGGCTCGCCGAGTACAAGAAGGTCATCGAGCCGGTCCGGATCGAGGGCGACGCCGCCGACGGCACCGTACGGGTGACCAACAGGTACGACTTCGCCGACCTCTCGGAGCTCGCCTTCGCGTGGTCGTACGAGGTCGAGGGCGAGACCGTGGAGTCCGGCGCCCTGTCGGTGCCCGCGCTGAAGCCGGGCGAGTCCGCCGAGGTGAAGCTGCCGGAGCCGCCCGCGCACGCGGGCTCCGCGGAGACCGGGTGGACCGTGCGGGCGACGCTCGCCGCCGACACGGCGTGGGGCGAGCGTGGGCACGAGGTGGCGTGGGGTCAGCTCACGGGCGCCGCGCGGGCGTTGCCGTCCGTCACGGCCACCGACGGGCCCGTGCGCGCGGAGCGGCAGATCACGCTCGGTCCGGCCGCGTTCGACGCCCGCACCGGCGCGCTGCGGTCGATCGGCGGGGTGTCGGTCGAGGGGCTGCGGCTCGACGTGTGGCGGGCGCCCACGGACAACGACGAGGGCACCGAGTGGAAGTCGGGCATCCAGTACTCGTCGCTGTGGCGGACCCTGGGCCTGCACCGGATGCGGCACCGCCTCGACACCGTCGAACTCACCGACGACGCGCTGACGGTGCGGACCCGGGTGGCCCCGGCCGCCCGTGAGGTGGGCCTGGCCACCGTGTACCGGTGGACCTCCGACGGCAGCCGGCTGAAGCTGACGGTGTCGGTGGCGCCCGAGGGCGACTGGCAGGTGCCGCTGCCGCGCCTCGGCATCCGGCTCGGGCTCGCCGAGGCCGACGCGGTGACGTGGTTCGGCGGCGGACCGGGCGAGGCGTACCCCGACACCAGGGCGGCGTCCAGGGTCGGCCGGTGGACGTCGACCGTGGACGGCCTCCAGACGCCCTATCTGCGCCCGCAGGAGAACGGCGCCCGGGGCGAGGTCCGTTGGGCGGAGGTCGGCGGTCTGCGGATCGAGGGCGACCCGGAGTTCGCGTTCAGCGCCCGCCGCTGGACGAACGAGCAGCTGGAGGCGGCCACGCACCTGACCGACCTGACGGCCGGGGACACCGTGTGGGTCAACCTCGACCACGGCCGGCAGGGCATCGGTACCCAGTCGTGCGGCCCCGGCCCGCTGCCGCAGTACCAACTGACGGCCCGGCCCGCCGAGTTCTCGTTCGTGTTCTCGGCCACCGACTAGGCCCGGCCGACAAGAAGGTCATTAATCGATTGACCGATTGATCGACTTTCCGACACCGTCGGGACGTCGTCCGCGGCTGGTCGGCACCTCTGCCGACCAGCCGCAACTTCTTTTGCCCCAGAGGAGTTGATGCCACTTGGATGCCAGCATCGAGGTCCGCGGACTGTCCCGCACCTTCCACACCACCGTGCGCCGCCCGGGCTTCACGGGAGCGCTCCGCTCCCTGGTGAACCCGGAACGGGTCGCCAAGCACGCCGTGACCGACATCAGCTTCGACGTCGCCCCCGGCGAACTCCTGGCCCTGCTCGGCCCGAACGGAGCCGGCAAGTCCACCACCATCAAGATCCTCACCGGCATCCTCACCCCCACCTCCGGCCGGGCCCGGGTCGCGGGCGTCGTCCCGTACGAGGAACGCGAGCGCAACGCCCGTAACATCGGCGCGGTGTTCGGGCAGCGCACCCAGCTGTGGTGGGACCTTCCGGTGCGTGAGTCGTTCGCGATCCTGCGGGACATCTACGACGTGCCGAAGGCCGAACACGCCGCCCGGCTGCGGGAGTTCGACGAGCTGCTCGACCTGTCCTCCTTCTGGGACACCCGGGTCCGCCACCTCTCCCTGGGCCAGCGCGTGCGCAGCGACCTGGCCGCCGCCCTCCTCCACGACCCGCCGGTCGTCTTCCTCGACGAGCCCACCATCGGCATGGACGTGGTGGTGAAGGAGCAGGTGCGGGAGTTCCTGCGCCACCAGGTGACCGAGCGCGGCCGGACCGTCCTGCTCACCACCCACGACATGACCGAGGTCGAGCGGCTGGCCGAGCGGGTCGTCCTCGTCAACCACGGGCGGCTCGTCCTGGACGGCACCCTCGACGAGATCCGCCGCAGGTTCGGCTCCACCTGGCAGGTACGGGCGACGCTCGCCGACGCGCACACCGAGGTCCGGGCGCTGCCGGGCATCGAGGTGCTGCGGCACAACGGCCCCGAGGTGGTCTTCGGGCCCTCGGGACCCGACTCCCCGACCGTGCACCAGGCGTTGAAGGCGGTCATCGAGCGGTACGAGGTGACGGGCGTCGCCATCGACGAGGCCGACCTCGAGGACGTGATGCGGGCCGCCTACATCGACGCCGAGGTGGCCTGATGGCCGTGCTCCACGCCTGGCGCGCCGCCCGTGTCACCCCGCTCGGTGAGCTGCACACCCCGCCCCGGATGACCGCCGTCCTGCTCCGGCTCACCGTGCAGGTGGTGCTGGTGGCGTCGCTGTGGCACGGTCTGTACGCCAACACCGGTACCACCGCCGGCCTCAGCCGCGACCAGGCGGTGACGTACGCCGTACTGGCCGTACTCGCCTCCCGGATGCGGGAGTTGGACCAGTTCGCCGGCCGGGACACCGTGCTCCAGCACATGCACTTCGGCACGATCGTCTACTGGTATCTGCGCCCGCTGCCGCCACAGCGCTACCACGCCCTGCGCGCGTGCGGCGAGAAGCTGTACGGGCTCGCCTGGGCGCTGGCCGGATACACGGTGTGTCTCGCGGCGGGGGTGATCGATCCGCCCAGGTCGGCGGCGACAGCCGGGGTGTTCGTGCTGAGCCTGCTGCTCGGCCAGCTGGTCCTGTACTACGTGCTGCTCGTCCTCGACCAGCTGTGTTTCTGGACGGTCCGCAACAACGCGGCGATGCTGATCCTGATCTTCGCGCAGAACCTGCTCTCCGGGGTGTACGCGCCCCTGTGGTTCTTCCCCGACTGGTTCGTCACCCTGAGCGCCTTCCTGCCCTTCCAGGCGACGCTCAACGTGCCGCTGTCCCTGTACATCGGCCGTATCCCGCTGTCGGACGCGGGCTTCCAACTCGCCGTGCAGGCCGCCTGGGTGGTGGCGCTGCACATGTTCACCCGGTTCCTGTGGCGGCGGGCCGCCCTGCGTGTCATGTCCCAGGGAGGCTGACGGTGCATTCCCTACGGATCATGTGGCGCGTCACGCTGCTCAACTTCCGTGCCCAGCTGGAGTACCGCACCGAGTTCCTGCTGATGATCGCGATCGGCGCGATCTGGCAGGTGTCGGTGATCGTGTTCGCGACCGTGCTGCTGGCCCGGTTCACCGGGATGGGCGGCTGGGACAGCTCGGAGGTCCTGCTGATCCCGGCGACCCGGATGCTGGCGCACGGCCTGTTCGTCCTCTTCCTGGGCCGGGTGCACGGCGCCGGACGGCAGATCCAGGAAGGCAAGGTCGACACCTATCTGCTGCGCCCGATGCCGGTGCACCGCCAGCTCCAGCTGGCCTTCTTCCCCACCAACGCGATCGGCGACCTGACGGTCGCGGTGGGCCTGATGATCGGCGCCCTCAGCCGCAGCGAGCTGGACTGGACGCCGGGCCGGATCGGCTATCTGATCGCCGCGGTCATCGGCGGCCTGTTCCTGGAGGCCGCCCTCTTCACGGCGGTGGCGAGCGCGTCGCTGCGCTTCCCGGCCGCCGACTACTGGAGCTACTGGCTGGAGGAGCTCCTCGGCACGTTCGGCAGCTACCCGCTCAACGTGCTCCCCCAGGCGGTGGGCGGCTTCCTGACGTACGGACTCCCGCTCGCGTTCGTCGCGTACTTCCCGGTCGCCGTCCTGACCGGCCACGGCCATGACACCGGCGCCCCCTACTGGCTGGCGGCGGTGTCCCCGCTGCTCGGGGTGCTGGCGTATCTGGGGGCGCGGTGGCTGTGGCGGTGGAGCCTCAGGCACTACTCCGGGGTCAACGGGTGACGTCGGGGCCGGGCGGCCATCGAAGGGTGGCCGCCCGGCCATGGGCGTGGTGACCCCTACGGGCAGCTGAGGCGAGTGTCGCCGGTGTCCGTCGTGCAGGTGTCGGTGCCGAAGCCGCCGTTGGCGGTGTCGTTGCCGGAGACACTGTCCACGGTGTTCAGGCGGTCGTTGCCGTAGTTGCCGATCAGGTTGTCGTTGCCGGGGCCTCCGTTGAGGGTGTCGTCGTTGAAGCCGCCGTCCACCCGGTCGTTGCCGTAGTTGCCGTACGCGGTGTCGCCGCCGTAGCTCGCGTCGATGGTGTCGTCGCCGCCGAGGCCGCAGATCACGTCGGTGCCGTAGGTCCCGGTGATGGTGTCGTTTCCGCTGGTGCCGATGCGGGTGCAGCCGCGGGCGTTGTTGACGGTGGTGGTCGCCGTGGCCGTGTTGTTCGCGGTCGCCGGGTCGGTCTGGCCGGCGGTGACCGTGGCCTTGTCGGTGAGGGTGCCGGTGGCCCGGGGTTCGGCGACGACGGTCACGGTGGCCTTGGCGCCCGGGGCGAGGGTGCCGAGGGCGCAGGAGACGGCGGTCGTGCAGGTGCCCTGGGAGGCGGTGGCCGAGATGACGGTGGCGGCGGGGCCGGTGAGGGTGTCGGTGAGGGTCACGCCGGTGGCGCTCGTGGTGGTGCTGGTGTTGGTGACGGTCACCGTGTAGGTGGCCCGGTCGCCGATGCTCACCGTGCCGGTGCCCGTCTTGGTGACCGACAGGTCGACGCCGGGCGGGGGTGGGGTGGCGGTGCCGCCGAGGTAGCGGGCGAGGGCACCGGCGTCGCCCCAGTTGCCGTACGCGACGATCTTCCCGTCGGGCTGGACGGCGACGGCGTGTGCCTCGTCGAAGTAGCCGAAGCCCATGTCGGTGGTGGTCTTCCCGCCGGTGCCGAAGCCGGTGTCCAGGGCGCCGCCGGTGGTGTAGCGGGCGAGGGCGAAGTCGGTGTTGGCCTGGCCGACGGCGACGATCCTGCCGTCGGTCTGGAGGGCGAGGTCGAAGGCGCCGTCCGCGCCGCCGTTGAAGTCGGTGGTCACGATGCCGTCGGTGTCGAAGGCGGGGTCGAGGCCGCCGCCCGCGGTGTACCGGACGAGGGCGAAGTCGTAGGCGCTGTACCCGGCCGCGACGATCTTGCCGTCCGGCTGTACGGCCACGCCGCGGGCGGAATCGTCGCCGGCGAAGCCGGAGGCGGAGCTGAGGACGGTCGTGACCGTGCCGCCGGTGCCGAACGTGCCGTCGAGGGTGCCGTTGGTGGTATAGCGGGCCAGCGCGAAGTCGTTGGGGCCCGAGGGTCCGCCCGTGTCGCCGGCGACGACGATCCTGCCGTCGGGCTGGAGCGCGAGGTCGTAGCCGGAGCCGCCGCCCGGGAAGGGCGTGAGGACGGACCCGCCGGTGCCGAACGTGGTGTCCGGGCTGCCGTCGCTGTTGTACCGGGCGACCGCGAACCGGAGGTCGCCCGTCCCCGCGGCGCCCTGTCCGGCGGCGACGATCTTGCCGTCGGGCTGGACGGCGACCGCCCGGGCGACGCCGCCGTTGCCGGGCAGGCCGAAGTCGGTGACGACCCGGCCGCCGGTGCCGAAGCCGGTGTCCAGGGCGCCGCCGGCGGTGTAGCGGGCGACCGTGAACGAGCAGCAGCCGCCCTCCGACCGACCGGACTCCCCCGCCACCACGATCTTGCCGTCGGGCTGGAGCGCCACGCCGTGGGCCCGGTCCTCACCGCCCGCGAAGTCGGTGAGCGTGGTGCCGCCGTCGCCGAAGGCCGTGTCGAGGCTGCCGTCGGCCTTGTGCCGCATCAGGGAGAAGTCGGTGGACAGGTACTCGGCCTGGCGGCTGGAGCCGACGGTGATGATCCCGCCGTCGGCCTGGAGGGCGAGGTCCTGCCCCTCCGCCCAGTAGCCGGAGTCGGCGGGGACCCGGCCGCCGGTGCCGAACGTGGTGTCCAGGTCACCGGGTGCGGCGAGGGCGCTGCCGGGCAGGGCCACGACGAGCGCGAGCGCCGCGGCGCCCCGCAGGAGCGCCGTGCGCAGAGATCCCCGTAGGGAGGAGACAAGGGTGGACATGCGCCCAGCTTCCGGACGCCCGTACGACACGGTGGCGTGGCTGGCCGCTGCCTGGTCCCACTGGGCCGCACACTTCCACTCCCCGGGGTGACCGGAGCGACAATCGTCCCGCGCGGCGCGAGGCGGCATAGGGTCGGGGCCGATGAGCGAACGACGGGAACGGGAACGGGCGTACGCCGCCGAGGGGGTCGTGTGGTCGCGGCTCGCCGGGCTGTTGCCGGGCGCCGAGGACGTGGCCGAGGTCCAGGGGTGCTGGGACATCGGTGAGCAGGAGGCCGGTCTGTTCCGGCTGGTGGACCGGCTGTTCGAGCTGGGGCTGTCCGTGGACGACCGGACCCGGGCCGAGCTCGCGGCGATGGCCGAGCAGTGGGGGGTGTGGGACCAACTGGCCACGGACATCGTCGATCTGCCCGGATTCGAGGGCCGGCTGCGGGTGGTCGAGGGCCTGGAACCGGTCGACGGGGCGGACGGACTCGCTCTGGTGCCGTGGATGAGATGCGAGCCGTGCGGTCGCGTCCTCGCCCTGGAGCACCGGCGCGAGTCGTGGGGTTCGCTGTCGTTTTCGCCGGTGTCGTACGTCGTGTCCGTCCCGGACGGCTCGGGCACCCAGCACGTGCTCGACGCCGAGGGGGCCGGCGCGGTGTGGCGGGCCCTGGACATGGTGACGACGCCCTGCCGGAAGGCGGAGTAGCTGTGCGGGGTGTCGGCGACGGGTGGTGGAGCGAAGTCGACGGGGTCAGTCCGGGGGCCGGAGCCGGAGTCGCAGATCGCGCGCGGTCAGTCCGTACTGCTCCTTGAGACCGCGCCCGACGTGGCGCGGATCGTGGATGCCCCAGCGGGCGGCCACCGAGGCGATGGTGCGGCCGTCGTGGGCGGGGTCCCGCAGATCGCGGTGGATCCGGGCGAGCCTCTCGTGGCGCAGCCAGGCCCAGAACGGGGTGCCGGAGCGCTGGAACAGGCGGTGCAGCTGGCGGTCGGAGATGCCGTGGGCGGCGGCGACCGAGGCGACGCAGAGGGAGGGGTCGGAGATGTTGGCCAGGGCGTAGACCCGGATGCGGTCGACGAGTTCGGTCGCGGTGTCCATCCGGCCGGGAGCGTGCTCGGTGAAGGCCGCGACCAGCAGGGACACCAGGGCGTCCCCGACGTGGGCGTCGGCGGGTCCCGCCAGTTCGTGGAGGTGGCGGCCGAGTCCGTCCAGGAACGCGGCGAGGACCGCCTGCGCTCCGGTGTCGGCCGGCAGTCGGCGGGCCGTCTGTCGGCCGATCGCGTCGGCGTGCCGGCCCAGTTCCGCGCGGGGGACGCCGACCGCCAGCACATCGCAGCCGTCCATGACTTCGAGCCGGTAGGGCCGGGTCATGTCGAAGGCCACGAAGTCCCCGGCGCGGGCGTGGGACTGCTGCCCGCCCTGGTCGGCCAGCGCGGGCCGGGACCGGTGCAGCGTCAGCTTCAGCAGCTCGGGGTCGGAGGAGGTGATCGTGCGGGGCGTTCGCGCGACACGATGCCCCGAGCCGCGGATCCGCGCGACGGCCAGGCGCCCCATCGGCGCCGCGTCGACATCGGCGTGGAAGGGCGCCCCGCCCGGGGGCGAGGCGGTCACGGTGAGCGGGGCCAGGATCGAGGAGGCCGCGGCCTGTAACGCGGCGGCACCGACGCGCTGGACGTGTAACGCACCCTCACCCAAGGATCTGCCCCTTCCGCAGGCACCCGCCCCGCCACGAGGTGACGGAACCTCATGTCCCTTGACGTAACGACCGATCCACGGGTTCCGTGGCGCGATCCGGCGACAACGCGGGCGGAATCCGGTGACTCGTCCTGCCGCCCTGTGCCTACCGTGGTGGCACGGGGGAGCGACGCCGGCCGGGACCTTCACCACAGTTCCGGCCGGCTGCCCGCGTCGGCGTCCGTCCGAGGGCCGCCACGACGAAGGGCGGCACGACGAAGGGCGGCACGACGAAGGGCGGCACTCTCCCGTCACTTATGAATGTTGAACAGTTTTCTCAACTACTCTTTTTAATCACTCGCGTTGACATGAACATGGGCCCATGAGACGACTCCTCGGCACCCTCGCAGCCGCCGCCCTGGCCCTCACCGGCCTCGCGACCACCGGGTCGACGCCCGCCGCGGCGGCCACCACCGGCACCTTCAACGTGCTGACGTACAACGTCGCCGGGCTCCCCGAGGGCCTGAGTTCGGGCCACCCGGCGACCAACACCCCGCTGATCTCCCCGCGGTTGGCGCCCTACGACATCGTCAACGTCCAGGAGGACTTCAACTACCACGCGGCCCTGTACGCGGGCGACAACCACCCGTACCGCACCGCGACCAGCGGCGGCGTGCCCTTCGGGGACGGTCTCAACACCCTCTCGGACCACGCCTTCGACGACTTCGAGCGGGTGAAGTGGAACGACTGCACCGGCACCAACTGCCTGACCCCGAAGGGTTTCTCGCTGGCCCGGGTGCGGCTCGCCGAGGGCGTCTTCGTGGACCTGTACAACGTCCACACCAACGCGGACGACACCGACGACGCGCTCGCCGCCCGGCGCGCCAACGTCGAGCAGCTCTCCGACTTCATCCAGGCGAACTCCGCGGGCAACGCGGTGATCGTCATGGGTGACACCAACACCCGGTACACGCGCGCCGGTGACAACATCCGCACGCTGGCCGACGAGAACGGCCTCACGGACGCGTGGGTGCAGCTGGTGAAGGGCGGGGTGCGGCCGACGCAGGGCGCGGACGCGCTGGTGTGCCCGACGACGGCGCCCACCAACGACTGCGAGGTCGTGGACAAGGTCCTGTACCGGGGCAGCAAGCTGTTCTCGCTGACGGCCACCCGGTACAACAACGAGTGGGCGTCGTTCCTCGACTCCGCCGGGGGCAATCTCTCCGACCACTTCCCGCACACGGTCGACTTCTCCTACACCCTCAACTCGTCCCTGAAGGCGAGTGACTTCTTCGGCGGCCCGCACGGCACGGCCTTCAACGACGCCGACGACCTCCCGGCCGCCGTCTCCCCGCGCACCCTCACCCTGCGCGGCGGCTCCCGCCTGGACGCGGTCTCGCTGACCCACGACGGCGGTACGGCGCTCA
This sequence comes from Streptomyces sp. NPDC051913, assembly GCF_044593635.1. NCBI lineage: Bacteria > Bacillati > Actinomycetota > Actinomycetes > Kitasatosporales > Streptomycetaceae > Streptomyces > Streptomyces sp. NPDC051913. The sequence continues at coordinate 503,649 of NZ_JBIUCI010000002.1, read as the reverse complement.
CCCACGGCGGTACGGGCGGCACGGCCACCTCGCTGACCCTGGCGTCCGGCGAGCACCTCACCTCGGTGAAGCTGACCGAGGGGCAGAAGGACGGCCGGACCAGGATCTTCTCGGCGGCGTTCACGACGGACAAGGGCCGCTCCCTGTCGTCCGGTACGGCGACCTCGGACACGAAGACCTTCACCGCACCCTCGGGTTGGCAGATCGCCGGCTTCACCGGCCGCGCGGGCGACGAGGTCGACAAACTGGGCGTGGTCTACGCGCCGATCGGCTGACGGTCGCCGCGCGGCCCGAGTCGGTGTTCCCGGTGTCCGGCCTGTACCTAAGGAGTGATCAGGACACGCTGGAGGGGGGCCGGTGACACCGGAGGCACTTGGACCGTTCAACCGCCGGTTTCGCCTGGTCGTCGAGATCCGCGACGACCAGGACGAACGGGAGCCGGCCGAGGACCTGCTCGCGGCCCAGGTGCACGATCTGCGCGTGGCGCTGGGGCCCGCGGGCAGCGGCAGTTCGGCCGATCCGTGACAGCGGGCGATCACGACCGCGGCCACGATCGCCGTCATCCTGATCTGCCTGGCGTGCGGCGTCGTTCTCGGCGCCTTCGCGACCCCGTGGCGTTGGACGGCCCTTCTGCCATCAACCGGCCCTCTCCCCACGACCCGGTCCCTGCGGGCGGAGGACGTGACCCTGAACGCGGCACACGGCACCCCCTGCTGACGCCTTTGTGCACTAGCATGGAACCTAGACACCCTAGGTTATCGGAGAGCCCCCATGGCCCGCGCAGGAATCACCGCCGAGCGGCTCACCGAAGCAGCCGCCGATCTCGCCGACGAGGTCGGGTTCGACAAGGTCACCGTGTCCGCGCTGGCCCGGCACTTCGGCGTCAAGGACGCGAGTCTGTACTCGCACGTCAAGAACCTCCAGGAGCTGCGCACCCGCGTCGCGCTGCTCGCCGGCGCGGAGATGATCGACCGGATCGCCGTGGCCGTCGCGGGCCGGGCCGGCAAGGACGCGCTGGCCGCGTTCGCCGGCGCCTACCGGGAGTACGCGCTGGAGCGGCCCGGCCGCTACGCCGCCACCCAGATCCGCGTCGACCAGGCGCTCGTCACCGACTCCCCCGGCTTCCGCCGCACCGCCGAGATCACCTACGGCATGCTCCGCGCCTACGGCCTGGAGGAACCCGACCTCACCGACGCCGTCCGCCTGCTGCGCAGCACCTTCCACGGCTACTGCGCCCTGGAGTCCACGGGCGGCTTCGGCGCCCCCCGCGAGGTGCGGAAGTCCTGGGACCGCACGATCGACGCCCTGCACGTCCTGCTGGAGAACTGGCCCCGAGCCGAGCACACCGGTGACTGACCTCCTGCGCGGAGGCACTCACGAGGGCATGCCCGGTCGACCGAGGGCCACGATCTCGTCGTACGAGGGGACGGAGCCCCGCGGTGAGCGGCCTTCCGCGATCTCCGTGACCGTCTCCAGCATCGCCCCCAGCGCCCGCCGGTACAGCAGCGAGCCGAGGCTGACGCGGCGGACGCCGAGGTCGGCCAGGTGGCGGACGGTGGGACCGGTGGGCGAGTAGAGGATGTTCAGGGGGACGTCGAGCCGGTCGACGAGGGCGCCGATGGCCCTCGGATCGCTGAGTCCCGGCACGAACACGCCGTCGGCGCCCGCCTGTCGGTAGGCGTCGAGGCGACGGAGCGTGTCCTGCCCCTCGGAGAGCCAGTACGTGTCCGTGCGGGCGTTGACGAAGAGGTCCGGTGCCGCCGACTTGACCGCGGCGATCTTCGCGGCGTGCAGGTCGGCCGGTCCGAGCCCGTCCTCCAGGTTGATGCCGACGGCGCCCGCCGCCGCCAACTCCCGCGCGAACTGCCCCACTTCGTCCGGGTCGTCGCTGAATCCGCCCTCGGCGTCCACCGACAGCAGCAAGGGCGCGGTGCCCAGCGTCAGCGCCAGCCGCAGGGTCTCGTCCCGGGTCGCCGCCGCCCCGTCGGGCAGTCCGGCCGCCGCGGCGACGCCGAGACTCGTGGTGCCGACGGCCGGGAAGCCCCGGGACGCCAGGGCGGCGGCCGAGGCATGGTCCCAGGCGTTGGGCAGCAGAAGGGGCGCGTCACCGTGGTGGAGCGCGGCGAAGGCGGTCACGACAACTCACCCACCGCGTCGGCGTAGTACGTCGATCCCTCGAGGTGGCGGGCGAGTTCACGGAAGCTCCAGCCCTCGCCGGGAGAGGCGTCGAGCTGGTCGTCGGAGAGCGCCTCGAGACGGTTGGCCCAGATCCGGGCGAGCCGGGTGAGCCGGCTGCGGGCCTCGTCGAGATCCTGCTGGGTGAAGGGCGCGAGGTCCGCCTCGGTGGTCGAGGCGGACGCGTGCCAGTGGTCCGCCTGCGGCTCCTCACCCGCCAACCGGGCCTCCAGCTCGGCCAGATGATCGACGAGGTGGTCGGCCACCCGCCGGATCGCCTTGTGCGGGGTGTAGACCCGGTCGTCGCTCTCGAAGAGCCTGCCGTCCCAGCGGGTCCAGGTCGCGGCCAGGGCGAGAACGTGATCGACCATGCCGGTGACGGCCCGGGCGGGGTTTTCGTGCGGGTGCTCGGTCATGCACGGCACGCTAGAGCCGTAACCCTTCGGTGCCCGCCGAAGGGTCGTCGGCGGGCACCGGACGGATGCCCTACTCCCCGCGCTCCCCGGCACTGCGCTCCACGCAGAACTCGTTGCCCTCCGGATCGGCCATCACCACCCACCCGGTGCCGTCGGGGCGGCGCTGGTCGTCGAAGACGGTCGCGCCGAGGGCGAGGAGCCGCTCGACCTCCTCGTCGCGGGTGCGGTCCTGGGGCTGGAGGTCGACATGGACGCGGTTCTTGCCGGTCTTCGTGTCGGGGACGGTGATGAAGAGCAGGCCCGCGGCCTCGATCAGGGCCATGGGGTCGCCGGGCTGGTCCTCCTCGTGCAGGGGCTGGTCGAGGACCTGGGACCAGAACGTCGCGAGAGCGTAGGCGTCGGCGCAGTCGATCGTCACATGGCGGATCAAGGAGGTCATATGAACGATCTTTGTGCACTGCTGTGAAATGAGGCAACCAAAGTGGCAACCTTCCTGCCGTCGGCGGCCACATGAAGGCATGACATCGGCACAACACCCCACCTCCCACCGCCGCGTCCGCGGCGCCCGCAAGCCCCTGATCGCGGGGCTCGCCGCCACCGCCGCCCTCGTCGGGGCCTGGTACGCGACGGCGGGGGCCAGCACCACCGCCGCCTCCGGTCTCACCGTGTCCGCCACCTCGGTGACCCTGCCGGCCAAGTTCCCCTACCTGTCCGCCGGTTACAACAACTCCCGCGAATGGACGCGCACGGCGACGGCGGCAGCGCCCAACGGCACCCTGCGGGTGGCCTGGCCCGCCTCGGACGGAATCCATGTCACACCGCTGACCGCCGCCGGCCGGCGCTCCGGTGCCGACACGATCGTCAAGGGCGCCAAGGAGGTCGGCGGGCTGGTCGCGCACAACGACGGGTTCGCGCTGCTCACCCGGGTCTCCGACACCAACAAGTGGAAGGAGACGGCGGCGGCGATCGTCCGCTACACCAACGGCAGGAAGACCTTCCAGACCAAGCTCACCGGCACCGCCACCAACGACACCTCGCCGACGCTGGACGGTCAGCTCGTCTGGAACGGCACCAAGTACGGCGCGTACTTCGTGGTGCACGGCGCGGGTGGCTTCGCCGACGGGCACTTCGGCGACAAGATGCAGTACGTCACCGCGAAGGGCAAGAAGGCGAGTGGTGGCTGGAGTTGGGGGTGCAGCCACAACGAGGGCATCGCCCTGCACGCCGAGACCTCCGGCGCGTTCACCTCGCTCTGCTTCGACGACTGGCGCTCAGGTCTGTTCGTCTCCACCGGCATCGGCGCCCCCGACAACGCCCCCGTGGTGCAGCGCGAGCAGTGCTGGGCGGGCTACTGCGGCGGTACGTTCGCCGGTCGTACCGGTGATCTCGTGAAGTCCGCCTCCGGCCGCTACGCCACCGCGTTCGCCTCGCGCGGCGCCGCGTCGGCCAAGAAGAACCCCGACGACTCCAGCGGGCGCGGCTGGACGGTCACCCCGAGGACGAGCACCCACCAGGTCGCCGTCGCGTTCCTCAAGAACCGCGACACCCCTGCCGCGACCAAGGCGATCCGCCTGTCCACCACCACGGGCACGGAGCACGTCAACGTCCGCCTCGCCCCGTACGGCAAGGACAAGCTCCTGATCTCCTGGGAGTCGCTGAAGAACGCCAAGTGCAAGGACGGCACGTGCACCGGCACCTTCGCGGGCACGCATCTGCGGCTCATCGACTGGAACGGCACGTTCCAGAGCGCGGACAAGGTGATCGCCACCCGGATCACCGGTGACATAGCGGTCGCCAAGAACGGCACCCTGACCTGGGCCTCCGTCCCCGTCACCCCGTCGTACGCGACCCCCCTCACCGGTGCGTCGCCGACCACGAAGACCCTGAAGATCACCCAGCTGACCCCTTGACGCCTCAGGTCAGCCCCGTACCACCGCCTCCCCCGTCCTGCGCGACGCGGACGGGGGAGGTGGGCCAGGCCAGGCCAGGCCGAACGCTCAGCCCGCGGCGACGGCATCGACCATCCGCCGCATGACCTCGACCGGCAGCGCCGGGTTCCGCGCCGCCGTCTCCACCCCACCCCCGCGCAACAGCCCGACGAGCAACCGGGCCGGCATCCGCGGGTGCAGTGCCGCGGCCTGCCGTACGTGTTCGTGCGGGTCCTCCAGCAGCCGGGCCGCGGCGGTCGCCGACAGCCGTGGGTCGGTCGCGGCGCGGTACCGCACCTCCGCGCTCACGTCCCGGCTGAGCCGCTCGACCAGTTCGGGCGTCGACTCGGGATCGTCCAGGACGAGTTGACGCATCCGCGGGTTCGGGTCGTCGGCGTGTCGCACGAGGTCGTGGCGGGGGAAGTTGGGGTGACCGCGGGGCCGGTCGGGGTTGGTGAGGCTGCCGTCCCACCACTGCCACACCCGCAGGAGCATGTCGGCGGGCGCGTCGTCACAGGACTCGGCGAGGAAGAGCTGGACGATCCGGTCCTCGTCCCGGGCGAGGCGTTCGACGACGTCCGGGGGCAGATGCCGGGCCCTGGCCACGCATCTGCGCACCAGGAAGTGGGAGGAGGCGGCCAGGCGGCGCATGGCGTCCTCGTCGTCGTGCAGGGCCTTGACCCAGTCCAGCTCGAAGTAGCGCGTGTCCGGGTCGAGTTCGACCGGGATGGCGGCCCGCTGCTCCTCGGTGAGGTCGGGCCGCGTGGACACCCGGAAGCGAACCCCGTCGTCGGGGTCCTCGGCGAGGAGGGCGACCACATCCGGGTCCAGCCTCGGGTTGGCGGCGAGCAACCAACGCTGCAACCGCTCCCCGTGGCGAGCCAGGTGATCGGCGAGGTCGCGCTCCAGGAAACAGGTCTCCAGCGCCAGCCTGTCGGCGCCCTCGATGTCCTCGGCGTCGAACACCGACCGGGGCATCGGGTGGTCCTGGTGGTAGAGCACGCGCACTCTGGCCCGCACGAAGTCGTTCGGGTCGGCGAGGAGCGCCTCCCGGCCCGCCGCGTCGAGATGCGGCCAGGCGGTCCGGCAGGCCACCGCACGCACCCCGTCGGCCGGGTCGGTGGCCAGCGCGACCGCCACGGAGGCGGGCAGCCCCTTGAGGCGTGCGGCTTCGGACCGCACCCGCGCGGACGGGTCCGCGGCGAGGACACGGCAGGCGTCCTCGGCGACGAGGGCCTGGTTCTCCGCCGCCGTCATGGCGAGCAGCCACCGCTGCCGCTCGTCCCGCTCGGCGAGGATCACCCGGCCCCACTGCTCGGGGGTGATGCCCGGCTGGGCGCGGGCCGCCCGGAACCGGCCCTCCCACTCAGGGTCGGCCAGCAGCGCGTCCACGACCTCGGCCGGCATGACGCCGTACAGGGCGTAGGAGGGCCGTTTCAGCAGCAGCGGCCGCAGCTCGGCCGGTGTGGCCGGGTTGAGGGAGAGCCCGTCGGCCCATGAATCCAGCACCTCCTGCGAGCACTTGGGCCCCTGGAACAGCCTCTCCCAGGCAGCCGCCCGCTCCTCCGGGGTCTCCCGCCCCGCCGCCCGGGCGGCCTCCTCCCGCCGCTCCCGAACCCGGTCGACGGCGACGAGCCGCACCGCGCGCTCCTCGGTCGTCGCCCCCACCAGGGCGTCCCCGTCCTGCGCCATCGTGACGAACTCCGGCACACCGACCAGATCCCAGCCGTCGCCCAACCGCACCCTGACCCAGCCGTCACACCCCTGGACGGAGATGAGGAACACCCCGTCCGCCCCGAAGATCCCCGCCTCCGACGCCAACCGATGCCACCGCGCGTTGAGTTCACCGGCCAGCCCTGTTCGCTCCGCGACAACCGTGGCGGTCGGCTCGGCGAGCAGATACCGCCAGGCGAACGGAACCGGCAGCACCTCCTCGACCCGCCGCTCCCCCACGACGTCGAGCCCGGCCCGTCCCAGCCGTTCTACGAGTTCGTCTCCCCCACGCATGATCCCCATACTGCCCCGAGCCGGCTCAGCGCACGGCGGCGACCTCCACCCCGCCGCCATCCACCCGCGCCTCGACCTCCCGCCCGTCGCACCAAAGCACGTGCAGCACACCGGAGTTATCGATCCACACGGTCACCGCATCGGCCAAGGGCACGGCCGCCACCTCCCCGGAGAGCCGGGCCACGGCGACGAACAGTGTGTCCCCGTCCCCCGTCACACCGGCCAGCTCGCGGCTCAACCCCGCAACGGGCAGGATCTCCGCCCGTACCCCCTCCGCATCGGCCCACCCCGTGACCCGCACCGAAGTCCCCGGCTCCGCCCCCGCCACCAGATGGGCCCGCACCTCCACGGCCGCGTCCGCGAGCACCAGGCTGGTCACCCGAGCACCCCCACCGGCCAGATGCCGGGAGGCCACCCACCCCTCCCCGACCCCCAGCGGCTCGATCGAGGTACGGCTCGGATCGCCCCCGACGATCACGCTGTTGTCGTACGACGGTGAGGGCGCCGTCACCGTGGAGTAGGCGAGGCGGGTGTAGTACGGGTCGTACCGGACGTCCTCGCTGCCGTGGTTGTGGAGCCGGACGAGACCGTCCGAACTCGTCGACTGGAGAAGCCAGTTGGGGGCGTCGATCGACCGCACCGCGTCCGCCCGCTCGGTCGGCCCGGGTTCCTCGGCGGCCGTCCACACCTCGTGATCGGGCGGCAGAAGAAGCCCGATGAAGGCCTTGCTGGCCCAGTAGGGGGAGGCGGGGCCGGAGTACCCCTGAAGGACGGCCTCATCAGGCCCGTGCCACCCCAGGGTCAGCAGCCCGTCCTCGTTCACCGCCCCCCGGTCCAGGAAGTACTTCAGCGCCCCGGACGCGAGCCGCCGCGTCTCGCCCGGCGCGAGCGGTGTACGGCCGGTGAGGGCGCCGAGCCACAGCGGGGCGGTGGTCGCGAAGCGGTAGGTGAGGGAACGCCCCTGGTGCATCGGGGCACCGTCGCCGCCGAACAGGTGGGCGTAGTCGGCGAGATGGGCTTCGAGCCGGTCGCCGTACAGCGAGAGCAGTCGGCTGTCGTCGGCCAGCCACGCGTGCAGCACCGGGTAGAGGTGCATCGCCCAGCCGTTGTAGTAGTCGTACTTGCGGCCGTCGCCGTCGGTGTACCAGCCGCCGCCGACGTACCAGTCCTCGATACGTTCCAGACCCCGGTCGATCGCCTTGCCGGACGCCTCCGTCTCGTACCCGATCTCCTTCAGGAAGCCGCCCACGGTGACGGGGAACAGCTCCCAGTTGCAGGGCCAGGCCTCGGCGCTGAGCGCGTCACCGAGCCAGGCGGCGGCCCGCTCCCGCACCCCGTCGTCCAGCCGGTCCCACAACAGCGGCCGGGTCAGCCGCAGCGCGAGCGCGATCGACGCGGCCTCGACTAGTGGCTGACTACGGTCCTCGATCCGCGGCCACACCCCGCAGACCCCGGCGGCGAGCCCGTCCGCGTACCGCTCAAGCGCGGTCTCGTCACGCCGGAAGGCGGCGAGCAACAACGTACGGGCGTACCCCTCCAGCCCATCGGAGAGCCGCCCGGACCAGCTCGTGTGCGCGCCGGGGAACTGGTAGAGAGCGCCGCCCTCGACGGCGTACGGCTCCGTGGCGGCGAGCAGCGCGTCGGCGGCAGCTTCCCAGTGGACGCGGGTGTACCCGGTAGAGGGGCTGCACGTGCGGTCTTCGGAGGGAAGAAGCATGGTCTCTCTTTCAGACGTGCCGGGGTGTGACGCCCCTGAGGGGCGCGGGGAACTGCGCGACCAGCCCCCACCGGCCCGCAGACGAAAACCGCCCCTGGTCGGCAGGCCTGAGGCGCCCCGGTTCCGGTCGGGGCGCCCCAGGGGCTCAGTAGGCCACCCGCACCAGCCCCGCGGGGACCAGGTGCTGAGCGACCAGCTCATCGCGGACAAGCCCCGCATACACCGTGGCTCCATGCACAGACGTGTGCGTGTTGTCGCGCTTCTCGTTGTAGAGGTACAGCGCCTTGGAGCCCTCCGTCCCGAGGGACTCCACGAGCGCCTTGGTCCTCGCGGTCAGGTCGATCAGCGGGACGCCGTTGTCTGCCGCGACCGAGCGGATGACGGCGGGGTGGTCGACGCCCAGGCCGTTGACCAGGAGGGCGGTGTTGTTGTTCAGGGTGCCGTCGGAGTTGAACCAGCGTCGCACGATCGGCGTCACGAGGACAGGCTCCCCGCCCTTTTCGCGGATCCCGGCGACCAGAGTCTCCAGGTTCGCCCGGTAGGTCGCCTCGTCGGTCGTCTTGTCGTTGTGGGCGAGCTGGACCAGGACGAGGTCGCCGGGCCGGATCAGCGGCTGGACGGTGCCCCACAGCTGGGCGCTCGCGAGGTAGCTGACCGTGCTCTCGCCGGAGTCGGCGTAGTTGGCGACGGAGACACCCTTGCGCAGGTACTGGGGCAGCTGCTGGCCCCAGCCGGAGTAGGGGTCGCCGGGCTGGTCGCAGACCGTGGAGTCGCCGACCAGGAGGATCTGTCGGCTGTGGCGGGCCGGGGTGACCAAGATGTCGGCGAGGGCGGGTGCGGTGCCGCCGATGACGAGGTCGAGGCCGGGGGTGCCGTCCACGCCGGTGGGCTCGCCCTCGGGGGTGCGGACGTTCACGGTGAAGCTGCGGGCGACCCGCTCACCGGCGGGCGCGGCGGTCTCCGGCAGCAGGGAGCGGCGCGTCTCGCCGCTGACGCTCGTGCTGGATTCGGCGTCGCCGCCGAGGAGGACCTTCACGTCGTACGTGCCCGCCGGGACGTCGAAGTGACAGGCGCCGGCGGTGCAGTTCTCGATGCCGAGCGGCGCCCGCCCTCCGTGCGCTTGGGCGGCCGGTACGGCGGTCAGTCCGGCGCCCAGGGTGAGCGCCGCCAGCACGGCGAGGTTGAAACGTCTCATTCGCTGCTCCTCCGACACATGGCAAGACCTGGCGGCTGGACCGTACCCCTATCGGCAAGCGCTTTCTAGACCTTGGGTCGATTTCACAAGATTGCCAACCTCCTGCAAGCGAAAGCCCTTTCGCGAAATCGATTCAACTGTCACTCTGCGAGACACCCGCACCTCCCCCACATGTCTCTCGAAGGAGGCACCCCCATGTCCGGAGCCGCATCCAACGCAGGCGTCGGCCGCCGCGCCTTCGTGCTCGGCAGCGCCGCCGCGGCCGGTACCGCCGCGCTCGCCGGGCCGTTCGCCCAGACGGCGTCCGCCGCGACCTTCGGTTACACCGACGACGGCTCGAACTACGTCGTCGACACCGGTGCCAGCCTCGTCTTCAAGGTCAGCAAGACCAACGGCGACCTGACCTCGCTGGTCTACAAGGGCACCGAGTACCAGGGCTACGGCGGCAAGAACTCGCACATCGAGTCGGGCCTCGGCACCTCGACCGTCACGATCAAGCAGTCCGGGACGACGATCCTGATCTCGGTCGCCTACGGCACGCTCAGGCACTACTACGCGGCCCGCAGCGGCGAGAACAACGTCTACCTGTGGACCAACCGCGCCGACACCTCCGTCGCCTCGACCCGGTTCATCCTGCGCGTCAAGGCGGGCCTGTTCCTCAACGACGAGCCCGATTCCTACACTTACGCGCCCACCACCATCGAGGCCTCGGACGTCTTCGCGAAGTCCGACGGCCAGACCCGCTCGAAGCACTACTCGAAGCTGCGGGTGATCGACTACGACTACATCGGCTGGACGACCGGCAGCGTCGGCCTGTGGATCGTCCGCTCCAACCACGAGAAGGCCTCCGGCGGCCCCTTCTACCGCTCCCTCCTGCGCCACCAGAGCGCGGACGGCGGCGGTCTGTACGAGATCCTGCACTACGCCCAGAACCAGACCGAGGACGAGCGCTTCGGCCTCCAGGGCCCGTACGTCATCGCCCTCACCGACGGCGGCGCGCCCTCGTCGTCGCTGTACCCGGGCACGCTCACCACCTCGTGGGCGGACTCGCTCGGCATCTCCGGGTACGTGGCCTCGGGCGGCCGGGGCCGGGTCGCGGGGGTCGGGATCACCGGCCGGAACACGGCGTACGCGTACACGGTCGGGCTCGCCAACTCGGCCGCCCAGTACTGGGGTTCGGCCCGCTCCTCGGACGGGTACTTCTCGATCGGCGGGGTGCTGCCGGGGACGTACACGCTCACCGTCTTCAAGGGTGAACTCGGCGTCCACACCACGTCGGTGACCGTCACCGCGGGTGCCACGACCAGCCTCAACACCCTCGCGATCCCGTCCTCGAACGACCCGAGCAACGCGAGCGCGATCTGGCGCGTCAACGACTGGAACGGCACGCCCAGCGGCTTCAAGAACGCCGACCTGATGACGTACGCCCACCCGTCCGACGTCCGGGCCTCGGCCTGGACCGGCAACGTGGTCATCGGCAGCGGCACCGAGACCTCCGCCTTCCCCTGCTACCTCTGGAAGGACGTCAACAGCGGTCTGCTGGTGTATTTCAAGCTGACCGCGGCCCAGGCCGCCGCCGCGCACACCCTGCGCATCGGTGTGACGACGGCCTACGCCAACGGACGGCCGCAGGTCGTCGTCAACGACACCTGGACGTCGGCGATCCCCTCCCCGCCCACCCAGCCGAGCACCCGGTCACTGACCAACGGCTCCTACCGGGGCAACAACTACACGTTCACCTACAGCGTTCCGGCGAGCGCCTGGCTCACGGACACCAGCCAGTACAACATCCTGAAGATCAACGTGGTGAGCGGTTCGGGGACGACGTCCTATCTCAGCGCCGGCACGTCGATCGACGCGATCGACCTGCTGGCCTGATCGGACGTCAGGTTCCGCGCGTCCACTGCTGGTTGGTCGCTCCGTTGCAGGTGTACGTGATGATCGCGGCGGAGTTGGCGGTGGACGCGCCGTTCACGTCGAGGCACTCGCCGGTGGCGCGGGCCTTGACGGTGACGTACGAGCCCGAGGTGGTCACCGACCACTGCTGGCTGGTGGTACCGGAGTTGCAGTTCTCCTGGGTGACGTTGGTGGAGTTCTCCTGGAGGCACAGGGAGCTGCCACGGCCGACCAGCTGGTAGTAGCCGGTGCCGAGGTCCTTGAACCACCACTTCTGGTTGCCGCCGCCGTTGCAGGTGTACTGGCTGATCGCGACACCCTGCCACAGGGACTGGTTGGCCACGTCCGCGCACTTGGAACTGTGGCGCGCGATCAGGGTGTTGTACGTGGCGCTCGTCCCGCCGATCGTGCCGGCGGCCGTGTCCACGGTGACCTCGGGGTACCAGGACATGGACATCGTGGTGGAGCTCGGGAAGGTCAGCGGCAGCCACACGTACCGGGAGTCGCTGACGGTCCCGCCGAAGGAGTTGCCCCAGCGGTCGCCCATGTAGAGGTACGAGGTGCCGGAGCTCCCGGTGACCGGAAGGACGTACGCGGTCTGGGAGTTGTAGGTCGTGGAGTCGCCGACGTTCGCCATCGAGGTCCAGGGTCCGGCGAGCGAGGTGGCGGTGGCGTACTGCTGCTGGTTGGCGCTCCAGCCGGTGGCGCCCGACGTGAGCATGAAGTAGACGCCGCCCCGCTTGAAGAGCGCCGGTGCCTCGCGGTGGCCGCCCACCCAGGGGTTGGCGACCAGGCTGTCGATGCCGGTGTAGGAGGCGTTCAGCTTGTAGATGTGCAGGTCGTAGTTCTCGTTGGCGGCCGAGACCATGTAGCCGGTGCCGTCGGTGTCGACGTAGGTGGTGATGTCCCGGGACATGTACGAGCCGAGCGGGCGGAAGCTGCCCTGGTAGGTGTAGCTGCCGTCGACGGTGTCGGAGACGGCGACGGCCGCGCGCGCCTCGCTGTAGTCGGTGCCGTTCTCCTTGTGCATCCACATCACGAACTTGCCGGTGGACGCGTTGTACATGACCTTGGGCCGCTCGATGTAGGCGGTGCCCAGCTCGGCGGCGGAGGACTGGGTCAGGACGTTGTTCCTGAACTCCCAGTTCTTCAGGTCGGTGGAGCGGTAGACGGAGACGGCCTTGAAGGTGTTGTCGGCGTTGCGGTTCTCGCCGAACCAGTAGTAGTACGAGCCGACCTTGATGACGCCGCCGCCGTGGGCGTGCAGCGCGTTGCCCGACGTGTCCGTGAACTGGACCCCGTTGGGGATGGTGAGGGCCGCCGCCTGGGCGGGGCCCGCGGTGACGAGGGCGCCGGCGAGTGCCAGACAGAGGGCGAGCAGTACCGCGTACGCACGTCTCATGACGCGACCTCCAGGTCCGTGACGGTGGTGTCCGCCACCGGGATGCCGAAATCGGGGGTGCCGTCCGCGTGCCAGCCGAGCTTCTGGACGCGGGTGTGCCGGTTGGGGTCGTTCAGCGGATCGCCGACGATCTCCTTGTACTGGCGTGCGTGGTAGACGAGGACGTCGCTGCGGCCGTCCTCGGCGACGGTGAAGCAGTTGTGGCCGGGCCCGTACTGCTGGGTCGTGTCGTTGCTGGTGAAGACGGGGACCGGCGACTTGGACCAGTTCGCGGGGTCCATGAGGTCGGCGTCCGCGTCGACCGTCAGCAGGCCCATGCAGTAGTGGAAGTCGGTGGCGCTGGCCGAGTACGACATGAAGAGCCGCCCGTTGCGGGCGATGACGGACGGGCCCTCGTTGACCTTGTAGCCGACGCACTCCCAGTCGTACTCGGGTGTGGACAGCCGTACTTGAGGTCCCGTCAGGGTCCAGGGGTTCGCCATCCTCGACAGCCACAGGGCGGTGTTGTTGCCCATGTCGGGCTCGTGCTGGGCCCAGGCGAGGTAGCGGGTGCCGCGGTGGGTGAAGGTGGTGGCGTCGAGGGAGAAGGTCTCCCAGGCGGTCCTGATCTGGCCCCGTTCGGTCCAAGTGCCCTTGAACGGATCGGAGTTGGCGTTCTCCAGGACCCAGATCCGGATGTCCCAGACACTCTCGGCGGGCGCGGAGGCGAAGTAGATGTACCACTTGCCGCCGATGCGGTGGATCTCCGGCGCCCAGATGTGCGCGCCCATCGGACCGGTGGCGTGCCTGGTCCAGATGATCGACTCGGCGGCGGTGGCAAGACCGTTCAGGGTACGGGAGCGGCGCAGGATGATCCGGTCGTACTCCGGGGCGGTGGCCGTGAAGTAGTAGGTGCCGTCGGAGTGCCGGTGGATGTGCGGGTCGGCGCGGTTGCGGACGAGCGGGTTCACGGGCGGTGCGGCCTTCTTCGGGGCGGGGGCGGCTGCGGCGACGGTGGGGGTCGCGGCCAGGGCGCCCGCGGCCAGCGCGCCCTTCAGCAGCAGTCGTCGGTCGGGGACGGGGGGAACGCGGCTCATAGGGACTGCCTCTCGGGTGGGGGTGTCCTGAGAGTGATGTTCGATATTGAGAACATCTGTTGTTATTGCGAACAGCCGAAAGGTACGGCGGGCAACAGGGGAGGTCAACGGGTCGGACGCGACAAAAGAAGGCGCTTTCTGCGAACGCTTTCCACCAGCGCTTCCCGGGGCTGATTTTTTGTTATCGCCCGCCGCCCCGCCGCGTCTCCTCTCCCGTGCGCAGCCATACCCACAAGACAGCAGCGGCCGCCGGTGCCCTCGCGGCGGTCGCCGCCCTCCTCGCCACCGCTCCCCCGGCCCGGGCAGCGGGTGCCCGGGACATCACCGCCGACGTCCTCGCGGGCCGGGACGTCACGCTCGGCGGCGACACGGTCGTCACCGTGCCGTCCGGGACGACGACGTACGACGGGGTGCTCCGGGGCGAGGGCACGCTCACCGTGCGCGGCACCGGAACCCTGATCCTGACCAAGGACAGCGACATCACGCTCCCGAAGGCACGGCAGCGGCAGAAGGTGTCGGTCCAGGGCGGCCATCACCCCTACGTCACCACCGCCACCCCCGACCCGCCCACGATCACCGTCGAGCGCGGCGCCACCCTCCAGTACGGCGACGGCGGCTCGACCGGCGTCATCGGCCACTACCCGTACAACACCCCGGCCTTCCGCCTCAACCAGGACAACATCCGGGTCGACGGCACCCTGAGGCTGTCCCTGAAGAACGTCCCCTACAACCTGGGCACCATCAGCGGCTCCGGCCTGATCACCCAGCCGCGCTTCCTCTGGGCCACCTGGGACGTGACATCAGGGCCGTTCTCCGGGGTCATCGACAACGGCACGCAGACCAACGCCGGACGGCCGGAGTACGCGACCTCCCTGCCGGGGCTGCGCAAGGTCCTCAACCAGGGCACCTGGACCGTGGACACCCCCCTCGGCCAGACGGTCACGATGGGCATGGACTTCTACCAGCGCGAGTACGGCAGCGACATCAACGTCCAGTCCCGCCCCGGCGGCAAGGTGATCCTCAGGGGCCAGTACAGCTGGTCGGACCAGGGCGGCGACACGAACCCCTCCCTCAGCGACCCGGCCCTGAACTGGACGCCGACCCGCAAGAACGTCAACAAGCGCGGCACCAACATCAAGGGCGCGAACGTCCAGTGGGGCGACGGCACCACGCACAGGATCTTCATGCCGGGCACGGCCGAGACCGTCTACATCAACCTCCTCGCCGCCCGCTCCCGCTCCCTCCTCACCTTCGACTACGACGGCCCGGTGACCCTGGGCGCGCCCATCGGCGGCGGCAGGTTCCACGACACGTTGGCAGCTCCCGGAGCCGGCGATGTCGTCATCGCCGGGACCCGCGGCAACGACGTCACGTTCGCGGCCGTCCAGTACTACGACGGCTCGACGACCGTCGAGAAGGGGGCGGTGCTGCGGTTGGGCAGCGGCCGGTCGGGCGGCGACGGCGGGCTGTACACCGCGGGCGGTCTGTACAAGGTCGTCGACAACGGCTCGCTGGTCCTGAACAACGTGCGCAAGCCCCAGTCCCTGTCCCGGATCAGCGGCAGCGGCTCGCTCACGCAGGCGGGTACGGCGACGACGACCCTGACGGGGACCGCGGTGACGTACACGGGGCCGACGACGGTGAAGAAGGGCACGCTGGCGCTGCGCAACGGGGCGACCCTGGAGCACAGCAAGGCCATCCGGCTGACCACGTCCGGCGCGCGTCTCGACGCCGGAACGGCGG
The DNA here is from genome assembly GCF_044593635.1 of Streptomyces sp. NPDC051913. Lineage (NCBI taxonomy): Bacteria > Bacillati > Actinomycetota > Actinomycetes > Kitasatosporales > Streptomycetaceae > Streptomyces > Streptomyces sp. NPDC051913. The sequence continues at coordinate 488,094 of NZ_JBIUCI010000002.1, read as the reverse complement.
GGCTGCGGGTGGCGACCTCCCTGAGCGGCAAGGGCACGGTGAAGGGGGCGGTGACGAACGAGGGTGTGGTGACGAGCGGGCTGACGGTCTCCGGCGCGTACACGCAGAGCGCGCGGGGTGAACTCGTCCTGGGTGCGAAGCCGTTGAAGGTGACGGGGCCGGTCAGGCTGGCCGGTGACCTCGACCTGGGGGCGGCCGGGGCGAACCCCGCGAAGAAGATCACCGTGCTGGACCACAAGGGGGCCACGAAGACGACGGGGGCCTTCACCGGCCTGAAGGAGGGCGCGAAGCTCAAGCTCGCCGACACCACGTACCGGATCACCTACAGGGGCGGAGACGGCAACGACGTGGTCCTCACCGCCGCCACGCCCAAGGCAAGCAAGTCCCCCACGGCTGAGAGCGGTTCGAGCGCAGCGACCGACGTGACCCGCACCGCGGGCGCCGCGCGGGACGACCGGCTCGGCTGGTGGCCGTACGCCCTGGGCCTCGGCCTCCTGGGCGGCCTGGCGGTCCCGGCGACGCGCTACAGGCGAGGACGCCGCGGCAGTGGAAGGCACGCGGCGGGGTGACGCCCCCAGGGGCGCGGGGCTGTGTCGATGTGCGGCTCCGCCGCGTGGGCGCGACCAGCCCCCTCACACCCGCACCCGGCCCCCGACATCAAGAGGCACCCCCGTAGCCGCAACGACTACTGTCGACCCCATGACCAGCACCACGCCCCTCGCCCAGGCGCTAGCCACCCGCACCGTCGTCCTGGACGGCGGCATGTCCAACCAGCTCGAGTCCGCCGGACACGACCTGAGCGACGAGCTGTGGTCGGCCCGTCTCCTCGCCGAACACCCCGAGGCGATCACCGAGGCGCACCTCGCCTACTTCGAGGCCGGCGCGGACGTGGCGATCACCTCCAGCTACCAGGCCACCTTCGAGGGCTTCGAAAAGCGCGGCATCAGCCACGACCGCGCCGTCGAACTGCTGTCCCTCAGCGTGGAGCTGGCCCGCGAGGCGGCCCGGCAGGCGCAGGCGAAGGGCGTCACCCGCCCGCTGTACGTCGCCGCCTCTGTCGGCCCCTACGGGGCTATGCTCGCGGACGGCTCCGAGTACCGCGGCTGCTACGGGCTGAGCGTGGCCGAGCTGGAGACCTTCCACCGCCCCCGCCTGGAGGTGCTGGCCGCGGCCGGACCTGACGTGCTGGCCCTCGAAACGGTGCCGGATGCCGACGAGGCGGAGGCGCTGCTGCGGGCGCTGCGCGGGCTGGGGACGCCCGCCTGGCTGTCGTACTCGATCGCGGGTGACCGCACCCGGGCCGGCCAGCCCCTGGAGGACGCCTTCGCCCTGGCCGCCGACGCCGACGAGGTGATCGCCGTCGGGGTGAACTGCTGCGCGCCGCAGGACGTGGACGCGGCGGTCGAGATCGCGGCCCGGGTGACCGGGAAGCCGGTCGTGGTCTACCCGAACAGTGGCGAGGCCTGGGACGCCGAGGCCCGTGCCTGGAACGGCCGCTCCAGCTTCGCGCCCGGCGAGGTGCTGGCCTGGGAAGGCTCCGGGGCGCGGCTGATCGGCGGCTGCTGCCGAGTGGGGCCGGCGGCGATCGCGTCCATCGCGGACACGCTGTCGCCGCACGCGTAGTCCGCAGCGGTCGTCTCCTCCTCGCCACCCTCTCCCCCTCACCTCCACCCGCTGCTAGCCTCCGTTTCGGGAACCGGTTGCCGTCGTGTTGCCGCAGTTCCCGAGGGGTGGGTCGGAGCGCGGGGAGAGGGGCGGGGCCGGGCATGACCAGAAAGAGCGAGGACACCAGCCGGAGCACGATCCGGGACGTGGCGGCCCGTGCGGGGGTGTCCGCGTCGACCGTGTCGCGGGTGCTCGGCGGGGTCTACCCGGTGAGTGCGACGACCCGGGCGCGGGTGCTGCGGGCGGTGCGCGAGATGGACTACGTCGCGGACGCGCGCGCCAAGGCGATCGCGGGGGTCGGCACGCCCACTTTGGCGTTCGTGCTGGAGGACATCACCGGACCGTCTTTCGCGCTGATGGCGCACGGGGTGGAGCGCGAGGCGACCCGGCTCGGGCATCTGTGTCTGGTGTGCAGCACGGAGGGCGACGCGCGGCACGAGGTGGAGTTCGTGGAGATGATGCGCGCCCAGCGGGCCGCCGCGGTGATCCTGGTCGGCGGCGGCGCCGACACCGTCGAGTACCGCGACCGCACCCGCCGTATGGCCGACTCGCTCGCCTCGGCCGGCTCCCGTCTGGTGCTGTGCGGGCGCCCGCCACTGGGCCCCGGGGCGCCGGTGACGGTCATCGAGTACGACAACGAGGGCGGTGCCTTCGCCCTGGTCGCGCACGTCCTCGCGCAGGGCCACCGCAGGGTGCTGTTCCTCGGTGGCAAGCCGGACCACACCACGGCCCAGGGACGTGAGCGCGGCTATCTCGCCGCCCACCGCGCCCGTGGCCTCGACGCCGACCCGGAACTGGTCCTGCACGGCGACTTCACCCGCGACTCCGGCCACCGGCTGATGCGCGGGGCCCTGGACAAGGGGCTGGAGTTCACGGCCGCGGTCGCCGCCACCGACATGGTCGCGGCGGGCGCGCTCACCGCCCTGCACGAGGCGGGGCTGAGCGTGCCGGACGATGTGTCGCTGGCCGGGTACGACGACATCCCGTTCGCCCGGGATCTGTATCCGGCGCTGACGACCGTGCATGTCCCCTACGAGGAGTTGGGCAGGCTGGCGGTACGGACCGCGCTGGGGCGCGAGCCGAACACGCCGGACGAGCATCTGCTGCTGGGGACGCATGTGGTGGTGCGGAACTCGGTGGGGGCCGTGGCGGAGGTCGCGGCATAACGTGACGGTGGGTCCTGGCGAGGGCCACGGCCCAGCACGGTCATGGCGGCCCCTTCTCCCCCAGCCCTTTCTCGCCCCACCGGACGTTTTCTGTGCGCACGGCGACCGCAACCGGTTTCCATCCCGGGAGTACCGCCCATGCCCTCCGGCCCGACCCCACCCGGGTCACCGCCCGGCACGACCCCGGGCCGCTGGGCGGGGTCACGGTGGTCACGGCCGACGGACGGACCCGGGGAGCCGAAGACGTCGTACCACTGACCGCAGCTCCGTACCACGCGTGGGCCAACCGGCGGACGGGAGCGATGCGCGTGTGGATTCCACGGGAGTGAGGTCGGCGGCCCACAGGGCCAGCTCGGCGTCGAGCGGGCCGTGCGCGGTGTGCGGCGCGCCGTCCCCGAAGATCCGCACCGGGTGCGTGTCGTCCCACGCCGGCCATCCGGGGTTCCCGTCCACCGCGAACCGCACCCACGCCCCGTGCATGGCGTCGCTCAGCTCCTGCGGGGCACCGTCGCCCGCCAGCTTCGCCGACTCGGGGCTCTCCCCGGTGTCGAAGACGAAGCCCAGCTCCAGGGCGTGGCAGGAGCCGAGGTCGGGGAGGTTCGAGGGCCAGGCGAACTCGTAGACGTACGACGTGCCGGGGCGGGCGTCGGCCAGGCGGTGCAGCGGGAGGCGCAGCAGGTGGTCGGTGACCATCTGGCCGACGATCTCGGCGGTCCCGGCGTCCGGGTGCAGGGCGCGGTAGCCGCGCGGCACCTCGTGTCCGGCGTGGCAGCGGGCCATGGCGCCGGCGAGGGCGACCGCGCCGAGGCGGTCGACGCGTTCCAGCAGGCCGCCGGGGACCAGCCAGAGCCGGTACTCGTCCCGGGTCCAGCCCGTCATCAGCTCTATGTCACGGGCCGCGGTCCCTTCGACCAGGGCGTCCAGGGGGTCGCTCGGGACGAGGTCGCCGTCGACGACGATGCCGAAGGCGGGCCCGCCGAGCACCGGGCTGCTGAGCCTGCCCACCTCGGCCTGGGTGCGCAGCAGCAGCTCCCGGTCGACCTCGGCGAAGGCCGCGGCGGTGGCGGGGATCCGCAGCCGGGTCGCCATCCGGCGCACCATGCGCCGCACCTTGTCCCGGTCGGCGGCCTCGGGCGGCCCGCTCTGCAGGACGGCGCGCCGGACCAGCCCCTGGGCCTGCGGCGCGGCGAGCAGGGCGCCGGTGCTGATCGCGCCGGCCGACTGACCGCACAGGGTGATGCGGTCGGGGTCGCCGCCGAACTCCTCGATCGACCGGTGGACCCATTGGAGGGCGGCGAGCTGGTCGCGCAGGCCCGCGTTGGCGGGGGCGTCCGGGAAGAGGCCGTAGCCCTCGACGCCCAGCCGGTAGTTGACGGAGACGAACACGACGCCGTCCCGGGCGAAGGCATGTCCGTCGTAGACCGGTACGGCCGAGGATCCCCTGGTCAGGGCGCCGCCGTGCAGCCACACCAGCACCGGGAGCCGGGCCCCGCGGCCCGGCTCCGGTGTCCACACATTGAGGTTGAGACAGTCGTCGCCGGGCACGACCGGGTCGGACAGGTACTGCGCGAAGGCCTCGGAGTACGGCGGTTTCGGCGCTGTCGGCCCGAAGGCGACGGCGTCCCGCACCCCGTCCCAGGGCTCGGGCGGCAGGGGCGGCCGGAACCGGCGGGGGCCGAAGGGCGGAGCCCCGTAGGGGATGCCCCGGAACACCGCCACACCCCGCTCGTACCGGCCACGGACGGCCCCGTACTCCGTCCTGACCACGGGGTTCGCCTGGTCTGCCGTCATGCGCCCACCAGCCCTTCGCCGCGCTCGTGCACCAGTAATACAAGAGCATCACAGCCGCTGCTCGTATTCCGGTGCACAGGCGCTGACCAGAGCTATTTGGCGTACATCAGGGTGCCGAAGCCGAGCTGGTCGAAGCCTCCGCTGGTGGTGCCGTAGTCGCCGCCACCGCCCTCGGAGGCGACGAGGTCGTAGTACATCTGCGAGATGTACTTGTCGTCGAGGGACAGGCGACGGTTGTAGTGGAAGTGGAGCTGTGCCCAGACGGGCCGGATCTGGCCGCGGCTGCCGGAGCCGATCACGGTCTGCGACGAGGTGGCGCAGTTCTGTCCGGTACCCCAGGTGTACGTGGTGTAGGGGACGTCCAGGCCGAGGTTGTACTTCGCCACGTACTGGGCGGCCTTCATGAAGCGGCGGCTGTCGTAGGAGTAGAGGTCCTCGCCCTGGTTCCAGGCCATTTCGCAGAGGGCGCCCATCTGGCCCATGCCCATGACGGTGTGTCCCTGGTCGCGCCCGGACTCCTGCCACTGGCCGAGCCCATAGCCGTCGGAGTCGGTGTACAGAAACGGCACGGCGTGGGCGATCGAGCCGTTTCCGGCGCCGGACTTGAAGTAGGTGACGGCCTGGTCGTACTTGGCGGAGTCCTCGTTGAGGATGCCGATGGCCAGGACCGAGGCCATGTTGCACAGGTCCCAGTTGGCCCAGTAGTTGGTGATGCAGGCGTCGTTGTGGCCGGTGAGGAACTGGTTGTTGAGGGGGTAGAAGACGGTCGCCATCATCTCCTGCGCGGCGGCGAGGTCGAATCCGCTGTAGCCGCGCATGAGTTCGCAGGCGTTGGCGAACTGCCAGCCGTAGATTCCGGCCGCGAGGAACCGGTCCGCGTTGCCGGTGACCGTGGTGAGCGTCCGCGACCAGGCGTTGAGGATGTTCGCCGCGCAGACCGCGTTCGCCTCGGTGCCGCCCACCTTCCAGCGCAGGGCGTTCTGGTAGGCGGCGGCGATGTCGTTGTAGAGGAGGGTGTAGTTCTCGCCGGTGCCGCCGCGGATGACGGTGGCGGTGGCCCGGTTCGTCCAGGTGGACTGGGAGTGGGAGTTGGCGACCAGTTTGTTCCAGCCGGACAGCCAGGGGTCGGTGCCCGCGGCCACCCTGACCTTGGCCCGGTTGATGTCCCCGGCGTTGTGCAGCATGCCGGGGTGGGTCCAGGTCGCCGGTGCGGCGTCCGCGGCTCCGGTCGCGGCCGTGCCCGCGACGGCGAGTCCGGCGGCGAGACCGCCGGCGGTCCTCAGCAGACCGCGGCGGCTCAACTCGTTTACGTGGTGGGGCTGGTGGGGGGAGTTGCTGCGGCTCATGACAGCGGTTCTCCAATCCGTGGGGGGATCTAGAGAGAGGTGACGATCACCTCTTCGAACTCGGTGGTGCAGCGGACCAGCGGGCTGCGGGAGCAGACCACGAGGCCCACGTGGAAGGGGGCGTCACCGAAGCCGGGGATCTCGCCTGCGGCGAGGTCGGTCCAGGTGGCGCCGTCATCGGTGGACACCGCTGCGGCGAAGGCGGTCCCGGTGCGCTTCAGCCGTAGCAGCAGGGGCAGGGGGACGGTGGTGGTGCCGGAGAAGACGGAGCCTCCGGCGACGGTCTTGCGCAGCATCAGCTGCGCGGTGGTGCCGCCGGTGACGATCGCCCCGGCCGCCTGGTCGAACGGCGACAGGGACTTGGCCATGAGCAGTCCGACCCGGTCGGCGGTGGCGCCGCCGCGGGAGACGAGCCGGGCGGTGACCTCGCAGTCACCGGTGACGGGTCGGCGTACGAACTGGCCCGTCATCCCTTGGCTGTTGACGGTGAGGTCGGTGCCCGCGCCGCGGACGGTGAAGGTGCCGTCGGCGTAGGAGGTGCTGCCCGGGGTCACGACCGCCGCCACCCCGAGGGTGCCGAAGGCGCGGTCGTCGAGGACCGGGTCGCCCAGGTCGCCGTAGGTCCAGGGGGCGGGCGGGGGTGTGCCGACGGTGAGGGCGAGGGTACCGGTGCCGTCACCGGAGGCGTTGCCGGCGGTGCTGGTGACCGTGAACTCGCCGGTCTCCGTGGGCGTTCCGTGGATCAGGCCGGTGCGCTGGTCGAGACGCAGGCCGGCCGGGAGGCCGTCGGCGGTGAACCGTACGGGATCGTGCGAGCCGCGCAGCAGGTGCCGGAAGGCGTCCCCCTTGTTCGCGAAAGCCGTCGTGGCTGAGGTGAGTCGGGGAGCGGCGGGCGTCGGCATCGCCGCGGCGGCGACCTCCGAAAGGGGGCCGCGGCCCGCGCTGTTGGTCTTGGCGACGGCGTAGTGGTACGTCGTCCCCGGGGTGCCGGTGGCGTCCGTGTACCGCAGGCGGGCGCCGAAGCCGACGGGGGCGACACAGGTCGAGATCGTCTCGAAGGGGCCGTCGGCCGCGGTGGCGCGCAGCACCTTGTAGCGGGCCGAGAGATCCGGGTCGGTCCAGGTCAGGCGGACGGCGTCGGCACCGGCGGTGGCGCGCAGATCGGCGGCGGCGCGCCTGGGGCGGGGCGTGGACCACACTTCGCCCGCCGTCCGGGAGACGACGGTGACGTGGTCGAAGGCGCCGGTGCCGGTCTCGGCGTACTCCGTGTCGACGCCGAGACAGGAGGTGAGGGCGAGACCCGCGTAGGCGGTGCGGCCCAACTCGACTTCGGTGGAGCCGACTTCGCTCCAGCGGATGCCGTCCGGGGAGATCGACCCGGTGCAGGTGCGGCCCTTGCGCGTCACGCGGACCCAGTAGGGGGCTCGCAGCCGGTAGCCGTCGCCCGCGCCCTCGACGTACGGGGCCTCCAGGGGGGTCGCCGACTCGGGCAGGGCGCCGAGGCCGGAGATCGGGAAGGACGCGTTGACGGTGAGGGCATCCAGTTGGGAGGGCGGCACGGGGGTGCCGCCGGTCGCCGAGATCGCCGACCCCGCCCGGGGCCGTACGCTCCACACCCCGCTCCAGGTGTGCAGTGGCAGCCCCTGGATCAGCATCGAGGCGTGCGCGGCGTCCGCGTCGAGGGAGGCGCGGAGGGTGACGCCGATCTTGGAGTACTGGGAGCTGAGCGGGAACACGATCCGCGCGGTGACCGTGCCGTCGCCCGGCAGCGGGAGGTGGGCGAGCCGGTAGGTGTCGGCGGTCCCGGACGCCTCCAGCACGAACCGCTCACCGTCGAAGGCGGCGGCGCCGGGGATCCTCACCTCGCCGACGTCCCGCGTTGCCCAGGGTTCGGGCAGTCCGGCGGAGGCCGCGGCGAGAGGCGAACCGGCACTGTTCCCAAGGGAGTTGGCGGCGGTGACGGTGTAGTAGTGGACACGACCGCCATGCGCGCCGTCGTCCTTGTAGGTCGTCCCCTCGACGGCCGCCGCGATCTCCTCGTACGGTCCCTCGGGGCGGCTCGCCCGGCGGACGGTGTAGGTCGCGGCCCACGCGGACGGCAGCCAGGACACGGTGACGCTCTTGCCGTCGCCCAGTGCCGTGACGCCCGCCGGTGCCGTCGGCGCGGTCGGGGACGGGGCCTCGGTGCCCGCGTAGGCGAAGGTGCCGAAGCTGGGCAGGTCGTCGTTGCCGCCCTCGACGACGCGGGCGCCGGCCGTGCCGCGGAAGACGGCCGCCTCGGTGTACGGGGCGTCCAGGCCGCGGACGCCGGCGTAGTGGGCGTAGTACATCTCGTAGATCGGCGGCAGCGTGCCGCGCACCTTGTCGGAGACGGTCGTCTTGATGTACTTGCCGGTGCGGTCGAGGTCGGGGGTGAAGGGGACGTCGCCGCCGAGGTTGTATCGCGCCGCGTACTCGGCGTTGGCGAGGATGCGGTGGTCGTCGTAGCCCCACAGGTCGACGCCCTGGTTCCAGGCGACCTGTGCGGCGTCGCCCATCAGGCCTACGGCGAGCTGCTCGTGCCCCTGGTCGCGGCCGGACTCCTGCCCCTGGCCGGGGTCGGTGACGACCCGGTTGCGGACGCTGCCGTTGCCCGCGCCCGCCGCCACGAACCGCAGCGCGTCCTCGAAGAGGGTGCGCTCCTCGCAGAACACGCCGATGGCCAGGATGGACTGAATGGCCGTCAGGTCCCAGTTCCCGTTGGCGTAGAGCATGTAGCCGGAGATCGCCGGATACCAGACGTCGAGGAAGGACGCCTCGCAGCGCGCGATGTCGGCGGCGCTCCAGCCGTCGTAGCCGGTGTGGCGCAGCAGTTCGGCCGCGTTGACGAACTTGAAGGCCTGAAGTCCCGCGCCGAGCGGGCCGTCGGCGCCGGTGACCATGGTCAGGGAGGACGACCAGGCGTTGAGGATGTCCCGGGCCTTGTCCGCGTTGGCCCGGTTGCCGGTGACGGTCCACATGAGGGCGTTCTGGTAGGCGGCGGCCGAGTCGGCGACGGCCTGGTTCATGAAGTTGGTGGGCCCGCGGCCCCAGGAGGTGATCTGGCCGGTGTTCTGGATCGTGTACGTCGACTTCGAGCGGGCGTGCGCGGAGAACACCAGGTAGCCGTCGTGGATCGGGGATTCCCGGGCGTCGATCGCGGCCTTCATCCGGGCGAGATCGGCGGCGCTGTGCAGCAGCCCGGGGTGGGTGAAGGCACGGGAGGTGAGAGCGGTGTCCTGGGCCCGGGCCGCCGTGGCGGCGGCGGACAGCAGTCCGCCCGCGGCCGCGGCCACCAGGCCCGTCGCACCGAGGAAGGTGCGTCGGCTGAGCGGGAACACGGGTGACTCCATGGTGGTTCGCTGCTCCCGGGTCACGGGTGCTCGACGGTGAACGTGACGGTCTGCGTGGTGGTCCCGACGCTGTTGGTCGCGGAGACGGTGGCGGAGCAACCGCCCACGTTGTCCCGGACCTTGCCGGAGATCAGACCGGTGGCCGTGTCGATCGACAGGCCCTTCGGCAGGCCCTCCGCGGCGAAGGAGGTGGGCAGGTTGTCGGCCGTGATCAGGTAGTTGAAGACCTGGTTCTTGGTGGCGGTGGCCTTCTCCGGGCTGGTGATCGTCGGCTTGTCGGAGGAGGTGGCCTCGGTGGAGTTGAGGAACCGGGTGTTCACCACGTGCTCGTTGGCGTACGCCGGCATCATGTCCTCGAACCGGTACCAGCCCGGCTTCTTCATCCCGTTGGCGATGGCCTTGCCGTTGATGACCAGGTTCTGGAAGGTCACGTTCTTGATCGCGTGGTCCGCGTCGTAGCCGACCATGACCGACGGGTTGGCGTGGGTGCCGTTGTACGACAGGTTCTTGATGTACACGCCGTCGATGCCGCGGCCGATCGAGGTGTTGTACTTCGTGTTGTACATGACCCGCATGTTGATCAGCTGGCCCCAGCGGAAGTCCTCCACCCGGATGTCCTGGAAGCGGGCGTTCCGCAGCAGGTTGCTGTCGCCGGGGTTGAGGGCGATGCAGCCCTGGTAGTCCATCTGCGGTTCACGGTGGTCGAGGATGTCGATGTTGCTGAAGACCAGGTTCTCGATGGTCTCCGGCGCGTCGCTGTTGCCGTGCGTGCCGACGTTGATCGGGTGGGCGACGTCCGCCCAGAGGGTGGAGTTGCGGACGGTGATGTTGCGGACGTCGCCGTAGTAGTCCCAGCGGTGGGTGTAGATCGCGATGCAGTCGTCGGAGTTGCGCATCCACACGCCGTCGATGAGGACGTCCTCGCTGGAGAAGATGTCGATGCCGTCGCCCCACTGGCCGGCGCTGTAGGAGTGCAGGTCGCGGATGGTGACCTGCTTCGACTGGCCGACGGTGACCGAGTAGCCGCTGCTCGGGTTGAGGACGAGGATGCCGTCGATCTCGATGTTCCTCGCGTACTGCACCAGCACACCGCTGGGCGAGTTGTAGAGCACCCCGCGGCCGATCAGCCGCGCGTTCTCCACGTCGACGAACTCCACCCGGGAGGTGAGCACGGCACCGCCGGCCAGGTAGACCGTCTTGCCGCTCGGCACCTTCAGCACGTTGTCGGTGGTGGTGTGCAGACCGGGGCCGAAGTAGATGACATCGGGGTCGTCCGCCTCGGGGACATGCGTCTCGATCGGGTTGGCGTGCAGCTGGAGGTTGTCGAAGATCTCGCCGTTGATCTCGATGGAGAGGTTGCGCGGCTCGGTGAGGGTGAAGGTCACCGTGTCGCCGGACACCGCGTACTGGGTGTCGTACGACAGCGGGCGCACCTTCGCCGACGCGATGGTGCCCTTGGCGGAGGTGACCGCGACCTCGACGGCGCCCCGGAAGTCGAAGGTGGCGACGGAGGAGTTGTAGACCGGGCCGCTGCCGGTGTCCGCGTTGATCCACTTCGCGCGGGCGCGGTGGACCGGGACGGTCTGCCAGTCGCCGCCCGCCGTACGGGCCTTGACGCTGAAGCTCGTGTTGGTCGGGACGCCGCTCGGGATGGGGTACGTCACTATCCTGTCGGCGGAGGAGGACGTCGCCTCGTCCGCTCTCGCCGTGCCGGCCGTGGCGCCCAGCACGGAGTACGCGGCGGCGGTGGCGCCGACGGCCTGGAGGACGGTGCGCCTGGACAGACCGGTGCTCTGGGTGTCGTTCATGGAGAAGTTCCTTCAGTAAGCGGGGAGATGAGGGATACGGAAGGTCACTTGAGGCCACTGGTGGACATACCGGTGACGAAGCCGCGCTGGGCGATGAGGAAGATCAGCAGGATCGGGACGACGTACATCACCGAGGCGGCGGCCTGGAGTTCGGGCACGGGCGTGCCGCCCTCGTTGACATAGGCGGTCATCACGGCGACGGCGAGCGTGGTGCGGTCGGTCGACAGCAGTAGCTGCGGGGCGATGTAGTCGCCCCAGGTCCAGGTGAAGGCGATGATGAAGCTCGCGGACAGCACGGGCCACGACTGCGGCAGGAAGATCCGCCAGAAGATCGAGGTGTAACCGCAGCCGTCGACGATGGCCGCCTCCTCCAGCTCCCGTGGCATGCCCGCGAAGAACTGCCGGAAGAGGAAGACCAGATACGGTGCCGCGGACAGCCCCCACAGCACCCACGGCCAGTACGTGTCGACCATGCCGAGCTTGGCGAAGATCAGGTAGGTGGGCAGCAGGGTGACCATCTGCGGCAGCATCATCGAGCCGAGCAGCACCCCGAACAGCACCTTCTTGCCGGGCGCGTCGAGGCGGGCGAAACCGAACCCGACCCAGGCGGAGCTGAGGGTGACGAGGGTGGCGTAGATCAGGGCGATGACCAGGGAGTTGCGGGCGTAACCGAGGAAGTCGATGTCGGTGAAGGCGTCCGCGAAGTTGTGCCACTGGAAGGAGTCCGGCAGCCAGTGCACCGGCGAGGCGGCCAACTCCCCCTGTGTTTTCAGGCCGGAGAGGATCAGCCACCCGAACGGGCCGAGGAACAGCCCGGTGACGGAGACCAGCACCGTGTAGAGGGCGAGGCGCCTGGCCCGCACCCGGACCCGCGCACCGGGCGGGGTGGACGTGGCCGGCTGGGAGGACCTCGACTTGGACTCGGGCGGCAGGATCGTGGCGGTCACTTCTTCTTCGCCTCCGGGTCGACGGTGTAGAACACGGCGCCGGACGTGAACTTGAAGATGAGTCCGGTCACGACGAGGATCAGGACGAAGAGCACCCACAGCAGCGCGGAGGCGTAGCCGTACCGGCCGAGCGCGAAGTACTGCGCGAACACATGCATCATGTAGAGGTAGTTGGACTGCGGGACGGTGGTGATGCCGCTCGTGTCACCTAGCGGGGCCAGCAGCAGCGGCATGATGGTCTGCACCGAGGCGATCATCCCGGTCACCGTCTGGAACAGCAGGACCGGCGACAGCAGTGGCACGGTGATGCTGCGGAACGTCCGCCAGGAGCCCGCCCCGTCGATCCGGGCCGCCTCGTGGAGTTCCCTCGGGACGTCCTGGAGCCCGGCCAGCGAGATGATCATGACGTTTCCGGCGGCCCACAGCACGGTCATCAACAGCACGTACCGGGCGTAGGGGTCGGCGAGCCAGGGCACGGCGTCGACGCCGAAGAAGGTCAGCACCCCGTTGGAGGCGCCGGAGTTCTGGTCGAAGAGCAGCTTGAAGGCGAGACCCGCGCCGACCGGTGGCACCACGGCGGGCAGATAGAGCAGCGTACGGAACAGGCCGCGCGCCTTGAGGGGCCGGTTGACCAGGACGGCGAGACCGAGGCCCGCGAGGATCGACAGCGGCACCGACGTCACCGCGAACAGCCCGGCGCGGCCCAGCGAGTCCCAGGTGACCGGATCGCTCAGCAGCTCACGGTAGTTGCCGAGCCCCACGTACCTCCAGTTGGGCGAGATGCCGTCGAACGTGGTGAAGCTGAGCCACAGCGCGTACGCCATCGGCGTCACGGTCAGCAGCAGGAAGCCGATGATCCAGGGCGAGGTGAACAGATAGAACGCGCGGTGCCGGCGCGTCGTCATGGAGGTGCGGGGGCGGGCGCCCGTGGGACGAGCACGTCCAGTCGCGAGCCGGTCCGTACGGGAGGAGAGTTGATCGACCGTCATCCCACCTGCTCCTTACCGCGCTTGAGCTGCTCGTTGATGGCCGAGTTCAGGCGCCCGGCGAGGGTGTCGACGGACATCTGGCCGTTCATCGCGGCGGGGGCGATCTGGTTGAAGAGGGCGTCGATCGCGTCCGCCCGGGAGTAGGGAGTGAACGAGACCACCGAGAAATGCTTCAGCTCCTCCTCCTGCACCCTCAACACCCGTTTCTGATACTCCTCCTGAGCGGGCATCAAGGAACGCAGGGACTTGAGGGTCGGGATGCCCCAGCCGCCGGAGGCGCGCGCCTTGGCCGGCTCCTCGCCGAAGAACCACTCGAAGACACGCCAGGCGGCGTCCTTGTTCCGCGCGCCGCGCGGCATCCACAGACCGGTGCCGCCCTGGCAGGCGCTGATCCGCCGGCCGCCGGCGAAGAGGGGGGCGGGCGCCAGCCGGGACACCCGCGCCAGCTTCTTGTCGGGGTAGATCATGCCGCCCAACCAGTAGCCGGAGTTCGACATGGCCATCCGGCCGGCCTGGTAGGTGGGACCGTCCCAGCCGTTGGGGTCGGGCTGGATGAGGCTCGGCCCCACCTTGGTCTTGGCGTAGTCCACGTACCAGGTCAGTGCCTTGCGGGCCTCGGGAGTGGTGAAGTCGACCCGGGAGAAGTCGTCGTTGAAGAGGCTGCCGCCGGCGGACGCGGTCATGGTCGCCAGGAGTGTGGCCCGGGTCAGACCGTTGAAACTGCCGCCGAAGACGGTGGTCTGGCCGTTCTTGCGCTGCACGAGGCGTCTGGCGTCGTCCAGCCACTCCTCGTACGTGACCGGCTCGGTCTGCGACGGGTAGTCGAGCCCGCCCTTGTCGAAGGTCGCGGTGTTGTACCAGTACATGGAGTCCTGGGAGAAGTCCTTCGCCATGCCGTAGCGCGGGCCCTTGCCCTGGGTGCGGCCGTCGTACCGCCACAGGTCGTTGACGGGGTCGAGGTCGTCGAGCTTGAGGACGCCGCTGCGGGCGAAGTACGGGTCCAGGTTCTCGACCACGTCGCGGCCCGCGAAGAACGGCAGGTCCACGGCGCCCACACCGCGCACCAGGTCAGGTGGATTGCCACTGGTGAGCATCGCGATCAGCTTGGTGATGTCGTACTTCACCAGGACGATCTTGATGCCGAGGGCCTTCTTCGCCTGCTGGATCTGCTCCGGCAGGATGTCGCCGGAGTTGACCATCGCCGTGACGGTCTCGCCCGAGCCGCTGACGCCGCTCGACACCTGCATCGCGCAGCCGCTCAACGCCGCCGCACCGGCCATGGCACCGCCCGCCGACAGCGCGAGGAAGCGGCGACGATCCAACGGAACACCGGCCCGGGTGGCATCGGTGTGCATGAACTACCCACTCTCTTCGACGAGGGGACGGGGATGTGCGCACGCTCCGGGGAAGGGTGGGACGCGGCGTGCGAAGTTTCGGCAACCGGTTTCTACGGCGGTGGTGGGAGCTTCAACCCGGACGCACGGCACGTCAAGGGGCATGACGAACTTTCGAAAACTGTGAGGGCGGGGGCGAGGGGGGTCAGCGGGCCACGCGATCCGGGGCCAGTTGAGCAACCGGTTGTCCTGGCGCCGACCGATGGCGGGCTCTCCACCAGGGGCTTCTTCGGCAGAGGCCCACGACAGCGGGAGACGCGGAAACAGGTTTCGACGAGGCGCGGCGTCCGAGGGTGTGCCGGGTGCCGCGAATGCGCGAGGTCAGCACGGATCAAGTCGGGGACCAGCGGCTCCACCCCGACGATTGACCACCGCTTCTCGGCAGATCTACGGTAGAAGGCGCTTTCTGAAACTGTTTCCACTCAGCGTGTCAGGAGACTCATGCCCAGCCCCCAGCTGCCGCGGGCCGTGTTCGCGATGGATCCGGTACACCTCCCCCTGCTGTTCCCCCCGCCGCTCATGCACCGGCTCCACCAGGCCGCCGACCTCGACCCCGCCCTCGTCGTCCAGGACTTCACCGACCCGGTGGCCGTCGACGCGCTGGCCCGGGCCGAGGTCCTCGTCACCGGCTGGGGCTGCCCGCCCCTCGACGCCGACGTCCTCGCCGCCGCCCCCCGGCTGCGCACCGTCCTGCACGCCGCCGGCTCCGTGCGCTCCCTCGTCGGCGACGCCCTGTGGGAACGCGGGATCACCGTTTCCAGCGCCGTCACCGGCAACGCCCTCCCCGTCGCCGAGTACACCCTCGCGATGATCCTGCTCGCCGGGAAGGACACCTTCACCCACCGCGAGCGGTTCCGGACCACCCACGCGTACCCGACACCGACCGAGACCGCCCGCACCGGGAACGTGGGGCGGCGGATCGGAGTCATCGGGGCCTCACGGGTGGGACGGCGACTGCTGGAGCTGCTCCGGCCGTTCGACTTCACGGTGCTGCTGCACGACCCGTATGTCAGCGCCGGGGACGCCGCGGCGCTCGGGGCTCAACTCGTGTCGCTGGAGGACCTGTTGCGGCACAGCGACATCGTGAGCCTGCACGCGCCGGACATTCCGGAGACGTACCGGATGCTGGACGGGGAGCGACTGGCGCTCATCCGGGACGGCGGGGTGCTCATCAACACCTCCCGGGGGGCGCTGGTCGACCCGGACGCGCTGGCGGACGAGCTGGTGTCGGGGCGGCTGCACGCGGTGCTCGACGTGACCGAGCCCGAGCCGCTGCCGGCGGGATCGCCGTTGTACCGGCTGCCGAACGTCTTTCTCACCCCGCACATCGCCGGGTCGCTCGGGAACGAGCTGGAGCGGCTCGGGCGGATCGTGGTGGAGGAGCTGGAGCGGCTGGGAGCGGGGGTGGCGGTGGTGCATGAGGTGCGGCGGGCGGATTTGGCGCGGGTGGCTTGAGCGGGGCTTGGGTCATGGCGTTCGGCTGTCTGGCTCTTTCGCGGCCGGTGGCCCGCAGACCGTGGCTGTCGGTGGGCATGTGCCGTGGGTTTGTGGAGCTTGACGCACCGTGGGAGGGCCTGGCGCAGCCGTGGGAGGGCCCCGCTCACCGCTGGGAAACAAGTGGAAACCATGGGATACGGTTTTCCGTGCCGGTGCTCGACAGGGGCCGGCCAGGCAGGCTTTACGGGACCGATGAAGGAGCCGCAGGGTGAGTCAGCGCAAGGCGTCCGGGGACGCCGGACGGGCCACCATCCGTGACGTCGCGGAGCGCGCGGGTGTTTCCGTGGCCAGCGTGTCACGTGTGCTGTCGGGCAACTATCCGGTGTCGGAGGAGCTGCGGCGCCGGGTGATGAAGGTGGTCCGGGACCTGGACTACGTCACCAACGCTCATGCCCGGTCCCTGGCGGGCGGGGGCACCCCCACCGTGGCGATCCTCATCAACAACATCACCGGTGCCGCCTTCGCCCATGTGGCCAAGGGAGTCGAGGGCGCCGCCACGTTGCGGGGCTGGCTGTCGCTGGTGGGGACCACCGGGGACGATCCCGAGCGCGAGCTCGCGCTGGTCAACCTCATGCGTCAGCAGGGGGTGGCGGCCGTGGTGCTGCTCGGTGGTGCCTATGACTACGACGAGTACCAGCTGCGCATGGCCCGGTTCGCCCGGTCGCTGGACGCGGCCGGGTCGCATCTGGTGCTGGTGGGGCGGCCTCCGCTGGAGGGGGACGTCCCGGCCACCACCGTCGACTACGACAACGAGGGTGGCGCCTACGCCATGGCCAGCCATCTGTTGTCCGCCGGGCACCGAAGGGTGCTGGTGCTGCCCGGGCATGCCGAACTGACCACCGCCCAGGGGCGGTTGGAGGGTGCGCGGCGTGCGTTCGAGGCGTACGGGGTGGAGTTCGATCCGGGGCTGGTGCGGCATGGGCCGTACGACTACGAGCACGGGTACGAGGCCGTCGAGACGGCGCTGCACGAGACGCCGGACTTCACCGCCGTTCTCGCGGGCACGGACGTGGTCGCCGCCGGGGCCATGCAGGCGTTGCGTGCGGCGGGGCTGCGGGTGCCGGAGGACGTGTCCATCGTGGGGTACGACGACATTCCGCTGGCCTCCCAGCTGACTCCTCAACTCACCACCGTGCATGTGCCGTACGAGGAGATGGGGCGGGTCGCGCTGCGGGCCGTCGCCGATCGGCGGGAGGGCGGTTCAGGGCGCCGCAAGGGCACCGACGGCGATCATCTGGTGCTGGGCACCCATGTCGTCGTACGGAACTCGGTTCGGCCGCCCGCGCCGCGCACCTAGACCGAGACGGTCGTGGAAGCGCACGTTTCGTAAGCGTTTTCTCAAGGTTTTTTCGTGGCAGGGTCAGGCCGTCCCCAGGGGCGGCCTGATGTCGTTCAGCGTCCTCCATTGGCTTCTTGACCTGCTCATACAGCCGCCAAGGCGACTCCGGGATCGTCACATGACCGGCTTACGCAACCGACAAAACGGCGTAACAAATTTCCGCGCACCTCTTGCTATGGACAGATGCCTCGTCCTACCGTCCCAGCAACCGCTTACTACATCTTCCGCTTGGCCGACCCCCCGCAACCGCGAGCCGACGGATTTCCGGCCGCCGTTCCCGGCCCGCACCGAGCCGCCGTCCTCGTTCCGAGACGCCCTACTTTCCGAAGGAACACGGTCAGATGAACTTCACCAGCCCCCGGAGAAGGTTCGCCCATGTCGCTGTCGCGGGTGTCGCCCTGACAGGTCTGCTCGCCGCCTGCGGCGGGTCCGACTCCGGAGACGACGGGTCCTCAGGGGCGTCGGGTCCGGTCACCCTCCCCTTCTGGGGATGGGCCAACGGCCAGGACGCGGTCGTCAAGGCGTTCAACGCCTCGCACAAGAACATCAAGCTCAAGTACACGAAGGTCACCGACCAGCTGACCATGCAGAAGCAGCTGACGAACGCGGTGAAGGCGGGGAACGCGCCCTGCCTGGTGCAGAACACCGCCGAGTACGTGACCAGCTGGGTCTCCCAGGACGCGCTCGCGGACATCTCGCAGTACGTGGACGCCGCGAAGGGGAAGTTCAACGACGGGGCCTGGGCCAGTGCGCAGGTGCAGGGGAAGTCGTACGGGGTGCCCACCAGCTCCTCGCCCAACTTCACGATCTACCGCACCGACGTCTTCGAGAAGTACGGGCTGAAGGCACCCACGACGTGGGACGAGTTCATCGCCGCGGGCAAGGTGCTCAAGAAGCACGGCGTGAAGATCACCAACTACGCGGGGGAAGACCCCAGCACGCTCGAGGTGCTGGCCATGCAGGCCGGAGCGCACTGGTACGCCATCGACGGCAACTCCTGGAAGGTGGACTTCCAGGACGCCGGGACGATGAAGGCCGCCAAGGTCATCCAGGAGATCATCGACAACGATCTGAACTCCAAGCTGTCGTTCGCGGACTACGCCGCCGTGCAGCGGAACTACGACAACGGCGGTACCGCCACGCGGCAGATCTCCACCTGGCAGCAGGCCGGCATGGTGCAGAACTTCACCAAGTCCTTCGGCAAGTGGGCGCTCGCGCCCTGGCCGACCTTCGACGGTGAGGCCGCCAAGACGCCCGCCGGCACCAACCTGACCGGCAGCGTGACGCTGGTGACCAAGAGTTGCGAGAACCAGAAGCAGGCCGCCGAGGCCGCGCTGTGGATGTCCACCGACCCGGCGGCCGTGAAGACCATGGCCAGTCCCGAAACCGGTAACGGTGTGTTCCCGGCGCTCAAGGACAGTGACTCCTACGTCGCCGAGGCGACCTCCGAGAAGCTGCTCGGGAAGAACTACGACGCCGCGCAGACCGTCGTGAAGGACAGCCTCTCCACCATCACCACCGACTGGACCTTCGGGCCGAACTGGACCGCCATGTTCACCGAGATGCAGGCAGGCTGGGCCAAGGTGGTCAGCAAGGAGCAGACCGTGACCGACCTCCTCGCCCATATGCAGGAGTGGACGGTCAAGGACCTGAAGTCCCGCGGTATCAGCGTCAAGGGCTGAGGCACCGATCCATGATTCGCTCACAGCGCTGGAAGGGTGCCGCGTTCACGGTGCCCTTCCAGCTCGGGTTCGTCTTTCTGTATCTGCTGCCCATCGGGTACGCCGTCTATCAGTCGCTCTATCACGAGCAGCAGTCCGGACTGGGACTCGGCGGCGCCACCGAGAAGTTCGTCGGCCTCGACAACTACGAGGAGGGGCTCACCGATTCGGCGTTCATGGGGTCCGTACTGCGGGTGGTCCTCTTCGCCTGTGTGCAGATCCCGATGATGCTGCTGATCAGCCTGGTGCTGGCGCTGCTCCTGGACGCGGTCACCTCGAAGGTCGCGGGCCGGTTCCGGATTCTGCTGCTGGTGCCGTACATGATCCCCGGTGTGGTCGCCGCGCTCGTGTGGATCAACCTGTACAGCCCGGACGTCGGTCCGCTCACGCCGCTCGGCGACTTCTTCGGGTTCCACTGGAACTTCTTCTCGCCGTCCATGGTGTGGCCGTCCATCGGCAACCTGCTGACCTGGCACGGCATCGGCTACAACATGGTGATCATCTACTCCGCGCTGCAAGGCGTGCCGCGTGAGCTCTTCGAGGCGGCACGGCTGGACGGCGCCTCCGAGTGGCGGATCGCGCGCAGCATCAAGATCCCGTTCGTGCGGGGCGCGTTGGTGCTCACCGGGATGCTGTCGATCATCCAGATGCTCCAGATCTTCAACGAGCCCGCGTTGTTCCGGAACATCACTCCGCAGACGGTCGACGACAACTTCACCCCGATCATGATCATCTACAACCAGGCGTTCAACGCCGGTAATTACCACTACGCCGCGACCCTGTCGGTGCTGCTCGCGCTGATCCTCGGTGTCGGCTCCTTCCTCTTCTACCGGCTCACTTCGAGGGAGGTCGACTGATGACCATGACCGAAGAGCGCGCCGAGGCGACCGGCAAGGTCCGTCGGCTCAACCGGCCTGATCCTGCCGCTCGTTCGCGGGGCGGCCAGCGGTTCCTGCTCGTCGGCCTTGTGCTCGCGAGCATGTACAGCCTGTTCCCGGTGTGGTGGCTGATCGTCGCCTCCACGAAGGACCGTACGGGGCTCTATCAGAGCAACGGCCTCTGGTTCTCCGGTGGTTGGCATCTGTGGGACAACCTGCACCAGCTGTTCACGTACAACGACGGCATCTTCCTGCGCTGGACGGCCAACTCGTTCCTGTACGCGGGGGTCGGTTCGCTGGGCGGAACTCTGCTGGCGCTGGCGACGGGGTACGGCCTGGCCCGGTTCCAATTCCCGGGCCGCAACCTGGTGTTCGCGTGCGTGGTCGGCTCGTTCCTGATCCCGATCGCGCTGCTCACGCTGCCGCTGTATCTGCTGTTCTCGGAGATCGGGCTGGTCGACACGCCCTGGGCGATGCTCATCCCCTGTCTGATCAACCCGTTCAGCGTCTATCTGGCGAAGGTCTACACCGAGGCGACCATCCCGTACGAGCTGCTGGAGGCGGCCCGGATCGACGGCGCCGGTGAGCTGCGGATCTTCTTCAGCATCGTGCTGCGGATGATGACGACCGGCGGGGCGACCGTGTTCCTGCTGGCCTTCGTCAACACCTGGAACGCCTTCTTCCTGCCGCTGACCGTGCTGCGCGGCGAGGAGAACTGGACCCTCAACCTGGGCCTGTACAACTGGTCGGGCAAACGTCTGGAGTCCGGCGTCGACCTGACCAGCCTGGTCCTGACCGGGGCGCTGCTGTCCATCGTGCCGATGGCGATCATGATGGTCGCGATGCGCCGCTACTGGCGGTCCGGCGTGACGCTGGGGGCCTTGAAGTGACCGTCCTGCGCAACCCGGTCATCCGGGGCTTCGCCCCCGATCCCTCTCTGGTACGAGTCGGTGACTGGTACTACGTGGCGACCAGTTCCTTCGAGTGGTTCCCGACCTTGCCCCTCCACCGCTCGCGCGATCTCGCCCACTGGGAGTACGCCGGGCACGTCCGGGGCGCGGTCCCGGGCTCCTCGCTCGCCGGAGTGCCCGACTCCGGTGGCGTCTGGGCGCCCTCGCTGAGCTGGGACGGCGAACGGTTCTGGGTCGTGTACTCCGTGGTGCGTTCGGTCGGAACGCCGTACTTCGATCTGGACACCTATGTGAGTACGGCGGTGTCGGCGGCCGGCCCGTGGACGGCACCGCGCCGGATCGCGAGCCACGGCTTCGACCCGGCACTCTTCCACGGCGAGGACGGCCGGCTGTGGCTGCTGAACATGCAGAGCGACCATCGGCCGGGCGGACGGCGGTTCGCCGGGATCGTGCTGACCGAGCTGGACCGCGAGACGCTGGTCCCGGTCGGTGAGACACGGCTGCTGCTCCAGCACGAGCGGCTCGTGGAGGGGCCGAAGCTGCTGAGGCGCGGGGACCGGTACTACCTCGTCCTCGCGGAGGGCGGCACCGGTTTCGAGCACGGGGTGCTCGTCGCCCGCAGCCGCGCCCTCACCGGGCCGTACGAACTCGACGACCGGCCGCTGCTGACGACGCGCGACGATCCGACGGTGCCGTTGCAGAAGGCGGGGCACGCCGAGCTGGTGGAGACGCCGGACGGGGAGTGGTTCCTCAGTCACCTGGCGGCCCGTCCGCTGCAGACGTCCGACGGACCGCGCTGCCCGCTGGGGCGGGAGACGGCCGTCCAGGCGGTCGTGTGGGACGAGGACGGGTGGCCCAGGCTGCGGCACGGCGGGCATCATCCGGCGGTCGAGGTCGATGTACCGACAAAGGAACATGTCGTCCAAGACGCGCCTGCCGAGGGGCCGTTGGGGTGGCCGTGGAGTGCTCTGCGCGAGGCCGTCGACCCGTCCTGGGCGGACGCCGAGGCCCGGCCGGGGTGGATCCGGCTGCGGGGGCGGCACGGTCCGGAGTCCCGCTGGGCGCACAGTCTGCTCGGCCGGCGGATCACCGAGCACCGCGCGGAGGCCGAGGTCACCGTCGAGGCCCGGCCCCGCAGTTTCACCGAGGCGGCGGGGCTGGTCCTCTGGTACAGCGTCGAGGCGTATCTGGCACTCGACCTGACCTGGGCCGAGCCCGCGGGTGAGGGGCAGCGCGGTCAGCAGTGGCGAGGGGCGGGGCGTACGGTGCTCAGCCTCGTGGAGCGGGACGAGGACGGCATCCGGCAGGTGTCCCTGGCCGAGGTCGACGCCGGTCGGCCGGTCACGCTGGGGGTGAGTGTCGAGGACGGGGCCGCGCGCTTCTGGTACGTCACGGACGAGGGGCGGACGCCGATCGGACCGCCGCTCGACTTCACCAAGCTCTCCGACGACCACGGATCGAGACTGCGCTTCACCGGCGCGATGGCCGGCATCCACGCCGTGGACCTGGTGCACGGGGCGTTCACGGCCGACTTCGGCGGGTTCCGGCTCAGTTTCCACGGACAGTAAGCGCGTTCACTCTTTCGAAAGTCACGGACCGCACAGGGATGCCCACCCCGGCCAACGCTGACCTCAGCCCGACCCCTTCCGGACTCCGCGGGGTCAACTTAGGGTAGGAAGCGCTTACTGTTTTCCGCGCTGGTCGAAACTTTCCAGGGCCCTCGGGCGGGCCGGAGAGGTGGTTCCCGATGGTCCGTACGGGAGGTACGAGCGTGGCGGCCGGGCCGACCCTCGCGGTCGTGGCCCGGGAGGCGGGGGTGTCCGTGCCCACCGCGTCCAAGGTCGTCAACGGTCGTGAGGACGTCGCGCCCGAGACGCGACGTCGGGTCACGGAGGCCTTGGACCGGCTGGGATACGTCCGCCGACCCCGGTTCGACGCGGCGAAGCCGCCGGGCCTCGTCGACCTCGTCGTGCACTCGCTGGAGACCTCCTGGTCGGGTGCGGTGCTGCACGGGGTGGAGGAGGCGGCCCACGACGCGGGCCTGGAGGTGGTCGTCTCCGCGGGGCTCCCCCGCAACCGGGGCGACCGCCCGGAACGGGGCTGGCTGGACAAGCTCATCGCCCGTGGTTCCTCAGGGGTGTTGTTCAACCTGGCCGAGCTGACGCCGTCGCAGTACGCGTGGCTGGAGCAGCACCGCATCCCGTTCGTGATGATCGACCCGGTGCTCGAACCGCCGCCGGGCGTGGTGTCGGTGGGCGCGGCGAACTGGCAGGGCGGGGTGACCGCGGCCGAGCATCTGCTGGCGCTGGGCCATGAGCGGATCGCGATCATCGCCGGGCACCGGCGCAGGATGTGCAGCACCGCCCGGGTGGCCGGTTACCGCTCGGCCCTCGCCTCCGCCGGGATCCGCCAGCGCCCCGAGTATGTGCGGTACGCCGGTTTCGACGAGGCCGAGGCCCACCACCGCATGCTGGAACTCCTCGATCTGCCCGAGCCGCCGACGGCCGTCTTCGTCTGCTCGGACCGGATGGCGCTCGGCGTCTACGAGGCGCTCGCCACGCGGGGTCTGCGGGTGCCGGACGACATGAGCGTCGTCGGCTTCGACGACCTGCCCGAGTCCCGCTGGCTCGCCCCGGCGCTGACCACGATCCGCCAGCCCCTGTCGGAGATGTCGGCGACGGCCCTGCGCCTCCTGGTCCGCATGATGGACGGCAAAAGGCCCGAGGGCACACGCACGGAACTGTCCACCCGCCTGGTGGAACGCGCGAGCACGGGGCGCCCGCGGGGCTGAGGGGGGGCGGCTCCGGGGCCTGCCCGGCGGATCACGGCGCGGGAAGGGCGCGGCACCGCATCGGCGCCGGTGAGCGGGGGCGATGGAGGTGTCCCCGCGTGAGGTTGTCGGAGCGTGGGGAGTCGGCGACCGACGACAACGCCGCAGATCGGCGTGCCGGACCCCGCGTCCGCGGCATGATCCGCCGGACAGGCCCTACACGAGTTTCGCCGCCCAGGTGATGCCGCCCAGCAGGTGGGCGCGGAAGTCGGGGTCCTCGTAGCACTCGGGGGCGTGGCCGAGGGCCGTGTAGAAGACGCGGCCCTCGCCCTGCTCGCGGCACCACACGAGTGGGTGGTCCGCACCCATGCCGCCGCCCTCGTAGGAGGACTCGTCGGCGGACACCAACACACGTACCGCGGCGCGCGGGTTGCTGCGGAAGTCGTACCACTCGTCGGTGAACTCCCAGACGGCGGGCAGATGCCGGGTGGCGGGGTGGGTACGGTCCTCGATCAGCGCCTTGCCGGGCTGGTGGGCGGGGTGGCGGTCGAACCAGGCGCCCAGCATCTCGCCGTAGTAGGGCCAGTCGTACTCGGTGCAGGCCGCCGCGTGGATGCCGACGAAGCCGCCGCCCGACTCCAGGTAGGTGGCGAGGCGCGCGCGGCCGGGGTCGGTGAGGACCTCGCCGCTGGTGGAGAGGAAGACGACGGCGGCGTACCCGTCCAGGGGTGCCTCAAGGGCGGCGGGGTCCTCGGTCGCGTCCACTGCGAAGTCGCCGAGGGCGCGCAGAGCGGCGATGCCGGCCGGGATGGAGTCGTGCCGGTAGTCGGTGGTGCGGGTGTACAGGAGGAGCCGGGGAGCCATGCGGTCGAGCCTAGGGCGGGGCGCGGTCCCAGGTCGTCTGGAGATGCGAAATTTTCGGGGTGCCCGCACAGGTGTTCCCCTGCTCGTGCGGCGTTGCGTAGCCTCGGCGGGGATGAACACGATTCCCGCACGACTGGACCACCTGGTTCTGGCGACCCCCGATCTCCTGGCGACGGTCGCCGACTTCACCCGGCGCACCGGGGTGGCTCCGGCGCCCGGCGGGGTGCATGTCGGGCTCGGTACCCGCAACTTCCTGGTGGCGCTCGGCGGTTCGGGCTATCTGGAGATCATCGGCCCCGACCCCGAGCAGCCGGCGCCCGAGACGCCGCGCCCCTTCAGCGTGGACGCGCTGAGCGTGCCGCGCACGGTGACCTGGGCGATCAGCCCGCCCGACCTGGACGCGGCGGTGGCGGCGGCCCGGACCCGGGGCTACGACCCCGGGGACATCCATCCCATGAGCCGCCGCACCCCCGACGGCACCCTGCTGGAGTGGCGACTGACCGACGGCGACACCCAACACCCCTCTGGCCTTGTGCCGTTCCTCATCGACTGGGGCACCGCACGCCACCCGTCCGCCTCCGGCCTGCCCACCACTCCTCTGCTCGCGCTCTCGGCGACGGCTCCCGACCCCGACGAGATCCGCCGTCTGCTCGCGGCCCTCGACACCGAACTCCCGGTAGCCGAAGGCCCGGTGGGGATCAGTTTCACGGTGGACACCCCACAGGGCCCGGTCACCTTCGACTGACGGGGGGCCGGTGGGTCGTCGGCCTCATCCGACCGCGCGCACCGCCATCAAGAGCCCGCTCGCCCAGTCCAGCCGCACGGTACGGACGTCCTCGCGCGCCTCCAGGTCGGCCAACAGCCTTACGACGGAAGCCTCGTGGCTCTCGGGCCAGCCAGGCCGCGGGTCGAGGTCGTCGATCAGATAGGTCCCGCCGGGGGCGACGAGTGCCAGAGCCCGGTCCAGGTGGGTGAACTTGCCCGGCCAGGTGTCCGCGAAGACGAGGTCGAAGGGCTCTCCGTCGTACCCCTCCAGCCACGTGCCGCCGTCGCCGACGACGAAGGTGACCCGCGGATCGGTCCCCAACTCGGCCTGGGCGACGGCCTGGTGTCCGGCGTCGAGTTCGACGCTGACCAGCCGGGCCTTTGGGTCCATCCCGCTGAGCAGCCAGGCCGTTCCCTCTCCCACCCCGGTGCCGAGTTCGAGGATGCGGCCCCCGGGGCGGCTCGCCGCGAGCACGGCGAGGAGGCTTCCCGTGCGCTCCTCGCAGGACATGGTGAAGCCCGCGTGGCGCGCGCGGGCGCGCAGGGCGGTGAGGGCGGCGGGCAGGTGGCGGGGAGTGTCGTCCATCGGCCCATGATGGGAGGGCGCGGCGGCCCGGGCAACGACGATTCTCCGGCACCCGGGCGCGGTGTCCGATTCCTTCAAGACCACGGCCGCGGGTCCTGCCTACGGTGGCCGTATGACTCCACGATTCGACGCCATCGGCCTGGTCGTCTCCGACATGGCCGCCTCGGTCGCCTTCTACCGCAGGCTCGGTATCGCCTTCCCCGCGGGCGCGGCGGACGAGCCGCACGTCGAGGCCCAACTATCGGGCGGCCTGCGCCTGTTGCTGGACACCGAGGCGACCGTCCGCTCCTTCCACGCGGACTGGCGGCCACCGACCGGCGGCGGCAGCCGCACCGGTCTCGCCCTGCGCTGCGACAGCCCCGCCGAGGTGGACTCGGTGTACGCGGAGATGGTCGACGCCGGTCACCACGGCGAGCTCAAGCCCTGGGACGCCTTCTGGGGCCAGCGGTACGCGACCCTGCACGACCCGGACGGCAACGGCGTCGACCTGTTCGCCCCGCTACCGGCCGCCGAGTAGCTCTCCGAGCGGCAGTCCCGTCAACTCCCGTACGTCGCGGGCGAGATGGGCCTGATCGGCGTACCCGGCGCAGGCTGCCGTCTCGGCGTACGGCACCCCGCGCCGAGCCATCCGCAGCGCCCGCTGGAGCCGCAGCACCCGGCCGAGCGTCTTGGGCCCGTACCCGAACGCCCCGAGACACCTCCGGTGCAACCGGCGGGCGCCGAGCTCCAGACGATCGGCGGTGGCGGCGACGGTACGCCCGGCGTCGAGGGCGCTGACGACCTCGCCGAGCAACGGATCAGGGGCACCGGCGTCGGCCGCGAGACCGAGGGCCGCCTCTTCGAGCCCGCGCGCGGGATCGGGGGCGGCGTTCACACGCGAGGTGAGCTGCCGTACGCGCGCCGCGGGCCACAGGTCGGCGAGCTCGACCCGCCGGTTGAGCACTTCACGGGCGGGGACACCGAGAAACGTGGGCGCGGTACCGGGAAAGAACCGAACCCCGGCCCAGCCGCTCCGCTCACCCCCGGTGACGTAGGCGCGCGTATCGGGCCCGGCGACGAGCAGCCGGCCGTCGTGCCAGAGCAGATCCATGCACCCATCGGGCAGAACCCGTCCGGACCCGGTATCGGAAGGGGTGGTGGCCCAGACGACGGCACCGGGAAGCCTGGAGTTCCACTCCGAGTACATGAAGACCAAGGTACCCGCCGACGCGCCTACGCCCCCCTCCCCCGATGCTCCTGAGGACTCACCCCGTACACCCTCTTGAACGCACTGGACAGAGCGAACGCACTCCCGTACCCCACCTGCCGAGCGATCGCCTCCAACGTCGCGTCCCCCTCCCGCAGCCGGTCCGCCGCCAACGCCAGCCGCCACCCCGTCAGATACGTCATCGGCGGCTCCCCCACCAGCTCCGTGAACCGTCGTCCCAGCGCCGCCCGCGAGACCCCCGCCTTCGCCGCGAGCGACGCCACCGTCCACGGATGCGCCGGATCGTCCTGGACGAGCCGTAGCGCCCGGCCCACCACCGGGTCGGCAAGCGCCCGGTACCAGGCGGGAGCGGCCCCCTCGGGGCGGGCGAACCAGGCACGCAGCGCGGCGATGACGAGCAGGTCGAGGAGGCGGTCGAGGACCACTTCCTGGCCGGGTTCGTCGCGGACGATCTCCTCCATGAGCAGGGGCGTGAGCGGGCAGTCCCACACCTCGGGGGTCAGTGTCAGCAGCGGCGGCAGCGCGTCCAGCAGGCGTCCGCTGACCTCGCCCTGCCACAGATACGTGCCGATCAGCATCACGGCCGACCCGTCGAGCCGGTCGCCCCAGGTGCGTACGCCGAGGTCCATGACGCCGTTGAGGGAGCGCCCGTCGGGGTAGCGGCACTCCCCGCCCGGCAGGATCAGTGCCTGCGGCTCCGTGCCGGGGTCGTCGGCGCAGGTGTAGGGGTCGGGGCCGCGGGCGATGGCGAGATCACCGGCGCGCAGTCGTACGCTCCCCGAGCCTTCGGCCGGGGCGACCCCCCTCTCGTTTCGCTCGCCCGCGTCCGGCATGATCCATGCCTCGCCGCGGACCATGAGCATGACGGTGAGCGGGGCGCGGTCCTCGACGCGCACGCTCCAGGGCGGTTCGAAGCACGCCCGGATCATGAAGGCGCCCCGAGCGCGGGGCCCTTCGAGAAGGCCTGCGAGAGCGTCCATGGCGTCAGCGTAGACGCCCGCGCATGGGAATGAGCCGTTCAGCGATGGGGTCCTGGGGCGCGGGGGCGTTGACTCGGGGGCATGACGGAGAACACGCAGCGGAACATGACGGTGGTGGTGACCGGCGCCTCGGGTCGTACGGGCAGCCGGGTGGCGGAGTCGGTGCGGGCGGCCGGGTTCGAGGTGCGGGCCGCGTCCCGGGCGCGGGGGTTCGACTGGGAGGACCCGACGACCTGGGCGGACACCCTGCGGGACGCGGACGCCGCGTACCTGGTGTACCCCTCCGACGTGGGCGCCCCGGCGGCCACCGAGGGGGTCGGGGCGCTCGCCCGGGAGGCCGTGGGGCTCGGCGTGCGGCGGCTGGTGCTGCTGTCCGCGCGGGGTGAGGAGCAGGCGGGGGCGACCGAGGAGGCGCTCAAGGCGTCGGGGGCGGACTGGACCGTCGTACAGGCGTCGTGGTTCTCGCAGAACTTCAGCGAGGGGCCGCTGGTGGAGGAGGTGCGGCACGGCGGGCTGACGTTCCCGGCGGGTGAGGTGCAGGAGCCGTTCATCGATGTGCGGGACATCGCGGACGTGGTGGCGGCGGTGCTGTCGTCCGGGGAGCGGTACGTGGGGCGGTCGGTGGAGGTGACGGGGCCGCGGTTGCTGTCGTTCCGGGAGGCGGTCGCGGAGATCTCCGAGGCGACCGGGAGGAAGCTGACGTACACGCCGGTGCCCGCGCGCGCCTACGGGGAGGCGCTCACCGGGTTCGGGGTGCCCGTCGAGGAGGCGGAGTTCCTGGTGGAGGTGTTCGAGGGGCTGCTCGACGGGCGGAACGCGCGGGTGACGGACGGTGTGCGTCAGGTGCTGGGACGGGAGCCCCGGGACTTCGCGGAGTTCGTACGGGAGTCCACGGCGGCCTGGAGTCAGGGGCTACGAGCCGTCGGGTGACTTGTGCGGGGGATGCGTGCTCTTCACATGGGTGCGCAGCCTCGACGTCACGTCCTCCGGCGGGAGGAAGCGGGACCACCGCTCGGGGAACTCCGACGGCATGTCCGGGTCGTCGGGGTCGTCCGGGTCGCTCTCCCGGTGGGCGGTGGCGCGGGCGACGTACTCGGCGACCTGCGCCTCGCGGACGCGTTCGTTGGCGGCGCGGGCCGCGGCGGTGGCGGCGGCCGGCCAGACGCGGTCGATGGCGGCGTTGACGGCGGCGCCGACGAGGACCGCGAAGGCGGAGACACCGATCCAGAGCATGACGGCGACGGCGGCGGCGAGCGAGCCGTAGATCGAGGCGCCCTCGATGGTGTTGGTGAGGTAGATGCGCAGCAGGAAGCTGCCCAGCACCCACATGGCGAGGGCGACGAGGGAGCCGGGCACGTCCTCGATCCAGGGCGAACGGACGGGGACGGAGACGTGGTAGAGCGTGGTCAGGAAGGCGATGGACAGCACGATCACCACGGGCCAGTACAGGATCTGGACGACCGTCGCCGACCACGGCACGATCCGGACGACGGCGTCGGGGCCCGCGACCATGAGGGGCAGTGCGATCGAGCCGATGACCAGGGCGGCGAGGAAGAGCAGGAACGCCACCACCCGGGTCTTGACGATGCCGCGGACGCCGTCGAGGCCGTACATGACGGTGATGGTGTCGATGAAGACGTTCACCGCGCGGGAGCCCGACCACAGGGCGAACAGGAAGCCGATGGAGATGACGTCGGGGCGGCCGCCCTTCATGACGTCGTCGAGGATCGGCTGGGCGATCTGCCGGACGCCTTTGTCGGACAGGACGGTGCGGGAGGCCTCCAGGAGGTTGGCCTCCAGGCTGCTGATGGAGTCGGTGCCGGTCCAGTCGTCGACGTAGCCGAGCAGGCCGATCATGCTGAGCAGCAGCGGCGGCACGGACAGCAGGGTGAAGAAGGCGGCCTCGGCGGCGAGGCCGAGGATGCGGTACTCCATGCAGGAGTTGACGGTGTCCTTGAGCAGCAGCCAGGCGGTCCTGCGCTTGGAGACGTCTCGGTAGAGGGCACGCGCCCGGTGGAGACGGCCGGAGGGGGGCCGCTGGGGGGATTCACTTGCTGGCTGCACGACCTAAAGGTATCCGCCGTACGAGGCTGCACTCATCCCCCACGGGGTCGCGGCCGAGGCGATTCGGGCCATTTTCCTGTCATGCCCGCGATGGCCGAATTATTCGGTCACGCATGTGAACACCCTGCTGGGGAATGCGACGAAGCCCGGAAATCGCCAATGCCCGAGATTGCATTGAATGGTTCATGAATCTCCGGAATCGTTCCGTATCGCATACGTTGCCTGGGCCAGCCTCCCCCCTGCCCACCCGAAGTGGAGAGGTGAGGCCATGAGCACGATCCCGCGGTGGACCCGCAACCCCAGGCCCGGCACCGCGGAGTACACGGCGCCGCTGCCCGAGGGCCTGCCGGCGGGCCCCGCCGCCCTCCGGGCGGCGCACGCCAAGGTGCTGGCCGCCCTGTCCGCGGCCCCCGGCGACCCCGCTCTCCGTGTCGACGTCACGGACGGCGACCGCGTTCTGCGACTGCGCTACCGCACCGATGTCCTCGACCGCGAGGCCGCCGCCCGGATCGCCGGCTACCACCTCGCCGCCCTGGCCGCCCCGGTCCGGCACAGCCTGCTCTCCGAGGCCGAACTCCGCCACCAGTTGGAGGAGTTGGCCGGCCCGTCCCGGGAGCTGCCCGACCGGCGGGTGCACGAGCTGTTCGAGGAGCGGGCGGCCCGGCACCCGGATGCGGTGGCCGTCGTCTCGGCGGCCGGGCAGTGGACGTACGGCGAGCTCGACTCCCGCGCCAACCGCATCGGGCGGGCGCTGCTCGCCCACGGGCTGCGCCCCGAGGGCGTCGTCGCCGTGCTCCTGGAGCGCGACCTCGACTGGCCGGCCGCGGTCCTGGGCATCCTCAAGGCGGGCGGGGCGTGTCTGCCGATCGGGGCGCGTCTCCCCGTGGGACAGGTGCGGACGATGCTCGACCGCGCGGACTACAGCCTGCTCCTCGGTCCGGACTCCGTGGCCGCCGCCTACGCCGAGGACCACGCGGACACCGACCTGGGCGTCCCGGTGGCCGCCGACGGGCCGGCCACCCTGCACTTCACGTCCGGCTCCGCCGGTGAGCCCAAGGGCGCGACGGGCGAGCAAGCCGGCTTCGCCAACCACGTCCTCGCCAAGATCGACGACCTGGGCCTCGGCGTCGGCGACGTGGTCGCGCAGACCGCGCCCCCGTACCGCGCCGGCTCCCTGTGGCAGCTGATGTCGCCCCTCCTGGCGGGCGGTCGGACGCTGCTGGTCGGGCCGGAGACGGTCCGGGACGTGCCGCGGTTCGTGGACACGATCGAGTGCGGCCGGGTCTCCGTGGTGCAGGTGCGCCCGTCGTATCTGGAGTCGATGCTCGCCGAGTTGGCGCGGCGCCCCCGTGAACTCCCTCACCTGCGCCGGGTGGTGGTGACCGGAGAGCCCCTGCGGACGGACCTGGTACGGCGCTGGTTCACGGCCCTGCCGGCCGTCCCGCTGGTCAACTCCTACGGACCGCCCGAGACTTCGGGCGACACCCATCACGAGATCCTGCACGACGTACCGGCCGGCCACTGGGTGCCGCTCGGGCGGCCGATCGCCAACGTACGGGTGTACGTCGTCGACGAACGGCTGGTGCCCGTGCCGCTGGGCGCTCCCGGCGAGATCGTGTTCTCGGGCGTCTGCGTGGGCCGCGGATATGTCAACGACCCCGAGGGGACGCGAGCGGCGTTCACCGAGGACCCGTACCGGCCGGGCGAGCGGCTGTACCGCGGCGGCGACCGGGGACGCCGGCTGCCCGACGGGAAGCTGGAACTCCTCGGGCGACGCGAGGACCCGGCCGACCGGGACCCCGGCCGGCCGCACGGCCCGAGAGGAACCGCCCTGGCATCGCTCTCCACGCGCCGGGGGCTGTATTAGGTTCGCACCATGGCAGGCAGCACGCACAAGGTGACCAACCAGCCCCCGCCCTTGACCGGCCACGACGTCTTCACCACGGACAGAGCCCTGGTCGCGGCGGTCGAACGGCATGTGACACCGGATTGCCTCGACGAGGTCGTGGGCGAACTCGCGGCCCTCGGGCGCGCCTCCGGCTCCGCCCAGGTCCAGGAATGGGGCGCGCAGGCGAACGAGAACCCGCCCCGCCTCAGGACCCACGACCGCTACGGCCACCGCGTCGACGAGGTCGACTTCCACCCCGCCTGGCACCGCCTCCTCGGCAAGGGCGTCTCCGTCGGCCTCACCGCCGCCTGGAACCGTCCCGCGGGCCATGTGCGGCGCGCGGCCGCGTTCCTGGTGTGGACGCAGGTCGACGCCGGCAACCTCTGCCCGCTGTCGATGACCCACGCGGCCGTACCCGCCCTGCGTACGGAGCCCGCGTCGGCGCGGGAGTGGGAGCCCCGGCTCACGTCGATGATCTACGACCGCGAACCGCGCCCCGCGCACCGGAAGGCCGGCGTCCTGTTCGGGATGGCCATGACGGAGAAGCAGGGCGGCAGCGACGTACGGGCGAACACGACGACGGCGACGCCGCTCGCGGAGGAAGCGACGTACGCGCTGACCGGGCACAAGTGGTTCTGCTCGGCGCCCATGTCCGACGGCTTCCTCGTCCTGGCCCAGGCCCCGGAGGGCCTCACCTGCTTCCTCCTGCCCCGCGTCCTGGAGGACGGCAGCCGCAACACCTTCCGTATCCAGCGGCTCAAGGACAAGCTGGGCAACCGCTCCAACGCCTCGGCGGAGGTGGAGTTCGACGGGACGTGGGCGCGCCGGGTCGGTGAGGAGGGGCGCGGGGTGCGGACCATCATCGAGATGGTCACGGCGACCCGCCTCGACTGCGTCCTCGGTTCGGCGGGCCTGATGCGGCAGGCGGTGGCCCAGGCCATCCACCACTGCACGCACCGGGAGGCGTTCGGCGCGAAGCTGGTCGACCAGCCTCTGATGCGCGCGGTTCTGGCCGATCTCGCGGTGGAGTCGGAGGCGGCGACCACGCTCGCGCTCCGGCTGGCCGCCGCGTACGACGACGGCGGTGAACAGGAGCGGGCGTTCCTGCGGATCGCGGTCCCGGCCGCCAAGTACTGGGTGACCAAACGCTGCGCCCCACTGGTCGTGGAGGCCGCCGAGTGCCTGGGCGGCAACGGCTACGTGGAGGACTCCGGCCTCCCCCGCCTGATCCGCGAGTCCCCGCTGAACTCCGTCTGGGAGGGTGCGGGCAACGTCCAGGCCCTGGACGTCCTGCGCGCCCTGCAACGCGAGCCGCTGGCCTTCAACGCCTACCTCCAGGAGGTGGGCAGGTCCCGAGGCGCCGACCACCGCCTCGACGCGGCGATCAAGGACCTGCTGACAGACCTGGCGGATCTGGACGGCATCGAGGCGAGGGCGAGGCGCCTGACGGAGCGGCTGGCCCTGGTCCTGCAGGGCTCGCTGCTCGTCCGATTCGCGCCACCGGAAGTGGCGGACGCGTTCTGCGCCTCAAGGCTGGGCGGAGAAGCGGGAGCAACCTTCGGAACCTTGCCGTCCACATTGGACCTGGCGGCGGTACTGGCCCGGGCTCGACCCCTGGACTGACCCAGGGTCGACGCACCTGGGGGCGCGGGAAACTGCGCGACCGGCCACGAACAGGCCCGCGGACGCCAACGCACCTCAAGAGGCACCCCAGATGGCGGAATGCCGCCGAACCGCCGGACGGCAGGGGTGGTGCTGCGCCGACACGGCACCACCCCCGCCTTGGCCCGTTCGAGGCCGCGAACGCCGCTCGGGACGGCGTCGCTCAAGTTTCAACCAGCCACGCCCGGTCCACCAGGGTTGCAAGGGGTTGCAACTTGCTGCTGTCTGTGGCCGGACTGTGTCCCTCCGCGAGAGACGAACGGCACCATGAGACGAACAGTCAGGAAGGACACCGCCCGTTGGCCGAAAGCCGACGGGAAACCGGTTGTCCGCGGCCCCTCCGGGAGGACCAGTGGCGCTCTCGCCGACGGACGTCGCCCAGCTAGTCGCCGTGGACGCGGCGCGCGCGGCGCGGGTGCTGAGCGACGTCCGCTCCGCCACGCTCTCGGGGCAGCGGGTGCCGGTCGCCCCGCGGCCGGTGATCGAGCAGTCGTGGGACCGGATGCTGCGCGGCGGCGTCGACCCCGACCATGACTTCCGTACCGGGCTGCTGCCCCGGGAGGAGGTGCAGCGGCGCCGGGAGTCCTCGGAGCTCAGGCATGTCCTGCCGGTGCTGCGCGAGGGCCTGCTGTCGGTCGCGGACGTCGCCCACCACATCATGGTGGTCGCCGACGAGGAGGGCCGGGTGCTGTGGCGGGAGGGCAGCTCGCCGGTGCTGCGCAAGGCCGACGGGACCGGGTTCGAACTCGGGGCCGACTGGCGGGAGGGTGTGATCGGCACGAACGGCATCGGCACCCCGGTGGTGGCGCGCCGGCCGGTGCAGGTCTTCGCCTCGGAGCACTTCGTCCGCTCGCAGACCTCCTGGACCTGTACCGGGGCGCCGATCATCGACCCGCGGGACAGCCGGCTGATCGGCGTGGTGGACGTGAGCGGTCCGCTGGAGACGATGCATCCGGCGACGCTCGCCTGGGTCGGCTCGGTGGCCAAGCTGGCCGAGGCCCGGCTGCGCGAACTGCACCAGTCCACGCTGGAGCAGCTGCGTGCGACGGCGGCGCCGGTGCTGGCGCGGCTCGGCGGGCGGGCGGTGGCGGTGGACCGGGACGGCTGGACCGCGGCGGTGACCGGGATGCCGTACCAGAGCCGGGTCGGGCTGCCCAAGTCGCTGTCGCCGGGACAGCGGTGGCTGCCGACGCTGGGGCCGTGCACGGTGGAGCCGCTGGCGGGAGGCTGGTTGATCCGGGCGGCGGACGAGCCGGGGCCGCGGGGTGCGACACGGATCGTGCTGGATCTGTCGCAGCCGCGCCGCTGGTCGATGACGGTGTCCGGGGGTGCCGGCACCTGGAGTCACGAACTGAGCCCTCGGCATGCCGAGTTGCTGTATCTGCTGGCCCTGCGCCGCAGTGGGCGCAGCGCGGCGGAGCTGGCCGACGACCTGTTCGGCGACCCGGGCCGTACGGTGACGGTGCGGGCGGAGATGTCGCGGGTACGGCGCTATCTCGGGGGGTTTCTGGAGCATCGGCCGTATCGTTTCTGCGAGGACGCCGAGGTCGAGGTACTGCTCCCCGACGACCCGCGCGACCTGCTGCCGCACTCCACGGCCCCGGCGGTGGCCGGGAAACGACTGTCCCGCCAGGCACCTTGAGGTCACCCGAGTCCACGAAATCGCCCGCCGGAACACCCAAGAAGCGGCATCTTCCGCATATTTGCAGGGTCTTCGTCCCCGGCACGCCCGGACTGCCGTAGCATCCCTCTACGGGCCACCCCACCTGCTCCTTGGTCAACGCACGGATCACCAGGCGCAGTTGGCCCGCCTCGGGAGGTACGAGATGATGCATCGCGGCAGACACCGCAGGCGGAAGCGGGGCAAAGCGCTGCGCGCGTTCCTGGCCGGAACCGCCCTCGCGCTCACCGCCGCGGCCACCATGATCAGCGCCTCACAGGCCACCGTCGCCGCGGATCCCGGGGCCCTGAAGCCGCTGGCCACCGCCGCCGAGACCGACACGCTGCGGCTGCACGAGCAGCTGGAACCGCGGTCCACCCTCGACACCCTGGCCGCCGCGATGGGCAGGCCGGAGGGCGTGAGCGCCGTCCTCGCCGACGCCGACCACTCCCTGCGCGGCTCGGCCGACTGCACGGCGACCGAGCGCAGGGCGCTGCCCGTCGAACCGGCGGCCACCCGCGCCTACTGCTGGGACGCCGCCGACACCCGCTCCTGGCGCCCCGGCGCGGTCACCACCTCGGGCGACGCCGACGACGACGGCCTGTGGGGACAGAACCGGGTGATCCTCTCCGCCTGGAGCCAGGGGGCGCACGACCTGGCCCGGGTCGCGTTCATCGACGCCAACGACCTCGACCGCCTCACCTACTCCTGGGTGCTGCTCACCGTCCCGGTCGACGGAGGCCGCGACTACCGCGCGCTCGACTCCCAGGTCTCCGGCATGGTCTGGTACCAGGACAAACTGCTGGTCACCTCCGCCGACGGGCTGTACGTGTACGACATGAACCGCGTCCAGCGCGCCACCACGGACGCCCCCGCGGTCGGCCGGGTGAACGGCGGCTGGGCGGCGCACGGCAACCGCTGGGTACTGCCCGCGGTCGGCGTCTACCGCGCCGGCACCACGCACCCCGACTATCTCTCCCTCGACCGCAGCAGCTCCCCCGACAGCCTGGTCGCGAGCGACTGGGTGTCCAAGGACAGCGACCGGAACGTACGGCTGTGGCGCTACGACCTCAGCGCGTCCTCCGATCGCGCCGGGCTGCTCACCACGGACGCGGCGGGGTTCACGCCCGTCGATGAGGCGTACGAGACCAAGGCCCCCGGCGTCGGGGCCGTGCTGTCGTACCGCTCCGAGTGGTATCTGGGCCGCACCGCGGAGGACCAGGACGGCCGCGGCACGCTGTGGCGGCAGGACGCGACCGGCGCCCGGGCCACCCGCTGCGGCACCGACGAGTCCACCCGCTGCTGGAGCGGGACGGCGGAGTCCCTGTCGTACTGGGAGGCGACGGGCGAGGTCTGGTCCCAGTCGGGACAGGCGCTGTTCGCGCTGCCGCTGAGCACGATCGACAGATCGCTGGCCTAGATGGTTGCCTGGGGGGCATGTCCAACATCCCCGTGACCACCTGGTCCCTTGAGCAGACCGCGCCGACCGACCTCCTTCCGGCCGCCGCGCCGGAGGGCGACGTGCGGATCGTCCGCTCCGAGGTCCCCTCCCCCGAGTTCAGCCGTTTCCTGTACGCCTCCGTCGGCGGCGACATCCGCTGGATCGACCGGCTCGGCTGGACGTACGCCCAGTGGGAGGAGCACCTGAACCGGCCGGGCGTGGAGACCTGGGTGGCGTACGACCGGGGCACGCCCGCGGGGTACGTGGAGCTGGAACCGCAGGACGACGGGGTCGTGGAGATCGTCTACTTCGGGCTGATCCCGGGCTTCCGCGGGCGGCGGATCGGCGGCCATCTGCTGTCGTACGGCGCCGCGCGCGCCTGGGACCTCGCGGACCGCTGGCCGGGGCTGACCGACACCAAGCGGGTGTGGCTGCACACGTGCAGCCTGGACGGCGAGCACGCGATGGCGAACTACCAGCGCCGGGGCTTCACCCTGTTCGACACCAAGGTCGAGGAGCAGCCGG
This sequence comes from Streptomyces sp. NPDC051913, assembly GCF_044593635.1. Lineage (NCBI taxonomy): Bacteria > Bacillati > Actinomycetota > Actinomycetes > Kitasatosporales > Streptomycetaceae > Streptomyces > Streptomyces sp. NPDC051913. The sequence goes on along the minus strand of NZ_JBIUCI010000002.1, from coordinate 450,859 downwards.
TGGTGGCCACCACGGGCCCCTGGCCGGGTGCGCACCCCGCCTGACCTCGGGTTTCCGGCCTCCGGCATAGCGCGGCCGACCTACGCCGACAAGACCTCCCGCAGCGCATGTGATCGACGACACCCTTGTCTCGACCTTCGAGACAAGGGTGTCCGCATGATGGACGAAGCTGGACTGTGTCCAGATCGCCGTGACACGCTTCCGTCATGTCTGGAACTGGAATTGCCTTGGTGAGTCGGCGGCACGTCGACCTCGGCCGCATGTCCAGCGCCATCTGTCCGGCGCGCTAGCGAGCCGCAGCCGCCCGACATCTTTTGACTCCTCGCTTTCCCCTGCGCAACGACGCGCACGTCTACCCATGCGCCCGCGCGCGCAGGTCAGAGCCGCTTTCCGCCTGTCCCGAAGGACGTAACAACCATGGCCGCCACCCCCCAGAACCCTGCTGCCGCAGCGCCCCGCCGCAAGGTGAGCCGTCACCGCGGTGAGGGTCAGTGGGCCGCGGGGCACCACACCCCGCTGAACGGCAACGAGCAGTTCAAGAAGGACGACGACGGTCTCAATGTGCGGACACGCATTGAGACGATCTACTCCAAGCGCGGGTTCGACTCGATCGACCCCAACGACCTGCGTGGACGGATGCGCTGGTGGGGGCTCTACACCCAGCGCAAGCCCGGGATCGACGGCGGCAAGACCGCGATCCTGGAGCCTGAGGAGCTGGACGACAAGTACTTCATGCTGCGGGTGCGGATCGACGGCGGACGCCTCACCACCCAGCAGCTGCGCGTCATCGGCGAGATCTCCGAGGAGTTCGCGCGCGGCAGCGCGGACATCACCGACCGGCAGAACATCCAGCTGCACTGGATCCGCATCGAGGACGTCCCCGAGATCTGGAACCGCCTTGAGGCGGTCGGACTGTCCACGACCGAGGCCTGCGGCGACTGCCCGCGTGTGGTCATCGGCTCGCCGGTCGCCGGCATCGCCGAGGACGAGATCATCGACGGCACCTGGGCGATCGACGAGATCCACGAGCGCTACATCGGCAGCCACGAGTTCTCCAACCTGCCGCGCAAGTTCAAGACGGCCATCTCCGGCTCCCCGCTGCTGGACGTGGTCCACGAGATCAACGACATCGCCTTCGTCGGTGTAGAGCACCCCGAGCACGGCCCCGGCTTCGACCTCTGGGTCGGCGGCGGCCTGTCCACCAACCCCAAGCTCGGCGTCCGGCTCGGCGCCTGGGTGCCGCTGGGGGAGGTCCCGGAGGTGTGGGCCGGCGTGGTCGGCATCTTCCGCGACTGGGGCTACCGCCGGCTGCGCACCCGCGCCCGTCTGAAGTTCCTCGTCGCCGACTGGGGCCCGGAGAAGTTCCGCCAGGTCCTGGAGGACGACTACCTCCAGCGCAAGATGATCGACGGTCCCGCGCCCGCCGAGCCCTCAGGCCGCTGGCGTGACCACGTCGGTGTGCACAAGCAGCAGGACGGCCGTTACTACGTCGGCTTCGCGCCGCGCGTCGGCCGGGTCGACGGCGCCACCCTCACGAAGATCGCCGAGGTCGCCGAGGCGCACGGCTCGAACCGGGTACGGACCACCGTCGAGCAGAAGATGATCATCCTCGATGTCGAGGAGGCGCAGGTCGAGCCGCTGGTCGAGGCGCTGGGTGCGCTGGACCTGACGGCCAAGCCCTCCCCGTTCCGGCGCGGCACCATGGCCTGCACCGGCATCGAGTACTGCAAGCTCGCCATCGTCGAGACCAAGGCGCGCGGCTCCCAGCTGATCGACGAGCTGGAGCGCCGCATCCCGGACTTCGACGAGCCGCTCACCATCAACCTCAACGGCTGCCCCAACGCCTGCGCCCGTATCCAGGTGGCGGACATCGGTCTCAAGGGTCAGCTGGTCCTCAACGACCAGGGCGAGCAGGTCGAGGGCTACCAGGTGCACCTCGGCGGCGCGCTGGGCCTGGAGGCCGGCTTCGGCCGCAAGGTCCGTGGTCTGAAGGTCACCTCCGAGGAGCTGCCCGACTACGTCGAGCGGGTCCTGAAGCGGTTCCAGGCCGAGCGTGAGGAGGGCGAGCGCTTCGCCTCCTGGGCCACGCGCGCCTCGGAGGAGGCACTGTCGTGAGCGAGCGAGCCGCCCCCTTCTACTGCCCCTACTGCGGCGACGAGGACCTGCGCCCGTCCGAGCAGGGTCACGGCGCGTGGGAATGCGCGGCCTGCAACCGCGCATTCCAGTTGAAGTTCCTCGGGCTGCTCGCCCGGGGCCTTCAGCACAACGACGCAGGGGGAGAAGAGATATGACCGCGCTTCAGGAAGAACGTACGACCGACGAACTCAAGGCCCTGGCCGAGCAGGCGGGACGGGATCTCGAGGACGCCTCCGCCCTGGAGATCCTCCAGTGGGCGGTCGACACCTTCGGCAAGCGCTTCTGCGTGACCTCCTCGATGGAGGACGCGGTCGTCGCCCATCTCGCGTCCCGCGCGATGAAGGGCGTGGACGTCGTCTTCCTCGACACCGGCTATCACTTCGAGGAGACCATCGGCACCCGGGACGCGGTCGAGGCCGTGATGGACGTCAACGTCATCACGCTCACCCCGCGCCAGACGGTCGCCGAGCAGGACGCGGAGTACGGCCCCAAGCTGCACGACCGCGACCCCGACCTGTGCTGCAAGCTGCGCAAGGTGCAGCCCCTGGAGCAGGGCCTGACGAACTACCTGGCCTGGGCCACCGGCCTGCGCCGCGACGAGTCCCCGACCCGGGCGAACACCCCGGTCGTCGGCTGGGACGAGAAGCGGCAGAAGGTCAAGATCTCCCCGATCGCCCGCTGGAGCCAGGACGACGTCGACGCGTACGTCGCCGAGCACGGCGTCCTCACCAACCCGCTGCTGATGGACGGTTACGCCTCCGTCGGCTGCGCCCCCTGCACCCGCCGGGTGCTGGAGGGCGAGGACGCGCGCGCCGGCCGCTGGGCGGGTCGCGCCAAGACCGAGTGCGGGCTGCACTGATGACCACCACCGACAAGGAGTTGCACGTGACGACCGGAGCCACCGTCTGGCTCACGGGTCTGCCGAGTGCCGGCAAGACCACCATCGCGTACGAGCTGGCCGGCCGGCTGCGCGAGGAGGGCCACCTCGTCGAGGTGCTCGACGGCGACGAGATCCGCGAGTTCATCTCCGCGGGCCTCGGCTTCAGCCGCGAGGACCGGCACACCAACGTGCAGCGCATCGGCTTCCTCGCCGAACTGCTCGCCCGCAACGGCGTCAAGGCGCTCGTACCGGTGATCGCGCCGTACGCGGACAGCCGTGAGGCGGTGCGCAAGCGCCACCAGGAGAGCGGCGCCGCGTACGTCGAGGTGCACGTGGCGACCCCGGTCGAGGTGTGCTCCGTACGCGATGTGAAGGGTCTGTACGCCAAGCAGGCCGCGGGTGAGCTGACCGGGCTGACGGGTGTCGACGACCCGTACGAGGCGCCCGAGTCGCCCGATCTGCGCATCGAGTCGCAGAACCAGACCGTCCAGGAGTCCGCGGCGGCGGTCCACGCGCTGCTCACCGAGAGGGGACTGGCATGACGACGACCGTCGCGGCGGTGACGGAGGGCACGCACGCTCCGTACGCCCTCTCGCACCTGGACTCCCTCGAGTCCGAGGCCGTACACATCTTCCGTGAGGTGGCGGGTGAGTTCGAGCGGCCGGTGATCCTGTTCTCCGGCGGCAAGGACTCCATCGTCATGCTGCACCTGGCGCTGAAGGCGTTCGCCCCGGCGGCGGTCCCCTTCTCACTGCTGCACGTGGACACCGGGCACAACTTCCCCGAGGTACTTGAGTACCGGGACCGTACGGTGGCTCAGCACGGGCTGCGGCTGCATGTCGCGTCCGTGCAGGACTACATCGACCGGGGGGTGCTCAAGGAGCGCCCGGACGGGACCCGTAACCCGCTCCAGACGCTGCCGCTGACGGAGAAGATCCAGGCGGAGAAGTTCGACGCGGTCTTCGGCGGTGGCCGCCGGGACGAGGAGAAGGCCCGCGCGAAAGAGCGGGTGTTCTCGCTGCGCGACGAGTTCTCGCAGTGGGACCCGCGCCGCCAGCGCCCCGAACTGTGGAACCTCTACAACGGACGGCACGCTCCCGGCGAGCACGTCCGCGTGTTCCCGCTCTCCAACTGGACCGAGCTGGACGTCTGGCAGTACATCGCCCGCGAGGGCATCGAGCTGCCGGAGATCTACTTCGCGCACGAGCGTGAGGTGTTCCAGCGGGCCGGCATGTGGCTGACCGCCGGCGAGTGGGGCGGCCCCAAGGAGACCGAGGCCGTCGAGAAGCGTCTCGTGCGTTATCGCACGGTCGGCGACATGTCCTGCACCGGTGCCGTCGACTCCGACGCCGTGACGCTGGAGCAGGTCATCACGGAGATCGCCGCGTCCCGGCTCACCGAGCGCGGCGCGACCCGCGCCGACGACAAGATGTCCGAGGCCGCGATGGAAGACCGCAAGCGCGAGGGGTACTTCTAAGCATGAGCACGACCACTTCCGAGGCGCTCTCGGAGACGACCCTGCTGCGGTTCGCGACCGCGGGCTCCGTCGACGACGGCAAGTCGACCCTCGTCGGCCGGCTGCTGCACGACTCCAAGTCGGTCCTCACCGACCAACTGGAGGCCGTGGAACGCGCCTCCGCGTCGCGCGGCCAGGAAGGCCCCGACCTCGCGCTCCTCACGGACGGCCTGCGCGCCGAGCGCGAGCAGGGCATCACCATCGACGTGGCCTACCGCTACTTCGCCACCGCCAAGCGCCGGTTCATCCTCGCCGACACCCCCGGCCACGTGCAGTACACCCGCAACATGGTCACCGGCGCCTCCACGGCCGAGCTGACGGTGATCCTCATCGACGCCCGCAACGGTGTCGTCGAGCAGACCCGCCGGCACGCCGCCCTCGCGGCCCTGCTCCGCGTCCCGCACGTGGTCCTCGCCGTCAACAAGATGGACCTCGTCGAGTACAAGGAGTCCGTCTTCGCCGCGATCGCCGAGGAGTTCACGGCGTACGCGACCGAACTGGGCGTCCCCGAGGTCACCGCGATCCCGATCTCGGCGCTCGCCGGTGACAACGTGGTGGAGCCCTCCGCCAACATGGACTGGTACGGCGGCCCGACCGTCCTGGAGCACCTGGAGACGGTCCCGGTCACCCATGACCTGAGCCACTGCCACGCGCGCCTGCCCGTGCAGTTCGTGATCCGCCCGCAGACCGCCGAGCACCCCGACTACCGGGGGTACGCCGGTCAGATCGCCGCCGGTTCCTTCCACGTCGGCGAGCCGGTCACCGTCCTGCCCTCCGGCCGCGCGTCGAAGATCGCCGGTATCGACCTGCTGGGCAAGCCGGTCGACGTGGCCTGGACGACCCAGTCGGTGACGATCCTGCTGGAGGACGACATCGACATCTCGCGCGGTGACCTCCTCGTGCCCAGCAAGGACGCCCCGGCGACCACCCAGGACGTCGAGGCGACCGTCTGCCATGTCGCCGACGCTCCGCTGACCGTCGGCCACCGGGTGCTGCTCAAGCACGGCACCCGCACGGTCAAGGCGATCGTCAAGGACATCCCCTCCCGTCTCACGCTCGACGACCTGTCCCTGCACCCGCACCCGGGACAGCTCGTCGCCAACGACATCGGCCGTGTGAAGATCCGCACCGCGGAACCGCTGCCGGTGGACTCCTACGCCGACTCCCGTCGCACCGGCTCGTTCATCCTGATCGACCCGAACGACGGCACCACGCTCACCGCGGGCATGGTCGGCGAGTCCTTCGCGTCCCCCGAGCCCGTCAAGGACGCGGCCGAGGATGACGGGTGGGACTTCTGACATGAACTCCACCGACTACTACTCCACGTTCGCGAAGGAGGGCGGCCGCGTAGGCAGCGGCGCGCTCGGCAGCGGGCAGGGCGGAGTGGCGCGATGTGTGCGTTGACGTACGCGCACCGCTTGCGCGCCCCGTCCCCCCACAGCCGTAGACGCAAACCTGCCGACCTCCCGGCCACGACCTGAGAGACCGTGACCGCCGGGCCTCCGAGAGGAACACCTCCCGTGCCTGCTCCATCTGCTCTTCGCCGCACCTTCGCGGTCATCGCCGCGCTGCCTCTCCTCACCCTCGCCGCCTGCGGCTACGGGTCCGACTCCAAGGACGACGACACCGCCAAGGTCGCCGCCGGGGCGAAGAAGATCGACGGACTGGACTCCGTCAAGATCGGCTACTTCGGCAACCTCACCCATGCCACCGCGCTGGTCGCCAACCAGAAGGGCTTCTTCCAGAAGGAGCTCGGTGCCACGAAGGCCTCGTACGCGACCTTCAACGCCGGTCCGTCCGAGATCGAGGCGCTCAACTCGGGCTCCATCGACATCGGTTGGATCGGCCCCTCCCCGGCAATCAACGGCTTCACCAAGTCCAAGGGCACCAACCTGCGCATCATCGGCGGTTCGGCGTCCGGCGGGGTGAAGCTCGTCGTCAACCCGAAGAAGATCAAGTCCCTGAAGGACGTCAAGGGCAAGAAGATCGCCACCCCGCAGCTGGGCAACACGCAGGACGTGGCGTTCCTCAACTGGATCTCGGAGCAGGGCTGGAAGGTCGACGCCGAGAGCGGCGCCGGTGACGTCTCGGTCGTCCGCACCGACAACAAGGTGACCCCGGACGCCTACAAGTCCGGCTCCATCGACGGCGCCTGGGTGCCGGAGCCGACCGCGTCCAAGCTGGTCGCCGAGGGCGGCAAGGTGCTGCTCGACGAGGCCGACCTGTGGCCGGACAAGAAGTTCGTGATCACGAACATCATCGTGTCGCAGAAGTTCCTCAAGGAGCACCCGAAGGCCGTCGAGGCGGTCCTGAAGGCCTCCGTCGAGACCAACAAGTGGATCAACGCCAACCCGGACGAGGCGAAGGCCGCGGCGAACAAGCAGCTGGAGGCCGACTCCGGCAAGGCGCTGCCGAACGACGTCCTGGACCCGGCCTGGAAGTCCATCCAGTTCACCAACGACCCGCTGGCCTCCACCCTCAACACCGAGGCGGAGCACGCGGTCAAGGCCGGTCTGCTGGAGGACCCCCTGCTGGACGGCATCTATGACCTGACGCTCCTGAACAAGGTCCTGAAGGCCGACGGCGAGAGCACGGTCGACGACGCCGGACTCGGCGTCAAGTAAGCCCTGATCCCGAGAGTCTCCAGGAGGTGACGACCATGGCCACCGCGGTTGCCAAGGCCGAACAGGCCGAGTCAGTCGAGTACGCCGCCCGCATCGAGCACGTCTCGAAGTCCTTCGGCGGGCCCGCCGGGCAGCAGCTCGTCCTCGACGACATCACCCTCGATGTCGCGCCGGGCGAGTTCGTCACCCTCCTGGGGGCCTCGGGCTGTGGCAAGTCCACGCTGCTCAACCTGGTCGCGGGTCTCGACGACCCGAGCGCCGGCAGTATCAGGACCGACGGGCGCCCCGCTCTGATGTTCCAGGAGCACGCCCTGTTCCCGTGGCTGACCGCGGGGAAGAACATCGAACTCGCCCTGAAACTGGGCGGAGTCGCGAAGAACGACCGGCGCGACCGCGCCGAGGAACTGCTCGAACTGGTCCGGCTGAAGGGCTCGTACGGCAAGCGGGTGCACGAGCTGTCCGGCGGTATGCGCCAGCGTGTGGCGCTCGCCCGGGCGCTGGCCCAGGAGAGCCGGCTGCTGCTCATGGACGAGCCGTTCGCGGCGCTGGACGCGATCACGCGCGACGTGCTGCACGACGAACTGACCCGGATCTGGGCGGAGACGGGGCTGTCCGTCCTGTTCGTCACGCACAACGTGCGCGAGGCGGTCAGGCTGGCCCAGCGGGTCGTCCTGCTCTCGTCCCGGCCCGGCCGGATCGCGCGCGAGTGGACGGTGGACATCCCGCAGCCGCGCCGTATCGAGGACGCCCCCGTGGCCGAACTGTCCCTTGAGATCACCGAACAACTGCGTGGGGAGATCCGCCGTCATGGCCAGCAGTGACACTAAGACGGCCGAGACGGACGCGACACGGGAGCAGTCCGCCGGTCTGGAGGCCGGTCTGGACGCCCTGGAGACCTCCGCCGCCACCCGGACGCCCTTCTCCGTGACCGTCCGCTCCAAGATCCTCCCGCCGCTCGTCGCGACGGCCGTGGTGCTGGTGATCTGGCAGGCGCTGATCTCCTTCGACATCGTCACCGACCCGACCAAGCTGCCCTCCCCCGGAGACGTGGCGACCGAGTTCAAGGACGCCTGGCTGGAGGGCAAGCTCCTCGGCTACATCTGGACCAGCGTCGAGCGCGGTCTGCTCGGCTTCCTGCTGGCCCTGGCGATCGGCACCCCGCTCGGTCTGATCGTCGCCCGGGTCAAGTTCGTCCGGGCCGCCATCGGCCCGGTCCTGTCCGGTCTCCAGTCGTTGCCTTCGGTGGCGTGGGTGCCGCCGGCCGTGCTGTGGCTGGGTCTGAACAACTCGATGATGTACGCGGTCATCCTGCTCGGCGCGGTCCCGTCCATCGCCAACGGACTCGTCTCCGGCATCGACCAGGTGCCGCCGCTGTTCCTGCGGGCGGGCCGCACGATGGGCGCGACCGGCTGGCGGGGTGCCCTGCACATCGTGCTGCCGGCCGCGCTGCCCGGCTATCTCGCCGGTCTGAAGCAGGGCTGGGCGTTCTCCTGGCGCTCGCTGATGGCGGCGGAGATCATCGCCTCCTCGCCCGACCTGGGCATCGGTCTCGGCGCGCTCCTGGAGAACGGCCGCAACGCCAGCTCCATGCCGATGATCTTCGAGGCGATCTTCCTGATCCTGTTCGTCGGCATCGCCGTCGACCTGCTGATCTTCAGCCCGCTGGAGCGGCGGGTGCTGCGCAGCCGCGGCCTGCTGGTGAAGGGGTAAGTCCTTTGCCGAGGAAGCCCGTTCTTCTCGTCATCGCCCACGGCAGCCGCGATCCGCGGCATGCCGCGACGGTGCACGCTCTCGTTCGCCGGGTGCGCGCGATGCGCCCGGACGTACGGGTGGAGACGGGCTTCCTGGACTTCAACGTCCCCTCCGTCCAGGGGGTGTTGGAGTCGCTGGCGGCACAGGGCGTGCGTGACGTGGTGGCCCTCCCGCTGCTGCTGACCCGTGCGTTCCACGCCAAGGCGGACATCCCGGCGGTGCTGCGCGCCGCGCCGCCGCGGCTGCGGATCCGGCAGGCCGAGGTGCTCGGCCCGTCTCCGCTGCTGCTGTCCGCGCTCGAACGGCGGTTGTACGAGGCGGGGTTGACGCCCGCCGACAAGTCCTCGACCGGGGTCGTGCTGGCCTCGGCGGGGTCCACGGACCCGGAGGCGATCGCAGTGATCGCAGAAATCGCGCGGGAGTGGCGGCACACCGGTTGGTGCGCCGTGCGGCCTGCGTTCGCCTCCGCCGCACTGCCTCGGACCGAGGATGCGGTGCGGGAGCTTCGGGCGCTGGGGTGTTCCCGGGTGGCCGTCGCGCCGTATGTCCTTGCTCCCGGTTTTCTGCCGGACCGGATCGCGCGGGGCGCGGTGGAGGCGGATGTGCTGGGGGATGTGCTCGGGGCGTCGCCTGAGGTGGCGCGGGTTTTGCTGGAGCGGTATGACGAAGCCCGGGTGCCTTTGCTGGCGGTTGTGGGTGCGTGATCAGTCTGCGGGCCGGTGGGGGCTTGTCGCGCAGTTCCCCGCGCCCCTCAGGTCTCTAGCGGCAGAGTTCGTTTCCTAGTGCCGTCCGCCCGTACCTTACGACTCTCCCCTCGCGCGTCCGGCTCAGGAGTCCCGCGTCGTAGAGCACCGTCAGGTGCTGGCTCACCGCGCCCGGCGTCACGTTCAGGCGGTGGGCCAGTTCTGTTGTCGAGGCGGGTTCTGCCAGGAGCAGGAGGAGTCTGGCTCTGGGGCGGCCGAGGAGGCGGGCCAGGGCGTCGCCGGTGACCGGGGGCGGTTCCTCCGAGAGGGTGGCCCTGCCGCGGGCCGGATAGATGATCGTGGGCGGCCGGGTGGGGTCGATCAGCGGCTGGGCGCCACGGGCGAACAGCGAGGGCAGCAGGACCAGTCCGCGTCCGGCGATGCTCATGTCGGTCCAGGGCGCCTGGAGCATGAAGTCGTCGGTGGACAGGCGTAGTTGGCCGTCCACCCAGCTGAGCCGCCGGTCCAGTCCCGCGAACATCGCCCCGGCCCCCTGCTCGGCGAGCACCCGCGCCTGATGGGCGAGGTCGGCCGCCATGATGCTCTGCACGCGCGGCCACCAGGCCGGGGCCAGGCAGACCTGCCAGTAGGCGTCGAGGGCCTCGACGATCCGCCGGAGGAACGCGGCGGGCTCGGTCAGGCCCCGGGCGACGACAGGCGGCAGCGCGTCCTCGGTGCGGTAGGCGGCACGGAAGTCGGCGTCGAGGAGCTCCGGCGGGGTGGCGCCGAGCCGCTCCAGCTCGTCGGCGAAGACGGGCCGGGCCCGTTCAGGTCGCGGGGTGAGGCAGTCCGGCACCCACAGCCAGGGGGCGGTCAGCGCGATGAGCAGCTCGTGGTCGAGGGTGTCCAGGCGGGGGCGGATGCGGCGCAGCCACGGCCGGTGATGGGGATAGCGGGCCGGGTCGTGCAGACAGCGCAGCGAGAACACGGCCTCCTGGAGCGGGGAGCAGGCGAAGGAGGTGGTGGCGAGGTCGCCGACGTCGAAGCGGAACTCAATCATTGAGTGCCACGCTAAATCATTGTCGGCACGGCACCGCCGCCGGGTGAGATGTCCGCATGACCACGACACCCGTCACCGCGCCCGTCGAACCCGAGCTACGCCCCTCCCGGCTTCCCACCGACCCCACCCTGCGCCGCGCCACCCTGCTGACCGCCGCCAACTCCCTCGGCAACGGCCTCTACTTCCCGCTCGGCGTCCTGTACTTCACCCGCGTCGTCGGCCTCGACGCGACCTCGGTCGGCCTCGGCATGACGGGCGCGGGGCTGGTCGGCGTGGCGGCCGGGGTACCGGCGGGCCGGGCCGCCGACCGGTGGGGTGCCCGGCGCGTGGGCGCGCTGCTGTGGGCTGGGACGGGCGTGGCGACGGCGGCGTACGTGTTCGTGCACTCCTACGTCGGTTTCCTCGTCGCGGTGGTCTGCGCGACCGGGCTCCAGATGGCGAGCCGCGGGGTGCAGGGCGCGATCTACGCCGATGTGCTGCCGGCCGCGACCCGGGTGGAGGCGCGGGCGTATCTGCGGATGGTCACCAACGTCTTCATGGGGGTGGGCGGCGTCTTCGGTGCGGTCGCCCTCCAACTCGACACGCGGGGCGCGTATGTGACGGTCATCCTGGTCAACGCGGTGTCGTTCGCGGGCCCCGCGCTGCTGCTCCCCCGCCTGCCGCTCGCGCCGCACGCGCTGGAACGCACGGCTCCCGAGGCCGGCGCCCCGGCGGCCGACCGCTGGCGTGCGGTGCGTGATCTGCCGTTCCTCGCGGTGACCGTGCTGAACGCGATCCTCGTCGTGCAGTACACGCTGTCCGAGGTCGGGCTGCCGCTGTGGATCGTGGAGCGCACCGAGGCGCCGCGCTGGACGGCGGCCCTGCTGATGATCCTCAACTGTGTGCTGGTGGCGCTGCTCCAGGTGCGGGTGGCCCGGCGCGCCTCCCAAGTGCCCAGCGCGGTACGGGCGATGGGCTGGTCGGGGCTGCTCCTCGCGCTGGCCTGCGCGGTGTACGCGGTGTCGGCGGGCCTGTCCCCGGTGTGGGCGGTGCTGGCGCTGGCGATCGGCGCGATCGTGCAGGTCTTCTCGGAGGTGCTGTCGGCCGCGGGCGGCTGGACCCTCGGCTACGAACTCGCCGACGCCCGCGTCCACGGCGTCTACCAGGGCGTGTTCGGCGCGGGCATGTCGGCCGGCATGATGGCGGGCCCCGCCCTGGTCACGGTCACCGCGATCCAGCACGGCACGGCGGGCTGGGCGATCCTCGGCGCCCTGTTCGCCCTCGCGGGCCTCGCGGTGAGCCCGGCGGTGCGCTGGGCCCTGCGGAACGGGGACTGGCGGGGCGACAAGGTCTAGCGGAACCGGAACCGTAAGCGGCGTGGCGACGCGAGCTAGTCGAAGCTCAGTTGGCCGGTGCGGGTGCGCTTCAGTTCGAAGAAGTCCGGGTCGGTGGCCAACACCCGGAAGCTGTCGAAGAGTTGCGCCGCCCGCGCGCCCCGCGGAATCGCCCGCAGCACCGGCCCGAACCACACCGTCCCGTCGACATGGATCGTGGGCGTGCCCACATAGCCGCCCGAGTCGGGTTCGGCGCCGGCCGTGTGACTGCGGTGGACGGCGTCGTCGTACGACGTGTCGTGCGCGGCGGCGGCGAGGGCCGCCGGGAGTCCGAGGTCCGTCAGGGACTCGGCGATCACCGCGTCGAAGTCCTCGGCCTTCCGTTCGTGGATACGGGTGCCGAAGGCGGTGTAGAGGTCACGCAGGACCTTCTCACCGTGCGCCTGCGCAGCGGCCACGGCGACGCGCACCGGTCCGATGGACTTGTCGACCAACTCCCGGTACCACCCGGGCAGTTCGTTTCCCGCGTTGTGCAGGTACAGGCTCATCGCGTGGAAGCGGAGGTCGAGCGGTCGGTGCCGTTCGACCTCCAGCAGCCAGCGGGAGGTGATCCAGGCGAAGGGGCAGGCGGGGTCGAACCAGAAGTCGACGCGGGTGGGTTCTGCGGTGGTCATGCCGTCGACGGTAATTCCTGATTGGCCCAGCATTGTGGTCCAATCAGGCACTGTTCCCGTGGTCCATTCCGGTCAGCCGCATCAGCTCCCCCACCGACATCGACCCCGGCGCCCTGCGCTCGCGCGCGAAGGTGTTGGCCAGGCGCTGCAAGAGGTCGTTGAGCGGGGTCGGTACGCCGTGCAGCCGGCCCAGCAGCGCGATCTCGCCGTTGAGGTAGTCGGCCTCGATGGTGCCGGTGCCCCGGTTCAGGGACTGCCAGGACGAGCCGCCGCCACGAGAGGCGCCGTGCAGGGGGGCGAGGAGGACCTTGTCGCCGCGTACGGCCCGCTGCTCCTCGGCACCCGTGTACGGGATGCCGGCGGCGTCGAGGACGGCGGCGCCCTCGGCCTTCACCCGCCCGAGGAGCACCACGGCCTCGTCGCTCTCCATCGGCCCGGTCACGGCCTCCAGCGCGTTCCCGAGGTTGGCGAGCAGCTTGGCGTACTGCCAGCGGGTCACGTCCGGTACGACCGGTGCCCCGAAGCGGGACTTCTCCAGGTCGGCGGCGATCAGCCGGGCGGTCTCGTCGGTGCCGTACGGGTAGCGGCCGAGGTGGAGGACGCCGGTGAGCGGGGCGCCGGCGGCGCTGACGACGCCGGGTTCGACGAGCGTGCAGGGCAGCCACACGCACACGCCGTACACCGTGCGGAAGGTGCGCAGGGCCAGGCGCTGGCTCTCCACGCCGTTCTGCGCACAGACCAGCGGCAGCCGCTCGGCCGCCGTACCCCCGCCCGTGACCGCTGCCGGCCCCCAGGTCTGGAGTGCCGCCACGCTGTCCTGGGTCTTCACGGCGAGGACGAGAACATCGTCGGCGCGCAGCTCGCCGAGCTCGGCCGGGTCCTCGACCACGGGCAGCCGATGGACGAACTCGCCGTCCGGAACGCGGAGTCGAAGCCCGTGCTCGCGCAGCGCCGCCCGGTGCGCGCCCCGTGCGACGAGGACCACCTCGCTCCCCGCCTCCGCGAGTCGCCCGCCGACGACGCCTCCGACCGCTCCCGCCCCGATGATGATGTAGCGCATGGACCGAGCCTCGCACAGGTGACCTTGCCACCGGGTGTCCGGTGTCCGTTGCCGGGCACGGTCACTGCGCGGCGGTCATCTCCACCAGCTTGACCACGGTGTTCCAGTTGCGGCTGGTGGCGATCAGCCCCTTGTTCACGCGCGGCTTGGAGAGCTGTTCGGCGAGCTTGGAGCGGCCCAGGCCGTCCGGGACGTACAGGTACAGGGCGCGGTCGCCGAGGCGGAACTCCTCGGGGAGGAAGGCGGGTTGGTCGATGGCGGCGAAACGGTCCGCGTCGACGCCGGCGGAGAAGTAGGTGACGTGCAGCTGCTTGCCCTCCAGTTCGGCGGCCGGGAAGGGGCAGGCGTCGACGATCGCGGCGAGGTAGGCGTGGTCGCGGACGATGACGTCGACCCCGAAACCGAAGTGCTTCTCGATCGCGGCGGTGAGCTCGGCCGCGAGGGACTCCTCGTCGCCGTGGCCGGTGGTGAACACCGCCTGGCCGCTCTGGAGGTAGGTGCGCACCCCTGAGTGGCCGAGCCCCTCCATCAGGGTGCGCAGTTCGGCCATGGGGACCTTCTTGGCACCGCCCACGTTGATCCCGCGCAGCAGCGCCGCATACGTCGTCGTCATGCGCTCACCATAGGACGACAGCGTGTCGTTGTAGGGGGCACACTCCTCCCCAGTGCGGAGACGGCCCTGGTCCGCGAGGACGAGTCGCTCACCCGCACTTCACCGGGCAGCACGACGTGACGGGTTTATCCGGCCCATACCTTCGAAACGAAAGGTGGCGGCAGGGGGCCGCGACCGCAGTCAAGGGGGCAAGCCCGTCATGGGGAACGGAGAAACAAGGGTGCGGGGCCTGGCGGCCCGGGCTGGCGGCTGGAGTGCCCGGCATCGCTGGGCCGCGGTCGGCATCTGGGTGCTGTTCGTGGTCCTGGCCATGGGACTCGGTTCGGCGGCGGGCCGGGTCGACGTCGACGAGAGCGAGGGCCTGAAGGGGGAGACCCATACCGCCGCGCGGATCGTCAAGGACGCCGGTATCGAGGAGCCCGCCGGTGAGTCGGTCCTGGTGCAGGCGAAGGACGGCCGGCTCAAGGCGACGGACGAGCAGTTCCGTGCCGCGGTCAACGCCGTCGTCCAGGCGGTCGACGCCACCGGCAAGGTCACGGACGTCACCTCGCCGTACGACACGGACACCGTCTCCAAGGACGGTCGCAGCGCGCTGGTGCAGTTCGACATGAAGGGCGACGCGGAGACGGCCGGCGAGCGGGTCGAGCCCGTGCTGGACGCCGTGGCGAAGGTCCAGAAGGACCATGCGGACCTGCGGATCGAGGAGATCGGCGGCGCCAGCATGCAGAAGACGTTCGACGACGCGTTCGGCGACGACTTCCAGAAGGCCGAGTACTCGGCCGTGCCCGTGGCCCTCGGCATTCTGCTGATCGCGTTCGGCGCGCTGGTCGCGGCGCTGCTGCCGGTGGCCCTGGCGCTCACCGCGATCATGGCCACGATGGGCCTGATGGGCGTCATCAGCCATGTCATGCCGATGGGCGATGTCGCCAACTCCGTGATGCTGCTGGTCGGTCTGGCCGTCGGCGTCGACTACTGCCTGTTCTATCTGCGCCGTGAGCGCGAGGAGCGCGAGGCCGGGCGGGACGCCCAGACCGCGCTGCGGATCGCCGCCGCCACCAGCGGCCGCGCGATCATCGTCTCCGGTGTCACGGTGTGCGTGGCGATGGCGGGCATGCTGTTCACCGGGATCGCCGACTTCGAGGCGATGGGCCTGGCCTCGCTGATCGTGGTGGCCGTCGCCATGATCGGCTCCATCACCGTGCTGCCCGCGCTGCTGTCCCTGCTGGGCGAGCGGGTCGAGAAGGGCCGTATCCCGTTCCTGCGGCGCCGCAAGCGCAACGGCAACGGGGAGAGCCGGCTCTGGACGGTCGTCCTGGGTGCCGTACTGAAGCGGCCGATGGTCTCCGTCGTCGTGGCGGCGGGCGCGCTGCTCGCGATCGCGGCGCCCGCGGTCGGTATGAAGACCCAGAACCTCACGCTGGACCAGGAGTTCGGCGACTCGCTGCCCATCGTGCAGACCTACGACCGCGTCAACACGGCCTTCCCCGGCGGCTCCGAGCCCGCCGAGGTGATCGTCAAGGCGGACAACATCGACTCCGCCGAGGTACAGAACGCGCTCGCCGACTTCAAGGAGCAGGCGGTCGCCTCGGGTGCCTCGCGCGGCCCGGTCGAGATCAAGCTGCACCAGAAGCAGAACCTCGCCTTCGTGTACGTCCCGCTGGTCGGCGGCTCCGACCTCGACAAGGCGGGCGCGAGCCTGGAGAAGCTGCGCGACGAGGTGCGGCCCGCGACCCTCGGCAAGGTCGACGGCCTCGAAGCGCCGATCAGCGGCCAGGTCGCCGGCTCGAAGGACTTCAACGACCAGCTGACCGGCGCGGTCGTCCCGGTCTTCGCCTTCGTCGTGGTCTTCGCCTTCCTGCTGATGCTGCTCTCCTTCCGCTCGCTGACGATCGCGATCACCTCGATCGTGCTCAACCTGCTGTCGGTGGGGGCGGCCTACGGAATCCTTGTCGCGGTCTTCCAGCACGGCTGGGGCGCGTCCCTGGTGGGCGCGGAGGGCGTCGGCGCGATCATCTCCTGGCTGCCGCTGTTCCTCTTCGTGATCCTGTTCGGCCTGTCGATGGACTACCACGTGTTCGTGGTCTCGCGGATCCGTGAGGCGCGGCTGAAGGGCCGGACGACGAAGGACGCGATCCAGCACGGTGTGGTCACCACGGCCGGTGTCGTCACCAGCGCCGCGGTCATCATGGTCGCCGTCTTCGCGATCTTCGGGACGCTGTCGATGCAGTCCATGAAGCAGATGGGCGTGGGTCTGGCGACGGCGGTGCTCGTCGACGCGACGATCATCCGGGGTGTGCTGCTCCCGGCGGTCATGGCCCTGCTCGGTGAGCGCAACTGGTATCTGCCGAAGTGGCTGAACCGCCTGCCCGACCTCACGCACGACGAGGCGGCGGAGGTCGTGGCCCACGAGGTGGAGGAACCTGCCCGGGTGTAACCGCTCGCGGCACGGCGCAGGGCCCGTTGGTCACCGGGGAGCCAACGGGCCCTGCGCGTTGTGCGCTCGCCGGGGCCGGTAGGCGGTGGCCAGCACGGAGACGGTGACCCGGCCGGGCAGGAGGCCGTCACCGGCCGACACCGCCCGGCTCACATGCCGTGCGCTCGGCGTCATCGCCACCAGGTCCAGAAGATCCGCCCTGCTCAAGGCCGCGGAGTACTCCACCTGTTCGGTGACGGTGGCCTCGAAGAAGGGCGTGAGCGCCCGGTGCAGACGCTGTTCCTTGGCCGGGTCGACCGTGACCATCGCGGGGATTCGGCCGCGCAGTTCGGCCAGGTGCCGCCCGGTGGGGCGGACCACGACCAGCCGACCGGTCGGACGCAGCACGCGGTGGAACTCGGCCGGGTTGCGCGGGGCGAACACGTCCAGCACGACATCCGCCACCCCGTCGTCGAGCGGGAAGCGCCGGAACACGTCCCACGCCACGGCGGCGGCCCGGTCATGGGCCCGGGCGGCCGAGCGCAGCGCACGCACCGAACTGTCCAGCCCCAGGCCCCGGGCGCCGGGCAACCGGTCGAGTGCGCCGGCCAGGTAGTAGCCCGTGCCGCACCCGACGTCGACCACGGTGCCCCGCTCGGACACGGCACCGGCCGCCAGGCGGGCGGCCACCTCGCGGACGGGCGCGTAGGCACCGGTGGCCAGGAAGCGATCCCGGGCCCGGACCATCTCGGCGTCGTCACCGCTGGTGGCCCGGGCGCCCGTCAGCAGACCGGCATAGCCGTACCGGGCGATGTCGAAGCTGTGGCCCCTCGGACAGCGCAGTGCGCCGCGGTCGGTGTGCAGGCGCCCGGCGCGGCACGCGGGGCAGCACAACAGGTCGAGGGAGCGTTGCAGGGCGGGGGGAAGCGACACCGGCCGAGGCCGTGTCCTCCGGATCATCCCGGGTGAGTGGGCAGTTCGGCCTCGATGAGGTCAACGGCCCTTTGCGTACCTCCTTCTTGGGCCATCCCCGCCTGTAGGTCCTTGAGCCGCGCGGCGACTTCCGGATCGTCGACGAGGGCCACGGCCGTGGCGCGCAGCGCCGTCGCGGTGGCCTCCGCCGTGTCGAGGCGGCGGGCCACACCCAGCGCCTGGAGCATGTCCGCGTTGCCGAACTGGTCCACGGCCTGCGGTACGGCGATCATCGGGGTCGCGGTCGCGAGGCCCTCCTGGCTGCCGCCGGCGCCCGCGTGGGTGACGAACAGGTCGGCCTGCCGCAACACCGCCAACTGCGGTACCCACGAGGACACTTCGACGTTGGCGGGAAGGTCACCCAGCTCGACCGGGTCCACGCTCGCGCCGATCTGGAGCACCAGATGCCAGCCGGGCAGGTCACCGAAGGCCTTCACGCACTCCCGATAGAAGCCGGGCTGCTTGGTGAAGGCCGACCCGAGCGACACGAGGACCACCTTCTCCGCACCGGCGGGTCGCTGCCACTCCCCCTCGGTACCGCGGTCGCCCTGGCAGGCGCCGACGAAGGAGTACACCTGCTCGTCGACCCGGTCGGCGTGGGGCTGGAGCGCCTTGGGGATCAGCACGATCGACCGGGCGGGGCGGCCCGCGAAGTCATCGGGGTGCAGGGTGACCCCGTTCTCCTCCAGCCAGCCCTGGAAGCGGGCGTAGTACGCCTGCCCCCGCTCGGTCTTCTTCGGCTCCGCCCACATCGGCTCGGCGATCTCCTCCTCGTAGCCCTCCCAGGCCACGAGGTTGGGCGAGAGCGAGACCGCGGGGACGCCCCAGCGGTGCGCGAGGACCCGGGCCGGGTAGGAGGTGATGTCGTGCAGGACGAGATCCGGTTCGTCTCCCTCGTACGCCTCGATCAGTTGCGGCAGCGCCTGGATCGCGTCGGCGAGGAAGGGTTCGACGTTGTCGAGGAGGGTGCTGCCCCATGCCTCCGGGTCGGCGCCGGGCCCGGGCAGGGTGGAGTTCCAGAGTCTGGGCTCGGCGCCGGTCGCGGCGACCTTCTCCGCGAACACCGGCGGGATCGCGTACGTCACCCGGTGGCCGCGTGCGACGAGCTCGCGGATGACTTCGAGGCTCGGGTTCACATGGCCGTGGGCGGCGACGGAGAACATGGCGATGTGTGCGGGAGTGGTCATGCCGTCGAGGCTAGACGAGACGAGACGTCTCGTGCAATTCAATTGAATGGGGGTTCGGTCGCTTCAGCGCTGATAGCGGGCGAGCACCAGGTTGCCGTCCTTCTCCAGGCGTCTGCGCAGTTCGGCGAGGCCGATCGCCCCGCTGTAGTACTCCTGGAACGCCGGGGTCGCGACCTTGTCCTTCCACTCGGGGTAGCCGCGCACGGACTGGGCGGGCGCCGAGCGCAGATGGGCGGCGAGGGCGGTGCCGGTCGCCCAGCCGTTCTCGGCGGTGTGCAGGGCGGGGTCCTTGAGGGCCTGCGTGCCGGTGGGCAGCATCCAGTCGCCCAGCGCGAGCCGCACCATGTTCTTCGGCCGGAGCAGGAAGTCGATGAACTGGACGGCCTCCTTCTTGTGGGGGCTGTCCTCGGCGACGGACAGCGTCTGCGGGCTGACGCCCTGGCTGAGTCCCTCGGCACCGGCGGGGGCGGGCAGCACCTGCCAGGCGAAGCCCTTCGGCGCCTGCTGCACGATCTGCTGGCGATAGGAGAAGCCGAGCGGCACCATCGCGTACTTGCCGCCGAAGAACCCGGGCAGGGTGTCGGAGCCGCTGCTGCCCAGGGTGGTGGGCGAGGCGCTGTGGTCGGTGTTCGCCTGGTCGTGGACGGTGCGCGGCACGACCTCGTCGCCCTTCTCGAAGCGGATGGTCACCTTGCCGTCGGCACCCCGGTGGAAGAGCTGTCCGCCCGCCGACAGGGAGAGGTTGAGGGTGGCCGAGACGGGTTCCTTGAGCGGCCAGGCGATGCCGTACTTCCCGTCGCCGCCGAGGTGTTCGGTGATCTGCCGGAACTCGGTCCAGCTCCAGGGGTGCTCGGGCGTCGGAATGCGCACGCCCGACTCCTTCAGCCACTTGGCGTTGGCGACGAGGACCCTCGGCTCCTGGAGGAAGGGCACACCGTAGATCCCGTCGCCGAAGGTCGTCGTGTCCCAACTGCGCTGCGTGATGTCCGACTTGAGCCGCGCGGGCAGCAGATCGCTCAGGTCGGCGAGATAGCCGCCGTAGGCGAAGTCCGCGAGGTCGTCGGAGGCGTCGTGGATGATGTCGGGCGCCTCGCCGCCCTCGAAGGAGGTGAGGAGCTGGTCGTGGACGCTGTCCCAACTCCCCTGGACGTAGTCGACCTTGACGTCCGGGTGGGTCGCGTTCCACTCCTTCACCAGCTGCTGATTGGCGGCGACGGACTCCTCCTGCCAGGCCAGCGACTGGAAGCGGAGGGTGACGGCGCCGTCGTCCTTCCCGCTGCCCCCGCCGGTGCAGCCCGCGAGCAGCAGGGCCAGCACCAGCCCGATGAGCCATTTCGCCCGCATCAGCTCTTCACCGCCCCGGCCAGCATGCCGCTCGTGATCCGCCGTTGGATGAGGGCGAAGACGACCAGCGAGGGCAGCGTCGCGAGGAACGCCGCCGCGGCCAGCGGTCCCAGGTCGGCGACGCCCTCCGCACCGATGAAGTGGGTGAGGACGACCGGCAGTGTCTGTTTCTCCGGGGTCTTCAGCAGGACCAGCGCGAAGAAGAACTCGTTCCACGCGGTGATGAACGCGAACAGCGCCGTCGCCACGATCCCCGGCGCCAGCAGCGGCGCGGTCACCGACACCAGCGTCCGCAGCCGCCCGGCGCCGTCGACGGCCGCCGCCTCCTCCAACTCCTCGGGCACCGACCGCACATAGCCGACCAGCATCCACAGCGCGAACGGCAGCGCCCACACCACGTACACCAGCACCAGCCCGAACAGCGAGTTGATCAGCCGCAGGTTCTTCAGCACCAGGAACAGCGGGATGATCACCAGCACCAGTGGGAACGCCTGACTGACCACCACCCACCCGGTCGCCGCCCGCGCGAGCAGGGTGCGGCGCCGGGCCATCACATACGCGAGCGGTGTCGCGATCAGTACGGCGATCAGCGCGGCGCCCAGCGCGGCGAGCAGGGAGTTGCCCGCGGCGCGCAGCAGCGGCTGTTCGTCGAAGGCCTGCCGGAAGTTGTCGAGGGTGGGGTCCCTCGGTATCCAGGTCGGGTGCAGACTGCCCAGTTCCCGGGGCGACTTGAAGGCGATGGAGATCAGCCAGAGGAACGGGAAGGCGAGGAAGACGAGATAGGCGAGCAGGGCGGCGTACTGTCCGACGCGGCCCGTGGTGCTGGTCCTCATGCCTCGTCACCTCCCCTGATCCGGCCCACCAGGAAGACGGCGAGCAGCACCGAGATCACGGTGACCATCACACATCCCATGGCCGCCGCGTAGCCGAACTGGCCGTAGCGAAAGGCCTCCTCATAGGCGAAGAGCATCGGCAGCCGGGTGCGGCCGCCGGGTCCGCCGCTGGTCAGGACGTAGACCAGGGCGAAGGAGTTGAAGTTCCAGATGAAGTTGAGCGCGGTGATCGACAGCGCGACCGGGCGCAGGGCGGGCCAGGTGACCGTGCGGAAGCGGCGCCAGGCGCCCGCGCCGTCCATCGCCGCCGCCTCGTGCAGTTCGCGCGGGGTGTTCTGGAGGCCGGCGAGCAGGGCGACCGTGGTCTGCGGCATCCCGGCCCACACGCCGACGACGACGACGGCGGGCAGGGCGGTGGACAGACCCGCGAGCCAGTCACGGCCGTCGCCGAGGCCGAGGTCGCGCAGGGTCTCGTTGAGGACGCCCGCGTCGGGGTTGTAGACGAGCCGCCACATGACACCGACGACGACCTCGGGCATCGCCCACGGAATGATCGCCAGGGCGCGGGCCAGCCAGCGCAGTCCGAGGTCCTGGTTCAGCAGCAGGGCGAGGCCGAGCGCCAGCAGGAACTGCGGCACGGTCACCCCGACCGCCCACACCAGACCGATCCGGAACGACTCCCAGAACAGCGTGTCGTGCAGCAGGTCCTGGAAGTTGAGGCCGCCGATCCACTGGGTGGACCGGGTGCGCCCGGACTGGGCGTCGGTGAACGCCAGCAGGATGCCGTAGAGCAGCGGTCCGACGCTCAGCACGAGGATCGGGATCAGCGCGGGCAGCACCAGGAACCAGGCGCCGCGGTCCACCGCCCTGCGGCCCCCGTCGGCGCGTGGCGCACCCCGTGCCCCCCGCGTCGACCGCTTCGTCGCGGTCAGCGATGTCACGTGATCGGCTCCTCACCACGGCTCGGGGCACTCCGGGACCGGCGGGCCCCGGTCATGGTCGTGAAGGGGGTATGCGCCGTCAAGGCACCGCGCACACCGTCCGACCTGTACGAATGCGAGACTGGGCGCCGGATGGCGAGAACTCGACGCCCGGTGCGCGCTGGACGCACACCGCATCGGCAGGAACGGGACACGGAGGCGGGCGATGGACGAGACACGGGCGCGGGAGGTACTGGCCGAGGCGGGGGTGCTGCCCACGGCTGCCGGAGAGGCGCGGCTGCTCGCGCTCGGCGAGAACGCCGTGTTCGCCGCCGGTGACCTGGTCGTCAAGGTGGGCCGG
This sequence comes from Streptomyces sp. NPDC051913, assembly GCF_044593635.1. Classification (NCBI taxonomy): domain Bacteria; kingdom Bacillati; phylum Actinomycetota; class Actinomycetes; order Kitasatosporales; family Streptomycetaceae; genus Streptomyces; species Streptomyces sp. NPDC051913. Next base: position 428,518 of record NZ_JBIUCI010000002.1, on the reverse strand, counting down.
GACGCCGAACTCCTGGACCGGGCAGCCCGCGAGCTGGACATCGCGCTGTGGCTCGCCGAGGCCGAGGTGCCCGCGGTGCGGGCCGCCGAGCCGAAGCCGCTGCTGGTCGCGGGGCACCCGGTGACGGTGTGGCACCGGATGCCCGATGCCGTACGACCCGCCGAGCCCCGGGATTTGGCCGAACTGCTACGGGTGGTCCACGCGCTGCCCCTTCCCTCCTTCGCACTGCCGCCCCGTGAGCTGCTGGGCGGTGTGGAACGCTGGCTGCGGCTCGCCGGCGAGGCGATCGACCCCGCGGACGCGGCGTATCTGCGCGAGCGCCGGGACGGCTTCGCGGGGGCCGCCGCCGCACTCACCCCGCACCTTCCGCGCGGCCCCATCCATGGAGACGCGCTCCCCCGCAATGTGCACGTCGGCCCCGACGGCCCGGTCCTGGTCGACCTGGAGACCTTCTCCGCGGACCTGCGTGAGCACGACCTGGTGGTGATGGCGCTGTCGCACGACCGGTACGGACTGCCGACGCCGGCCTACGACAACTTCACCCAGGCGTACGGCTGGGACGTACGGGAGTGGGAGGGCTGTTCCGTGCTGCGGGGCGCCCGGGAGACGGCGAGCTGCGCCTGGGTGGCCCAGCACGCGCCGAGCAATCCGCAGGCGCTGGCGGAGTTCGAGCGGCGGGTGGCATCGCTCAGGGACGGGGACGAGACGGTGCGCTGGTACCCGTTCTGAGCGTGCGAGAGCGTTGCGGCGGCGGGCGTCAGACCGTCTTGTCGGCCGCCGTCAGCTCCCGCAGCGGCCAGGTGCCGTCCACCACCGCGTCCGTCTCGCCCTTGCCGCGCAGGAACTTCTGGAAGTCCGCCGCCCAGTGCGCGTACCACTCGATCTGGCGGCGGTGCAGGTCCGCCGGGCCGAGGGCCGCGATCTTGGGGTGGCGGTCGGCTATCGCGCCGGCGAGGCGGGCCGCGGCGAGGGCGTCGGCGGAGGCGTCGTGGGCGGAGTCGAGCGGGACTCCGTACTCCCCGCAGACCGCTTCGAGGTTGCGCTTGCCGCGCCGGTAGCGGTCGACGGCACGGTCGATCGTGTACGGGTCGATGACCGGGGCCGGGTCCAGGCCGCCCAGGCGGGCGCGGAGGGAGGGAAGGTGGTGGCGGTGGAGTTCCGCGGAGAGCAGGGTCAGGTCGAAGGCCGCGTTGTAGGCGACGACCGGGACGCCGGTCTTCCAGTACGTCACCAGTACGTCCGCGATGGCGTCGGCGACCTGGTCGGCCGGCCTGCCCTCGGCGGTCGCGCGTTCGTTGCTGATCCCGTGGACCGCGACCGCGTCCGCCGGGATCTCCACGCCCGGGTCCGCGAGCCACTCGCGGTGACCCATGACCTGTCCGGCCCTCACCTCGATCACGGCTCCCGTGACGATGCGCGCCTCGCGCGGATCGGTGCCGGTCGTCTCCAGGTCGAAGCCGATCAGCAGCTCCCGGTGCCAGCCCATGGGCGGTCCCCCTTCTTGGTGGTGCTTTCCCCCAGTGGTCTCCACGATCCCATGCGCCACTGACAACCAGAGGACCGCGTTCCGCTTGGCGCTCCGCAGGGGATTTTCATGACACCGGTCGCGAATCCACCCAAGACGTCTCGAACTCCTCGCGGTACGTCGGGAAGAGGCCGCTCTCATCCATTTCGCCCGGCTTGACGACCTTGCTCCCGTTCCGCAGCACCAGCACCGGCGCCTCCATGCCCCGCGACCGCCGCAGATAGGACTGCACGACGGCGATCCCGTCCGTGCCGTCGCCGTCCACGAGGTAGGCGGTGAAGCGCGGGGTCTCGTCGTAGACCTGGATCTCGAAGGCGCCCGGGTCGCGGAGCTTGGACCGCACCCGGCGCATGTGCAGGATGTTCATCTCGACGGCTCGGCTCAACTCGCCGCGCTTCATGCCGAGTTCCCGCTCGCGCCGCTTGACCGCGCTGGAGGCGGGGTTGAGGAAGAGCAGTCGCACCCGGCAGCCCGCTTCGGCGAGTCGGACCAGGCGCCGGCCGGAGAAGTTCTGGACCAGGAGGTTGAGGCCGATGCCGACCGCGTCGAGGCGGCGGGCGCCGCCGAAGATGTCCTCGGCGGGGAACTGGCGCAGCAGCCGCACCCGGTCGGGGTGCACGGCGACCACGTCCGCGTACCGGTCGCCGACGAGGTCCTCGACCGCGTCCACGGGCAGCCGACGCGCGGAGGGGACGTCTCCGCCCGCGCCGAGTATCTCCAGGAGCCGCGCCGAGGCCCGTTCGGCCTGGCCGAGGACGGCTTCGGACAGGGCCCGGTTGCGGGAGACGACGTTGCGGGTCACTTCCAGCTCGTCCAGGGCGAGTTCGACGTCCCGGCGCTCGTCGAAATACGGCTCGAAGCACGGCCAGTGCTGCACCATCAGCTCACGCAGCTGGGGCAACGTCAGGAAACTCAGGACGTTGTCGTCGGCCGGGTCGAGCAAGTAGCCCTTGCGGCGGCTGACTTCACGTACGGCGACCGCGCGCTGCACCCATTCCTGGCCGGCCGGTCCGGCGGCGGCCACGACCCAGTCGTCGCCGTGGACGGGTTCGTAGATGGGACGCAGAACAGCGGCCACGACCGCGCGCAACCGCTGTTCGACGAGGTTCAGCCAGATGTAGGCCCGGCCGGCTCGCTGGGCGCGCGTACGCACCTCGCGCCAGGCGTCGGCGTCCCAGTCCAGCTCCGGCCCGATGGAACCGGCGGCGTCCATGGGCCGGGCCAGGGACACCGTGCCGGGCGGGACGTCTGCGGAGTTCCCCTCGTGACCCTCGTCACCAGGGGGCAACTCCAGCCCTCCCGAGCCCACCCGCGCACCGCCTTCCGCTCCCCCGAGCTCTCCGAGGGGTCTGGCGTCACATTCCCGTCTGCTCGGCGACGCCCTGCGGGCGGACGACGGGAATGTGACGCCAGACCCCACCCAACGATCAAGGAAGGGTACTCCGGGACCGGTCGGCGGTGCAGCCGGATGGACAGGGTCGTTTCTCAACTACCGCCCAAGTAGTTGCCGTTCTGCCCGGCGAGCTCCGCCGGAGTGAGCGGATTCATAGCGGTGACGTCGCGCGGGGCGATCGAGAAGCCCTGCCAGTGGACCGGCATCGGCTGCTGGTCCTCGTCCCGGGCGATGTGGTGGAAGCCGACGTTGACCCAGGCCACGGGGTGCGTGAGGGTCTGGCCGTCGACCCACTTGTCGACCGACTTGGGGTGAGCGCTGTCGCAGCGCGGGTTGTTGCTGGAGAACAGCTCGCACTTGTTGTACTGGGTGAAGTAGATGTCGTGCTTGGTGTAACTGCGGCCCGGGTAGCGGGTGGTGGGGCCGGGGACGAACTCGTACGAGCGCGCGTGGTTGTCCTTGTTCTTGCCGGTCGCGCTGACCACGCGCCACCAGCGGTACGTCTTGGCGTCGCCCGCGAGTTCCTTGGTGACCTTGGTGCGGGTGGTCTTGACCGTGGGGGTGTCCGCGCCGCGCGGGGTAAGGGTCGAGTCGTACTGCTCGACCCGGTTCTTGGTGGAGCCGTCGAGGGCGAAGTCGAGCCGCCAGAAGACGTTGTGGGTGTGGCTGGTGGCCTTGTCCTTGGCGGCGCCCTTGCCGATGGGCCAGCCCTTGCCGTCACCCGCGTCGTAGTCGAACGGCGAAAGGGTGCCGGTGGCGCCGACGTTCATGTTGATGGTGCCGTCGTCCTGGAAGCGGTACTCGGTCATGTACTCGTACCAGCCGACCTGGTTGACGGTGTAGACGAGGAAGTCCTTGCCCTGGGCCTGGTAGACCTTGTTCGCGGTGTCGCCCTGCATGCGGTAGGCGTGCCCGCGGGAGCGGGTGGTGGTGCACAGGCCCTTGACGTTGGGGTTCTGCTCCGGGTACGGGTCCGGGATCTTGACGGTCTTGATGGTGCCGCCGGGGCATTCGGCCGGCGCCAGGTTCATCAGGTCCTTGGCGAAGTCCTGGCCCGTCAGGTCGTCGTACTCGGCCCGTCCGTCGTCGTACGGGACGTGGATCTGGCCGAGCCGGGCGCTGTTGAGGACCTTGATCGGGGCGGGCTCTCCCTTGGGCTGGTAGGAGATGTCGTCCAGGACGAGGCCGGCCTTGCTGTCGTAGCGCCAGCACATCCGCCAGGTGGTGCCGCTGGAGAGCTTCTGCTCGATGCGGAAGGCGGCGCTGCAGTCGGGCGCGGCCGCGGCGGCGCTCTGCGGCTGGGCGGTGGCCGGTCCGGCTCCGGTCGTCAGACCGGCGGCCAGCGCGGCGACGGCGAGGCCGAGGGCCGCCGTCCGGCCGCGGGCGGGGCTGATTCTGGTGACGCGCATGAAGAAGTGACTCCCTTGCAGGAGGTGCGAGTTCGAAAACTGGACGGAGTTGGGCTCAGCGGCCGACCGGTCGGCTCGGCGGCTGAGTGGTCGGGCTCAGTGCTTGAGCTCGCCCACCTTGTGGGCGCTCAGGTCGATCACCAGGGACGTGGTGTCGATCCACGGCCCGTTCGTGACCTTCGTGAACAGCCGCACGCAGCGGTGCTCGCCGCACTGGTCGAGTACGGCGGGCTGGCCGCCCGGCGTGGCCCGGTAGACGCCACCGCTCAGCCGCAGCTGGTCCGGAGAGGTCAGCTCCTTGCCCATCGCGTCCTTGTAGTCGGCCCTGAGGCCGGCCCCGAGCGGGTCGGCGATCAGCAGGGCCGCCGCCTCGCTGCTCTCGGCGCGGCTCAGCGGGGGCTGGACGCCCTGCTGCTCGGTGGAGTCCACGACCTTGCCGGTGTCCAGGTCGACGGTCTTGGTGACGAGGGTGTCGTCCCGGTAGTCGTAGTACGACACGTCGGCGCGCCGGGACGTGTCCGCGCCGCCGGCCTCCGCTTCGGCGAGGTCGACGGTCAGCTGCTGCGGACCGCGCTCACCCGCCGCGTTCTCGCTCGCGGCGAACGTCTGCCGGTTCACGGCGATCTTCTGGGCCCGCGCGATCTCGTCGTCGGTCAGCGGATCGCTGCCCTTGCCCTTCTCCCCTTCGTCCGGGGCCGCTTGGACGACGCCCGGCGCGACGGGCGCGCCCTGCTCGTCCTGCCCCAGCTGCTGGGCGGCGGCCGTCTTGCCGTCGCCCTTGGTCCCGCCCGATTCGTCGGCGCCCGCCGTCCCCGGCAGGGTGACGCCGACCATGACGGCGGTCGAGGCCACCGCAATGGCCGCACCCGCCACCACCTTGCCCAGGTGGCGGTGCACTATCTTGCGCACATCTTCCCCCTACTCCCCCTTCGATCCCGGGAGTACGTGTCTGCCCCACACTTTTCGGCATACCGGGTATGCCGTGGTCGATCGGTAAGAGGGACGTAAGTCATAGGAGGTTCCATCACTTTCGGGGAGACTCGTGGTCAAGGCGCCCCGGCGGCGGCGACGAGCTGAAAGAGTCGTGTCCATGCAGGTCTGGCCTGGAGAGGCATATCCACTCGGTGCCACGTACGACGGCGCCGGCACGAACTTCGCGGTCTTCACGGAGGCTGCGAACCGAGTTGAGCTGTGTCTGCTGCACGACGACGGCTCGGAGACGGCGGTGGAACTGCGCGAGTCCGACGCGTTCGTACGGCACGCGTATCTGCCCGGAGTGATGCCGGGACAGCGGTACGGATTCAGGGTGCACGGCCCGTACGCCCCGGAGCGCGGACTGCGCTGCAACTCGGCGAAGCTGCTGCTCGATCCGTACGCGCGTGCGATCAGCGGTTCGATCAAGTGGGGCGAGGAGGTCTACGGCTACCACTTCGACGCACCCGAGAAACGCAACGACCTGGACTCCGCCCCGCACACCATGAGCTCGGTCGTGGTCAACCCGTACTTCGACTGGGGCGACGACCGGCGCCCCCGCACCGACTACCACCACACGGTGATCTACGAGGCCCATGTGAAGGGCCTGACCATGCGCCACCCGGGTCTGCCCGAGGAGCTGCGCGGCACCTACGCCGCCCTCGCACACCCGGCGATCCTGGAACATCTGACGGAGCTGGGCGTCACGGCGCTGGAGCTGATGCCGGTCCATCAGTTCGTCAACGACCACCGGCTGGTCGACATGGGGCTGAACAACTACTGGGGCTACAACACGATCGGCTTCTTCGCCCCGCACAACGCGTACGCCTCCTGGGGCGACCGCGGCCAGCAGGTCCTGGAGTTCAAGTCGGCGGTCCGGGCGCTGCACGAGGCCGGGATCGAGGTCATCCTCGACGTCGTCTACAACCACACCGCGGAGGGCAACCACCTGGGCCCCACGCTGTCCTTCCGTGGCCTGGACAACCCGTCGTACTACCGCCTCACCGACGATCCCCGCTACTACATGGACACCACGGGCACCGGCAACTCCCTGCTGATGCGCTCCCCGCACGTCCTCCAGCTGATCATGGACTCGCTCAGGTACTGGGTCACCGAGATGCATGTCGACGGCTTCCGCTTCGACCTCGCGGCGACCCTGGCCCGGCAGTTCCACGAGGTGGACCGGCTGTCGTCGTTCTTCGACCTGGTGCAGCAGGACCCGGTGGTCTCCCAGGTGAAGCTGATCGCCGAGCCGTGGGACGTCGGCGAGGGCGGCTACCAGGTGGGCAACTTCCCGCCGCTGTGGACCGAGTGGAACGGCAAGTACCGCGACACCGTGCGCGACCTGTGGCGCGGTGAGCGGCGCGCGGTGGCGGAGTTCGCGTCCCGGCTGACCGGCTCCTCGGACCTCTACCAGGACGACGGACGCCGCCCGCTGGCCTCCATCAACTTCGTGACCTGCCACGACGGTTTCACGCTGCACGACCTCGTCGCGTACAACGACAAGCACAACATGGCCAACGGCGAGGAGAACCGGGACGGCGAGAGCCACAACCGGTCCTGGAACTGCGGGGCCGAGGGCGACACCGACGACCCGCACGTCCTGGAGCTGCGCGCCCGCCAGATGCGCAACTTCGTCGCGACCCTGATGCTGTCCCAGGGCGTGCCCATGCTCAGTCACGGCGACGAGTTCGCCCGCACCCAGCGCGGCAACAACAACGCCTACTGCCAGGACAGCGAGCTGGCGTGGGTGGACTGGCCGGAGGAGGGCGGCGAGGTCTTCGGCGATCTGCTGGCCTTCACGCGCGCGATGGTGTGGCTGCGCCGGGACCATCCGGTCTTCCGCAGGCGGCGCTTCTTCCACGGCCGGCCCGTGGAGGGCACCCACGACGAGCTGTCCGACATCGCCTGGTTCACCCCCGAGGGCGAGGAGATGACGCAGCGGGACTGGGACCGGGCGCGGGCCTCGGCGATCTCGGTGTTCCTCAACGGCAACGCGATCTCCGAGCCCGGCCCGCGCGGGGAGCGCATCGGCGACGACTCGTTCCTGCTGATGTTCAACGCCTCGCACAAGACGCTGGACTTCGTGGTGCCGGTCAATCACGGCCGCCAGTGGCAGGTCGTGGTCGACACCGCCCGCGCGGACGGCATCCCCCCGGATACGGGCCCGAAGGTACAGGCCGGGGACCGGCTGACACTGGTGGACCGGAGCATGACGGTGTTGCAGCGGCCGGTCTAAAGCCGGCCGGTGGGTACGCGCGCGTGGCCTGTCGTGGAGCTCTCCGGCTCGTACGGCGTCGGCCGGGCCGTCAGTGCGGTCGCACAGGCGAGTGCGGCCGCCAGGCTCGCCGTACCGAAGGCCGCGACAGGGCCGTACGTCTCGGCGAGGCGGCCGGTGCCGGCCAGCGCGAGGGCCTGGCCGGCGACCAGGGCGCTGGTCGCGGACGCCATCGACTCGGCGAGGCGCGGGGGCGGCACCGTGCGCTCGGTGAGCCCGAACACCGTGATGAGATGCGGGGCGTAGGCGACGCCGAGGACGGTGACAGCCGCGTACAGGGCGCCCAGGCCGTCGGTCCACAGCAGCGGCAGGGAGAGCGCGAAGGAGGCCGCGGTGGCCACCCGCCAGCGCGTCCCGAGCCCCACGCGCGCGGGCACGGCCGCCATGGACAGGCCCGCGACGGCGCTCATCACGCCCATGGCGGCGTAGACGAGCCCCGCCTGGTCGGGCTGCCCGAGCCGCTCGGTGAGCGCGGTGATGCCGGCCTGGCAGGCGCCGAACATGGCGCCCTGGAGAGCGAGGGCGGCGCGCAGGGCGTGCACGGAACGCGGCATGCGAGGGCGGGCGGTGCGGCCGGTGTGCGGCTTCACCGCGCGCCCCGTCGCCGTCGGGTGCAGGGCGAAGGCGCTGCCGCATCCGGCGACCAGCAGGACGGCTCCGGCGAGGGCGTACGCGGGGTGGGCCAGGACCGCGGCAAGGCCGACCAGGGCCGGGCCGAGGACGAAGGAGATCTCGTCGAGGGTGCTCTCGAAGGAGAGGGCGGTCGACACGGTGCTGTCGGGGGCGTGCGCGCGGCGGGCCAGGGCGACCAGGCGGGCTCGGGCCAGCGGGCCGATCAGCGGGACGGTCGCGCCGGTCGCCGCGCCGAGGAGGGCGAGCGCGGGCGTGGGCACCCGGGCGAGCGCGCCGGCCACGAGGGCGACGAGGGCAAGGGCGTTGCCGAGGGAGAAGGCGAGGACGACCGTGCGCTGGCCGTGCCGGTCGGCGAGCCGGCCGACCAGCGGGCCGCAGGCCACCTGGCCGAGCGCGAGCGCGCCGCCGGTCAGCCCGGCGACGGCCAGGGAGCCGCTGGTGCGGGCGACGAGCAGGACGCTGCCGAACTGGACGGTGGCCGTGGGCAGTCGGGCCAGGAAGGACACCACCGGCAGCAGGGGTCCGGTCAGGCCGATGACCTCGCGGTAGGCGCGTCCCATGGTCGTCATCGCTCGAAGTTAGCCACGCGTGCGTGGGGACGTGCAGGGGGCGATGACACGAAAGCCGGTGGGGCGGGTACGTAGGTTTGCATGACATCTGCGCGACCCGACCCGGCGGTGCCGACGGCCACCTACCGGCTTCAGCTGCAGCCCGAGTTCCCCTTCGACGCCGCCGCGGCGGCCGTACCGTACCTCGCCTCGCTCGGCGTCTCGCACCTGCACCTGTCCCCCGTGCTGGAGGCCGTCCCCGGCTCCCCGCACGGCTACGACGTGGTCGACCACGCGCGCGTGCGCGGCGAACTGGGCGGCGAGGAGGGGCTGCGCGCGCTCGCGCGGACCGCGCGGGAGCACGGCCTCGGGCTGGTGGTGGACATCGTGCCGAACCACATGGCCATGGCGCCGCGCCACAACCGGGCCCTGTGGGAGGTGCTGCGGGAGGGTCCCAAGTCCCCGTACGCGCGCTGGTTCGACATCGACTGGGAGGCACAGGGCGGGCAGGTGCTGCTGCCGGTCCTCGGCGGGCCGCTGGGGGCACAGCTGGAGCAGTTGGTGGTCGACGGTGACGTGCTGCGCTACTACGACCATGTCTTCCCGCTCCGCGAGGGCACCCGGGACCTGCCGCTGCCGCGGCTGCTCGACGCGCAGTGGTACCGCCTGGCCTGGTGGCGGCTGGCCCGTACCGAGCTCAACTACCGGCGCTTCTTCAGCATCTCGGAGCTGATCGGGGTGCGGGTGGAGGAGCCGGAGGTGTTCGAGGCGACCCACGCCAAGATCCTCCAGCTGCTGCACGAGGGGGTGGTCGACGGGCTGCGGGTCGACCACCCCGACGGTCTCGCCGACCCGGACGCGTATCTGCTGCGGCTGCACGAGGCGACCGGCGGGCGCTGGACGGTCGTGGAGAAGATCCTCGCGGACGGCGAGCCGCTGCCGGCGTCCTGGCCCGTCGCGGGGACCACAGGCTATGACGCGCTGCGGCACGTGGACGGGGTGTTCACGGACCCGGCGGGGTTCGGGGAACTCCTCGGCCAGTACCGGCGGTTCGCGGCCCCGCAGACCGATCGGGGCGGGCACTGGGAGGCGACGGTGCGGCGGGCGGCGTACAAGGTGCTCACGCACGAGCTGGCCGCCGAGACCGAGCGACTCACGCGGGTGGCGGTCCGGCTGTGCGCCACGTCTCCGGAGCCCGCGTTGCGTGACCGTGCGCCCTGGGCGCTGCGGACCGCGCTCCAGGAGCTGCTGGTGCGGCTGGAGGTCTACCGTCCGTACACCTCGGTCGACGCCGCGTCCGTCGTGACCGAGGAGGCCGCCGAGGAGGCCCGGCAGGCGTTCGTGGTCCCGGAGGAGGCCGGCGTGGTGGACGTCGTACGGGATCTGGTGCTCGGGCGGGCGGGTGACGGTCCTGAGCACGCGGAGTTCCGGGCCCGGTTCGCGCAGACGTCGTCGGCGCTGCGCGCCAAGTCCGTGGAGGACACGGCGTTCTACCGCTATGTGCCGCTGCTGTCGGCGACCGAGGTGGGCGGGAACCCCGGCGCTCCCGCGGTGTCCCCGGAGGAGTTCCACACGTACTGCGCGCGCGTGCAGCGGGACTGGCCGGCGACCGGGACCGTGGTGTCGACCCACGACACCAAACGCAGCGCGGACGTGCGGGCCGCGCTGGCGGTGCTCACGGAGTGCCCGGAGCGCTGGGCCGACGTGCTGGCCGAGGTGACCCGGACCGGCGAAGGAGTTCCGGACGCGCAGCTGGCGTGGGCGGCCTGGCAGACGGTGTTCGGACTGGGTCCGGCGAGCGTGGAGCGGGTGCGGGGGGCTCTGCTGAAGCATGTGCGCGAGGCAGGGCTCTACACGAGCTGGACCGAGCAGGAGCCGCCCTACGAGGAGGCGGTGGCGGCGTTCGTCGCGGCGGGGCCGTGCGGGGCGCCGGGCGAGCACGTGGCGGCCTTCCGGAGCGCCCTGGAGCCGTCGGTGCGGGCGAACGTGCTCGGCACTGCGCTGGTCCAGTTGACGATGCCCGGGGTGCCCGACGTCTACCAGGGCACGGAGGCCGAGTACCGGGCGCTGGTCGACCCGGACAACCGCCGTCCCGTGCGGTTCCCGCCTGACGAGCCCGGCGAGAAGGGGGCGTTGACCGCGGCGGCCTTGCGGCTGCGGGCCCGGCGGCCCGCCGCCTTCGGTGAATCGGCGACGTACGCGCCGCTGGCCGCCGAGGGTGCGGCGGCGGCCCACTGTCTGGCGTTCGCCCGCTCCGGGGAGGTCGTCACCGCCGTCTCCCGGCTGTCGCTGCGGCTGGCGGAGGCGGGCGGCTGGGGCGAGACCCGGTTGCCGCTGCCGCCCGGGCGGTGGGCCGATGTGCTCGCCCCGGAGCGGGAGTTCACGGGGCACGCGCGCGTGGCGGAGCTCTTCGAGGGGTCGCCGGTGGCCTTGTTGGAGAGGGTCGGCTAGGGCGTGTCTTTCGGATCAGCCCGACTCGGAGCGACGGTGCTGAACCGGTGCCGGTGAGCGGGGCTTGGTGCGTGCAGCTGCAAGGCGGAGGAGGAAGTCGACGCGGAGCGTCGGCGACCGACGACAACCCGGCAGATGGGCGTGCCAAGCCCCGCGGCCCCGGGATGATCCGAAAGACACGGCCTGGGGCGTGCGCGTTTCCCGCGCGCCGGGCCCGGTCCCGGTGATCGGGCGCGCACCCGCGCGTGCTCCCAGGGCCCGTGCGGGACGACCGGCGCGTGGTGACGCGCGACCGCACACGGTTCGCTCCTGGGCCGCGGGCGTCCGTACCGGTGCTCGGCGACGCGGTACGCGCGCGTATACGCGCGTCATGTCGAGCGCCGGTGCCCGCGACCCCGCTCCACCGGGATCCGGCACTCCCACGGGCCCCACGGACCTTCCTGTCGGCGGCCAATGCATCTGGGCGCCCCCGGGCGCCTCCCCCGGTGCGTCCTTGACAGTCCACGGAGACCGTGGGGTACTGCGGATTGCGAAGCCGGGCGGATGTTTCGGGGGTGAGTCTCCTGCCGGAGCTGCGCTACCCCACAGAGACCGAAGTCGTCGCGTCGGCACGGGCGTTGGCCGCTCATCGGCCCGCCCTGTGCACCCTGCGGCAGGTCGGCCGGTCACGGGCGGGCAGACCCTTGCTGCTGCTGTCCGTGGGCCGGGCGGCACGTGCCGTGCTCGTCGTCGCCGGTGCCCACGCCAACGAACCCACCGGCGGCGCCACCCTCCTCGACGTCGCCGAACGGGTCGTCCGGGAGCGGGAGTTGCGGGTGGACACGTCCTGGCACTTCCTGCTGTGCGCGGACCCCGACGGGGCCAGCCTGCATGTGACGCCGGCGCCGCGCAGTCTGTTCGACTACCATCGCGGCTTCTTCCGGCCCGCGGGGCATGAGCAGCCGGAGTGGTCGCCCGCGGTGCTGCCGCCCGACCGGCTGCCGCCCGAGACGCGCGCGCTGACCGGGGTCATCGACGAGCTGCGCCCCTACCTCCAGGTCACGCTGCACGGCACCGACCTGGGCGGCAGCTGGGTGCAGCTGACCAAGGACATACCGGGGCTCGCCGAGCCGTTCGCGAAGTCCGCGGCGGAGCTCAACATCCCGGTGGAGACCGGCGCCTCGGACGCCGCGGGCTGGCCCGCGTCCGGGCCCGGCGTGCATGTGATGCCCGCGCCGGGTGCCGGGGCGGCGTACCCGAGCATGCCGGACGACGCCCGCAACAGCACCTGGTACCACGCCCACCGGTACGGCGGGCTGACGGCGATCGTCGAGGTGCCGATGTGGGCGAGCGACCTGGTCGACGACCCGGTGCCGCATCCGGCGCCTGCGGTGGCGCTGCGCCGGCTGGCGGGACGGCTGCTTCAGGACACGCTCCAGGTGGAGCGGGTGCTGACCGACGCGCTGCCCCGGCTGCCCGGCGTCGACGGGCCGCTGCTGCGGGCCGCGAAGTGGGGGCTGGAGCTGGTGCCGGGGCTGGCCGCGGACTGGATGCACACGGCTCCGGCCGACAACACGCGCGCGTACGTGGGCAGTGTGGACGCGTTCGCGCGGCGGCTGCCGCTGCGGGCGGCGTCGATGCTGCTGCGGGTGCTCGCGGAGCACGACGACCGTGCGGCGCCGCGCCTTGAGCGGCTCGTGTCGACCTGGAGCGAGGCGTTCGCGGAGCGGTTCCGGGCCCGCTGGGTGCCGTTGGAGCACCAGATCGAGCACCAGTCCCGCACGGTGGTGGCGGCGGCGCTGCACGCGCGCGACCGGGTCGCGTGAGCGCCGCCTCGTCTCCTCGATCGGGGGCGGTCGCCCAGCGCGACCACCGATCCCGGGCGCGGGGTCAGCTGTCGAGCGCGAACACCGGTCCGGTGCGTCCGGCCATCACACATCCGTTGGAGAAGGTCTCGGCGTACTCGACGGGCCGTCCGTTCCACTCCCCGCGCGCGTGTGCGGTCACCGGGGCGTAGACCATCGGGCAGTAGCCGTCCTTCGGCGGGAGGGCCGTGATGTCGCCGTCGACGGCCGCCAGGTCCGCGCAGGCCTCGGCGGCGTGTCCGTGCCCCTGGGGCGGGTCGCACAGCAGGAGGGTGCCGCGGGTGTCGCTGGAGCGGGCGTCGCCCTTGGTGACCGTGAGGTAGAGCCAGTTCCCGGCGCGGGCGTCCTGCGCGGTCGCCTGGGCGGGGGACGTGCCGGTGACGAGGAGGGCGGTCGCGGCGAGCAGAGCGCCCCGGGCCGCCTTCGATGCGGTGCGGTTCTTCATTCCAGATGCATCGGCACGGCCGTCTGGGAACCCCACCCCGACTCACTCGAACGAGAGCCCACGCGCGCGTGCCGCCCGGCCGCCAGTTCGAACGCGGCCTGCACCACACGCGCCTGGTACTCCACCTGGCGGGCGACGGGGATCCAGCGTGCCCCGCAGCCGTCGAGATAGTCGGCGCACCACTCGTCGATGAGCCGGTCCAGTTCGGGCAGCACGTCGGCCGGGTCGGCGCCCGCGGCGGTGACGAGCTGGTGCAGCAGTCCCGCCGTGCGCAGCGCGAGGCGCCGGCCGGAGATGCGCAGGGTGGCCAGGTGGGCGGTGCTCAGCGGCGGCAGCGGGTGGCCGCCGTCGACGCCGGCGACATCGGGGTCCCAGGCGTCCGCGAGACCGGGGCAGACCAGTAAATGGTCGTCCACGGGGGCGAGCAGCCGTTCCGCGTCCGGTACGGCGGCGAGGTGCGGGCGGATGCGGGCGAGGAGGCGCTCCAGGAGCCCCGTGTCGTGCCGCAGCGTGCGGCTGACGAGGCGCAGGACGGTGTCCGCGTCGACGGGCGGGGTGCCGTCCTCGACGGCGGCCACGCCCCACATGGGGGCCTCGACGACCGCGGTGACGGTGCCGTGCCGGTAGGGGTGGAACCAGGTGGACTCGACGGCGGCCTCGGTGATGGCCGCGGCCAGGTCGCCGCGGCGCGGGGGCGGGATGCGGTAGACGGCGGGGCCGAGGCCGGGCCAGTACAGGGTGTCGTACGGGCCGAGCTCGCGCGGGATGCCGAGCCGGCCGGCGATACGGGCGAGGCGCCCGGCGAGTCCTGGCAGGTCGTGGGTGAGCTCGACGAAGCCGCCGCCGACGTCGACACCGTGCAGGGAGCACTGGAGGAAGGGCCGCAGCTCGTCCTGGAGGTCGAGCAGGGCGCGGGTCTCGGGCAGGGTGACCGCGGCGGCGCCGTCGGGCAGCCACTCGGGCTGTTCCAGGAAGCCGGGCCGGAAGAACCGCCGGAAGTAGCGGCCGAGGGTGTACGGGCCGTGCAGCCAGCCCTCGTTGCGGCGCAGTCCGTCGGGGTCGAGGCAGAGCAGCAGGTTCCAGGTGGCGTCGGCGGCCTCGGTGAGCGTGGGGTCGGCGAGGGCGCTCTCGGCGAGGTGCAGGACGGTGGCACCGCCCACGGGTTCGTTGGCGTGCGGGCCGGCGACGACGAGGGCCTGCCGGGCGCCGTGGCCGACGGAGAGCAGCCACAGGGGCGTGCCCGCGCGGGAGGTGCCGACGGGGCGGAGCCTGGCGTCGCGCGGATGGCGGGCGACGAGTGCGACGGCACGGGCGGCGAGTTCGTCGACGGACGGGTAGCGGAGGAGGGGCGACAGGGCACACCTCCACGATGTGGTGCCGTCGGTTCACCTGGTGTGCATGATGGACGTACAGTCAGTCACGACTTGGGGGGTACGTCAACACCGCCGAAGGCAAAGGGAATTGGACGTTCTACAGCGAGCAAATCCCAGGCCAGAGCTAAGGTTCGCCTCAATCGGAGGCCCCGTGTTCGCCTCAGTCGGCGGCGAGCCGGAACCACATGCGCCCGAAGCCGACCTGGTCGCCCTCGCGGACGACGGCCGCCCCGATGACGCGCCGCCCGTTCACCGTCGTGCCGTTGGTGGAGCCGAGGTCGCGCAGCACCCACATGCCGCCCTGGCGGCTCAGTTCGGCGTGCACGCGCGAGACCGTCTCGTGGCTCAGGCGAAGGCCGTTGGCGGGGTCGCGGCCGATGCGCAGCGGGTGACCGCCGCCGGGGTGGGGCAGCAGCAGCTTGGGCAGCCGCTCGGCCTGCCAGGCGCGGCGCAGCCGCTGGGTGAAGCCGGAGACCGCCTCGACGGAGCCGAAGACCACACGGGAGAGGCGGCTCTCCGAGGGCAGGTCCGCGGTGAGCGCGGCGAGTTCGTCCGAGCGGCGGGCGGAGAGCGCCAGTTCCATCCGCCGGATGAACGTGTCGTGCGACAGCCGTCCCATGGCGACGCCGTCGCGGAGCACCTTCAGCGCCTTGTCGCGCTCCGCGTCGGAGAGCCGCGCGGGGTACGTGTTGAACTCGAAGGACGACGTCACGCTCGTGATTGTCGGGCAGTGGACGCCGGGTGTCCAGAAAACGCGAGAACGGCCGCCACGCGCGCGAACTGATCGCGTTTGAAGCACCATGGACGGGCTACATCACGGTGAGCAGACGAAGGGGAACCGTCCGTGCAGTTCGAGGTGTGGGCACCGCAGGCAGACCGTGTGACGCTCCAGTGCGACGGCGCCACGCGCGCGTTGGAGCGCGATCCCGAACGCGCGGGGTGGTGGCGCGGCGAGGCCGAGGCGGCGGACGGCAGCCGCTACGGCTTCGCGCTCGACGACGGCCCCGTGCTGCCGGACCCGCGCTCGCGCCGCCAGCCGGACGGCCCGGACGGGCTCAGCGCGGTCGTCGACCAGGGACGTCACGTGTGGCGTACGGAGTGGGCGGGGCGCCCCCTGCCGGGCGCGGTCCTGTACGAGCTGCACGTGGGCACGTACACGCGCGAGGGCACCCTGGACGCGGCGGCGGGCCGTCTTGAACACCTGGTGGAACTGGGCGTCACCCACGTCGAGTTGATGCCGCTGTGCCCCTTCCCGGGGCGGCACGGCTGGGGTTACGAGGGCGTGTCGCTGTGGGCCGTGCACGAGCCGTACGGCGGGCCCGAGGCGCTGAAGCGGTTCGTGGACCGGGCGCACGAACTCGGGCTCGGCGTCGTCCTGGACGTCGTGCACAACCACCTGGGCCCGTCGGGCAACTACCTGCCCGCGTTCGGCCCGTACTTCACCGACACCCACCACACACCGTGGGGTTCCGCGGTGAACCTGGACGCTCCGGGCTCCGACGAGGTGCGCGCCTATCTGACGGGCAGTGCGCTGGCATGGCTGCGGGACTACCGGCTGGACGGGCTGCGCCTGGACGCGGTGCACGCGCTGGCGGACACGCGCGCGTGTCACTTCCTGGAGGAGCTGTCGACGGCGGTGGACGCCCTCGCCGCCGAGACCGGCCGGCCGCTGTTCCTGATCGCCGAGTCCGATCTGAACGACCCACGGCTGGTCACGCCCCGCGCGCAGGGCGGCCTCGGACTGCACGCCCAGTGGAACGACGACTTCCACCACTGTCTGCACACCGCGCTGACCGGCGAGTCCCAGGGCTACTACGCCGACTTCGGCAAGGCCCCCCTCGCGGCTCTCGCCAAGACACTCGCCGACGGATACTTCCACGACGGGACCTACTCCAGCTTCCGCGGGCGGCACCACGGACGCCCGCTGGACCGCAACCGCGTCGCCGCGCACCGGCTGCTCGGCTACAGCCAGACCCACGACCAGGTCGGCAACCGCGCCCAGGGCGACCGGCTTTCGGCCGCCCTCTCCCCCGGCCTGCTGGCCTGTGCCGCCGCCCTGACGCTCACCGCGCCCTTCACGCCGATGCTGTTCATGGGCGAGGAGTGGGCGGCCGGGACGCCCTGGCAGTTCTTCACCGACCACACCGACCCGGAGCTGGCCGAGGCCGTACGGCGGGGCAGGCGGCGGGAGTTCGCGGCGCACGGCTGGGCCGAGGAGGACGTGCCCGACCCGCAGGACCCGGCGACCCGCGAGCGCTCCTGCCTGGACTGGTCCGAGCCGCAGGACGAACCCCACGCGCGTGTGCTCGCCTGGTACCGCCTGCTCATCGCGCTGCGCCACCAACAGCCCGATCTCACCGACCCGGACCTCGCCGACACCAAGGTGGCCTATGACGAGCAGCGGCGCTGGCTGGCCTTCCGGCGCGGTGACGTACGGGTGGCGGTGAACCTGGCCAAGGAGACCGCCGCGATCCCGCTGGGGCCCCGTCAGGCGCGTGTGCTGGCGGCCTGGGAGCCGGTGGCGGCGCCGGGGGCGGACGGCGTGCTGGAGCTGCCCGGACAGTCGTGCGTGGTGCTGCTCCAGGAGTGAGCGCTTCGGCTCCCTGGTGACCCGAACGCCCTCAGAGTCCCTCCCCCTCGCCCTCCCGCAGTTCCGTCACCCGTTCCAGCAGGATCGCCTCCCAGGCGTGCTTGAGCCGCAGGCGCAGTTCGGGCAGCGGCGTGGCGTCGCGGCCCTGGAGGCGGGCGGCGAGGCCGATGACGGCGTCGCAGCGGGCGAGCCACAGTCCGCGCAGACAGGGGCGGGCGCCGTAGCCCGCGAGGGTGGCGGCGCGCACGGCGGCGGGCGCGCCGACGGTGAGCGCGAGCCCGGCGATGTCCTCCGCGGGGTCGCCGAGGACCGCGTCGGCCCAGCCGAGCACGCCGCGCACCCGTCCGTCGGCGCTGACGACGAGGTGGTCGCCGGTGAGGCCGTGGTGGACGAGGACGGCGGTGCCGGGCTGCGCGGCGAGTTGGACCGCGGCCGGCTGGGTCAGCTGGTGCAGGCGTACGGGGTCGAACTCGTCGGCGGTGGCGAGGAGTTCGGCGGCGCGTTCGGCACCGCGGCGCAGCGCCTCCAGGGAGCGCGGGGCGGTGCGCGGGACGCCGAGGGTCTCGGCCTGCCGGGCGGGCACCTCGCGCAGGCCGGTGAGCAGCGCGGCCAGGTCGGCCTCGCCGACGGCGGACACGTCGTGCTCGCGCGCCGAGCCGCCGGGCAGCTTGCTGTCGAGCGTGTACGTCAGGCCCGGTGCCCACTCGCCGTGGGCGACCCCGGTCGGGACGGCGACCGGGACATGGGCGCGGACCACGTCGCGCAGGCGCAGTTCGCGGCGCTGGCGCACGGCGGCCTCGCGGTCGGCGGCCAGGCGCAGCACATGGCGGTCGCCGACCCACCAGGTGGCGGGCTCGGCGCTCTCGGCGACCGGCCGGACGTCGGGCCCGGGCGCGTCGGAGGCGTCCTTCAGGAGGGAACGGACCAGCCGGCGGACGGTGTCCGCGGTGGGTGTCGGTGCCTGGGTCATGGTCGCGCCGTTGTCACTCGGGGTCGGGGCTCCTGAAGGCTGCTCAGTCCACCATGACCATCTCGCGGCTGGTGTCGTTGAGGCGGCGGCCGCCGTCCTCGGTGACCGTGACGATGTCCTCGATGCGGACGCCGAAACGGCCGGGCAGATAGACGCCGGGCTCCACGGAGAAGCACATGCCGGGCACGAGGGGCTGCTCCTCGCCCTCGATCATGTACGGCGGTTCGTGCGTGGTGACGCCGATGCCGTGGCCGGTGCGGTGGATGAAGTACTCGCCGTAGCCTGCGTCGGTGATGACCTTGCGGGCGGCCCGGTCGACCTCCTGGCAGGCGACCCCGGGGCGTACGGCCCGGAAGCCCGCCTCCTGGGCCTCGCGGACGAGGTCGTGCACCCGCCGCTCCTCGTCGGTGGGCTCGCCCACGTGGACGGTGCGGGAGGTGTCGGAGCCGTAGCCGTCCTTGAGGCCGCCGAAGTCGAGGACGACCATGTCGCCGCGTTCGATGACCCGGTTGCCGACCTCGTGGTGCGGGTTGGCGCCGTTGGGGCCCGAGGCGACGATGGTGAAGTCGACCTGGGAGTGCCCGAACCGGCGCAGCAGGTCGGCGAGGTCGGCGCCGACCTCGGACTCGCGGCGACCGCCGAAGGGAACCTTCCGGATCTCCTCGAACGTTGCGTCGGCAGCCGCGCCCGCGGCTGCCAGGAGCTCCAGTTCGGCCGCGTCCTTGACGGCCCGGAGCATCGGCAGGGCGTCGGTGAGCGCGGCGTAGGAGGTGTTCGGCAGGGTCTTCTGGAGGCCGAGCAGATGCATCGCCCAGGCGTTGTCGCTGATGCCGAACCGGCCACCGGAGTCGAGCAGGGCGGCGGTGGCGGCGTAGGGGTCCTTGCCGTCGGTCCAGTCGCGCAGGGTCAGCGCGGGCGCGCCGGCCGCGTGGGCGGCGTCGGGGGCCTCCAGGGTGGGGACGACGAGGACGGGGTCCTGGCCGGGGGCGAGGACCAGCAGGGTGAGCCGTTCGGTGATCGCGGTGGGGCTGTAGCCGGTGAGCCAGACGAGGTCGGGGCCGGGGGCCACGAGCAGTCCGGCGAGTCCGGCGTCGGCGGCGGCCCGGGCGGCGCGCTCCATGCGGGCCCGGTAGTCGTCGGCGGTGAAGGGCGCGGGCGTGCTGCCGGTCATCCGGGCCTCCCTGGGCGGACAGAGGACAACAGGGACTACGGGCAGCATCCTGCCCGGTCGGCGGGGGCGGCGCGAGCCGGTTCACATCCCCCGCCGGAGACCTGCTCCAGCCGCCGGCGCACCCCGGCGCGGGACAGGACGGCACGTATCCGGCCTCAGCACGGTGCTCGGTCCGCGTGAGGCCGCCACCTAACGGCTATGTGTTAACGGTCACGCATTGCTCAACCATTAGATCTAATGCTTGAATCGCTGCACACCATTAAGTCCATCAGGGGAGGCGTACGACCGTGCTCGTACTCGCGCACATCAGCGATCCGCATCTGGACGGAAGCGAACGGGCCACCACGCGCGCGAGGCGGGTGCGCGACCACTTGTGGGGGCTTCCGGGGCGGGTGGACGCGCTGCTGGTCACGGGCGACATCGCGGACCACGGCGCGGAGGCGGAGTACGAGGAGGCCGCGGGCCTGCTGGGCGACGCGCCGTTCCCCGTGCTGACCTGCCCGGGCAACCACGACAGCCGCGCCCCCTACCGCAAGGCGCTGCTCGGGGTGCCGGCGGCCGACGGGCCGGTCAACAGCGTGCACGTCTTCGACGGCGCGGCGGTGCTGATGTGCGACTCCAGCATTCCGGGCAGCGACGAAGGCGCCCTGGACGAGGAGACGTACGACTGGATCGAGACGACGCTCGACGAGCTCGGCGGGGACCGGCGGGCGCTGCTCGCCTTCCATCACCCGCCGGTGGCGGTGCATCACCCGTTGCCGGACGCCTACCAGTTGCGCGACGCCGACCGGCTGGCCGCGCTGCTCGAACGCCGCCCCGAGATCGCGGGGCTGATCACGGGGCACGCCCACACCCCGGCGGCGAGCGTCTTCGCCGGGCGGCCGCTGGCCGTCGGGCCGGGGGTGACCTGGACGCTGCGGCTGCCCTGGGAGGGCGAGCAGGTGGCCGACCGGGACGCGCCCGTAGGGCTGGCATTCCATGTCCTGGACGACGACGGGCGGCTCACCAGTCACTTCCGGGTGGTCACGTGACGATGCCGGGTACGGCGGTCAACTGCTGGTAGCCGCCGCTTTGGTGACGGACCGTCAAGGTGACTTCCTCGCCGGGGCGGGCGGCGGCGACGGCGCGCGCGAGGTCGGCCGCCGAGTCGACGCGCGCCTTGCCGAGTTGGAGGAGCACATCGCCCCGGACCAGCCCTGCCGTGTAGCCGGGCCCCGGCACATGGACGCCGACGAGCAGCGCGCCCACCTTCTCCGCGTCCACCGCCTCCACGCCGAGCGTCGCGGCGATCCGGATCGAGGAGGACGGGGTGGGCGACGGGGACGGCGCGGGGGCCCGGTGGACCGGGGCGGCCGGGCCGGGTGCGGGCGACCCGCCCAACTCCCTCTGCATCTGCGCGAGTCTGCTCAGGCCGATCACCGTGGCCCCCACGGTGCCGAGGCCGACCCCTGACAGCACCAGGACCGTCCCGACGAACAGCGCGAGCAGCAGGGTCCGCAGCCGTCGACCGCGCCTGCGGGCGGCGTGCGGGCGCCGGGCGGGGCCGGGCCTGGAGCCGCCGCCGGGCTCCTGGCCGGGCATCGGCTTGGGGCGCAACGCGGTCTGTTCCATGGCTCGCCTCCGGCGGACGCGGGTCGCCTCCGGCGGATACGGAGCGGTCCCGGCTGGTGCTCTACCCGTCACACCGGCGCCCGACGTGCCACGAACGAGTGAGACTGACCGGCGGTCAACAGAGGGAAGCCATAGGCGTCACGGGCATGGGCGGTACGGGTCCGCTCACCCCGTCAGTACGTCCACCAGCCGCGCCGCAGCACCCCGCGGCGTCCCCGTGTGCACCAGTTCCGTCCGGTGGACGACCCGGGGCGCGGTGAGCGGGACGGCGGTCGTGTGCGGGACGCCGGTGGCCACCGAGCGGGGCAGCAGCGTCAGACCGCGGCCGGCCGCGGCGAGGGACCTCAGGGTGTGGAGGTCGGTGCCGTCGTAGCGCAGGGCGGTGCGGAAGCCCTGGCCACCGTTGGCCGCGCGGAGATGGGCCAACGGGAGGCCCGCGTCCGGGGCGTCCAGCCAGCGGGCGTCGGCCAGGTCGCCGAGGCGCAGTCCGGAGCGCCGGGCCAGCGGATGGTCGGCGGGCAGGAGGACGCAGACCGGTTCCTCGCCCGCGCCGCGCGTGGTCAGCGGTGCGACGTCGGGCAGCCGCAGCGGGTCGCTGGGGGCGGCGAGGCCGTCGACCAGGCCGAGGTCGGCGGCGCCTGTCGCGACGGCGGCGGCGATGGCGTCGCGGGCGAGCACCCGCAGGGTCACCCCGGCCGCCGGGAGCGCGGCGAGGACCCGGGCGGCGAGCGCGGTCGGCGCGGCGGCGAGCGTGAGTCCGTGTTCGGGCGCGGACGCCATGCGGACGACGTCCGCGCGGGCCGCGTCCAGCCGCAGCAGCAGCGGGCCCGCGTGCTCCAGGAGCCGCTCTCCGGCCGCCGTGGGCACGACGGGGCGGCGGGTCAGCAGCGGAGCGCCCAGGTCCAGTTCGAGGGCCTGGATGTGCTGGGACACCGCGGACTGGGTGTAGCCCAGTTCCCGCGCGGCCTCGGAGAAGGAGGCGAGCCGGGCGACGGTGACATAGGTGCGCAGAAGGTGCGGGTCCATGCCGACAGCCTCTCATCGGCATCGCGGCTCATCAGCATCGCTTATCGAGCATCCAGAAATCATCGTTGGACGCGATCCTGGGGGCGAGCCCAGGATGAGGGCATGACGAACGCAGCTGACCGCACCGCGCGGATCGCCCTGGTCGGCGACCGCTCTCCCGACGTCGCCTCCCACGCCCGTGTCCCGTTGCTCCTCGACTCCCTCGCCGAACGCGACCGGCTCGTCCTGGACGCCTACTGGATCCCCTCCGAGGAGGCCGCGGCCGAGGACGCCGTGTCCGGGTTCGACGCGGTGTGGGTGCTGCCGGGCAGCCCCTACCGCAGCGAGGAGGGGGTGCTCGCGGCGATCCGCACCGCGCGCGTGGCGGGCATTCCGTTCCTGGGCACATGTGGCGGGTTCCAGCACGCGCTCCTGGAGTACGCCCGCGACGTGTGCGGCCTCGCGCGCGTGGCGCACGCCGAGAACGACCCCGACGCGGACGACTTCCTCATCGAGCCGCTGGCCTGTTCGCTGGTCGGCCACGAGGGCGTCGTCACGATCGAGCCGGGCTCGCTCGCCCAGTCCGTGATCGGTTCGGAGCGCACGGTCGAACGCTACTTCTGCGCGTACGGCCCCTCCCGCCACCTCGACACCCTGCGCGCGCACGGTCTGCGTTTCTCCGGGTACGACGAGGACGGCCACGTCCGGGTCGTCGAACTGCCGGGCCACCCGTTCTTCCTGGCCTCGCTGTTCCAGCCCGAGTTGTCCGGCGACGGCTCGCGCCCGCACCCGATGGTCCGGGCGCTGGCGCGGGCCGCCGTGGCACACGCGGCGCGGCGGGAGCCTCAGCCCGCCGGGTGACCTCCGTGGTGGCCGCCGCCGTGGTCGAACTTCAGCGCCTCTGCGGGCATCACCACGAAGGGCCGCATCATGCCCATGTCCTCGTGCTCCAGGAAGTGGCAGTGGTACATGAACCGGCCGTACGCGCCGTCGAACCTGCCCATGATCCGCAGCATCTGACCGCCGGGCACCCGGTAGACGTCCTTGTAGCCGCGCTCGTTGGGCGCCAGCGGGATCGTGGCGCCCGGTTCGAAGGCGATCGGCGTACGCGTGCCGCCGACCGCCTGGTCGAAGCCGGTCACGACGTACGGGTCGCGCCCGAGCGCCTGGAAGTCGGCCAGGTGGATGTGCATCGGATGGGTGATGGGCGCGAGGTTGAGGAAGCTCCACTGTTCGTGGCTGCCCTCGGCGATGGTGAAGCCCAGGCCGTCGTTGAAGGTCCGTGCCGTGCGCCGGTAGGTCCTGGTGGTGCCGTCAGGACCGGTGACCTGGATGACCCCCTCCGCGGGGAACACGATGCCGCTCGGGTCCTCGACCTCGGCCATCTCCCAGATCTCGGGGTGCCCGCCGCCGCCCTTGGTGCCGGGCGGGGTGAGCACGATCAGCCGGTGGCCGTGCGCCACGTCGTGGGTGATCCTGCGGAAGGAGCCGGAGAGCACCTCGGGCAGTTCGAAGGTGTCGTCGTCGCAGCCCTCGCGGACGCGGAACTCCATGACCGCCGGGTAGCGCACGCCGCCCACCGGGTCGGGCACGCCCGCGGGGTGCCCCGGCCCCTTGTTGACCAGGCGGAGCCTGCGGCCGGCGAGGCCGCGGAAGTCGACCAGCAGGTCGAAGCGTTCGGCCGGGGCGGCGGTCAGCGTGGGCTGCGCGGCGTCGAAGTCGATCGGCACCGGGCGCGGCAGCAGTCCGCCGTCGCTGCCGATCTGGTGCACGATGCCCGGCACCGGGTTGTCCTCCTCGTCGAGGAGGACCAGTTCGTAGATCCGCGCGTTGGACGCGTTCACCAGACGGAAGCGGTACCAGCCGTCCTCCACGTCCGCGTACGGCCAGATGCGGCCGTTGACGGTGGTGTACGGGCCCGCGAAGGGCAGCGTCACCGGCTTGCCCGTCTCCGGGTTCGCGGGGTCCACCACGATCGTCTTGTGCAGCAGCCGTCCGTTGAGCCGGCCGTCCTCGTCGGTGTCGAGGTTGCGGTCGGCGAGAAGCAGCGGGATCTCCCGCTCCCCGTAGGGGAGATGCAGCGCTTCCTCCTCCTCGTCGCGGACGAGGTAGGTGCCGTAGAGACCCGCCATCACGTTCCACCGGGTGATGTTCATGGCGTGGTCGTGGTACCACCACTGCACCGCCTGGTGGTCGTTCGGGTACTCGGAGAGCTGGGCGTCGCCGGAGCCGACCGCGTTGTCCGCCCAGCCGTCGTTGCCGCCGCCCGTCTGTGCTCCGTGCAGATGGGTCACGGACCAGGCGGGCAGGGCGGCCACGTCCTCGTTGGGCTTGACGCCGCCCCGGCCCGGCTCGGTCGTGGCGGGCGGGGTGCCGGGCGGTCGGGCCGGCACCTCCACGGCGGTGACCGGGTACTCGCTGCCCTGGGGGATGCGGTTGGTCCAGGCGATGCGGATGCGCTGCCCGCGCCGCACCTCGATCGTCGGACCCGGCACCAGGCCCTCGTAACCCCACATCAGCGTCGGCGGCAGCTGTGGGTGCATGCGCACCCAGGTCGGGTGCAGGGCGATCTCCGTCTCGCGCAGTACGTTGCCCGAGTCCGGGCGCAGGACCGGTGGGACGGGTAACGGCGCCACGTACGGCGTCAGTTCACCCGGGGCCGGCGTCTGCTCCTTCGGGTCCCCTTCGGTGATCCTCTCGATGATCTCGGTCAAGGCCGAACACCCCCGTGCGTTCTGTCGTCTGTTCCCCTCACCCCACAAGACCGCGGGTTCAGCGACGGAGTTGCCTGAACGCCTCGTTCCGTCCGAAAACTTTCGGGAAACATAATCGGAATCATCAAATCCTGTTGTCGGCGGCGGCTGTTACGTTCTGCGACATGAACGATCACGCCCTGCGGCTCCTCCTCCAAGACCCCCGCCTGGCCGAACTCGCCGCGTATCCGTTCGACTTCGACGTCGAGCGGGCCGGGTACGGCCATGTGGAGCCGGTCCGCCTCGCCTCGGGCGGCCCGCTGCGGATCATCGCGGGCGACGCCGGGGGCGGCACGTACTTCGTGTGCGAGGACGGCTCGGTGCTGTACGCCGACTCCGAGGGCTCCGCCGGGATCGTCGGCGCAAGTGTCGACGAGGCGCTGGAGATCATGATCGGCCTGGAGGACGCGGAGGACCACGACGAGGACGACGAGGACACCGAGGACGGCGGCGGCCTCGGTCTGGAGCGGGCGCGAACCGAGCTGCGCGCCGCGCTGGGCTTTGTGGAGCGACCGCGCGCGGAACTGGAGGCCCTGCTGGACGCCGCACTGGCCCGCACCGAACCCGACTTCCTGCTGCTCAACGCGGAGGAGGGCCGCGCCTATGACCTCATCGGCCCGCCCCCGCCACCGCTCTGGGAGCCCGTCCTCGCGGCGGGCCGCGCCGATCTGGCCGCGCTGCGGACGCCGGACCGCGCGGTGTGGGACGCGGTGGCCGAGGCTCCCGTACGACGCCGACTCGCGCTGCGGGCCGCGCAGTTCGACCGCGCGGAGGGCGACCTCGCCCTGCTGCGGCATCTTCTGCGGCACGAGGCGCGGTCGTCGATGAGGGACGAACTGCGCCTCGCCGCCGTGCTGGTGGGGCATTACGGCCGTGCCGAGGACCTGCCGCTGCTGGACGAGGTGCGGCGGACGGACTTCGACACGGCGTGCGGACTGAGCGAGCTTCCCGGCCCCGCCGCCGACCCGGCCGAACTTCGCCGGTGGGCCCGGGAGACGGACGCCCTGCTGTTCGGCGCGGACCCCGCCGACGAGCCGCTGTACACCTGGACCGACCTGGCCGTGGACCAGGGCCTGACGAACCTCGCCCGGTGCGCGCTGATCCGCCGGTTCGACGCCATCGAGCTGGACCAGGGCCTCCTGCGGCAGGACGGCGACCCCACTCGGCTGGACACCGCCGAACTGTCGTCCCTGGTCGACGACTTCGAGCGGATCGGCGAGCCGGGACAGGCGCTGCGCGTCCAGCGCCTGCACACGGCGCTCCAGGAGGCGGCGTGCGACCGGGTCTCGGCCCGGCTCACCCAGGCCCGTCTGGAGCGGGAGGCGGGGCTCCTCCCCTCGGCCGACCGCACGCTGGCCGCGCTCCGGGGCACCCTGGCCGAACCGGGCGACGACTCGCTGGGCTTCTGGCGCGGCACGAGCCTTGGCCGGTACATCGCCGAGGAGCACTTCGAGCTCGCCCTCGCCCTGGCCGACGCCGGCTCCGGCGAGGAGGCCCGCGCGGTGGTGGGCGCCGCCGAGGCGATACGCGGCGAGCTCGCGGAGTTCCCCGCGAGGGGCGTCCGGGAGCTCGCAGAGCGGGCCGCCGGACGGGTGCGCGGGCTCAGCTGACCAGGGGCAGCGGCGGCCGCGGTGCCGGGGAGCGGTCCGGCAGGAAGCCGTGGGCGCGCCGCGCCAGGAAGTCGGCCTGGTAGCGGTCGACCGTCCGATGCCAGTGCAGGATGCCCGCCATCCAGTGCTGGAGGTCGAGGACGTACTTCCGCATGACCTCGCGTGCCTCGGCACGGAGGCCGAAGTCCTCGTACACGACGGGCAGTTCGTGGGCGGCGACATGCTGGAACTGGCGCATGCGCTGGGTGGTGAGGTCGTGGACGACCCCGAGGGCGGCCGGGTAGTCGATGCCGAAGAAGTTCTGCACGACGAGGATCGAGTTGTGGATCTCGCCCTCGTACTCGATCTCCTTCTGGTACGAGAAGATGTCGTTGAGCAGGCACGCGTAGTCGACGGCGGCGTTCTCCAGCAAGCGGACGGGGCCGCTGCGGTAGACCTCGGGCGGGACGGCGGGGCCGTGGCCGTTGCGGCACAGGTTCAGGGTGAGGTCGGAGCCGAAGGTGGCGCGGCGCATCTCCAGATAGTCGACCGGGTCGGGGACGCGGTGCTGGATCCGGTTGGAGAGTTCCCAGAGCCAGCTCTCGGTCATCACGTTCACCGCGTTCTTCAGGGAGCACCGCGCGTCGTGGGTCATCTCCGCCGTGGTGCGGGTCCACAGGTCGACGAGGCCGCGCTCCATGCCGTTGGCCGGGGCGGGGATCTCCTCGCCGTCGACGGGCATGCAGTCCGCGAGCCGCCGGGTGGCCGCGCGGGCGGCGGCGAGGTCGCGGCGGTGGCCGAAGACCAGGGGGTAGTAGTCGTCGGCGTACGTCCCCCAGGCCAGCCACCGGGCGCTGAGGTCGAGGTCCTCGGGGGTCGCGTCCGGGTCGAGGCCGGCGGCGCAGAGCGCGAGGTCGGCGGCGGCGAGGCGGTCCTCGTCCCAGACGCCTTCCTGGAGCATGCCCATGCCGTGCATCCAGGCGGTGAGTCGGGGGCGGGCGGCGTTCAGATGGGGGCTCAGCTCGACCTGGAAGGGCATGTGGAAGTCGGGCAGCAGGGACGGACCGACCTTCTGGTACGGCACATGCGTGTAGGCGCGCAGGCGTTCGGCGGCGGCCGAGGCGAGCAGGGCGCCGACGTCGGCGGCGGAGGTGCCGGGGCCGGTGAGTCCCTGCCAGGGCGAGGTCGGGCGGGCGCCCTCGTTCATGTAGCGGCTGGAGCGCAGATGCCATTCGTGGCCACCGGACTGCCAGTCCTGAAGTCCCTTGGCGTAGGCGGCGACCGCGGCGGCCTCGGGCGCGGTGAGACCTTTCTCCAGGGCGAGGGCGGGCACCTCGGTCAGGGCGGTGTGCTCGAACTGGTGGAGGCGGGAGGTCAGGACGTCGTTGACGGTGTCGGCGGCCTCCTGTGTCGTACAGCCGAAGAAGGTCTCCAGGACCAGCACGCCGTTGCTGTTCTCGCCCTCGTCCTCGACCTCGCGCTGGTAGGAGAACAGGTCGTTGCGCAGGTGCACGGCGTCGGAGAACGTCTCCATGAGGACCCTCAGCGGCCTCGACCCCGCGACGCGGGCGGGGACTTCGGCGCTCGCGTACTCCACGAGCCCCGCCGACCAGGGCGCGCCGCCGACCTTGCGGCGCATCTCGATGTACTCGACGGGGTTGGCGACCCGGCCCTCGTCGATGTTGGACAGCTCCCACAGGGACTCGTTGAGGAGGTGCTCGGTGGCCACCGCGAAGCGGCGCCGCCAGTCCGCCGACATGGCGGGCACGGTCCGCGTCCACAGATCGGCGAGCCCCGCCTCGACGGGGTTGCGCGGCTCGGGCATCGGGGCCTGGGGGTCCATCGGCATGAACAGCGGCAGCCGGTCCAGATGGGCCTTGCCGGCGGCGCGGTCCGGGGTGCGTTTGAACATGTCCAGGAAGTGGTCGTCGAAGAAGAAGACCCACACGTACCAGTCGGTGATCAGGGAGAGGGCGGGACCGTCGCAGTCGGGGTGGGTGTAGGCGCAGAGCAGTCCGTAGTCGTGCGCGTCGAGGTCGGACTGCTCCCAGATCCCGGACCCCTCCAGCATGCCCATCTCGCGCGCCCACGCCGTGGAGTGGGCCCGGGCCTCGTCGAGATGCGGGTTCAGCCGCGCGGGATACGGCATGTAGAAGTGCGGGAGTTCGAAGGGCTGCTGCGTCATGGCCCGGGCTCTACCCACGCCTTTCGGGGGACATCCGCCGCGCGGCACATGATCACACCATCGCGTGAATCAGGGGCGAACTCGACGATTTCCGGCGGCACTTGCTCTCGACCGAATCCGGCGGGACACGGGGGACCACGGGTCAGCCGCCCCGGACCGCCCGGCCCACCTCCGCCCGTAGCGCCACGAACTCCGGCAGTCCGCGGGTGCCGATCTGCTCCCGCTTGCCGGGGAGTTCGACCGGCAGGTCGAGGACGACGTGGGAGCCGGGGCCCGGGGACAGCACGACGACGCGGTCACCGAGGTAGACGCTCTCGTCGATGTCGTGGGTGACGAACACGATGGTCGTGCCGTCGGTGCGGTGGACCTCCAGGAGGAGGTCCTCCAGGTCCTCGCGGGTCTGGGCGTCCAGGGAGCCGAAGGGCTCGTCCATGAGCAGCAGCTCGGGGCGGCAGACCAGGGCGCGGGCGATGGCGACGCGCTGCTGCATTCCGCCGGAGAGCTGCCAGGGGTGGCGGCGGGCGGTGCCGTCGAGGCCCACGCGGTCCAGGATGCGCTCGGCCTCGGTTCGGCGCTCGGCGCGGCCGAGGCCCTGGCGGCGCAGCGGGAGGGCGACGTTGTCGCGGACCGTGAGCCAGGGGTAGAGGGAGCGGCCGTAGTCCTGGAAGACGACCGCGAGCCGGTCGGGGACGCCGGTGACGGGGGAGTCGTCGAGGGTGACCTCGCCCTCGCGGGCGGGCAGCAGTCCGGCGACGGTCCGCAGGAGGGTGGACTTGCCGCAGCCGGACGGGCCGACCACACACAGGAGTTGGCCGTCGGGGACGGTGAGGGTGAGGTCGTGGAGGACCGGGTGGTCGCCGTAGGACTGGCCTACCGCGTCGAGGTGGAGCGTCATACGGTCGCCCTTCCCTTGCCGACGAGGCGCTTCTCGACCGCCAGCAGGCCGGTGTTGAGCAGATGACCGAGGGCTCCGAGCAGGACCAGGGCGGCCCATACGGTGAGCAGGTCGGAGCGGGTCTGGGCGTCGGTGAGGGTGAAGCCGATGCCGTTGGCGGTGCCCGGCAGCAGTTCGGAGAACACCATGAGGATGAGGGAGAGGGACAGGCTCAGCCGCAGGCCCGCGAAGATGCGGGGCAGGGCGGACGGGAGGATCAGGAACAGGAGTCGCTCGGCGGGGCCCAGGCGGAGTACGGCGGCGACGTCGAGGCGCAGGGGGTCGGTGTCGCGGGCGCCCTCCGCGGTGTTGATCAGCACCGGCCAGACGGCGCTGAAGACGATCGACGCGATCTGCATGGGCGTACCGAAGTCGAAGACCACGACGAACACCGGGACCAGGGCGGGTGGTGGGACGGCCCGCGCGAACTGTAGAACGGGGTTGCAGACGGCGTACGCGCGCCGCGAGCGGCCGACGGCGACGCCGAGCGCGATCCCGGCGACGGAGGCGAGCGCGAACCCCGCGGTCATGCGGCCGAGGCTGGGCAGGATGTCGGCGACGGCGGCCTCGGTGAGGAACACATGCCGGACGGGGCCCGAGAACCACAGGTCGTACATGTGGTGTGCGATGCGTACGGGTGGCGGGAAGTAGACGCTCGCGTGCGCACGGGCGGCCATCTCCCAGACGGCCACGGCCAGAGCGAGGACGACCCAGCGGAGGAGGGCGTGCCGCAGGCCGGCGGGGATGCGCGCCTCCCGCGCCTCCCGCGCCTCCGGAAGCTTCCCCTGGCCGCTCACCACCCCGGCCCCTCCCATGCGCCGCTCACCACCCCGGCCCCTCCCATGCGCCGCTCACCTCCCCACCCCGGTCCCTCGCTCCCGCTCCCCCGCCGTCCACGGGAACAGCAGGCGCTCGCCCCGGATCAGCACCCCGTTGATGACGAGCCCCAGCACCCCCGCCCACACCACTCCCGCGAGGACGTCCCGGGTGCCGTCCGTGGCGAGGCCCGACCGGGCGATGAAGATGCCGAGGCCCTCGCCGAAGCCGGAGAGGATCTCGGTGGCGACGGCCAGGACGAGGGCGACCGCGGCGGAGATACGGATGCCGGCGGCGATGAAGGGGGCGGTGCCGGGCAGTTCGACCCGGAGCAGGACCGACAGGCGGCCGAAGCCGAAGGCGCGCAGGGTGTCCTTGGCGAGGGGATCGGTCTCGCCGAGGCCGTAGACGGTGTTGAAGAGGATCGGCCACACGGACGCGTAGGTGACGAGCGCGACCTCGGTCTCCGTGCCCGAGCCGAGCAACAGGGAGACCAGCGGGATCAGTGCCACGGACGGAAGGGGCCGCAGAAACTCCACGACCGCGCGGGCGGCGGCGTCGACGACCGGGACGCTGCCCAGCAGCAGACCCAGCGGGACGGCGAGGAGGACGGCCAGCAGCAGACCGAGCGCCCAGGCGCGCAGGGTGGCGCCGACGCCGCCCAGGAACGCGCTGTCGCCCGCCAACTCCGCTGCGCGGGCGAGGACTTCGGACGCCGGAGGGAGATAGCTGCGGCGGACGATCCCGGCCCGGCTCACCGCCTCGCACACCCCGAAGGCGAGCAGCACGCCGAGCGCCCCGAGCCCCAGCTCCTGTCGCCGCCTCACCTCACGTCTCCCGGGACCTCTCGCTCACTTCACCAGCAGGGAAGCCGGATCGATCGGCTCCTCCAGCATCCCCTGCTTCTTCATGAGGTCGGTGAGCCGGGCGATCTGGGTGGCGTCCATCGTCGGCGGGAAGACCGGCAGGTCGATCTTCTTCGCCTGCCGCGCGGTCACCTTGGTGTAGGTCGGCAGGATGTCCCGTACGGCGTCCGGGTCCTGGGCGGCGATCGCGACGGCGCCCCTGATGGCCCGTTGGAAGGCGGCGAGCGCCTCGGCGTGCCCGGTCGCGTAGCGTTCCGTGGTGATGTAGCCGCTGAGCGGGATGGACCGCACCGGCGCGGACGCCCCGTCCACCAGCACCCTCGCCCCCGACTCGTCCTGGATGGCGCTGTCGAACGGCTCGACCACGTGCACCGCGTCGACCTGCCCCTTGTCGAGGGCGGCACCCATCTGCGGGAAGGGGATCTGCCGGTAGACGGGCTTGCCGGCGCCCTGTTCCGCGACGATCTCGTTGAAGGTCAGCGACTGGACGTTGTTGAGGACGTTGACGGCGAGCTTGCGGCCGGTGAGGTCGGCCACGGACTTGATGTCCGAGTCCTTGGGGACGAGCACGTCCATCATGTGCGGCGCGGCCCGGATCGCCTCGGCGACGATGCGGATGTCGAGGGTGCCCTTCTCCTGGGCCTGGAAGTAGGTGACGTAGTTGGCGCTCGCCACCATGTCGATCTGCCCCTTGGAGAGGGCGGGGAGCGCCTGGAGGCTCTGCTGGATCTGCTGGATGCGGACGTCGAGCCCTTCCTTCTCGAACAGGCCGCGGTCCTGGGCGATATAGAGCATGGCGCAGTCGACCAGGGGCAGCGCGGCCACGGTGACCTTCGTCCGGCCGCCGTCCGCCGCTCCGGAGTCGTCGTCGCCGCAGGCCGTCAGCGTCAGCGCGAGTGACACCGCCAGCGCCGCCGCCGTACCTCTTCCCGCACACCACCGACGTAACGCCATGGCCGCATGATGAGCCTCCGCTTGGCATGATCACTACATACATGCCAGCCGAATCGACGTTCTTGGAAAAACACGAGGCGTCGGTCACCGTGGTCGCATGACCCCTACGGCGCCCATGGCCCCGCCGGTTCCCGATGTGTTCGACCCTCGCCGGTACGCGACCGCGGTGCCGTACGACGACTACCGCGTCCTGCGCGACCACCATCCGGTGGCCTGGCAGGAGGAGGCCGGGGTGCTGGGCTGGCCCGCCGGTCCCGGGTTCTGGGCGGTGACCCGGCACACGGACGTGGTGCGGGTACTCAGGGACGCGGCGACGTACTCCTCGCATCTCGGCGCGACCCAGATCCGTGATCCCGACCCGGCCGACCTGCCGTTCGTCCGGCGCATGATGCTCAATCAGGACCCGCCCGCACAGGGGAGGTTGCGGCGGCTGGTCAGCCGGGCGTTCACCCCGGGGCGCGTCGCACGGTTCACCGAGGTCGTCGAGGAACGGGCCCGTACACTGTTCGCCGACGCGCTCGCGACGGCCCGCGCCGCGGACGGCACCGTCGACCTCGTCGCCGCGGTCACCGACGACTACGCCCTGCTCAACCTGGCCGACCTGCTCGGTGTCCCGGAGCAGGACCGCGGGCTGCTGCTGCACTGGACGCGGCGGGTCATCGGCTACCAGGACCCCGACGAGGCCGGCACCCCGGCGCTGGACGGGGCGGGCAAGCCGCTCGACCCCCGCTCCCCCGCCATGCTCCAGGACATGTTCGCGTACGCCCGTCAACTGGCCGCGCACAAGCGCCGCCACCCCGCCGACGACGTCATGACCACCCTGGCCCACGATTCCGAACTCGCCGACGTGGAACTGGAGATGTTCTTCTTCCTACTCACCGTCGCGGGCAACGACACCGTGCGGAGCGCTGCACCGGGCGGGCTGCTGGCACTGGCGGAGCACCCACGGTGGTACGAGCGACTTCGCACCGGCGGTGTCGAACTCGCCACGGCCGTCGATGAGTTGCTGCGGTGGCACCCGCCCGTGCTCACCTTCCGCCGGACCGCCGTGCGGGACACCGAGCTGGCGGGGCGGCGGATCGGGGCCGGGGACAAGGTGGTCGTCTTCCATGCCTCCGCCAACCGGGACGAGCGGGTCTTCGCCGCCCCGGACCGGCTGGATCTGTCCCGTGCCCCGAACCCGCACGTGTCCTTCGGCGACGGCCCGCACGTCTGCCTGGGCGCGCACTTCGCCCGGCTTCAGCTGCGGACGCTGTACGCGGAGGCGATGCGCGCGCTGCCGGTCCTGCGGACGGCGGGTCCGGCCGGGCGACTGGTGTCGAACTTCATCAACGGGCTCAAGTCCCTTCCCACGCAGGTCACTTGAGCGGCGTCACCGCTGCCGCACCTGGATGAGCGCGTGCGTCCCGCCGGTGCGCCAGCGCTGCCCCTCCGCCGCCACCAGGGCGGCCTCCGTGGCGGGCGAGAGGCCGGTGATGACATCGGACTTCAGGGTGCGCAGGGCCGCCACCGGGCCGGGGAAGTAGGCGGTGACGTCGGCGAAGGGCGTGGTCGGCGGCCAGCTCCGGTCGCCCACCAGGCGGCGGTAGTTGAGGTCGCCCTTGAGAACGGTCAGCGTGGCGTCGGCGAATTCGCCGCGCAGGTCGTCGGGCAGGTCCTCGTAGGGCAGCGGGGCGCAGGAGAAGGGGTGGGCGCGGACGGTGAGGCGGCCGTCGGCCATCGCCGACCACAATGTCCGTCCGTGGTCGGCCGCGGCGCCCCGGGAGCGGGTCAGCCGGCGCAGGGCGTCGACCACGTCGGCGGTCGTGGCGTCGGAGACGTAGTACGGGTAGGGCTTGACGTGCAGGACGGCCCGGCGGATCCGGCCGTGGGCGAGGAGATGGGCGATCAGGAGCAGGTCGGGGACGAGTTCACGGCCGGCGTTGTCGGCGACGAGGCACAGGGTGTCCGCGCCGTCGAGGAGCGATCGGAGGGCGGCGCTGTCGTCGGCGACCAGGCCGGGGACGGCGGCGCGGGCCTCGGCGTGCTCGTCCGAGAGCCGGAAGCCGAGGTCGGCGCGGTTGCCCCACAGCGAGCCGTGCAGCAGGGCCGCGGCCTGTTCGTCGGCCGGCCGGTCCGCGAGGTCGTCGAGGGCGGCCAGTTCCTCGTCGGTCTCCGGGGCGTCGAGTTCGGCGAGCTTGAAGGGGCGGAAGGGGTCCACGCCCTGCCAGGGGCCGGGGCCGAAGTAGCCGACCGCGTCGAGGAGCCGGCGGTAGAACCAGCTCTCGGACCACAGCCAGGGGATGTCGAACCAGGACCGCCCGATGTGCTCGTCCGCTCCCCAGGCCGCCCAGCGATCGCGGTCCGGCGCGTCGGCGGGCAGTGGCTCGATGACACCCTTGGCGCAGTTCTCCGCGAGGGCGTCGAGGGCGCGGTGCTGGTCCGGTCCGTAGGGGAAGGCCTCGCGCACCTGCCGCACGATCGCGGGGTGCCGTTCGGCGAGCACGCTGTACGGGAACGAGCCGGGTTCGTCGCTGCGGAGCACGGGCGGGGTGTGGGGCATGCGCGCCACCGTACCGCCCGGGTCAGGGGATTCTGATCTCCCGCTCCAGCTGGGTGGCGAGGCTCAGATAGCGGGCGCGGCGGGGTACCGGCACCAGACCGCGGATCAGGATGTGCCACATCTCGGCCAGTCGGCGCGGCTGTCGGGTGACGGGTTCCAGGGAGTGGCCGACGACACGGGTGCCGACGAGGGAGCAGACAAGGGAGTGAGCTGCGGCTTCGACATCGATGTCCGGGTGGAGGTCGGCGTCCGTGACCGCGCCGAAGAGTTTGCGGGTGGTGATGTCCAGCCATTCCTCGAAGGGATGGGACAGCGGCGGCGGCACCGGGAGACCCTCGGTGGCGAGGCGGAGGCCGGCCCTGGGGACCGGGCCCTCGACGGTGAGCCGGGCGATCCCGAACGTGGTGCGGATCAGGGCCTCCAGATGGGAGAGGCCACGGCCGTCCATCTCGGCGGCCAGTCGGCGCAGGGTTCTGGACTGGAGTTCCATGATGGCGTGCGCGAGGTCCTGCTTCGCCGCGAAGTGGAAGTAGAGGGCGCCCTTGGTGACTTGGGCGTGCTCGACGATGTCGCTCAGGCTGGTCGACTCGTAACCGTGCCGGTCGAACAGATCCGCGGCGGCCGCGATGATCGCCGCTCGGGTCTGCTCGGCGCGTAACTGCCTAGCCATCGATGGGACTCTCCTGGGGGCGAGAAAGCAGGACCCGAAAAGAACAGGCCATGCCGTTTGTTTCTTACTCCCCGTACACGATATCTCACGGTCCGGCGGCTATTCGAGGGCACCCCAACTCCCTTCAGTCTTCAGACCTCCCACAACTTATTCACTACTCGTGTGTATGGCGCAATGGGTCTTGAAGAAAACCGGTCGCTCAGTACAGGAAAATGCAACAAAAAAAGCGGGCCGGCCGGTGCCCCATCCGCACCGGTCGGCCCGCCCGTCCCACGGGATCCGCTGTGACTCAGAAAGTCAGCTTCCAGCTGTTGAGCGTGCCCGTGTCCTGGGCCGCGGTGTCCTGGACGCGCAGCTTCCAGGTGCCGTTGGCCGTCTCGCTCGAAGCGTCCACGGTGTAGGTGGTGTTGACGTTGTCCGCGGAGTCCGAGGAACTGGCGGACTTCAGGGCGTAGACCGTGCCGTCCGGGGCGACGAGGCTGATCACCAGGTCACCGCGGTAGGTGTGCGTGATGTCCACGGCGACCTTGAGGGCCGAAGGGGCGTTGCCGGTACGACCGCTGACCGCGATGGAGGACTCGATCGCCGAGCCGTTGTCCGGGACGGCGACGGCGGAGGTGCTGGAGTACGTCGTCCCCGTGGTCGTACCGCCCCCGCTGACGGCGGCCACCGTCTTCGCGGCGTCCGCGAGACCGGCGCCGCAGCCGCCCGAGCAAGCGCCCGGCAGGGCACGGGCGTTGGTCTTGATGGCCGACTCGATCTGGGCCGGGGTCAGCGAGGAGTTGGCCGACTTCAGCAGCGCGGCGAGGCCCGCGATGTGCGGGGTGGCCATGCTGGTGCCCTGGTAGTACGCGTAGTTCTCGGTCGACGCCGTCTTGGTGCCGGAGTTCAGCGTGGACAGGATGCCGTTGGCGGTGCCGGTACTGGTCTGGCCGCCGGGCGCCGAGATGTCCACCAGGGAGCCGTAGTTGGAGTAGGAGGCCTTCGCGCCGGTGCGGCTGGTGGCGGCCACGGATATGACGTTGTTGCAGTTGCCCGGCGAGTGGTTCGCGACGTTGTCGTTGTCGTTGCCCGCGGCGACGGCGATCGTGGTGCCGCGGTTGACGGCGGCGGTGATGGCGCTCTGGGTCGCGGAGGTGCAGGCACCGTCGCCGCCCAGGCTCATGTTGATGACCTTGGCGACGTTGGTGTTGGCGGGCACACCGGAGACGGTGCCGCCGGACGCCCAGGTGATGGCGTCGATGATGTCGGAGTCGTAGCCGCCGCACTTGCCGAGCACCCGCACCGGGGAGATCTTCGCGCCGTAGGCGATGCCCGCGATGCCCTTGCCGTTGTTGGTGACCGCGGCGATGGTGCCGGCCACGTGGGTGCCGTGCCAGGAGGAGTTGGACGCCGGGATGCCGGAACCGCACTCGTTCGCGGCGTAGTAGTCGCCCGGGTCGGCCGGGTTGCTGTCGCGGCCGTCGCCGTCCACCGAGACGGCGGTGTCGGAGATGAAGTCGTAGCCGCCGACGATGTTCGCGGCGAGGTCGGTGTGAGCGACATAGCCGGTGTCGATGACGGCGACGGTCACGCCGGAGCCGGTCGCGGTGGACCAGGCACCGGGGACGTTCATGCCGGCCGTGGCCTCGAACAGGTCCCACTGCTTGGCGTACTCGGTGTCGTTCGGGTCGGCCTGCGGTGTGTTCAGGCGGTCCGGTACGACATAGGCGACCTGCGGGTCGGCCTTGTACGCGGCGACGACGTCGGCGACGTCCGCGCGGGACGCGTCGGCGCCCAGGTCGACCAGGGCGGCACCGGTGCCGAGGCGGCGCTGGAAGTCGACGTCCTCACCGGCGCCCTTGCCCTTGGCGGCGGCGTCCGCCTCGGCGGCCGCGTTCGACTTCGCCTCGGTGGCGCCGGACTTGTAGCCGACGATGAGCCGCTCGGCGGTGACGCCGGGGGCGGCCTCCGTCTGGGCCGCGGGCACGGCGGCTGCCTTCGGGGCGGCGGCCTCCTGGGCCGTGGCCACCGTGGCGGTGGCCGCCGTGAACAGCGCGGCCGAGACCGCGGCGACGGAGATCATCTTCCGTCGGAGGGAGGGCGAGGTACGCAAGGGCTTTGCCTTTCGTGGCCGTACTCCGGGCAGCGCGGAGCAGCGGGGGGTTCGCTTCGTCGGTGAAGCGGCGGGGGGTTGGTCGAAAAGCGGCGCGAGCCGGCCGAGCGCCAGCGGACCAGGGAGGGGGTTACCTGTGGGTCGGCTGTGGCCTGAACGATAGGCAAAGGGAAGGTCATGTGAATACAGGGGAAACCCTCGATCCGGCCGGAAACCCACCCTCGCTGTCCGGGAATTGGGGGGTCGATGCACCCTTTTACGGCCGATGTCCCCCGCCCGTCCGGCCGATGTCCCGCGGTGAACGCGCCGGGCTCGTTTTCCGTACTGCACGGGAGCAAACCGTTCCCGCGTCGGCCGAGGAGACGTTCCGGATGTCCCGGATGACCGCACACCGCATGGCCGCCCTGGCGGTCGCAGCACCGCTCCTGACCACCGTCTGGGCGGCCGCCCCGGCACAGGCGCACGGCGCGCCGACCGATCCGGTGAGCCGGGTGTACGCCTGCTCCCCCGAGGGCGGCGACCGGGCGCGGACCTCGGCCTGCCGGGCGGCCGTGGCCGCCAATGGCGCGCCCTTCACCGCCTGGGACAACCTGCGGATCGCGAACGTGAACGGGCGTGACCGCCAGACCGTCCGCGACGGCGAGCTGTGCAGCGGCGGCCTGCCCGCCTACAAGGGCCTCGATCTGGCCCGCGCCGACTGGCCCTCGACGCATCTGACGCCGGGCGCGACGCTGAGGATGACGTACGCCTCGACGATCCCGCACACCGGCAGCTTCAAGCTCTATCTGACCAAGCCCGGCTACGACCCGACGAAGCCGCT
Source organism: Streptomyces sp. NPDC051913 (assembly GCF_044593635.1). Classification (NCBI taxonomy): domain Bacteria; kingdom Bacillati; phylum Actinomycetota; class Actinomycetes; order Kitasatosporales; family Streptomycetaceae; genus Streptomyces; species Streptomyces sp. NPDC051913. The sequence continues at coordinate 390,076 of NZ_JBIUCI010000002.1, read as the reverse complement.
CACCTGGTCCGACCTGCCCGAGCGGCCGTTCGCCACGGTCAAGGACCCGGCGCTGACGAACGGCGCCTACCGCTTCAGCGCGACGCTCCCCTCGGACCGTACGGGCCGCCATGTCCTGTACACGATCTGGCAGAACACCAGCACACCGGACACGTACTACTCGTGCTCGGACGTGGTGTTCCCGGCGGCGAAGGGCAGGGCCGGGCAGACCGCCGAGCCGGCGTCCCCGCCCCCGCCTTCGGCCTCGGTTTCCGTTTCCGCAGCGGCCTCGGGGGCCGCCAAAGCCCGTACGACGCCGAGCACGACCCCGAGCACAGCGCCGAGCGCTGAGCCCCGTACGACGGCCCCGCGCACCGACACCACACCGGTGGCGGCCACCGACACCACCGGCTCCGGCCCCTCGGCCCCCATGGTGGCGGGCGGCGCCGCCGCGGTGCTGGTCCTCACCGGGGGCGCCGCTCTGTCGCTGCGCCTGCGGCGGAGGTGAGCGGATCCGGTCTCCCGGCGGGGGGCCGACGGCCGCGGAAGACAGGTGTGCGCCGACGACCGGTGGGGACACACCGGTCGTCGGCGCACTCAGGCGAACACAGACGAACTCAGGCCGTGGTCACGTCAGTTGGTGTAGACCGCCGCGCCGTCGGAGGTCGCCACCGGGGCGTACTTCGCGGTCCAGTAGCCGCTGCTCGGGCAGAGCGAGGAGCCGGAGCTCCTGGTGAACTGCTGGTTGGTGAACTGGATGCTGTTGTCGGCGTTGGCGGCCGTGCCGGCGAGGCTGCCGTTCGTCGCCTGGTAGACACAGGTGACGCTGCCCAGCAGGGTCCTGAGCACGACGGTGGTCTGGATGGGCCCCGCGCTTCCCGGGGTCACGGCGACGGTGCCGTCGGAGGCCACGGTGGTGGTGTACGCCAGGTTGTTGACCGTGACGCTGGTGACGCCGGTCACGCCGATGTTGTTCGAGGTGCAGTTGCTGAAGGTGTGTCCGGTGAGCGTCTCGGAGGCGCTGCCGGGAGCGGCCGGGTTGCTGTCGACCGTCGCGGTGAACTGCGAGGTGGTGCAGGTGATACCCGTGGTGCCGGTCGCGCTGGAGTAGAGGGTCGCGGTGGTGCCGCTGGCCAGGGAGGCGGAGACCGCGGTGCCGGTGGCGACGGCGTCGCCGCCCGCGGAACCGGTGGTGAGGACGTTGTCGGCGGCCGACGCGGGGCTGACGGCCGACAGGGCGAAGCCGGCGACGGCGGCGGTGAGGGTGAGCAGGGAACGAGTACGCATGCGGGATGCCTCTTTCCGAGGTGAGGGGGGTTGGGGGGGTAGGGGGTACGGGGGTAGGGGGAATCAGAGGTTCGGGTGAGGGTGAGGGTGAGGGTGAGCGTGGGGGGTGGGGGACGCGGCGCGGCGTCCGCCGGCGCCGGTCCGTGACGCCTTCTCCGTACGTCACGGACCGACGACGGCAGCCGTCCGGTGACCGGCCGGGGACCGTGGGGTGATCCCCGGCCGGGTCGTCGGGCGGGAAGCGGCGACCCGGCACGGATTAGGGGGGAAGTGACCGTGCGGGTGCCAGAGGGGAGGAGAGGGGCACAGGTGTGCCCGGTGACGGACAGGACGTCCGGGAGGCGCGGGCAGTGCCGCGCAGCGGATCCGGCGCCACGGATCCGGGTCGAGCCAGGGCAAGTTGTAGACCTGAGGGTCCGTCAACGTCAAGGCACGGAGAGGCAGTTGACGCACAGTCAAATAGCTTTGCCGGAAACCGACCACGGCTTGACCCACAGCCAGGGCACAACCGACACCCTTTTTTCACAACTCCCTTGACCCTTAAATGTAACCACCGGTAACTTCCTCGGCGGCTACTGCGGAGTACGAGAAAGCCCTTGCGTCCGCCGGGAGTTGCGAGGAGCCGCACGCCGCCTGCGCTGTCCGCGCCAGGACAACGTGCCATTTGATGCCAGACCGCACTGTCTATGCCCTGGGAGCACACATGGCCTCGTCTTCGGACGCCACTTCGGCCGCCGACAACACACCGGAGAACCCGGAAAGCGGTTCCTCGCCGGACCCCGCCAGACGCGGGCGGGTCCGGGCACGCCGGGCCGCCGTGATGGCCGTGCCGGCCACCCTGGTCGCCGCCACGCTGGCGGTGCTGACCGCGGAGGGCGCGCTGGGCGTGCAGTTCGCGATCTCCGGCATGCCGTTCACGGTCACCGCGAAGGAGCTGAACGGCACCGGCTTCGAGCAGTTCGGCGGCCTCGACAACATGGCGGAGGGCAGCCCGAACGCGGGTGACACCGGGGGCCAGGTGCTGGTGGTCACCTCCGCGATCAAGAACGCGACGCTGGACAGCCTCTGCCAGAGCGTCGACCTCGGCGGGACCAACCTGCTCATCAAGGCGGGCAGCGGGTCGCAGAAGGTGTCGGCGACCAACCTCACCACCGACTCCACCGAGCTGTCGGGCGACGCCGACTTCAACAACATCGAGATCGGCAACGACGCCAGCACGCTCACCAAGGCCGGGGTCAAGGGTCCGATCGGTGTCTTCAGCCAGCAGGCCGACACCGTGCACATCGCGAACCTGCGGCAGACGAACTACGCGACCACGGCCGCGGTGTTCAAGCTGCCGGGGCTCAAGCTCAGCTTCAGCGACTCGGGTTGCTGATGTCGGACACGAACACCCCTCGTCGGGGAGTGCGGTCGGCCTTCCGCAAGTGGCGGGCCGACCGTCCGTTCTGGGGCGGGCTGCTGCTCACCCTGGGCGGGGCGGAGATCCTGCTCACCGAGAAGGCGTCGCTGAAGGTCGTCCTGCACATCGGGATGCAGGGCCTGGCCGGCTATCTCCTGCCGGGGCTGATGGTGGTCCTGGGGCTGCTGATCCTGTTCAACCCCACCCAGCGGCTCTTCTACTCGATCACCGGCGTCCTGCTCGCCCTGGGCACCTGGCTGACCTCGAACCTCGGCGGGTTCTTCATCGGCCTCCTCCTCGGCGTCGTGGGCAGCTGCCTCGCCTTCGGCTGGCTCCCGGACCAGGAACCGAGGATCAGCCGCAGAAAGCGCCGCAGGGCGGCTCGCGCCGCGAAGGCCGCCATGGCGGGCCTGAGTCCGGAGGCCGGGGAACCGGCGTGACGACGAGGCCGGAAGGGCTTCTTAGAGACCTTCCGGCGAGGTCTCCGGCGGAGCCTCCGGCGGGCTCCGCGGCGGGGACTGCGGGAGTCGGCCCGGCGATGGCTGGGGCGACCTGGTTCGGCCCTGTCATGGACAGCGGGCGAGCATCCGCCGACAGGTGACGGGCGCGGGTCCGTCGGCATGTAACGGGCGTGGGTCCGGTGGCATGTAACGGGCGTGGGCCCCGTGGCAGGCAGCAGGCGCGAGCCCGACGGCAGGCGGCAGGCGGCAGGCGACGTCCCGACCAGGGGCGGCAGGCAGCAGGCGCGAGCCCGGCGAGGGGCGGAGCCGTCCGACGAGGGAAGCCGGAACGTGTTGGCCAACACTCGTGGGCACACACCCGTTGGCACGGAGTTCGTCTGCGCCGGGCCACCCGTCACCCGATGGCAGTCCGAAGCCTGGGCCCCACCACGCGCGGGATTCCGGCGCCACGAGGACATTCGGTATGCGCGGATGCGCACCCCTGCCGAGCCCCACCCCGTCATCTCACCGGCCGCTCCACGCGCCCCTCCCCGTCGCCCGGCCATCCCACCCCACCCCCACCCCACCCCCACCCACCCGTTTCCGGCCAGAGCCCCCGTGCGCTCTCGCGCGTCCCGCTTCCGGGCCCCTAGCGTGAGCGTCACGTGTCGCCCCGCTCGGGAATGGTCGGAGCGGGCGTGCCGTGTTGTCCGGAGGCCGTGGGACAGGGGGAGTTCGATGGAGTTCAAGGATCCGGTGGTGATCGACGCGACCGGGCGGGACATCCATGGTGAAGCCGCGCGGATCAGGGAGCGCGGCCCCGTCGCGCCCGTCGAGTTGCCGCACGGCGTGCCTGCCTGGGCGGTCAGCAGCCCCGCGCTGCTGCGGCGGCTGCTCGCCGATCCGAGGGTGTCGAAGGACGCCCGGCGGCACTGGCCGCGCTGGATCGAGGGCGAGGTCTCGCCGGACTGGCCGCTGTTCACCTGGGTCGCCGTGCAGAACATGTTCACGGCCTACGGCGACGACCACAAACGTCTGCGCAGCCTCGTGGCGAAGGCGTTCACCGCACGCCGTACCGTCGCGCTGCGGCCCCGGGTCGAGGCCATCACCGGCGCGCTGCTGGACCGTGTCGCCACGGCCGGCGCGGACGGTCAAGTGGTCGATCTGCGCGAGGAGTTCTGCTACCCGCTGCCCATCCAGGTCATCGGGGAGCTGCTCGGCCTCCCGGAGGAACAGGGGCCGGAGCTAAGGGCCGTCGTGGACGGCGTCTTCCACACCTCGGCCGACCCCGCCGAAGTCGCCGACACCTACGCCCGGTTCTACGCGGCCATGCATCAACTCGTCGCCACGAAGCAGGCGTCGCCCGGCGACGATCTCACCTCCGCGCTGATCGGCGCCCACGAGGACGACGGCTCCCACCTCAGCGAGCAGGAGCTGCTCGACACGCTCGTGCTGATGATCAGCGCCGGTCACGAGACCACCGTCAACCTGCTCGACAACGCGGTCCACGCCCTGCTCACCCACCCCGACCAGCTCGCCCAGGTGCGCGCCGGGCGGGCCTCCTGGGACGACGTGATCGAAGAGACCCTGCGTGTCGAGGCGCCGGTGGCGAGCCTGCCGCTGCGCTATGCCGTGACGGACCTGGACCTGGGTGAGCTGGGCGGCCCCGAGGGCGCCGTGATCCACGCGGGCGAGGCGATCCTCGCCGCGTACGCCGCCGCGGGACGCGACCCGCAGCACCACGGTGCCGACGCGGACGTCTTCGACGTCACCCGGGCCGGCAAGGACCATCTCGCCTTCGGGTACGGCGCCCACCACTGCCTGGGCGCCCCGCTGGGGCGGCTGGAGGCCCGCGTCGCGCTGCCCGCGCTCTTCGACCGCTTTCCGGGACTGACGCTCGCCGCGGCGCCCGGAGATCTGGCGCCCGTGGACTCGTTCATCTCCCACGGGCACGTCTCCCTGCCGGTCCGCCTGAGCTGACCGGTCCCGCCGGCCGCCTGAGCCGACCGGTGTCAGCCCGCGGCGACGGGCGGCTCCACCGGCGTCTCGGGCGTCGCCGCCGTCTGCCGTACCGGCTCCGGAGCCGCGGGGTCGTCCTTCATCGCCTGCGCCTCGCTCTTGAGGATGCGCATGGACCTGCCGAGCGCCCGCGCGGTGTCGGGCAGCTTCTTCGAGCCGAACAGCACGATCACGACGATCGCCACTATCAGCAGGTGCCAGGGTTCCAGTCCGTTACGGAGCACGGCCCCGCCCTCCCTCTCGCCAGGCTTCTCAACTCGCTCTTACGTCGGTCGCGCACACTTGCCGCGGCGACCGCCCGTCGGATGACGGTTGCTGTCGTGCGCAACTGTACAACCGGGACTTAGGCGACAATTCCCAGCAATTTGCAAAAAGGGCGCGGATGACGATCACCAGTACAGGGAGGCCGGCGCCCTCGCGGCACCGGCAGGAGCGGCCGGGCGGACGTCGCCGGGCAGGCCGGCGCCGGGGGCACCGGATACGCGTCGCGCTGGTCGTCTGTCTCTCGGTACTGGTCCTCGCGACCGCCGGCGCGGGCTGGCTGTATCTGAAGCTGGACGGAAACATCAGCACCTTCGACTCGGGCGGGGTCTCCGACGACCGGCCCCGGGCGGGCTCCTCGAAGGGTGAGAACGTCCTGCTCATCGGCTCCGACGCGCGCAATGACGGCAACGCGGCGCTCGGCGGCGGGAACAAGGACGACATAGGGCGCTCGGACACCACGCTCCTGCTGCACGTCTACGCCGACCACCGGCACGCGCTCGCGGTCTCCGTCCCCCGCGACACCCTGGTCACGATCCCGCCCTGCAAGCTGCCCGACGGCAGCTGGACGAAGACACAGACCGACACGATGTTCAACGCCGCCTACTCGGTGGGCGAGACCGCCAAGGGCAACCCGGCCTGCACCCAGAACACCGTCGAGCACCTCACCGGTCTGCGGGTGGACCACACGGTCGTCGTCGACTTCAAGGGCTTCGCCCGGCTCACCGAGGTGGTGGGCGGGGTGAAGGTGTGTCTGCCGCAGGACGTCCACGAGAACGATCTCAACCCGCACCGCACCACCCCGGGCAAGCTGCTGTTCAGGAAGGGGGTGCAGACCGTCTCCGGGCAGCGGGCCCTGGACTACGTACGCATCCGGCACGGCATCGGCGACGGCTCCGACATCGGCCGCATCAAGCGCCAACAGGCTTTTGTGGCCAGCCTGTTGAAGGAGGTGAAGAGCAAGGGTCTCACCCCGTCCCACCTGCTGCCGCTGGCCGACGCGGCGACGAAGTCCCTCACCGTCGACACCGGTCTGGGCTCCGCCGACAAGCTCATCTCCTTCGCGATGTCCCTCAAGGACGTCGACCTGCACAACACCAAGTTCGTCACCCTCCCTTGGCGGTACGAGGGTTCGCGCGTCGCGATCGTCGAACCGGACGCCGACGCCCTGTGGGCGGCCCTGAAGGCCGACCGCACCATCGACGGCAAGAGCGCCACGGGGAAGAAGAGCCCGACGGCCTCCCCCACTCCCGTGTCCGGCAGCGGCATCGACGTCGGCGTCTACAACGGCACCACGGTCACCGGCCTCGCCGCCCGTGCCGCCGCCACGCTCACCTCCGACGGCTTCACCGTCACGGGTACGGCGACCGCGAGCAGCCAGGACCATTCCACGACGCTCGTCGAGTACGGCCCGGGCGAGGAGTCCGGGGCCCGGACAGTGGCCGCGGCCTTTCCGGGCGCCACGCTGGAGTCCGTCACGGGCGCCGGGATCAACGTCGTACTCGGGCAGTCCTACGCGAGCACCCCCACCGCTTCCCCGACGGCCGTCCCCAGCACGGTCGCGGACGGCGCCCGGTCGGCGGACGACAACCCCTGCTCCAACCTGTCCTACGGCTGAGATCGGTGGCGACCATCACGATGCGGCACCGAGAAGTCACTACAAGCGGCTGATCACTTGACTACCGGCGGTCACACACGGTTGGCTCCGGACCAGTGAAAGTTCAACGGGTCGAGGCACACCCGCGTTTCGGCCTCGCTTTCGCGTTCCACCTGCTCGGCCGCACAGTGAGGTGCCGCACCCTCATGATCACCACTCCCCCACCCCAGGCATCTTCCAGATCCGCCGGATCCGTGCGCGTCGCCCTCGCGACCGCGGGCGTCCTCCTGCTGCTCACCGGCTGTTCCGGTTCCGCCGCCTCCGACGACGCGCGCCTCGACCCGGGTGCCGCCGCGGCGAAGGCGTCGATGAAGGTCGCGCTCATCACTCATGGCGGGGAGGGCGACGCCTTCTGGGAGCTGGTGCGCAAGGGGGCGGAGGCCGCCGCCGCGAAGGACGGCGTCGACCTGACGTACGTGAGCGACTCCGACCCGCTGCGGCAGGCGCAGTTGGTGCGGGACGCGATCGGGGACCGGGTCGACGGGATCGCGGTGACGCTGGCCAAGCCGAACGCGATGAAGGCACCGGTCGCCGAGGCCAGGGCGGCGGGCATTCCCGTGGTCGGGCTCAACTCCGGTATCGACGCCTGGAAGGCGCAGGGGCTGCTCCAGTACTTCGGCCAGGACGAGACCGTCGCGGGCGCCGCCGTCGGGGACCGGCTGGACGGTCTCAAGGCCAAGCACGCGCTGTGCGTCATCCACGAGCGGGGCAATGTCGCCCTGGAGGCACGCTGTGCCGGGGTGAAGAAGACGTTCGGCGGCGAGACCGAGAACCTGTACGTGGAGGGCACCGACACCAAGGCCGTGGACGCCGTCCTCACGGCCCGGCTGCGGCAGGACCCCGGCATCGACGAAGTCGTCACGATGGGCGCGCAGTTCGCGCTGGACGCGGTCGACTCGGTGAAGTCGGCGGGCAGTCGGGCCCGGGTCGCGACGTTCGACCTGAGCAAGGAACTCACCCGCGCCGTTCAGCACGGCGACGTGCAGTTCGCGGTCGATCAACAGCCCTATCTCCAGGGCTATCTCGCGGTCGACTCGCTGTGGCTGTACCGGACCAACGGCAATGTCAGCGGCGGCGGGGTGGCACCCGTACTGACCGGTCCCGCCTTCGTGACCCGGGGCAATGTCGCGGCCGTGGCGAAGTTCGCCGCCGCCGGAACCCGCTGAGGCGCCCCCTGCCTCCGCTCGCACTCCCCACCTCCCCCTCCCTGCTGATCGCCCAAGGACGACCATGTCTGAACGGACAGGCCCCCGGCGCCGGCGCCGTCTCGGCTCCATACGGCTCTCCCTGATCCTGCTGGCGCTGGTGCCCAGCGTCACCCTCGCCGCCATGTGGGGTGTGACGACGACCCAGATGTTCTCCGAGGGCCTCACGCTGCGCTCGCAGACGGAGCTGAGCCGGTCGACCGGCGCCATGGGCACCGAGGCCACCCTCGCCCTCCAGGGCGAACGCGCCCTGTCCGCCGCCTGGTTGGCGAGGGTGCCCGGTTCGCGGACCGCCCTGGAGCGGCAGCGCGCCGAGACGGACCGGGCGGTCGCGAAGCTCGTCGGCCGGTCCGAGGAGATCCAGCGGGCGCCCGACCGGGTCGCGGAGCGGCTGTACTCGGTGGTCGCCTCGCTCGGCAGCCTGGAGTACTACCGCGACCAGGTGGACGACCCCGCCGACATCCCCGCCGAACAGCTCCTCGACCAGTACACGTCGATCGTCGACGGCCAGATCCACGCCTTCCAGGAGCTCTCCCAGGTCGACGACGGCGACCTCACCTCGCAGGCCGAGCCCCTCGTCGCCCTCGAACACGCGGCGGAGCTGACCTCCCAGGAGGACGCGCAGCTCACCCTGGTCTGGCCGGACGGGCATCTGGACGAGAAGGCCTGGACGCAGTTCGTGCAGCTGGTCAACACCCGCCGCTGGCTGGTCGAGGACCAGATCGTGCCGGCACTGACCGGCGAGGCGAAGGCGGAGACCGAGCGGATCCTGGCGAGCAAGGAGTGGCAGACCCTGCTCTCCGTCGAGGACCAGGTGCTCGCCGCCCGCCCCACCGACGGCACCGGCCGGGTCGCGCTGCCGGACGCGCGAAAGCGCTGGACGGCCGCGATGGACAAGGTGTCCGCCCGCTACTCGGTCCTCATCCAGCAGCAGACCTCGGGCCTGCTCACCCGCAGCGCCGACAAGGCCGACGACCTGCTGCTGACCGCCGCCTCGCTGAGTGCCGGCGGGCTGGTCGCGCTGCTGCTGTGCGTGGGCATGTCCTGGCGGATCACCCGTTCCCTGTCCCGGCGGCTGCGCGGTCTCAGGGTCGCCACCCTCAGCCTCGCCCACGAGCGGCTGCCCGACGTGGTCGCCCGCCTCGACCGGGGCGAGAAGGTCGACGTGGACCGGGCCGCGCCCGAGCTGGACTACGGCGCCGACGAACTCGGCGCGGTGGCACGGGCGTTCAACACCGCGCAGCGCACGGCCGTGGAGACCGCCGTGGAACTCGCGGACACCCGGCGCGGGTTCCAGAAGGTCATCCTCGGCATCGCCCGGCAGAGCCAGAACCTGGTCAACCTCCAGCTGAGCCGCCTGGACACCCTCGAACGCCGGCACCAGGACCCCGACATCCTCGCGGGCCTGTACGAACTCGACTCCACAGCGAGCCAGTTGCGACGGTACGAGGAGAATCTCGTCATCATCAGCGGCGGCCGGCCCCGACGTAGCTGGACCCAGCCCGTCGCGCTGATCGACATCCTGCGCAGTGCGGTCGGGGAGGTCGCCGAGTACCAGCGGGTGGAGGTGCACACCGACGAGGAGCTGTCGCTGGCGCCGCCCGCCGTCGCCGACGTGATCCATCTGCTGGCCGAACTCATCGAGAACGCCACGCTGTACTCCCCGGCGCCGAGTCCGGTCGGGGTGCGGGCCGCGGTCGTCGCCAAGGGCCTGGCCGTCGAGGTCGAGGACCGCGGCCTCGGTCTGTCGGAGGAGGACTACGCCTCGTTCAACGCCCAGTTGGCCGAGGCCCCCAAGTTCGACGTGGTGGCCCTCGCCGACGATCTGAGGCTCGGCATGTTCGTGATCGCCCAGCTCGCCGACCGGCACGGCATCACGGTGACGCTGCGCCCGTCGCCGTACGGCGGGACGACGGCGATCGTGCTGATCCCGCACGAGGTGCTGGTGCGGGAGGAGGAGGCGGGTCCCGCCGAGGAGGAGCCCGAGACGACCTCGCCCACCGCACCGCGTACGACTCCGGCCCTGACGCCTCGTACGACTCAGTCCCCGGCACCTCGTACGACCGCGGCCCCCGCACCTCGTACGGCATCGACCACGGAGTCCCGTAGAGCCGAACCCGCCGCGGCCACCGCACCCTCTCCCCTGCCCCGGCGCGTCCCCCAGACCAGTCTGGCCGCGGAACTGCGCGACGGGGCACCGGCGGTCGTCGACGACGACCCCGACGGCTTCACCGCGGAGCTCGCCGCCTCGTCGCTCGCCGGGTTCCAGCGCGGCACGCGCCAGGCCCGGGACGAGGAACCGGCCTCCCCCCTCACTCCCCACACCGACCGCTCATGAAGGACATCGCCATGACACGCCCCACCCCCGCCACGCACACCGCGCTGGACCAGTTGCTGACCGGACTCGTGGACCGGGTCGCGGACGTGACCCAGGCCGTGGTGCTCTCCGAGGACGGGCTGGTGGTCAGCAAGTCCACCGGGTTCCTGCGGGACGACGCCGAGCGGCTCGCGGCGACCGCGTCCGGGCTGATGAGTCTCAGCAAGGGCGTCAGCATGGACTTCCGGGGCGGGCCGGTGCGTCAGGCGCTCATCGAGATGGCCAACAGCTTCCTGATCCTGACCTCGGCCGGGCCCGGCGCCCATCTCGTGGTGCTGACGGGGCCGAACGCCGACGTCGGCGTGGTGGCGTACCAGATGAACATGCTGGTGAAGAAGATCGGCGAGCACCTCAGCGCGGCACCGCGGACCGGCCTCGGGCCGACCGGCGCGTGAGGTGAGCGAAAGCGACGCGGCGGCGGGCCGGCTGGTCCGGCCCTTCGCGCTGACCGGCGGACGGACCCGGCCCAGCCGCGCCTGCTTCACCCTCATCGCCATGGTGACGGCGGTGGACCCGCCGCCGGAGCGGGCACCCAGGCCGCAGCCCGAGCAGGCGCGCATCCTGCGCCGGTGCGCCCGCCCGGTCGCGGTCGCGGAGCTGGCGGCGCTGCTCGACCTGCCGGTGAGCGTGGTCGTCATCATGCTCTGCGATCTGCTGGAGGCGGACCTGATCACCGTCCATCCGCCGACCCCCGTCTCGCCCCGCACCCTGGACCTGGACCTGCTGCAGAAAGTGAGGGACGGCCTTGGCCGGCTCTGAAGCGCATGGCGCCGAGACCCCCGTGGCGCCGGACGCCGTCAAGATCCTGATCGCCGGAGGGTTCGGCGTCGGCAAGACCACGATGGTCGGGTCGGTGAGCGAGATCGTGCCGCTGCGCACGGAGGAGCCGCTGACGGTGGCCGGGCTCGGGATCGACGATCTGGTCGGCATCGAGCGGAAGAAGGCCACCACGGTGGCCCTGGACTTCGGCCGGATCACCGTCAACGACCGGCTGGTGCTGTATCTGTTCGGCACCCCGGGGCAGCAGCGGTTCTGGTTCATGTGGAACGACCTGGCCGTGGGCGCGCTCGGCGCGGTGGTGCTGATCGACGTGCGGCGCCCGGAGTCGAGCTTCGCCGCCGTCGACTTCTTCGAGCGGCGCGGGATCCCCTTCGTGGTGGGTGTCAACGGCTTCGACGGGCAGCACCCGTATCCGCCCGAGGAGATCCGGGACGCCCTCGCCCTGCCGGAGGGGGTGCCGGTGGTGCTGTGCGACGCGCGGGAGCGGGAGTCGTCGCGGGATGTGCTGATCGCCCTGCTGGATCTGCTGATCGCGTCGGCGGTCGGGGACACAGCGTCCTCATAGGTCGTCGGCGGAAATCCGCCATCCGTGCCGGAGTGATTGACGGGCAACTCGCGTCCCTCTACTTTCCATTCGCCTCATCGAACCGAGTTCGATATCTCGACCATCTGGAGAGCTCCATGCCCGCAGAGCCGCCCCCCGCTCCTCTCCCCTCCGGCCCCCGTCTCTCCCGCCGCCGCCTCCTCGGCATGGCGGCAGCCGCGCCGCTCGCCGCGACCGGTGCGCTGGCGCTCGGCGCCGGGACCGCGCACGCCGCCGACTCGGCGTACGTCATGGGGTACTTCACCGAGTCCCCGGACATGCTGGCCGCCAACTACGGTCTCCACCTGGCCGTCAGCACCGACGGTCTGCAGTGGACCCCGCTCAACCAGAACGCCCCCGTGGCCACCCCGACCGCCGGCTCGGGCGGACTGCGCGACCCGTTCATCCTGCGCAAGCAGGACGGCACGTTCGTGGTGCTCGCCACCGACCTGTACGGCACCGACTGGACGTACGTCAGCCAGTACATCCATGTCTGGGACTCCACCGACCTGCGCACCTTCACCGGCTACCGGCGCGTCAAGCTGCACGACATGAACACCCACAGCTGGGCGCCGGAGGCGTTCTGGGACGCGGGGCGGGGGCAGTACGCGGTCATCTACTCGGCCGTCAACTCCAGCGGCCACAACGTCATCATGGTGAACTACACCAGCGACTTCGTGACCGCGGGCAGCCCCCAGGTCTTCTTCGACCCGGGCTACGACGTCATCGACGGCGACATGGCGGTCGGCGTGGGCGGCTACAACTACCTGTACTTCAAGAAGAACTCCACGCTGGTGGGCGCCCGTTCGACCTCACTGAACCCGGGCAGCTTCACCGAGTTCAGCACGGCGGTCTCGCACGGCGGCACCGAGGCGCCGACGCTGGTCAAGTCCCTGACGTCGAGCACCACTTGGTACCTGTGGGGTGACACCTGGTCCCCCAACGGGGTCTTCTACGCCTGGCAGACCAGCAGTCTGGCCGCCGGCACCTGGACCGCCCTCGACCAGAAGCTCTACACCCAGCCGCTCAACTCCAAGCACCTGACGATCCACCCGATCACCTCGACCGAGTACAGCAACCTGATCGCCAAGTGGGGCACGCCGGCCTGGAACCGGCTCAAGTCCTACAACTACCCGGACCGTTACGTCCGGCACTCCAACTACGCCGGCCGGATCGACGCCTACGCCTTCGACCCGTACCCGGACTCCCAGTGGAAGCTGGTGCCGGGCCTCGCCGACTCGTCCGGGGTGTCCTTCCAGTCGGTGAACTACCCGAGCCGGTATCTGCGGCACTACAACTACGCGTTGCAGCTGGACGCCAGCGACGGCACGTCGGCCTTCGCCGCCGACGCGACCTTCTACCGGACCGCCGGCCTCGCCAACTCCTCGTGGTCGTCGTTCCGTTCGTACAACAACCCGACCCGCTACATCCGGCACTCCAACTACCTGCTGCGCATCGACCCGATCTCCACCAGCACCGAGCAGCAGGACGCGACGTTCTACGTCGGCTACTGAGCATCCCCCCACGGCAGCACCGCGGCCGCTGACGCGAGGTACGCGTCAGCGGCCGGGTGTCGTCGCGTGCGTCAGGAGGTCAGGCCGGCCGTCTTCAGCCAGGCCTTCGCGACGTCCAGCGGGTCCTTGTTGTCCAGCTGGACCTGGGAGTCCAGGTCCAGGAGGGTCTTGGTGTCCAGCTTCGCCGAGACCGCGTTGAGGGCGTCCACGCCCTCCTGGGAGAGCCCGCTCTTGTAGACCAGCGGGGTCACGTTCGCGAACCCGAAGAGGTTCTCCGGGTCCTGGAGGGCGACGAACTTCTCCTTGGTGATGTTCGGGTCCGTGGTGAAGATGTCCGCGGCCTGCACGGTGTTCTTCTTGAGCGCCGCCACGGTCAGCGGACCGCCCGCGTCGAGCGCCTTGAAGGACTTGAACTTCAGGCCGTACACCGACTCCAGGCCCTTGAGGCCCTGCTGCCGGGTCTGGAACTCGGGCGAGCCGCCGATCACCAGGTCCGGCGCCGCGTCCTTGAGGTCCGCGAGGGTGGACTCGCCGGTGAGGCTGTACTTCTTGGCGGTCTCCGCGTTGATGCTGACGGAGTCCTTGTCCTCGGCGGGCGAGGACTCCAGCAGCGTGAGCTTGCTGTCGAGCTTGGTCTTGACGGTCGCGTTGACCTCGTCGGCCGACTTCTGCTCCGCCTTCGCGTCCAGGTACGCCAGCAGCGAGCCGTTGTACTCGGGCAGGACGGTGATGGAGCCGTTCTTCAGCAGCCCGTACGTCACCTCGCGGGAGCCGACGTTGGGCTTGTAGGTGACCTTGATGCCCTTGGCCTTCAGGGCCTCGCCGTAGATGTCGGCGAGCAGGATGCTCTCGGCGAAGTTGTTGGAGCCGACGACGACGGTGTCGCCGCTCGCCGCCTTGCCGGTGTCCTCGGCCAGAGGGTCTGAACCGTCGTCGGAGCCACATCCGGCCAGCAGGGCCGCCGCGGCGGCGAGCGCGATGGCCATCGCGCCGGGATGCTTCCGGAGGGACCTGCTGCGTGGGGCGTTGGGAGTCACGATTGCCGTTCCGGGCTGTGTGGGCTGATGGGCACAGGCAGTTGGTGCGGGACAAACACGTGTACTGATCCAATCCAGCCAGTTCTTGATCAGTCAAGAGCAGCCTGGTCACCAATTGGCGTCGATGCATTGCCCGTTGTGAACACCGAGTAAATCAACCCGCAAGGCGGCACGCCCAGCTTGTAATGGATTCTTGACTTACGGTTACATGATCCACATCCCTGAGAGGCGATAGTCTCCGCCCGGAAGCGATCAGAATCGGACATGAAGGAGGCCTGTTGTCCATACGGGATGCCGCCGACCGCTGGACGTTCAGGCGCAAGCTCAACCTCCTGGTCGGTGTGCCACTGACCGTGGTCGCGATCCTGCTCGCCTACCTCATCAGCGACCAGGTCGGCCGGTCCTCCGAGGCGGCGGACGCGGCCCGGCTCGTCCGTGACAGCACCGAGGTCGCGACGCTGGTGGACCGCCTGGAGGCCGAGCACCAGCAGGCCATCCTGCTCTCGGTGCGGCACGAGTCCACCAACGACGGCGGCACGCCCTCGCAGGCCGCCTACCGCGACGCCCAGCTCGCCGTGGACCAGCAGGTCAAGAAGGTCGGCAGGACCTTCGGCGACCGGCTGCCGGCCGAAGAGGCCCAGGCACTCAAGGAGATCAGCGGCCTGGAGAGCCTGCGCGACACCGTCGAGCAGGCCTATCTGCCCGCCGACAACATCGACCCGGCCTACACCAGCGCCGCCAAGGGCGTCATCGACGGCCTCGGCCTGGACCGCAACTCCGCGCTCTCGGCCACCTTCACCGGCAACCTCCTCGACTCGCTGCTGCGCGCCGACGCCGCCCACAGCGCCTTCGAGACCGGCGTCTTCTCCGCGACGACCGGCGACTCCAACGCGCTCATCGAGTTCATCGGCGCCGTCGGCTCCCACGACGAGTACACCCACCAGACCGACCGGTTCGCCCGGTTCGCCACCGAGGAGCAGACCGAGCAGCTCGCGGGGATCGCGCACAACAGCGCCCAGGGCGTCATCGACCGGCAGTACGCCGAACTCCAGATCGACCCGAGCTCCCTCCAGGCCGACTCGCCCGCCGCGGTGCGCGCGGCCTTCCAGAAGGCGCTCGACTCCTACCCGTCGTACCGCAAGCAGGCGAGCATCCGGCTCGGTATCACCGCGAGCCTCATCGACCAGATCGCCGACCGCGCCGACCGCGCCTCCGACGAGGCCCTGCGCAACGCGGTCCTGCTGCTGGGCCTCGCCCTGCTCGGGTTCGTGCTGTGGTTCGCGTTCTCGGTGGCGGTGCGGCGCTCCGTGGTCCGCCCGGTGCAGGCGCTGACCGGCGCCGCCCAGCAGGTCGCCGAGGTCGCCGAGCGCGAGCTGGCCCGGGTGGCGGACGACGACGGCGAGGACGAGGGGCCGCCGCGGCTGGGCGCGATGCCGGTCACCGCGCGCGACGAGATCGGCGAGCTCGCCGAGGCCTTCAACCATGTGCAGACCACCGCGGTCGCCCTGCTCCAGCGCCAGGTGCTCAGCCGCCGCAACGTCGCCGAGATGTTCGGCAACGTCGGCCGCCGGGTCAGCAATCTGACCTCCCGGCAGCTGGCGCTGATCGATGCCGTGGAGCGCGGCGAGACCGACCCCGAACTGCTCGAACGCCTCTACAGCATCGACCACATCGCGGTCCGCCTGCGCCGCAACGCCGACAGCCTGATGCTGCTCGCCGGCATCCGCGAGACCGGCCTCGGCTCCGGCCCGGCCGCGCTCACCAACGTCGTCCGGGCCGCGCTGGGACAGATCGAGGGCTTCCGGCGCGTGCAGTTGCAGGCCCGCAGCGAGGTCCTGGTCGAACCGGACGTCATCGGCGACCTGACCCTGATGGTGGCCGAACTCGTCGAGAACGCGGTGTCGTTCTCGCCCGAGGGCAGCCCGGTCGAGGTGACCGTGCAGAACGCGGCCGACGGCGCGGTGATCGTGGTCGCCGACCACGGCCTGGGCATGAGCGCCGAGCGGCTCGCCGAGGAGAACGCCCGATTGGTGCGCCGCGAACGCCTCGACCTCGTGCCCACCAAGGTGCTCGGTCTGTTCGTGGTCGGCACGCTGGCCCGGCGCTGGGAGATCTCCGTCGCCCTGACCCGCACCGCGGGCGGCGGTGTCACGGCCGAGGTGACCCTGCCGTCTTCGCTGCTGCTGCCGGCGGCCGTCGTGGAGGCGCCGACGCCGACGACCCCGGCCGCCGAGCACACCGACGCCGGCCCGCGGCCGGCGGCCGACGACCCCACCGGGCCGCTCCCGCGCCGGATCCCCCGCCGGGAGACCGCCGAGCAGGCCGTCCTCGTCCCCCAGGCCCGCAGCGGCGAACCGACCGCCGCGCCGACCCCCGACTCCCCCGGCACCTCCCGTCCGCTGCGCCGCCGCGTCCGCGGTGCCACGCTCCACGCCACCACCCCCGGCCCGGCTGCCCAGCCGGTCGTACGCCAGCAAGCCCGTCCCGCCGACGCGGAGGCCGTCCGCTCCGCCCTCGACGAGTTCGAGGCCGCCGTGGAGCGCGCCCACCGCGACACCGGCGGCGACACGGGATCCACCCCTTACCCGACCCCCCGCAAGCAAGACCAGAACCACCTCCCGGAAGGAGCGGAGCAGTGAGTGAGCCGACCCCGGCCGAACTGCAGGCCGCCGCAGCCGACTTCACCTGGCTGTTGAATCGTTTCGCCACCGAGACCGCGGGCGTCGTCGACGCCATAGCCGTCTCCTCGGACGGGCTGCTCATCGCGGTCTCCGAACTGCGTGAGCACGCCGACTCCGAGCGCCTCGCCGCGATCGTCTCCGGCATCACCAGCCTGGCGGCGGGCGCCTCCGGCAACTACGGTCTCGGCGGCCTCAACAAGGTCATCATCGACCTGGAGGGCGGCCATGTCCTGGTCTCCGCGATCGGCAGCGGCGCCGTCCTCGGCGTGGTCACCGACAAGGAGGCCAAGCTCGGCAACATCGCCTACGAGATGACGGTGTTCGCCAACCGGGCGGGTACCGCGCTCAGCCCTCAGCTGGTGCTCGCGCTGAAGAACAGCGTCGGCTCCCCGTCGGCCCTCTGACCCGGACCAGGACGGACACGCCATGGCGGACGGCTCCATACCCCCGGGATCCGACCCGGTCGGTCCCGCCCCCGCCGTGCGACCGTTCCTGGTCACCGCCGGCCGGGTCGCGGCAGGGCCGTCCGGCCGGACCATGCCCGTCGAGACCCAGGTGGTGGCCACCGTCGAGGGGCTCGGCGCGCTCGACGGGCTCTCCTTCGAGCAGCACGACATCGTCGCCGCCTGCCGGCGGCCGCAGTCCATCGCGGAACTCGCGGCCCGGCTGCGGCTGCATCTCAACGTGGTCCGGGTCCTCGCCGAGGACCTGCGCGAAGAGGGGCGGCTGACGGTGCACGTGCCCGACGCCGACGCCACGCACGACGCTTCCGTCCTGCGCAGACTGATCGATGGCCTGCGCGCCATCCCCGACTCCGGAAAGGTACTCCGTGACAACGGCGACAACGGCTGAACCGGTCGGCGTACGACCGCCGCTGCCGGTCAAGATGGTGATCGCGGGCGGCTTCGGCGTCGGCAAGACCACCGCCGTCGGCTCCATCTCCGAGATCGAGCCGCTGACCACCGAGGCCGCCATCACCGAGGTCGCGGCGGGGGTGGACGACCTCTCGCTCACCCCGCACAAGACCACGACCACGGTCGCGATGGACTTCGGCTGCATCACCATCGACCCGACCCTGAAGCTGTATCTGTTCGGCACACCCGGGCAGGAGCGGTTCGGGTTCATGTGGGACGACATCGTCGAGGGCGCGGTCGGCGGTCTGGTCATCGTCGACACCCGCCGCCTCGACGACTGCTACGCCGCCGTCGACTACTTCGAGCACAAGCGGATCCCGTTCGCGGTCGCCGCCAACGCCTTCGACGGAAAGGTCGAGCACACCCTCGACGAGGTCCGCTGGGCGCTCGACGTCGCCGACCACGTGCCCGTCGTCGTCTTCGACGCACGGGAGACCGGCTCGGTGCGGGACGCGCTGCTCGTCGTACTGGAACTGGCGCTGGCCCGCACCGAAGCATGAGTCACGGGCTCACCGGCTCACCGCGGTCTCCCGGTCCAGGCGCGACAGCTTCTCGGGGTTGCGCACGGCGTAGAGGCCGGTGATCAGGCCGTCGTCGACGCGCACCGCCAGGACGCTGTGCAGGGCACCGTCCTGGCGGAGGGTGAGCGCGGGGTAGCCGTTGATCCGGGTCGGCGCGATCGACAGCAGGCCCTTGACCCGGCCCAGCACCTCGGCCACCCGCTCGGCGCCGACGATGGGCGCCGGCGCGGCCTGCACGACTCCGCCGCCGTCGGTGAGCAGGACGACGTCCGGCGCGATCATGTCGAGGAGCCCCTGGAGGTCGCCCGTCTCGACGGCCCCGCGGAACGCCTCCAGGACGCCCCGGGTCTCGGCCGGGGAGACGACCTCGCGCGGCCGGCGTGCGGCGACACGGGCCCGGGCGCGGTGCGCGATCTGCCGGACGGCGGCGGGATTCTTCTCGACGGCCTCGGCGATGTCGTCGTATCCCAGAGCGAACACCTCGCGCAGCACGAACACCGCCCGCTCGGTCGGCGTCAGGGTCTCCAGGACCAGCAGCATCGCCATCGAGACGCTGTCGGCGAGCTCGACGTCCTCGGCGACGTCGGGCGCGGTGAGCAGGGGTTCGGGCAGCCAGGGGCCGACGTAGGTCTCCTTGCGGCGGCGCAGGGTGCGCAGCCTGGTCAGGGCCTGGCGGGTGGTCGTACGGACCAGGTAGGCGCGCGGCTCACGGACCGTCGCGTGGTCCACGTCCGCCCAGCGCAGCCACGTCTCCTGGAGGACGTCCTCGGCGTCGGCGGCGGAGCCGAGCATCTCGTAGGCGACGGTGAAGAGCAGGTTCCGATGGGCGACGAAGGCATCAGTGGCGTCCTGTGTGTCCATACCCACTGGACGCCGCCCTCGGCGCACCTGTGACAACCGCCGCCAGTGGCCTGCGTCACAACTCCCCGCTGTCACACGGTCCGTGCGGCCGGCATCTCGTGTTCGTCAAGCCGATGCGACCGTGAGGACGACGTCATGGAACCCCGCTTCAACCTGTTCGACAGCCCGACCGCCGCGAAGATCGCCAAGCGCTTCTACAACGTCTCGCTCGCCCTGGAGGAGTCCAGCCTGCCCAAGAGCCTGCGCGAGCTGGTGGAGCTGCGGGTCGGCCAGATCAACGGCTGCGGCTTCTGCGTGGACATCCACATGAAGGAGGCGGCTGCCGCGGGAGAGAGCGTGCTGCGCCTCGGTCTCGTCTCCGCCTGGCGGCACAGCACCGTGTTCACGGAGGCCGAACGGGCCGCGCTGGCGCTCGCCGAGGAGGGCACGCGGCTGGCCGACTCGGCCCAGGGCGTCACGGACGAGACCTGGGCCGAGGTGCGCAAGTACTTCGACGACGACGAGGTGGGCGCGCTGGTCTGCCTGGTGTCGCTGATCAACGCGGCCACCCGGATGAACGTCATCGTGCACCAGCAGGGCGGGGACTACGAGCCCGGCATGTTCGCCAACCTGTCGAACTGACCTGCGGCGGCGCGGCGTTCAGGCGCTGCGCCGCACCCCCGCCGACACCGCGACCCGCCCCACCGCCCAGAACACGGCGAGTGTGGCCAGCGCCATCCCGGCGACGAGCGTGGCACCGCCCACGACCTTCTCGTAGTCGCGCTGGTAGAGCCCGTCGATGATGAACCGGCCGAGCCCACCGAGCCCGACGTACGCGGCGATCGTGGCCGTCGAGACGATCTGGATGGCCCCCGACCGGATCCCGCTGAGCACCAGCGGGAGCGCGGCGGGCAGTTCGACCTGGAACAGCACCCCGGCCTCGCTCATGCCCATGCCCCGCGCCGCGTCCACCGGCGAGGGATCGACGGAACGCATCGCCTCGTACGTCGTGACGAGGATCGGCGGCACGGCTAGGACGACGAGCGGGACCATGACGTTGATCAGGCCGAACCCGTACAGCAGGGTCAGCAGCACGAGCAGACCGAAGGTGGGCAGCGCCCGCCACGCGGTGGCGACGAGGGAGAGGGCGTTGCCGCCGCGGCCGTAGTGGCCGGTGACCAGGCCGACCGGCAGGCCGATCAGGACGGCGAGGCCCAGGGCCTCCAGGGTGTAGCCGAGGTGTTCGGCGAGCCGGGTGGGGATGCCGTCGTAGCCGTGCCAGTGCGCGCCGTCGCTGAAGAACGCGTCGATGAAGTGGAACAAGTTCACCAGACTTCCTTCGTCATCGTCCTCGAACTCGCCTTCGCACTCGTCTTCGTACGCGTCACCCGGCGCGGCATCCACGGCGTCAGCACCAGTCGTACGACGACCAGGGCGCCGTCGGCGAGGAGTGCGAGCAGCGCCATGCTGAGTACGGCGTTCACGGCGAGCTCGGGCCGGTTGTAGATGTTGGCGTCGTTGATGAGATTGCCGAGGGCGCCCTGGTTGCCGATGATGCTGCCGATGCTGACCAGGCTGATGCTGGACACGGTGGCGACCCGCAGGCCCGCGATGATGGCGGGCACCGCGATCGGCAACTGGACCTGGACGTAACGGCGTACGGGTCCGAAGCCCATGGCGGTCGCGGCGGCGAGGGTCTCCTGCGGGACCGAGCGGACACCGTCGACGATCGCCGGGACCAGCACGACGAGGCTGTAGACGGTGAGCGGGATCATCACCGTCAGCTCGGTCTGCCCGGTGTAGTCGATGAGCAGGACGAAGAAGGCCAGTGAGGGGATGGCGTAGAGGATGGTCGTCACCCACAGCACGGGCGGGTACAACCAGCGGAAGCGGACACAGAGTTGGGCCAACGGGAGCGAGATCAGCAGCCCGGCGAGGACGGGGAGCAGGGCCTCGCGCAGATGCAGGCCGACCAGGCCCAGCCAGCTGTGCTGGAGGTCGCTCGGGATGTCGAAGAGGCGGTCCCAGTTCATCCGGTGACCTTCGCGTCCGCGTCCGTACGGCCCTCGGCGTGGGCGCCCCTGATCGCCCGGGCGATCGTCTGCTGGGACACCACGCCGGTCACCTTTCCGTCCGTGTCCACGGCCACCGCCCATCCGGTGGGCGAGAGCACCGCGCAGTCCAGCGCGGCCCGCAACGAGTCGGTACCGGCGACGAACGGGCGTCCGTAAGGCAGCAGTTGGCCGTCCGCAGCGGCGAGGTCCGCCGGCTTGGTCCAGCCGAGCGGCCTGCCGTCGGCGTCCGTCACCAGGAGGAACTCGGCGTCGGTGTCCGCTCCCTCGGTGCCGCCGCCCGCCGTGACGACGGGTGCCATGGTCAGTTCCAGCCCGGTGGACGGGAAGAAGGAGAGGCGCCGGACACCCCGGTCCGCGCCCAGGAAGTCCTCCACGAACTCGTCCGCCGGGTGCGTGAGCAGCTCGGCGGGCGGCGCGAACTGGGCGAGCTTGCCGCCGGTGCGCAGTACGGCGACCATGGTGCCGAGTTTGACGGCCTCGTCGATGTCATGGGTGACGAAGACGATGGTCTTGCCCAACTCCTCCTGGATGCGGAGCAGTTCGTCCTGGAGCCCCTTGCGCACGACGGGGTCGACGGCGGAGAACGGCTCGTCCATGAGGAGGACGGGCGGGTCGGCGGCGAGCGCCCGGGCGACGCCGACGCGCTGCTGCTGACCGCCGGAGAGCTGGTACGGGTACCGCTTGGCGAGCGAGCCGTCGAGCCCGACCCGGTCCATGAGCTCCCGGGCGCGCTCGCGGGCCTTGTCCTTCTTCCAGCCGAGCAGCCGGGGCACGGTCGCGATGTTGTCGACGATGGTGCGGTGCTGGAAGAGGCCGGCGTTCTGGATGACGTATCCCATGGACCGGCGCAGGGTGTTGACCGGCTGCTGCCGGCTGTCCTGGCCGTCGATGAGGATGGTGCCCTCGCTGGGCTCGATCATCCGGTTGATCATGCGCAGGGTGGTGGTCTTGCCGCAGCCCGAGGGTCCCACGAGGACGGTGATGGCACGGTCGGGTATCTCCAGCGAGAGCCGGTCGACCGCCACCGTGCCGTCCGGGTAGCGCTTGGTGACTGAATCTATCCGTATCAAAACGCCGAATACCCTTCGGGTCTGGCATGAGTTGCCCGTTTTCGGCCCCAGCGGGACCGGTCGTTCCGGTGAGTCTAGACCCGTCATGTTTCGGACCTGCGAAGACGCCGTGCTCGCTGTGCGTGATCTGTGAGTCCGCTGATTCTCACTCTTCCCTCAGGACCGGCTCAGCGTTCCCCCAGACATGGCCCGGATCGTCACCGCCATGACGACCCTCGCCCCACCGCCGGCCCGAGAGCGCGGATACCGCGCCGCTCCCCCGGCCCGCAGCGACCGCCTGCGCCGTGTGTTCACCGGCGCGCCCGACGACCCCCGCTGGGCCCGCCCCGCCCTCTGGGCGGTCCTGGTCCTGGCGACGGCCCTGTACGCCTGGAACCTGTCCTCCGTCACCGGCAACTCCTTCTACGACGCGGCCGTCTACTCCGGCACGAAGAGCTGGAAGGCGTTCTTCTTCGGGGCGTTGGACGCGGGCAGCTTCATCACGGTGGACAAGCCCCCCTTCGCCCTGTGGGTGATGGGCCTGTCGGCCCGTGTCCTCGGTTACGGCACCTGGCAGTTGGCGTTGCCGATGGTGGCCGTGGGGGTGGGCTCGGTGGCGCTGCTGTACCGCATGGTCAAGCGGGACTTCGGTGTGGTGGCGGCGACGATCGCCGCGCTGGCTCTCACCCTGACCCCCATCACGGTGGCCATCAACCGCGACACCAACCCGGACCCGATCCTCGTCTTCCTGATGCTGCTGGGTGCGGCGGCCCTGCTGAAGGCCGTGCGCACGGGCCGGTTGATGCCGCTGGTCTGGTCCGGCCTGGCGATCGGGTTCGCGTTCAACACGAAGATGATGCAGGCGTACGTGGTGCTGCCGGCGTTCTTCCTGGTGTACGTGTGGGCGGCGCGGGGTTCGTTGGGCCGCCGGATCCGCAACCTGGCGGTCGGCACGGTGGCGTTGGTGGTGTCGAGCGCGTGGTGGATGGTGGTCGTGGACCTGATCCCGGCCTCTTCGCGTCCCTACATCGGCGGCTCGACCGACAACACGGTGTGGGACCTGGTCATCGGCTACAACGGCTTCGGCCGGATCTTCGGGGCGAGTTCGTCGGTGGGCTCGCAGGGCAACGGGGCGAGCTTCGGCGGCGAGGCGGGCCTGTACCGGCTGTTCAACACCATCATGGGCGGTCAGATCTCGTGGCTGATCCCGTTCGCGCTGGTGGCTCTGGTGGGCGGCCTGGTGCTGCGCGGTCGCGCGCCACGTACGGACGCGAAGCGGGCGGCGGTGCTGCTGTGGGGCGGCTGGTTCGTCCTCCACTACCTGACCTTCGCCCTGGCGGAGGGCACCTTCCACCCGTACTACGTCACGGCGATGGCACCGGGCATCGCGGCGCTGGCCGGGATCGGGAGCGTGATGCTCTACCGGGCGTTCGTGGAGGGTTCGGCGGCGAAGTGGGCGTGGGTGCTGCCGTCGGCCATCGCGGCGAGCACGGTCTGGTCGGTCGTCCTGCTCCAGCGGGTGTCGGGCTCCGGGACGCTGTACACCGTGGCGGAGGTGGTGGCGGGCGTCGCGGGTGCGGCGGCGGTGCTGGGCCTGCTGCTGGGCCGCTTCACGAGGCGGCAGCGGTTGACGGGCTTCGCGGCGCTGGCCGCGGTCGTCGCCCTGCTGGCGGGTCCCGCCGCGTACTCGGTGTCGGCGGCGACGACCGCGAGCACCAACGGCACGAATCCGACGGCGGGTCCGAGCACCGGCGGCGGGATGGGTGGCGGGGGCGGTATGGGCGGCGGGGGCGGTGAGCGGCCGAGCGGAGAGGCTCCTGGCGGTACGACCGGCTCCTCCCGTCCCGAAGGCGGCGGCACGACCACCGATGGCGGCGGGATGGGCGGCGGAGGCACCCAGGTCTCGTCGGCGATGATCACGTACCTGAAGAAGAACCAGGACGGCGCCACCTGGCTGGTCGCGGTCGCCACCGACCAGACGGCCTCCTCGATCATCCTGGAGTCCGGCGAGCCGGTCATCTCCATGGGCGGCTGGTCCGGCAGCGACGACGCGATGACCCTCACCAAGCTGAAGAGCCTGGTGAAGGCGGGCAAGCTCCACTACATCGTGATCAGCGACAGCGGCCAGGGTTCGTCGAACTCCGAGATCTCGACGTGGGTGAAGAAGAACGGCACGGCGGTGTCGGACTACAGCGGGCTGTATCGGCTGGATGCTTCCGACGTCAGCTGATTCATCGAACGAACCGGGGGCGGACCGCGACCTGCGGTCCGCCCCCGGCGTTTTCCAGTAGTGTCACGCCACCGGACGGGCATCGACGGCGAGTGAGGTCAGGTGCGGCACTTCTTCTTCAGTTACGCGCGCTCCGATCTCGTGGACGTGTATCTGGACCGGTTCTACACAGACCTCTGCCGCGAACTGTCCACCCGGGGCGGCCTTCCCCTCGACTCGGTCGGCTTCATCGACCGGAACCAGCCGAGCGGCGCGTTATGGGCCACCGCGCTGGGCGAGGCCCTGGCGGAGTGCCTGGTCTTCGTACCGGTCTACTCACCGCACTACTTCGCCAGCCAGGTGAGCGGCCAGGAGTGGTCCGCCTTCTCCACCCGGGTGGCGGCCCACCACAAGGCGACCGGTCACCGGCCGAACAGCATCGTTCCGGTGTGGTGGCTGCCCCCGCGTGGGGAGCTCCCGGCGGTCGCGGACGAACTTCAGGACTCCCGGGACCTGTTCGGCCAGGAGTACAAGCAGTTCGGGCTCAGGACCCTCCTCCGTCGGCGCGACTACAGGAGCCAGTACCTCGACTTCCTGGAGCGGTACGCCGAGATGATCCTGGAGGCGGCGGCGACTCCACCGGACCCTCACCCGGTCCCCGACCTGCTCGCCCTGCCCAACGCCTTCGCCCCGGCCGAGCGGCCCGGACCGGTCAACGGGCGGATCCCCGCGGCGCGTGCCGGAAGAGGTGCCCGAAAGGTGGTGTTCGTCGTGGCGGTCGGCCGACGGGACGACATGCTGAACGTGGCGCACGCCGAACTCGACGCGTATGGCGAGGAGTTGGTGGACTGGCGGCCGTACCACCCGGCCCACTCGGGAAGCATCGTCGTACGTGCCCAGGGCGTGGCCTTCACCCGGGAGATGGAGTCACAGGTGGTGCCCGCCGACGACTCGCTGTTCACGCTCCTCGACGAACCGGCCGAGCGCCAGTGCCTGGTCGTGCTGATCGTCGATCCCCGGTCGGTCGAACTGGCCTCGTTCCAGCAGCTGTTCTCCCGCCTCGACCGGACCCGCTCACGCAACTCCGTCGTCCTGGTGCCCTCAGACCTGGACGAGCTGCGCGAGGGACCGCAGGGCGGTCACCTCTACAACCGGCTCTATGCCAGTCTGGGCAACTGGATGGAGGCGGGCGGCGGTGCCTTCCGGGGCGACCTGCCGTCGATGGAGGACTTCGAGCGGGTCCTCGGGCAGGTGCTCATCGAGATCCAGGGACGCATCATGCGCATGGCCGAGGTCGTACGCCGCGTCAACGAGGCCGGGCCGCAGTTCCGGCCGGTGCTCACCGGACCCGGAGGGCTGGGACGTTGAGGGCGCGGATCGTCACCTTCTACTCGTACAAGGGCGGCACCGGGCGCACCATGGCCCTGGCCAACGCGGCCTGGATCCTGGCCTCCCGGGGCAAGCGGGTCCTGGTCGTGGACTGGGACCTCGAAGCGCCGGGCCTGCACCGCTACTTCCACCCCTTCCTCCCCGACAGCGAACTGCGCTCCTCGCCCGGGATCATGGACCTGGTATGGGAGTTCGCGACCGCTGCCACGGACCCGGCCACCCCGGACGAGCCCGACTGGCACGAGCCGCTCGCCGCGATCCAGCCCTACGCCATGTCCGTGGAGCACGACTTCGCCGCACCGGGATCCATCGACCTCGTCCCCGCGGGCCGCCAGGACCATCTGTACTCGACGCTCGTCACCACCTTCGACTGGAACAACTTCTACGAGCGGCTCGGCGGCGGCGGCTTCATCGAGGCCCTCAAGCGCAGCATGCGGGAGCACTACGACTACGTCCTGATCGACAGCCGTACGGGGCTCAGCGACACCGCGGGCATCTGCACCGTCCAGCTCCCGGACATCCTGGTGAACTGCTTCACCCTGAGCAACCAGGCCATCGACGGCGCGGAGGCGGTGGCGGCGTCGGTGCATCGGCAGCGGGCGGGCAACCAGCTGCGGATGTTCCCGGTGCCGATGCGGGTCGACGACGGGGAGGCCGAACGGCTGGAACAGGGGCGTCGTTACGCGCGGGCCAGGTTCGGGCGCTATCTGTCCCATGTGCCGGACCCCGAGGCCTACTGGGGTGCCGTCGAGGTGCCGTACCAGCCCAGTTACGCCTACGAGGAGATCCTCGCGACGATCCGGGACGAGCCCCTGCGCCCCGCCAGCATGCTCGCGTCCTCGGAGCGCCTGGTCGCGTACCTCAGCGACCGGGAGGTCACTCAGGTCAGGCCGCTGGAGGAACAGGAACGCCGGGGCCTGCTGAGGCAGTTCATGCGCAACGTACCCCTGGAACCGGCGGCACCGGCACCGAGCGACCCCGAGCGGCCGGGCAGGCGCGTGTTCGTCACCTACGCCTACGACTCCCCCGACCACTTCGAGGCCGTACGCGAACTGTGGTTCCTGCTGCGCGCCCATGGCGTCGACGCCCGGCTGGACCTGCCGCCCGGCCAGCGCCAGGACGACTGGCCGCGCTGGCAACGGGAGCAACTTCTGAGCGCGGACTTGGTGTTGCCGGTGTCCTCGCCGAGCTACCGCAGCCTGCCGGACGACGAGGCAACTCAGCTCCGGGACGTGTACTACGCCTATCCGGACCGCTTCCTGCCCGTCACCTTGCCGGACGGCTCCCCGGACGCTCTGCCCGGGTTCCTGGTGCCGCCGCCCCGGCGGGCGCAGGCCGCCGCGCTGACGGCCGAGGGGGTGGGGGCGGTGGCCGAGCTGATCAACCGGCGTACGGCGACCGAGAAGTCCGTGCTGGTGCTCGCTCCGATGGACGAGGAGCCACATCGGGGGCCGTCGACCGTGGACCCCGACCTCGTCCAGGCGGTCGAAGTGCTGGCTCTGGCGGTGCGGCGGAACCTGCTTTGGGAGCTGGCACGACGCGACATCGACGATCGCAGCCCGCTCCCGCTCCGATGGTCCCTCAGCCGCAGAATGGTGTCTCGTTCCGATCCCGGCCGCATGCTCATGACCTCCGGCGACCTGCTGAGGGATCCGCAGAGTCTCTTCGCATCCGTACCGGAGAGGCGACTCGTTCTGCTCGGACCGGGCGGCTCGGGCAAGACGACAGCCGCCTACCGACTGGCGGCCACCCTGCTGGAGACACGGGCTCCGGACGAACGCTTCTCGGTACCGGTGCTGCTGTCGCTGGTTTCATGGGACCCTCGCGACCGGACGCTCGCCGACTGGATCATGGACCGCTTGCGCAGGGAACACCCCGAGCTCTCGGCCGAGCTCCGCGGGGACACCCTGATCTGGTTGGTACACGGGGGCTGGATCCTTCCCTTCCTCGACGGCCTGGACGAACTTCCGCCCGAGACCCGCGCCTTGGCGATCGAGGCGTTGAACCACTCTTCGGGGACGCCGTACGTGCTGACCTCACGCACCGACGAATACGAGGACGTCATCCGCCAGGACGGCCGCCCGTTGCGAGGAGCCACGGTCCTGGAGCTCGAACCACTGCGAACGGCCGATGCCTTCCGCTATCTCCAACAAGACCTTCTACCGGGCGACAGGCGGTGGAATCCGGTCTTCGACTTCCTCCAAGACCGGCCCTCCCACCCCTTGGCCAAGGTCCTGAGCACGCCCTTCATGCTCCGTATGGCCCGAGAGGTCTACCGGGACCCCTCGACCAACCCCTTGGGTCTGCTGGAGTTCACCGACCGCGACCGCCTTCGACTCCATCTGCTCGACGGCTTCATTCCCGCCGTCTACCGCGCCATCGATCCCAACCTCACGCCACCCGCCAAGGCCAGACGCTGGCTGACGTTCCTGGCGGGACACATGAACCGGCTCCAGACGCGGGACCTCGCCTGGTGGGAGCTGCACCGGGTGTACGGCTCCCTGGCGTTGAGGCTCCGCCTCGGGAGCGCCGCTGTCGTCCTCACCGCTCCGATGGTGTCCTTGGCCCTCTCCCTCAAGGCGGACTCTCGCGCCTTCTTCCTCACCGTCGCCGGAGTGTTCGTGGCCCTGGTCGTCCTTGCCACCAGACGATCACCGCAGCCCCGTGTGCTGTCCCTGCCGCGTCGCAGACGTTCCCGGCGGTCGACCGACGCCTTCAGCCCGAGGCAGAGCCTGCGGCTGGACTTCCGCTCAGCGATGCTCCCACCGGCCCTCGTCGGTGTGGCCACCATGTCCGCCTTCGCACCGACGACCTGGAATCCTCTCGTGTGGCTCTCCGCCTGCCTCTTCACGGCCGTCCCCGCGTCGGCCTTGATGCTGCGCGGCAGGGCGTCCCCCCGCTATTACGTCGTCGTCGGCTGGTTGGCGCTGACCGGGCGGGGGCCGAGGCGCCTGATGAGGTTCCTGGAGGAGGCTCACGCCCTCGGGGTGCTGCGCCGCAGCGGCCCCGTCTACCAGTTCCGTCACGCGGCCCTTCAGGAGGTGCTGACCGTTCCGGAAAGGCCGGAGGACCGGTAGGGCTCAGGAACGGCTCTCGGCCTCCGCCGTGGGAAACCCCGCCGTCCGCACCACCTTGCGCTCCGCATCCACCGCGAACACCTCCACCCCCGGCAAGGAGGCGGCCCACTCCACGCCCTCCGCCCCCATCGCGAACGCAGCCGTAGCCACCGAGTCCGCCTCCGTCAACGACGAAGCGACCACCGTCAGACTCAGCAACCCCGTAGCCGGACGCCCCGTGCGCCCGTCGATGATGTGATCCCCGCGCTCATAACGCGCGGACGTCGCCACCGCCCCGTCCGTCAGCGACAGCACCGTGCACAGCTTGTCGGCGTGTTCGGGGTGCCGTACGCCCACGCGCCACGGCCCGCCGGCGGCGACCACGTCACCGCCGGCGTTCAGGACGAAGCGCCGCGCGCCCGCGGCCGTCAGCAGCTCCGCCGCGCGCTGTACCGACCAGCCCTTCACCACCGCGCAGGGATCGAGGCCCCGGCCCGGCAGACGGACGTCGAACGCTCCGCCCGTCGCCGTCCGGTAGTGCTCGCACAGGTCGAGGACCAGGCGGAGGTCTTCGCTGACCTCCGACTCCGCCAGCTCGCCGCGGCCCAGCCGGGATACCTCACTGTCCGGCCTGAACGGGCTGAAGCGGGCGTCGACCTCGTGCAGCCAGGCGAAGACGGCGTCGCCCACCTTCTCGAAGTCGCCCTCGTCGTCGACGCGCAACGACACCGGGAAGCCCATGACGTGCTCGACCCTGTGCATGATCAGCCCTTCGCGTCGATCGCGGCCTGGAGGGACTCCTTGTAGGCCTCGCTCGTGATCGTCGCACCGGACACCGTGTCGATGTCCGCGCTCTGCGCCTCCAACGTCTCCGCCACCAGCTTCGGCACCGCCGCCGTGGTCTGCGGATGGTTCGGCTGCTGGAGCATCTTCACGGCCGTGATCTTGTCGCCCTCGAAGGTCACCTGGACCTGGACGGGGCCCTTCTCGGTGTTCAGCGCGGAGCCGTCGATCGTCCGGGAGGCGGATGCCGCGGAGGCACTCGCCGACGGGGACGGAGAAGATGCCGACGCCGACTTCGCGTTCTTGTCGATCGCCGCCTGCAACGACTCCTTGTACGCCTCGCTCGTGATCGTCGCGCCCGACACCGTGTCGATGTCCGCGCTCTGCGCCTCCAACGTCTCCGCCACCAGCTTCGGCACCGCCGCCGTGGTCTGCGGATGGTTCGGCTGCTGGAGGAGCTTGACGGCCGTGATCTTCTCGCCGTCGAAGGTCACCTGGACCTCCACCGGCCCCTTCTCCGTGTTCACGGTGGTGCCCTTGACGACCGTGCCGGAGGACGACCCTCCGGACGAGGACGACGCGGACGGGGCCGGCGCCGCCTCCGTCGTCGTACCGCCGCCTATCGAGGGTTCGTAGCGCCAGACGGGGACCAGGCCGGCGATGCTGAGGACGACTACAGGTATGGCTCGCTTCACGATCTCTTCCTCATCCAGCCAGGCTGAAGCGCTCGAAGTGGGTCTGCGCCTTGGGCACGTTCAGCTCGCGCAGACTGCGCAGCACCGCGTTCATCATGGGTGGCGGCCCGCACAGGAAGACGTCGCGGTCGGCGATGTCCGGGACCAGGCGCAGCAGCTCGCCCGGCGCCAGCTTGTCGGGGGTCACCGGGCCGCTCACCAGGTAGAGCTCGGCCCCCTTGGCGGCCGCCAGCTCGCGCAGCTCGTCGTGGAGGACGGCGTCCCGCTCGGCCGCTACGCGGTAGATGACGATCGCGTGGCCTTGCAGTTCCTCCAGGAGCGCGCGGATGGGGGTGACGCCGACGCCGCCGGCGATCAGGACCGACTCCGGGCGGGTGCGGTGCAGCGCGGTGAAGGCGCCGTAGGGGCCCTCGGCGAAGACACGGGTGCCGGGCTTGAGGTGGCGCAGGGCGGCGCTGCCGGCGCCGGCGGCCTTCGCGGTGAGGCGGAGGGTGCGGCCGTCGGGAGCGGCCGACAGGGAGAAGGGGTTCGCCTGCCACCAGCGGTCCTTGGTCAGGAACCGCCAGAGGAAGAACTGGCCGGCGCGGGCGGGCAGCTTGTCCAGGTCACGGCCGGTGATGTAGATCGAGACGACGGTGTCGGACTCGGGGACGACCGCCTCGACCCGGAACTGGTGGCGCAGGTTCCGCCACAGCGGCAGCACCGCGCGGCCGAGGACGACCGCGCCGAGGGCGACGGTCCACACGCCGTACCAGTAGGTCCTGGCGACGGAGGACGAGGCGAAGGTCGTACCGGCCGCGATCTGGTGGGTGATGGCGAGCACCACGGCGACGTACGTGTAGAAGTGGATGAAGTGCCACGTCTCGTACGCCAGCCGGCGCCGGGCCCAGCGGCCCGAGACGGCACCGACGACGATGATGATCCCCAGCGCGACGACCGCGCGGAGCACGCCCTCGGTGGTCTCGGCGAGGTCCACGACGGTGCCGATCGGGCCCATGTCGGTGCCCTCGGCGTAGCCGAAGGCGATGAAGACGGCGTGCGCGAGGAGCGCCCACAGGATGCTGAAGCCGGTCCAGCGGTGCCAGGAGGTGAGCCGGTCCATGCCGATGCGGCGGTCGAGCCAGGGCAGCCGGGCCACCAGCAGCAGCTGGAAGGCCATGAAGAGGGCGCCGTAGAGGCCGAAGAGACGGCCGAGCACGATCAGCGCGTTGGAGGCGAAGCCGGCCTGGGCGAAGAAGACGGTCACCACGGCCACGTTCGCGGCGATCAGGCCGTACAGGCCCGTGCGGGCCACCACTTTGGGCCGTATCGCCGTGGGGGGCGCGGTGGGCGGTTTGACGGTCGTCGTCACGGAACGGAGCTCCTTGATCGGGGCCTGGGACTAGAGCTTCGCTTGAGCGACCTGTCGAAAAGCTGTCGTACAACTTTCAAGTGGTTATCGATGTGGCCTCGGGGAGGATA
The DNA here is from genome assembly GCF_044593635.1 of Streptomyces sp. NPDC051913. Classification (NCBI taxonomy): domain Bacteria; kingdom Bacillati; phylum Actinomycetota; class Actinomycetes; order Kitasatosporales; family Streptomycetaceae; genus Streptomyces; species Streptomyces sp. NPDC051913. The sequence goes on along the minus strand of NZ_JBIUCI010000002.1, from coordinate 357,865 downwards.
CGGCTCTGGTCTGTGGGGCCACGTGCCGCACTATGAACGGGTGGAAAAAGTACGACTCCTCGTCGTGGACGACGACCCGCCGATCGCCGACCTGGTCGCGACGGTCGCCCGCTACGAGGGCTGGGAGGCGGTGACCGCGAACTCCGGCGAGGAGGCGCTGAGCCGTGCCGCGGAGTTCCACCCGGACATCGTGGTGCTCGACCTGATGCTGCCCGACCTCGACGGTTTCGGGGTCCTGGACCGGCTGCGGCGCTCGGGCACGATGGTGCCGGTGGTGTTCCTGACCGCCCGGGACGCGGTCGCCGACCGGGTCGCGGGGCTGACCAGGGGCGGGGACGACTACCTGGTGAAGCCGTTCGCGGTGGAGGAGCTGATGGCCCGGCTGCGGACGGTGCTGCGGCGCGCGGCGGGCCCCGGCTTCCAGCGCTCGGTGCTGCGGGTCGCGGACCTGACGATGGACGAGGACACCCGCGAGGTGCGGCGCGGCGGGAAGCTGCTCACGCTCACCCCGACCGAGTACGAGGTGCTGCGCTACCTGATGCGCAAGTCGCCGACCGTGCTGACCAAGGCGCAGATCCTCGACCATGTGTGGGAGTACGGCTTCGGAGGCCGTTCCAACGTCGTCGAGCTGGTCGTCAGCCGACTGCGCCGCAAGCTCGACGAGACCGGTGACGATCCGCTGATCCAGACCGTGCGCGGCTTCGGGTACGTGATCCGGCAGGCCTCGGAGTGATCGGGCGGCTGCGCTCGGCGTACCGGCGGATGCGGCTCGGGACCCGGCTCGCGCTGGGGCTCGGCGCGCTGGCCCTGGTCGTCTTCGGCGTCGTGGGCACGGTCCTGACGACGTACATGCGCGACTACCTGTCGAACCAGCTGAACGAACAGCTGTCGATCGCCCAGGTCGCCCAGTCCAAGAGCATCGCGGAGTCCGGCAGCCTCGCGGGCAAGAAGTACTGGCGCTGGTACTACGCCGTGTACGACGTGAAGGACGGCGCCCCGGTGCTGCGCACGCCCGAGGACCCCACCGACCTGCCGAAGGACGTCGACGAGTTCACGGCGGTGGCCGAGGTCAAGACCGCCGCCGCCGGCGGCACGGACGTGACCCGTACCGAGCATCTGGCGGGCGCGGGCGAGTACCGGCTGCGCGCCTGCGAGGTCGAACCCGGGGTGATCCTGGTCAGCGCGGCGCCCATGGACGACATCGACGACACCGTGGGCCAGCTGATCACGGTCCAGGTCATCGCCTTCGGCCTCGCCCTGCTGGCCCTGGTCCTGTTCGGCCGCAAGGTGCTGCGGCGCGGCCTCAAACCCCTGAGCGACATGGCGTCCACGGCGCACGGCATCGCCTCGCACGATCTGACGGAGTCGGCGGCCCGGCTGCCGCTGCGCGCCGACCGCAAGGGCGGCGGCCCGGAGGTCGAGGAGCTGCGGACCGCGTTCAACACGATGCTGGAGCACATCGACCGCTCGCTGGCGGTGCGTTCGGAGGCGGAGCAGCGGCTGCGCCGTTTCGTCGCCGACGCCTCGCACGAACTGCGCACGCCGTTGATGTCGGTACGGGGCTACGCGGACCTCTTCCAGTACGCCGCCGCCAACGCCCCCGAGGAACGGGACAAGCACCTGGCCCGGCTCCGCGCCGAGGCGGCCCGCATGGGCGTCCTCCTCGACGACCTGCTGCTGCTCGCGCGCCTGGACGCGGCCGAGGTGGAGACCCCGCTGCGGCCGGCCGACACGGATCTGGTGACGCTGGTCCACGACGCGGCGGACGCGTTCCGCGCGGCCCACCCGGACCGGCCCCTGACGCTGACGGACGGCCCGGACTCGGTATCCCTACGGGTCGACCCCCACCGCATCCGCCAGGTCCTGGACAACCTCCTCACCAACGCGGCCATCCACACCCCGGCCGGAACGCCGGTGTGCCTGACGGTGTCCATGGCCGCCGGGCGGGCACGGGTAGAGGTCATGGACTCGGGCCCGGGCATCCCGCCCGCCGACCGCGAGCGCGTCTTCGACCGCTTCTACCGCGTCGACAAGGCCCGCAGCCGAGACCGCGGCGGCAGCGGCCTGGGCCTGGCCGTGGCCCGCTCACTGGTACGGGCACACGGCGGCACGGTGGAGGTGAGCAGCGAACCGGGCAGAACGGTCTTCACGGTGACGCTGCCGCTGGGCGGACCGGTGCCGGTGCCGCCGGGCGGATCGACGGTGGAGCGGGCCGCGGGGTGAGCCGGCACCACCGAGGAGAGGCTGGGCTGCCGCTGGGCGGGCTGTGCGGTGATCACCGTCGTAACCGTGAAGCTGCCGCGCGGTGAATCACCGGCGTCACTGTGCCCCTGCCGCGCAGTACATCACCGGCGCCGCGGTGCGCCTGCCGCGCGGTGAGTCGCCGCCCTCAGCATGACGCTGCCACTGGGGCCGGCCGACGGTCGAGCCGGCTGCGGGGTGAGTCGCCACCGCCTACGAGGCGCTGCCGCTGGCGGACCGTACGGTGAGTCGCCATCGTGACGGACCCTGCCGCGCGGTGCGTCGCCGGCCTCAGCATGATGGTGGCGCTGGGGCGGGCCGGCCGCTGAATGCGCCGGGGCGGCAGCCTTTCGGCAGGGGCATCTCCGTCCAGATGATCTTGCCTTCCGGGGTGTAGCGGGTGCCCCAGCGTTCGGTGAGCTGGGCGACCAGGAAGAGGCCGCGGCCGCCCTCGTCCTCGTTCTTCGCGCGGCGCAGTCGCGGGGAGGTGCTGCTGCCGTCGAAGACCTCGCAGATGAGGGCCCGGTCGCGGAGCAGGCGGAGTTGGACGGGGCCGGTCGCGTGCCGGATCGCGTTGGTGACCAGTTCGCTGGCGACCAGTTCGGCGGTGAAGGAGAGGTCCTCCAGGCCCCACGCGGCGAGTTGCTCCGTGACGACGGCGCGGTAGCGGGAGACGGCCGACGGGTCGCTCGGCACGTCCCACTGGGCGACCCGGTCGGAGTCCAGGGCGTGGGTGCGGGCGACCAGCAGGGCCACGTCGTCGCTCGGCCGGGCCGGCAGCAGCGCGTCCAGGACCGCCTCACAGGTCTCCTCCGGCGGGCGCCCGGCGCCCCCCAGGACGGTGCGGAGCTGCTCCAGACCGGCGTCGATGTCACGGTGCCGGTCCTCGACCAACCCGTCGGTGTAGAGGACGAGTTGGCTGCCCTCGGCCAGCTCCAGCTCGACCGTCTCGAAGGGCATCCCGCCGAGCCCGAGGGGCGGCCCGGACGGCAGGTCGACGAAGGTCACCGTGCCGTCGGGGTCGACGACCGCGGGCAGCGGGTGCCCGGCGCGGGTGAGGGTGCAGCGCCGGGACACCGGGTCGTAGACGGCGTACAGACAGGTCGCCCCGACGATCCCGGAGTCGGGACTGTTCTCCGCCGCCCAGCCCTCACCGCGGTCGAGACGGCCGACGAGATCGTCGAGGTGGGTGAGGAGGTCCTCGGGCGACAGATCGAGCGCGCAGAAGTTGTGGACGGCGGTGCGCAGCCGCCCCATGGTCGCGGCGGCGTGCAGCCCGTGGCCGACGACGTCCCCGACGACCAGCGCGACACGGGCCCCGGACAGCGGGATGACGTCGAACCAGTCCCCACCGACCCCGGCCTGGGCGGGCAGATAGCGGCAGGCCACGTCGACGGCGCTCTGCTCGGAGCGGCCTCGCGGCAGCAGGCTGCGCTGCAAGGCGAGCGCGGTGTTGTGCTCGCGGGTGTAGCGGCGGGCGTTGTCGATGCAGATGGCGGCCCGGCCGGCGAGTTCCTGGGCGAGGGCGAGGTCGTCGTCCTCGAACGGCGCGGTCTTGTCGGCGCGGTGGAAGCCGACGACGCCGAGCGTGGCGCCGCGGGCCCGCAGCGGCACGGTGATCAGCGAGTGGACGCCGGCCCCGAGGACCCGGTCACCGCGCGCCGGGTCCTGGGCGAACCACCCGCCGCCCGCGGCCGGCACGGGCTCCAGCACGGACTGCCGGGCATCCAGACTGCGGGCCTGCGGGGTCGACGCGACGTACCGCACGGTGTCCCCGACGGCGTGCAGCCGCGATTCCTCGTGTACGGCGCCCAGGGCGACCCGCCGCAGCGGGGTGTCGGCGCCGAGCGGCCCCGGCTCCTCGCCCCGCAGCACCGTGTCCGGCAGATCGACGGCGACGAAGTCGGCGAACCGGGGGACGGTGACCTCGGTGAGTTCCTCGGCGGTGCGGGTGACATCGAGGGTGGTGCCGATCCGCACCCCGGCGTCATGCAGCAACTCGAGCCGCCTCCGCGCCAGCACGGCGAGCCGCCCGACGCCGGGCTCGCCGACGAGGAGAAGGCGAGCGTCGGCGAGCAGCGGCGTGCGGTCGGACGACGAAGTGCCTTCACCACCGGAACTCCGCTCCCCGTCCCCACCCGCCCGTACGACGGTGCGCAGGGTGCCACCACGTGGCGCGGCGGACGGTGCAGCGATCGGGGGCGGGGGTGATGCCGAGGGCGGGGTCGCGGCCGCCGCCGGGGTCAGTGTCGTGGCCGGGGTCGGTGCCGAGGTCGGGGTCGGAGCCGGGGTCGGGGTCGGGGTCGGAGCCGGTGCCGAGGCCGGGGTCGGGGTCGGGGTCGGGGTCGGGGTCAGTGTCGCTGCCGGGATCGGAACCGGTGCCGCAGTCGCGGCCGACGCCGGAGCCAACGTCGCGGCCGATACGGGGGCCGCAGTAGGCGCCGCAGTCTCGGACGGCACCGGGGCCAATGCCGAGGCCGGGGTCGGAGCCGGAGCCATGGCCGAGGCCGGGGCCGTGGCCGGGGCCAGGGCCGGGGCCGAGGCCGGTGCCGAGGCCGGGGTCGGAGCCGGTGCCGAGGCCGAGGCCGGGGCCGGGGCCGGGGCCGGGGCCGGGGCCGAGGCCGGTGCCGAGGCCGATGCCGAGGCCGAGGCCGATGCCGAGGCCGGGGTCGGAGCCGGGGTCAGTGTCGCTGCCGGGATCGGAACCGGCACCGGGGTCAATGCCGTGGTCGAGGTCGGAGCCGCGGCCGACGCCGGGGTCGTAGTCGGCGTCGGCGCCCGCGTCGGCGCCGGCGTCCCAGTCGCGGTCGGCGCCGAGGTCAGTGTCGCGGCCGGCGTCGGGGAGGAGGTCGGTGCCGGCCCGGCCGACGGCGCCACGGGTAGCGCCTGGACCGACACCGGACGCGTGGTGACCGTGACCTGGCGCAGCCGCGGGCTGCCGAGGATGCGGGCCTCGACGACGACGCCCGTCTCGCCCGCCGCGCCCTGGACCTGACGGCGCAACAGGGTGGCGGTGCGGCCGCCGGAGAGGGTGACCTCGTCGAGGGTGCGGTGCGGCGAGGCGAGGAGTTCCTCGGCCTTCTCGCGCAGGACGGCCCGGTCGACGCGGCTCAACTCGTCGCCGTAGGTGTCGGCGCCCTGCGCGGGCTGCCGCCACTCCGCCGAGGCGCCGACGGCCCGCCGGTACGCGGCGAGCAGCGCCCGCTCCCGCTCGGTTGCCTGCTCCAGCAGCCGGGCCTCGATGGCGCGCGCGGCCTCGCGGACCAGCCGCAGCATCGCGGGATCGCCCTCGTCGCGCAGACAGGTGAGGTCGAGGACGGCTTCGATGCGTCCGCTGAGCGGGTTGCGGACGGGCGCGCCGGCGCAGGCGAAGGGCTGGAGGCAGTCGGCGAAGTGCTCCCGGCCGACGACGTAGACGGGGCCGCGTTCGGCGAGCGCGGTGCCGACGCCGTTGGTGCCGACGACCCGTTCGGACGCGTCGAACCCGGGGGCGAACCGCACCTCGTCGAGCCGGTCGCACAGCCGTCGCCCGCCGCCGAGCCGCTGGATCATCCGGCCGAGTCCGTCGCACACGGCGATGGTCGTGCCGGCGTCGGTGAGCGAGACGGCCAGGTCGGCGAGGACCGGGTCGGCGGCGTGCAGGAACGCGTCGTCGAGGGTGAGGTCGGGAGCGTAGGGCACCAGCAGCTGGTCCGGTTCGAGCCCCGCGGAGCGGCACCGCTTCCAGGAGTCCAGGACCGAGTCCCGGACGTCCGCGTCGACCCGCGCACCGGCCAGGAATCGTTCGTGGGCGTCGACGAGCCCACCGATGTCGTCCCAGGAGACGGACAACAGAATCACTTCCCTCACCCGGAGGTGGGCCAGGTGGCGTGCCTCCGTTCGGCTCGCCCCCGGCGGAGTCCTCCCAGCCATTTCACGGTAGACCCTTTGTGACGCCGATCACAACAAAGTCCTGGGATGCCTCGGGGGGTATCTTTCGCCCCCACGTTCGACACCTCATACCCGCGTTCGACCGAAGCCCTTTCCCCGCCCTCGAACGGGTGGCCGCCGCAACGGACCGGACGTCAGCCCCGCCCCGGCCGCCCGGAGCTGCGCCGCACGACGAGCTCGACGGGAATCATCGACTCGTCCTCCTTCTCGGCCTCGGCGCGCCCGTCGATCCGGTCGAGCAGCAGCCGCAGCAACCGGGTGCCGATCTCCGCGAAGTCCGTCCGTACGGTGGTCAGCGGGGGCAGGAAGTGGGCGGCCTCGGGGATGTCGTCGTAGCCGACGACGCTGGTGTCGTCGGGGACCCGGCGGCCCGCCTCATGGAGGGCGTGCAGCAGCCCGAGGGCCATCTGGTCGTTGGAGGCGAACACGGCGGTGACGTCCGTGCGCCGGGCCAGCTCCCGGCCCAGTTCGTAGCCGGAGTCGGCGCTCCAGTCACCGGCGAGCGGCGGGGGGATCTCGGCGCCGGCCGCCTTGAGGGTGTCCTGCCAGCTGGCCACCCGCTGGTCGGCGGAGGTCCAGCCGGCCGGCCCCGCGATGTGCCACACGGTGGCGTGCCCGAGGGTCAGCAGATGCTCGGTGGCCTTGTGGGCGCCGCCCCGGGAGTCGGCGGTGGCGAGGGGCGTGCCGCCCCTGATCTCGTTCTCCATGACGACCAGCGGGGTGGCGAGCCGGGTGTCGGCGAGCGCCTGCCCCACCCGGTGCTGCGGGGCGATGGCGATCACCCCGTCGGCACCCTCGGCGGACAGCCGCTGCACGGCCTCGGCGACGGTGGCGTGGTCGGCGGTGTCGTCGAGGGCGATGGAGCTGAGCAGGTAACCGGCTTCCTGGGCGGCGGTGTTGATGGCGGTGAGGATGCTGGCGGGCCCGTAGCGGGCGGCGTCGAAGGAGATCACCCCGACCATCCGGGTCCGCCCACTGGCCAGCGACCGCGCGCTGGCACTGGGCCGGTACCCGAGCACCCGCATCGCCTCCCGCACCGCCTCCCGGGTCTCGTCCCGCACAGCGGGATGCTCGTTGAGCACCCGGGAAACGGTCTGCTTGGACACCCCGGCCATCCGAGCCACGTCATCCATGACAGGCCGGGCCCCCGCGAAGTTACGTCGACTGCGCCCCTTGGGGGCGGGAGAGTCGGCGGACCGAGGGCTCATCGGAGGTGTCTTCCTCAGTGAAAGGACGGGGATCGCCCCCAGCATACGGCTGCGCAACGCCGCTTCAGGGGCGCGGGGCTGTGCCGATATGCGGCTCCGCCGCGGGGCGCGACCAGCCACATGGAACCCGCACCCGACACCTCACCGCACAGCCCAACGGCGAATGGTCACCAACTCCACCCGCTCGACAACGGCCTCACCTCGACTCCCCTCAGCCACATACACACCCGCGGTGTCATCCCCGCTGAGCACCCGCAACCTCAACTCCCCCGCGGGAAGCCGATCGAGCCCGATGTCCCACACCCGCCCCGAAAAGAACTGATCGGCGACAAGGACGTCCCCCACATACGCCCGCCCCACATCCCCGGCCCAGTGAATCCGCAGCAAGGCCCCACCCGGCACCTCGTCCGGCAGCGAGACGGCGTACTCCGCGGCCACCGTCTCGAACCACTTGTCCTCCGGCACACTCGCCCGCCCCATGACCCCGGTCACCGGCTCGGGCGCGGGCCCGGCGGCCCGAACAAGGCGGACGGAAGCGTCCCCGACCGCGCGCCGCTCTCCCAGCACGAACCGCGTGAACACCCCGTCCCGCACCCCACCGGTCATCGGTGAGGGAAACACGGCGTACGACGGCCGCTCGACGGCACTGTGCACCCGCATCCCGTCCCCGTCGAAGACGACCCCACCGTCCGCGAGCACCAACCGCTCGGCGCCCCACAGCACGCCTCGATAGGCGGTACGAGCCGTAGCCGCGTCCAGCACCAGCAGCCCCACCCGCTCCCCGCCCGCGGTCTCCGCCTCGACGAGCGCGTCCGTCCCGGCCCGCACCCCGGTGACCAGTGCGCGGCCGTCCACGTACGAGACCTCCCCGGACGGAGCCGAAACAGCGGCCGCGCCCACCAGGGCAACCTCCGGAGCGATCCCCTCAACCGCGGCGAGCACCAGCACCGTTCGGCCGTCGTCCTCCACCGTGCAGACCGGCTGAGCGGTCGCCCACTCCACCCGCACCCCGCCCACGTCCAGCCGCAGCGGCCAGCAGAACGAGGCCCCGGACGGCACGGTCACCGGCTCGGACGGGAAGCTCAACTCCCCGTCCTCGAAGGCGACACCGAACGAAGTCCCCGGGTGATCCGGCAACGGCTCGTGCGGCTGATGGTTGTTGACGAACAGGAACCCCGACGAACCGTCACCGCGCATCGCCCACCGCAGCGTCTCCCGGTCCCCCTGTCCCCGCGGCCGTTCGGCCGGCAGCACGCTCGCCATCGGTGCGATCAGATGACCGAAGTCCGCCAACAGCAGGTGCTGGAGCCGGAGTTCGTCGTAGACCGGCCGGTACTGCCCGTACTCGCCGAGCGGGGCCTGGAAGTCGTACGTCAGCACGGGCAGGTCGTTGGGATATCCCGTGGCATGGGACTCCTGAAGGGGCGTCGACTCCCCTACCGGATTGGTCCCGCCGTGGAACATGTAGTAGCCCTGCCACACCGATCCGCACCCGATCTTGGTGAGCCCGAGCGCGGCGATGTCAGCCGCTTCCACGCGTGGGCGCCGGTGGTAGGAGGCCGCCATCCCGCCGCCCAACTCGCAGGTGGCCCAGGGGAATCGGTCGGCGAAGGCGTCCGGGGCGCTGCCCCGGACGGCGGTCACGGGGCGCAGGTCCGCGCCGATGCCCTCGTCGTCGCGCTGGTGGGTGAAGAAGAAGTGCTTGCGGCAGGTGTCGGGCCAGCCGCCGTCGGCCTCGGTCCAGAAGGTCTCGGTGTAGCCGCCGTACAGGGGCAGCAGTTCATCGGGCGGGAGCTGGACTCCGCCCCAGGCGGTCGACGTCCACAGGGGTGCGCTGAGGCCGGCTTCCTGGGCCATGCGCTTCAGGGTGAGCAGATGGCCGGGCTGGTCGTAGAGCTCGTTCTCGATCTGGATCGCCACGATCGGGCCGCCGTGGGCGCGGTCGAGGCCGTGGAGTTGTCCGGCGATCGCCGCGTACCAGGGGCGGACCAGCTCCAGATAGGCCGGGTCGTCGGTGCGCGGGACGCAGTCGTGGGCCAGGACCCAGTCGGGCAGGCCGCCGTTGCGGACCTCAGCGTGCACCCAGGGTCCGATCCGCGGGATGAAGTCCAGGCCGTGGCGGGCGCAGAGTTCGGCGAAGCGGCGCAGGTCGCGGTCGCCGTCGAAGCGGATGCGGCCCTGGGTCTCCTCGTGGTGGATCCAGATGAGGTAGCTCGCGACGACCGTCACTCCGGCCGCCTTCATCTTCAGCAGTTCCTCCTCCCACTCGGCGGCCGGGTAGCGGCTGAGGTGGAACTCGCCGGAGACCGGGAACCAGGGGCGGCCGCCGCGGGTGAGGTAGCGGCTGGTGACCTCGATCGGGTCGGGGACACCCGGTGCGTCGGTGAAGGGCAGATGGCCGGTGAGCGGGGGTGGGGGAGGCGCGGGGACGCGCAGGCGGTGGTGGGCCATCAGGGGTTCACCGGTCCGAGGTCGGGGGTGTCGGTCAGCTGGGCGCGAGTGGCGGTGGTGGCGTGCAGTTCGAGCAGGATCAGCTCGTTGCCGCCGGCGCGCAGGACGGGGCCGGGGACGTACAGGGTGTGCTGGGGGCCGCGGTTCCAGTAGCGGCCCAGGTGGAAGCCGTTGATCCAGGCCTGGCCCTTGGTCCAGCCGGGCAGGGACAGGAAGGTGTCGGCGGGTGCGGCGACCTCGAAGGTGCCCCGGTGGAAGGCCGGTTCGAAGGCGATGGCCGCGTCGGACGGTGCGAACGGCACGGCGGCGAGGTCGTCGAGGGCCAGCGGGTGGCAGTCCCAGCCGTGCAGGGCGGCGCCGTTGAGGGTGACGGGGCCGAGCAGGCCCTTGGGGGTGCCGATGCGGGGGCCGTAGTTGACGCCGCCCATGTTCTCGACGAGCACCTCCAGGGTGGCGCCGGCGCGGGGCACATGGACCGTGAGGGTCTCGTCGTGGCGTTCGCGTTCGAGGACGCCGACGGGGGCGCCGTCCACGAAGACCTGGGCGCGGTCGCCGACGCCGCCGGTGAAGTGCAGCAGGCCGGGGCCGGCCGTGTGGAGGACGGTGCGGTAGAGGGCGTATCCGGAGGCGAGGCCGAGTTCGTCCATCATCGCCGGGGACTCGGTGCGCAGGGGTGCGGCGAGGGTGGCGGCGTGCGGGAGGAGCGGGGCGCGCTGGTCCAACTCCACGGTGAGCGGCGCGAGTTTGCGGGAGGGGGCCGGGACGGGCTCGTCCGGTACGGGGACGTGGCGGGCGATGACCTCACGGAAGGCGTGGTACTTGGGGCCGGGGTCGCCGGACTCGCTGAGCGGGGCGTCGTAGTCGTAGGACGTGACGGTGGGCTCGTAGGTGTGGTGGTGGTTGGCGCCGTTGCGGAAGCCGAAGTTGGTGCCGCCGTGGAACATGTAGATGTTGACGGAGGCGCCCGCGGACAGCAGCCGGTCCAGGTCGGCGGCGGCGTCGGCGGCGCTGCGGGTGTGGTGCGGGCCGCCCCAGTGGTCGAACCAGCCGACCCAGAACTCCGCGCACATCAGCGGGCCTTCGGGCCGGTGGGTGCGCAGTTCGGCGAGGGCTGAGTCGATCTTTCCGCCGAAGGTGCCGGTGGCGAGGACGCCGGGCAGGCTGCCGGCGGTGAGGTGCTCCTGGTTGACCTGGTCGCAGGTGAAGAGGAGTTCCTCGACGCCCCGGTCGCGGAAGCCCTGTTCGAGGTGCTTGAGGTAGGCCGTGTCGTCGCCGTAGGCGCCGTACTCGTTCTCCACCTGGACGGCGATGACCGCGCCGCCGCGTGCCGCCATGTGCGGGAGCAGCGGGGGCAGCAGCTGATCGAGGTAGCGGTCGATGGCGGCGGTGAAGCGGGGGTCGGAGCTGCGCAGCGCGATGTCGGTGTCCGAGGTGAGCCAGCCGGGCAGGCCGCCGCCGTCCCACTCGGCGCAGATGAACGGGCCGGGGCGGAGCAGGACATTGAGGCCCTCCTCGCGGGCGAGGGCCAGATAGCGGGGCAGGTCGAGGATGCCGTCGAGGACCAACTCGCCCTCGGGGTCCGGCTGGTGGGCGTTCCAGGGGACGTACGTCTCGACGGTGTTCAGGCCCATCAGGCGGGCCTTGCGCAACCGGTCGGCCCACTGGTCGGGGTGGACGCGGAAGTAGTGCATGGCGCCGGAGACGATGCGGAACGGCTCGCCGTGCAGCAGGAATCCGTCGGACGTGGTCGTGAGTGCGGACATGCGGGGCTTCCCTTCAGTGCGCGTGGGTTCGGGTACTGCGGATGAGCCAGAGGGTCGCGGCCAGGCACAGCGCCGAGACACCCCCGAGAAGCAGCGGTACGGCCTCCACGCCGGACCACTCGATGGCCTTGCCGAGCGCCGGCCCGGCCACCACTCCGCCGACCATGGAGGCGGCGATGACCAGGGCTCCGGCGCGCCGGGCGCGCGGGGCGGCCCGGTGCAGCCAGGGCAGGCCGGTGGGGAAGATCGGCGCGATGAAGAGGCCCACGCCGGCGTAGGCGTAGGGCGCCAACTCATCCATGGAGGCGAGGAGCAGACAGACCGTCATGCCGGCGCAGGAGACGGTGATGATGGCCTGGGGCGAGTAGCGCAGGGCGATCGGGGCGACCAGGAACCGGCCCACGGTCATCATCAGCCAGTACACGGAGGTGGCGGTGGCGGCGACCCCGGCGCCGTAGCCGACGGTCTCCAGATGGGTGGGCTCCCAGCCTCCGACACCCGCCTCGATGCCGACGTGCAGGACGTAGAGGGCGACGAACACGCCGAGCACGGAGGCGAGGCTGCGGCCGAGGGCGCCGCCGGTGTCGTACGCCCCCTCGGACGGCTGCGGTGCCCGGTCCCGTACGCCCTTCAGGCACCACAGCAGGGGCAGGTTGGCCAGCGCGAATCCGGCGAACACGGCCGGGTAGTGCGCGGCGCCGACCGTGCCGATGAGGGCCGGGCCGAGGATCGCGCCGATGCCGAAGTGGGCGTTGAGGATGTTCAGCATGGCGGTGGAGCGGTGGCCGAAGCCGACGGCGAACAGCTGGTTGAGGCCGTAGTCGATGCCGCCGAAGCCGAGCCCGGCCAGCAGGGCGGCGGCGAGGGCGACGGGCCAGTTCGGCGCGAGCGCGAAGAGCGCGGCACCGGCCGCCATGAGGAGGTACGCGCCGCCGAGGAGCCGCCGGTTGCCGACCCGGCCGTAGAGCCGGTCGCACAGCAGCACCCCGCCCACCCCGCCGACGAAGTGGGCGCTCAGCCCGAGCCCCGCACCGGACGGGGACAGCCCGAACTCCGCACGGAACGCGGGGATCGCCGGGCCGTACAGCGCCTGCAACGCCCCGATGAGGACGAAGCCGACGCAGGAGGCGACGACGGCGGCCGGGCTGAACACGGGGGCTTCGACAACGCGGGTCTCTCTCAGCACGACAGGAAATGTTACCGGTAACATCCCGCTCGTCAAGATTGCCGACAGCGCCACCATTGAATGATGCAATCAGCATTCATACACTCGCTCGGTGGATGAATTCACCTTTCGTAGACGCTCGACGAGATCAGCGAGGGTGGCCGCCGTGCTGCTGATGGCCGCCGGTCTCACCACCGCTCCGACCCTGACCCCCACCGCGTCGGCCGCGCCCGCCTCGCAGAAACCCGTGGTGTGGCCGCAGCCGCAGAGCATGCGGACGGGACCCGGCCGGTTCACGGTCCCCGACCGGGTCGTGGAGGTCGTCGGCCCGGACACGGACCCCTCGGCCCGCAAGGTCGTCGAGTCCGCCCTGCGCGCCGCCGGCGCCGACCGCATCGTGCCGGTCGACAGACCACCCGCGTCGGCCGCCTTCACCGTCTACCTCGACGGCCCCGGCACCACCGACGCCCTCGAACGCCTGGGCGCCCGCTCCCCCCAAGGTCTCCCCTCCGGCGGCTACACCCTCGCCTCCGGCCGCACCCACAGCCGCACCGTCCTCGCCCTGGCCGGCTCCGACGCCACGGGCACCTTCTACGCCGCCCAGACCCTGCGCCAACTCCTCACCGGACGTGACGAGTTGCCGCAGGTCACCATCCGCGACTGGCCCACCGCCCCCCTGCGGGGTGTGATCGAAGGCTTCTACGGCACCCCGTGGTCCCACGCCGAACGCCTCCGTCAACTCGACTTCTACGGCCGCACCAAGCAGAACGTGTACGTCTACTCCCCCAAGGACGACCCGTATCTGCGCGCCCAGTGGCGCGACGCATACCCGGCGACCGAGCTGGCCCGGTTGAAGGAACTGGTCGACCGGGCCGCCGCCAACCACGTCCGCTTCACCTACGCCCTCTCCCCCGGCCTGTCGGTCTGCTACTCCTCCACCGCCGACATCGCCGCCCTCACCCGCAAGTTCGACTCGCTGTACGCCATCGGGGTGCGCTCCTTCGCCGTCCCGCTGGACGACATCAGCTACACGAAGTGGAACTGTGCCGAGGACGAGGCCAAGTTCGGCACGGGCGGCGGCGCGGCGGGCGAGGCCCAGGCGCATCTGCTCAACACGGCATGGGACGCCTTCTCTTCCGGCCGTCCCGGCCTGCAACCCTTGGAGATGGTCCCCACCGAGTACTCCGACCTCGCCGACTCCCCCTACAAGACGGCCCTGCGCGAGAAGCTCGACCCGTCCGTGGTCGTGGAGTGGACCGGCGTCGGGGTGATCGCGCCGACCATCACCGCCGCCCAAGTCGCGGCGGCTCGCCAGGTGTTCGGCCACCCGATCCTGATCTGGGACAACTACCCGGTCAACGACTACGTCACCAGCCGCCTCCTCCTCGGTCCCTACACCGGCCGCGAACCGGGCGTGGCGAGCCCGGCGAACGGGGCGATCGGCGTGACCGCCAACCCGATGGTCCAGGGCGAGGCGAGCAAGCCGGCCCTGTTCACGACGGCGGCCTACCTCTGGAACCCGGAGGCCTATGACCCGCGGAAGGCGTTCCTGGCTTCCGTCCAGGACCTGGCAGGGCCCGGCGCCGCGAAATGGCTGCGGATCTTCGCCGAGAACAACTACTCCTCCCAGCTCGACCCGACCGAGTCCCCGACCCTGAGCGGGCTCATCGCCGCGTTCCGCAAGGCGTACGAGGACGACAGCGGCCTCGACGGGGCCGCCGCCGCGCTCCGCGCGTACTTCACCGACATGGCGGCGACTCCCGCGCAACTGCGCGCCCGGCTCGCCAACCCCGGTTTCCTGACGGAGACTTCGGCCTGGTTGGACAAGCTGGGCAGATACGGAACGGCGGGGCGGACGGCGGTCGATCTGCTGCTGGCCCACAAGGCGGGCGACAGCGACGCGGTATCGACGTACTGGAGCCAACTGCGCTCCCAGCGCAAGGAGTTGGACGCGATACCGGAGCAGGTCTCGCCGGGCGTGATGGATCAGTTCCTGTACACGACGATGCTGGAGAACGCGCCGGATCCTGGCGTGGACGCCACCTTCTCCCCAGGGTCCATGTCCCTGAAGCCGGGCGACTCCGCGACGGTCACGCTGCGGTTCTCGGACACGTCCGAGAAGACGGTGAGCTGGAAACTGGACGTTCCGGACGGTGTCACCGCGTCCCCGACCGAGGGCACGGCGACGGTCCCGGCCGGGGGCAGCACCTCGGCGACGGTCACGCTGACCGGCGTGAGGGAGGGCGTGCATTCGGTGGTCGTGTCGGGGACGGGCATCCTCGACCGGGCCCTACCCGTCCAGGTCACGGACAGTGCGGGCCCACTGAGAGCGCTGACCGCCAACTTCAGTGGCGCGTCGGTCAGTTCGATCGACCTGGACTCCGGTACGACGCAGAACATCGCCGTCGGCGCCAACCCGGGCGAGGTCGTCGTCAGCGCGGACGGACGGACCGCCTACGCCGCCAACCAGGGTTCCGACACCGTCAGTGTGATCGACGTGGCGAGTGGTGCCGTCACCGCCACGGTCGCCGTGGGGCGGGTCCCCGCCGGGCTGGCGCTGACGCCGGACGGCGGAACGCTCTGGGTCGCCAACTACACGGACGGCACGGTACAGCCGGTGAACACCGGCACGCTGACCGCAGGCTCGCCGGTCGCGGTCGGCGACGGTCCGGAGAACATGGCGATCACACCGGACGGCGGCACCCTGTACGTGGCCAACATCCACGACAACACCGTCAGCCCTGTGGACCTGGCCACCAAGAAGGCCGGTACGGCGATTCCGGTCGGCCCCCGGCCCTTCAACGTGGTCGCCGCGCCGGACGGGAGAACGGTGTACGTGTCCAACTCGGGCGGTTCAACGGTGACTCCGATCGACACGGCGACGAACGACACCGAGCCGACCCTCCTCGTCACCGGCCAGGCGTACGGCCTCGGCCTGTCACCGGACGGCCGCACCCTGTGGGTGAGCCCGAGCACCGGGGACTACGTCACACCCGTGGACACGGTGACGGGCGCACCGGGGACGAAGGTGACGGTGGGGAGGTCGGCGTTCGACGTGGGGTTGGACTGGAGCGGGGCGACGGCGTACGTGACGACGGCTGACGGCAACGCGTTGGTGCCGGTGAATACGGCAAAGGGCACCGCCGGGACCCCATTGACGACCGGCGCCTATCCCCTGGCCGTAGCCCTGACTCCCGTACCAGTGAAGTAACCCCACCGGCCCGCAGACTCGACACGACGCCCCTAGCTGGCGGTACGTCGGATACGCCCGGCGTACCGCTTCTCCAACTCCAGGTTCCCCTCGAACCCACCCGGCACATTGGCGGACACGTACACCGGCGGCCGCTCCCCCGCGGCCAGCATCAAGGCAGACGCCTCCGCCACAGCCATCTGCACCAACAGAACCCCCGTCAACGTCGACAGCGCACACACCGCACCCCCACCCGGCAACTCCAACAACGCATCCCCACGGGGGGCCGCGTTGTCGAGGACCACGTCCGCGAGGTCGACGAGCTTCTTGCCGCTCGCGTGGCCGGCCGGGACGGCGTGGGTGTGGGTGAGGGAGGTGATGGCCAGGATCTTGTGGCCCTGCTCCTTGGCGTGGAGGGCCATCTCGACGATGACGTTGTTGACGCCGGAGTTGGAGACGATGACGAAGAGGTCCGCCGGGCGGGGCGCCGCGAGGTCGTAGAGGCGGGCGGCGACGCCGGGGCTGCGTTCCAGGAGCGGGTCGTCGAGGACGCTCGGCGCGTCACCGCCGTACAGGACGAGGTCGGCGATCTGGATACGGTTGGTGGGGACCAACCCGCCCGCCCGGCCCGCGACTTCGAGGACCATGGCCTGGGAGTGACCGGTGCCGAAGGCGTGGATCACACCGTCGGAGCGGACGCAGTCGGCGATCAGCTCCGCGGCACGGGCCACGTCCTCGCGGCCGGACTCGGTGATCTGCTGGAGGACGGCCAGGCTCTGCTGTGCGAAGCCCTGGGCGCTGACGGAGTCGACGGACACGTGACACTCACTCCCCGCTGATGGATGGAACTGATGGATTGAACCACCCCGTAGTTCACTATCGATGAATCAATAAATCACAGGGTGGCCGATGCGTTCAATCAGCAGCCGATTTCCGGTACTGGTATTCAGTGAGCCCCTCGTAGGGTGGCTGGTACCTTCTCCCCATGCCCCCGACGGACGTCACCACACTGATCCGCACCGAGCTGCCCCGGCTGGCCGGTTCCCTGCGCAAGGTCGGCGAGCTGATCCTGGAGGATCCGGCCGCCGTCACCCACTGTTCGGCCGCCGAGCTGGGGCGCCGCACCGGCACCTCGCAGGCCACCGTGACCCGCTTCTGCCGGGCCATCGGGCTCGACTCCTACCAGCATCTGCTGATCGAACTGGCCCAGGAGCGGGGTCGTGGCCAGGTCTCCGACTGGGGCACCGCGGAGATCGGCCCGGACATCTCCCCCGACGACTCGCTGGAGCGGGTCGTGCAGGTCGTGGGCAACGCGGACCTGCGCGCGGTGCAGCAGACCATCGACCGGATCGACCTCGACGCGATCGAGCGCGCGGCACAGGCCGTGGCGCGCGCCCGGCGCATCGACGTGTACGGGGTCGGTGGCAGCGGGGCGGTGGCGCAGGAGACGGAGACGCGGCTGTTCCGGATCGGCTGCGCGGTGCGCGGCTGGACCGAGGTGCACGGCGCGACCACCTCCGCCGCCCTGCTCACCCCGGCGGACGTGGCCGTCGGCATCTCGCACTCCGGGGCGACCCGGGAGACGGTCGAGCCGTTCGAGCTGGCCAAGGAGCGGGGCGCGACGACCGTGGCGATCACGTCCGACCCGCGCTCGTCGCTGGCCAGGTCCGCCGACATCCGGCTGATCTCGTCCGCCTCGGAGACCAACTTCCTCACCGGCATCGGCGGCCGGCACTCGGTGCTGGTGCTCCTCGACTGCCTCTACGTCCGGGTCGCCCAGCTCTCCTACCAGCGGGCGAGCACCTCGCTGGCGCTGACCGACCACATCATCCCGCAGCACGCGGTGAAGGGCCGCCGGGGTCGCTGACGCCTCCGCACCGAGCTGGTTTTGCATGGATGAACCACCAGAGATAACTGAAGATGGTTGTTTGAATCATCCTCGCGATGCCAGGATGGGGCTCCGCCGAGCATCCTCGTAGGAGACCCATGCGCGTCACCTCTGTCGAGCCGACCGAGCTTTTCGTCGGCACCGCCGAGCAGCCGTACCAGGTGGTGGTCGCCGAGATCGAGCACGTCCCGGGCCGCCAGGTCCGCCTCACGGCCGAGGGTCCGGGGGTGCGCGGTGTCGGGGAGATCCTGGCCACCGTCGGCGAGGACGGAACCGTACGCGCCGAGATACCCGTGACCGGCGACGGCGAGCACGTCACGGTGATCGCGACCGACGGCGCGGACGTCGCCCGGCGCAGGGCCCCGTTCACCGCCGCCGAGCCCGGCTGGACCATGTTCATGGTCAGCCACTTCCACTACGACCCCGTCTGGTGGAACACCCAGGCCGCCTACACCGAGACCTGGGACGTCGCCGACGACCCGGCCGCGAGCGGGCTGCCGGCCCGCACCTTCGACTCGCGCGGCCAGTCGGGCATGAGCCTGGTGCGCGCCCACTGCGATCTCGCCCGGCGCGACCCGGCGTACACCTTCGTGCTCGCGGAGGTCGACTACCTCAAGCCGTACTGGGACGCCTTTCCCGAGGAGCGCGCCTTCCTGCGCGAGCTGATCCGCACCGGCCGCGTCGAGATCATGGGCGGCACCTACAACGAGCCGAACACCAACCTCACCGGCGCCGAGGCGACCGTACGCAACGCGCTGTACGGCGACGGATACCAGCGCGGGATCATGGGGTCGTCTCCCGAAACCGCCTGGCAGCTGGACGCGTTCGGGCATGACCCGCAGTTCCCGGGGCTCATGGCGGACGCCGGGATCACGTCGAGTTCCTGGGCGCGCGGCCCGTTCCATCAGTGGGGCCCGACCCTCTCCGTGTTCGGCGAGGAGCCGCGCGATCCCCGACGCATGCAGTTCCCGGCGGAGTTCGACTGGATCGCCCCCTCGGGGCGCGGGATCCTCACCGCCTACATGGTCAACCACTACGGCGCTGGTTGGGCCATCGACAACGCTCCCACCCTGCCGGAAGCAGAACAGGCCGCCTTCAAGCTGTTCCGGGGTCTGAAGAAGGTCGCGCTCACGCGCAATGTGCTGCTTCCGGTGGGTGGGGACTACGCGCCGCCGTGCCGGTGGGTGATGGGCATCCACCGGGACTGGAACGAGCGGTACGTCTGGCCGCGGTTCGTCAGCGCGATCCCGCGCGACTTCTTCGCCGCCGTACGGGCCGAGTTGACGGCGGAGGGGCGCAGGGCCTCGCCGCAGACGCGGGACATGAACCCGGTCTACACCGGCAAGGACGTCTCCTACATCGACACCAAGCAGGCCCAGCGGTACGGCGAGACACGTCTCGCCGACGCGGAGGCCTGGGCGACCCTCGCCTCCCTCGTCGCCGGGCATCCCTACCCGGACGCGGCGCTGGACAAGGCGTGGCGGCAGCTGATCTACGGCGCCCATCACGACGCGATCACCGGCTCGGAGTCGGACCAGGTGTACATCGACCTGCTCACCGGCTGGCGGGAGTTGTACGACCTGGCGGAGGCGGTGCACGCCGACGCGACGGACGCGTTGGCGCGCAGAGTCGCCCGACTACCCGGTTCGACGCGCGACTTGGTGGTCTTCAACGCGGCCACGCGCGAGCGGCAGGACGTCCTGGCCGTCGCCGACCCCGGGATGGTCCCGCTCGACGACACCGGTCTGCCGCTGCCCGCCGTGCGCGAGGAGGACGGTGAACTCCGGGTCGTGGTACCGGACGTTCCGGGCCTCGGCCTCAAGGCGCTGCCGCTCGCCGAGGGTTCGGTGGCCGGATGGGCGCCCGGCGAGGGGACGACGATCCGCAACGAGTTCTACGAGGTGACCGTCGACCCCTCGCGCGGCGGCGGCGTCAGCAGTCTGCGCCAGGGCGGCCGGGAGCTGCTGCGCCCCGGTGACATCGGCAACGAACTCGTCGTCCAGGAGGAGTACGCGCGGCACCCGCGCTTCGGCGAGGGACCCTGGCATCTCACCCCGACAGGTGTCACGGCCGCCCGGAGCCGTGACGTCACGGCTGACATCGATGTCGAGCACTCGGCGGCGGGGCAGCGCATCACCGTCCGCGCCGATCTCGGCCTCTTCCGCTGCACCCAGCGGCTGACCCTGTGGAAGGGCGTCGACCGGCTCGACGTCTCCACGACCGTCGACGGCTACGACGGCGCCGACCGGCTGATCCGGGTGCGCTGGCCGTCCGACGTACGCGGCGGGCTGCCGGTGCACGAGGTGGCGGACGCGGTGATCGGGCGCGGTTTCGGGTTCGTGGAGGTGGACAGCGAACGCTTCCCGTGGACGCTCGACAACCCGGCCAACACCTGGTTCGGGCTCGGCTCCACCGCACGGGTCGCGGTGCACGACGACTCCGGCAGCCTGCTCGGCCAACGAGCCGTCGGGGTCGCCGAGTTGGTGTATGTCGACTGGGACGCGGCCGGTGAACTGGGGGCGCCCCTCGCGGCGGCACTGGTCCGCGCCGGGGTGACCGCCACCTCGACCATCGCGGGCGGCCCCCGCTACGGCGATCTGGAGGTCGACTCCAACCTCCCCGACCTCCGTATCGCCGTCGGTGGCCCCGACCACAACTCCGTGGTCGCCGAGGCCCTAGCCATGGACCCGGCCGCCGGGCGTGAGCTCCGGCGCCAGCTGGGCGAGTCGGGGGTGGCGGCCGTATGGGTCGCACCGCGCGCCTCGCTGCGCGAGGAGTGGGTGCCGGGGGCGGATCTGCGGGACCTGGAGCGGCTGCCGCTGCTGGTGGTCGCCGACACCGGGGACGGCGCCAAGGCGGTCGACGCGCTCATCGCCGACCTCGACGACTTCACGGTGTCGGCCACGGCGGCGGGCGGCGGTGAGGCTCTTCCGCCGGGCGACGCCTGGGACGGCCGCAGCTTCGCCGTTCTCAACCGGGGCACGCCGGGCTGCGTGGTCACCTCTTCCGGCGACCTCTACCTGTCCCTCATGCGCTCCTGCACCGGCTGGCCCTCCGGCATCTGGGTCGACCCGCCCCGACGCACCACCCCCGACGGCTCGGGGTTCCAGCTCCAACGCTGGTCCCACACCTTCGAGTACGCCGTCGTGGCGGGCGAGGGCGACTGGCGGGACGGCGAACTCCCGGCCCGGGGACACGAGTTCAACCACCCGCTGACCGCCCGTCTGCGCACCGAGGCCGAGAACCCCGTCCTGCCCCGCAAGGGCGCACTGCTCCATCTGGAGCCCGCGGGCGAGGTCCTCCTCGACGCCCTCAAGCCGGCCGGCTCACCACTGGCCCGGGGCAGCGTGGAGCGGGCGGACCCGGGGCGTGGGGTCGTGGTCCGCGTGCACGAGGTGAACGGACGGGAGACACAGGCCCGCATCCGAGGCCCGCTCGCCTGGATCGGAGGCGCCAGGGCCGATGTACTGGAAACGCCGGGGGAGCCACTGGCACCGGACGCGCAAGGCGCCCTTGCCGTCCCCCTGAACGGCTTCGAGGTGGCGACGATCCTGGCCACACCCACCGAGGCTTCCGTATCGCCGGACCCGGGCGTCGCCGCCCACGAGCCGGCCCAGCCGATCCACACGCGCTACTGGCTCCACAACTCCGGCCCGGCGCCGCGCGGCAACATGCCGGTGACGGTGTACGTCTCCCCCACCGCCCTCACCGTCTCCGGCCCGGTCACGGCGACGGTCCGGATCGCCTCCGAGCTGACGGACGCCCCCGTGTCGGGCACGGTCACCTTCGAGGTCCCGCCCGACTGGCTGGCCGAGCCCGCCGAACTGCCCTACGCGCTGGGCCCCGGCGGCTTCTCCCTCGCCGAGGTCACGGTGACCCCGCCCCCGGACGCCGAGCCGGGCAGACACCGACTGGCGGCCCGGCTGACGTACGGCGGGCAGTCGTACGAGGACGTCGTGGCACTGGAGGTGCCGGGCGGGCCTCCGGCGGGGCCGACGCTGGTGTGCGGCCTGGGAGTTGAGCGGGTCGCCGTGCGGCGGGGCGAGCGCGTCCAAGTGCCGGTGAGTCTGCGCAACACCACGCTCGGGGCGATCGGCGGCCAACTGTGGGCGGTGTCGTCCTGGGGCACGTGGGCTGGGGTCCAGCCGGGCCTCCAGGGCTTCACCGTGCCCGCGGGGCGGGAACTGGAGTGCGTGATCGAGGTGGACGGCTCATCGATCCCACCGGGTTCGTACTGGCTGATGGCAAAGGTCGGATGGGACGGGTGCGTCGCCTATACGGAGGCGGTGGAGCTGGAGGTGACGCAGTGACGGAACATGACGCCGCAGTGGTCCAGGGCGACCCGATCCCGAAGGCGCGAATCGAGGCTTTCCTGGAAAGGGCCGGCTGGCCGGCGCACCCAAGGGGCGCGGGGCCGTATCAATGTGCGGCTCCGCCGCGGGGCGCGACCAGCCACGACGAGCCCGCACACGCCCACCGGCACACCACCGCACCCCCCTCCGACCGCCGGGCCCGCGACGAAAGACAACGCCGTCGCTGGGCCACCCAGGTAGTGGTCACCGACGAACTCGCCCGCAGGGCCTGCGCCGCCCGAGGCCTCAGACCCCCACCCGAGGCCTCACCCACCCTCGTCGCAGAGTCCGCCGTAGCCGACCTGGGCAGCATCGTCGCCACCGCCCTCGCCCACTCCCCCGCCGCCCGGGCACTGTTGGCCGAGCTGGAGCGTGAGCAACCCGTCCCCGACGAGGCCGCCTGGGAGTACTACACCCGCAACCGGGACCGCCACCTCACCCCGGACGCCCTCAGACGCGGCGTGAACCCCTTCCACGGGGCCACGGACACGGACTTCGTGCCGTACGAACAGGCCCGCGACAGCATCACCGCGGAGCTGCGCCGCGCCGCGGGCAGGCGCGCGTTCTTCGACTGGCTCGACCAGGCCCGCGTGGGCGTGGAGTACGCGCCGGGCCACGAGCACCCGGGCGACCCCTCACACCCGGACCACGAGCACCGGCACTGAGAACGGCATCCAAACGCAACACGGCAAACCATTGACCTCCGATGAATTCTGGTCCACCTTTTCATCAATCAGAGTCCAAGTTGGTGATTTGAACCAGCCGAGAGGACAGTTCATGCGTGCGAAGAGACTGACCGGATCCCTTGCCTGTCTCGTGGTCCTGACGCTGACGGCCGCCGGATGCGGCCTGTCGGGCGGCGGGTCCGGGGACGGGGACGCGACGGCGGGCGGTTGCAAGGTCGACAAGGGCAACGTCGGGTCGGGCAAGCTGACCGGGGACGTCAAGGGCACGATCACCTTCCAGACCACCAACTTGAAGAAAGACTTCGGGGACTTCTTCAACGGGGTGATCGCCGACTTCGAGAAGGCGCACGCCGGCGCCAAGGTCAAGTGGATCGACGACCCGGGCGACAACACCTTCACCAGCCGCACCGTCGCCGACGCCCAGGCCTGCACGCTCGCGGACGTCATCAACGTCAACGCCCCGACGGCGACGGCCCTCACCAAGGCCGGCTATCTGCTCGACGTCGGCACGAAGGACCCGGACGCGTCCAAGCCGTTCGTCTCCTCGTTCTGGAAGTCGGCCACCTTCAAGAACGCCGACGGCAAGGCGATCCACACCACGCTGCCCTGGTACACGGGCGGTGTCGTGCTGACGTACAACAAGGACCTGTTGGCCAAGGCCGGCATCGACCCTGCCAAGCCGCCGACGAGCATCTTCGGGCTGTTCGCCGACTACGAGAAGGTCGCCGAGGCGGGCGACGGCAAGTTCTACGCCACGATGGCCAACCCGGTCTGGCGCATCCCCGCCGACTTCGACCAGATGGGCATCAAGGTCCTGTCCAGCGACGGCAAGTCCGCCGTGTTCGGGGACGATCCGCGCACCACGCAGTGGGTGGAGTGGATGGCCAAGCTGTACAAGGCGGGCGCGATGCCGAAGGACTCGCTGTCCTCCAGCAACGACCCGTCCACGCTCTACAGCCAGGGCAAGGTGGCCTACGGTTCGACGAACCCGAGTTTCGTGCGGTTCGTGAAGCAGAACAGCCCGTCGGTCTACGACAGGACGGCGGTCGGCCAGCAGCCCTATGACGCGCTCGGCGTCGCCTCCGCCGGTGCCCCGCAGTACATATCGGTCGCCGCGACCAGCAAGAACGCGCCCACGGCGCTGTCGTTCGCGGAGTTCCTGACCAACGCCGAGAACCAGACGGCCTGGTGCAAGGACCCGGCCGTGGTGATCTTCCCGACGACCACCGAGTCGCTGAGCGACCCGTTCTTCCAGAACGTCACCGGCAGCGACCCGTTCTCCCAGGCCCGCAAGCTCGTCGCCGACCAGCTCAAGACGGCCAGCACCAACCAGACCAACCTCTCCCCGGCCGTGCAGAACGCGATCGTGGCGCAGGTGCAGTTGGCCATGCAGGGCAAGAAGAGCGCGGCCGACGCCGTGAAGGACGCCCAGGAGAAGGCCAACGAGCTGCTGAAGCAGGCGGGTTGACGGTGACGGCTCAGATCACGAAGCCGGTTCCGGTGCCCGGTACGGAGACCTCTGTGCCGGGCCCGGCCCCCTCCCGCCTGCGGGCGCTGCTGCCCGGCCCGGCCGCCGGGGCCAACGGGGCCGCGATGTACCGGCGTTGGTGGCTGCCCTGGCTGTGGACGGCGCCCGCGATCGTCTGCGCGGTGGTCTTCGGGGTCTTCCCGTTCCTCAACACCGTGCTGCTGTCGTTCACCGACGCCAAGCCCTTGGGCGGCGCCGCGAGTTTCGTCGGGATCGACAACTACACGCGGATGCTGGACGACTCCGACTTCTGGCTGGCGACCCGCAACAGCATCCTGTACGCCGTCATCGTCGTCCCACTGATGGTGCTGCTGCCGCTGATGCTCGCCGTGCTGGTGGAGAAGAACCTCCCGGGCATCGGTTTCTTCCGCTCCGCCTTCTACACGCCGGTGCTCGCCTCCAGCGTGGTCGTGGGCCTGAGCTGGCAGTGGCTGCTGGCGGACGACGGACTGGTCAACACCTGGCTCGAGAAAGCCCACTTGATCAGAACGGCGATCCCGTTCCTGTCCGACTCCTGGCTGATCCTGCTCTCCGCGATGGGCCTGACCCTGTGGAAGGGCCTCGGCTGGTACATGGTCTTCTACCTGGCCGCCCTCGGGAACGTCCCCAAGGAGCTGCACGAGGCCGCGCAGATGGACGGCGCCGGCGCGGTCCGCCGCTTCTGGCACATCACGATCCCCGGGGTGCGCCAGGCCATGATGCTCGTCGGCACCCTCACCGGCATCGGCTCGCTCCGGGTCTTCACCGAGATCTACATGCTCGGCAGCTCCACCGGCGGCCCCGGCGGCGCGGACCGCACCCTGCCGTTCTACATCCGGGACGTCGGCCTGGACCCCATCACCGGCAACGCCGGCTACGGCTCGGCCGTCAGCGTGGCCCTGTTCGCGCTGACGCTGGGGCTGACCCTGCTGGCGCAGCGTCTGACGAAGGAGGACGAGTCGTGACGACGGCCGTGGAGAAGCGCCGCCGGCTGCTGCCCCGCTGGGGCGACTACGGCAGACCGCGCGAACTCGCCGTCCGCTACCTGCTGTTGTTCCTCGTCCTCGGCCTGACGGTCGGCCCGCTGCTCTGGCAGCTCCTCGCCTCCCTGAAGAGCACGAGCGAGGACGTCTTCGGCGCGGACGCCACCCTGCTCCCGCACCACCCGACCCTGCGCGCCTACCGCACGGTCTTCGACCAGGTGCCGGTGTGGTCGTACATCAGGAACAGCCTGATCGTGGTCGCCCTGTCGATCACCAGCCAGCTGGTCTTCTCCACCACGGCCGGCTACATGCTCTCCAAGCCCGGCTGGAAGGGCCGCAAGGCGGTCTGGGTGGTCCTCATCGCCTCGATGATGTTCCCCTTCGAGTCGATCATGGTGTCGCTGTTCATCAGCATCCGCGACCTGGGTCTGGTCGACAGCCTGGCGGGCGTGTGGCTGCCCGGTTTCGTCGGCGCCATCAACGTCCTCCTCATGCGCGGCGCGTTCCTCGCGGTCCCGCGCGAGATCGAGGACTCGGCGATGCTCGACGGCGCGGGCGAATGGCAGCGCTTCCGCTATCTCTATCTGCCCTCCGCCTGGGGCGCGATCATGGTGGTGGTCATCAACACCTTCATCAGCGCCTGGGACGACTTCCTGTGGCCCCTGATCGTGCTGCGCTCGGAGAGCAACATGACGCTGACGCTGGGCCTCTCCCGGCTCCAGTCGTCGTCGTTCGGCTACGACCAGCGGATGGTGATGGCCGGTTCGGTGATCTCCGTGATCCCGGTGCTGATCCTGTTCGTGATCACGCAGCGGTGGTTCTACAAGGGCGTCTCGTCGGGAGCGGTCAAGATCTGACGTCGAGGTCGAGCCGGACGGGCACGGTGGTGAGCGCCGCCCGCGCGGACTCGGCGACGCGGATCTCCACCAGTCCGGTGAGCTCGTCGGCCAGGGGCACGGTCACCGTGCGGCACTCGCCCGCCGCGAGACCGACACTCTCGAACGCGCACAGTTCGAGGGTGCGTGGCCAGGTGGTGGCGATCAGCCGCCGCAGATAGACCTGCACGACCGAACGGCCGTACCGGTCCCCGGTGTTGGTGACATCGAGGGTGACGGTACGGCCGTCCGCGCTGGGCGGCCCGTAGGTGAAGCTCGTGTACGACAGCCCGTGCCCGAAGGCGTACTGCGGCTCGGCGTCGGCGTCCACGTAGCCGCCGTACTCGGTGTCCTTGTGGTTGTAGTAGACGGGGAGTTGGGCCGCCGAGCGCGGAACGGAGACGGGCAGTCGGCCGCATGGCTCCGCGAGTCCGAGGAGCACCTCGGCGATCGCCTCGCCGCCCCAGGGGCCCGGATACCAGGCGGTGAGGAGGGCGCCCGCCGTGTCGGGCACGACGTGCGGGCGGCCTTGGATCAGGACGACCGCCGTGGGTGTGCCGGTCGCCACGACGGCGTCCAGGAGCGTGTACTGAGCCGCCCCCAGCCGCAGCCCCGCGAGGTCGACGCCCTCGCCGCAGGTCATCTCCGAGACGGCGTTCAGGGCAGCCCCGTTGGCGGCGAAGTCGGTGTCCGGCGTACGGGCGCTGCTGCCGCCCAGCACGAGCACCGCGAGGTCGGAGGCGGCGGCCGCGGCGACCGCCTCGGGGATGCCGGAGCGGTCGTCGCCGGTGAGCGCGCAGCCCCGGGCGTGGCGGATGTCGACGCCGGCTGGGGCGAGGCGACGCAGGGCGTCGAGGACGCTGCTGCCGGTGCCGGGGCGCTGCGGGGCGGTGTAGTCGCCCGACTGGTGGACCGCGGTGGCCGATTGGGGGCCGAGTACGGCGATACGGGAGACATGGGCGCAGACGGGGAGGGTGCCGTCGTTGGCCAGGAGGGTGACGGCGGCGCGGGCGAGATCGACGCTGAGGGTCCTGCCTCCGGTGGGCGCCGGGGACGGTTTCTGCTCCGGGTCGAACAGGCCCAGGCGGAACTTGAGGCGCAGTACGCGGGCTACGGCGGCGTCGAGAGCCGCTTCCTCGACCAGCCCCCGTTCCACCGCCTCCTCCAGATGCGTGAACCCCTCGTCCCAAAGGCTCAGGTCCACTCCGGAATTGAGGGCCAGGGCGCCTGCGGAGATCTTGTCGCCGGTGATGCGGGCGAGCCTGTCGACGGCCAGCCCGTCCGCCATGACCAGCCCTTCGAATCCCCACTCCTGCCTGAGGAGTTCGGTGAGCAGGGCGCGGTTGCCGGAGCAGGGCATGCCGTCGACCTCGTTGTAGGCGGCCATGACGGCGGCGGCACCGGCGCGGACGCCTGCGCGGGCGGCGGGCAGGTGGATCTCGTGCAGTTCACGGAGCCCGAGTTCGGACTCGGCGGAGTTGCGGCCCCCGACGGTGGCGCCCTGCCCCGCGAAGTGCTTGAGGACGACGGGGGCCTTGTCGGGGGCGAACAGCTCGCCCGAGCCCTGCATCCCGTGCACCAGCGCCTCCGTCAGACGGGCGGCCAGGTACGGGTCCTCGCCGAAGCACTCCTCGGTACGGCCCCAGCGCGGGTCCCGGGCGATGTCCAGGGCGGACACGAGGGCGACATGGCCGCCACGGGCGCGCAGTTCGGCGGCGGCGTGGGCGGCGGCGCGCTCGTACAGCGCCGGGTCCCAGGTGGCGCCGGCGGCCAGGTTGACGGGGAGGACCGTGCCGTCGAGGGCCATCAGGCCGTGCGGCACCTCCTCGACGAACAGCGCGGGAATGCCGAGGCGGCTGCTCTCGACGACGTGGCGCTGGACGAGGTCGGCGAGGGCGGCGGCGTCCTCGGCGCCGGGTCCGCTGCCGTGGTCGACGCCGGACCAGGCGTCTGCGCGCTGAAGGCCGTACAGGGCGCCGAGGCCCGCGAAGCGCTCGGTCTCGGCGCGGAGGGCGTCGGTGAGTTCGAAGCAGCCGTCGGGGGTGCGGCGGTAGGCGTCCCAGCCGTACATGCGCTGGTTGAGCTGGCCGACCTTCTCGCGCGGGGTCATGCGGGCGAGGAGGTCGTGGACGCGGGCGTCGAGGGGGGCGGCGGGGTCTCGGTACGTGGTGGTCACAGGTGATGTCCGTGGTCGAGCCGGGCGAGGGCTACGGCTCCCTGGCAGCCGTCGGGGACCCAGTCGAGGGCCGGCACAAGGGTGTTGAGGCGGGAGGTGACGGGGCCGTCGGGGCCGAGGAGGCCGCCGGTGGCGACGATCCGTTCGTCCGGTCGCGGCCGCAACGCCCGCACGGTGTCGGCGAGATGGGCCGCCGCCTGGTCGAGGAGCGCGCCCGCGACGGTGTCGTGCTGCCGCGCCGCCTCGGCCACCAGCGGGGCGAACCGGGCCAGCCGGATGGGAGGTTCGGCCATGACGGCGGGGAGCAGGTGC
Organism: Streptomyces sp. NPDC051913; assembly: GCF_044593635.1. Lineage (NCBI taxonomy): Bacteria > Bacillati > Actinomycetota > Actinomycetes > Kitasatosporales > Streptomycetaceae > Streptomyces > Streptomyces sp. NPDC051913. Next base: position 329,138 of record NZ_JBIUCI010000002.1, on the reverse strand, counting down.
ATACGGTAGGTCTCGCGCCCGGCCTCGCTCCAGGGGTCATCCGGCAGGCACTCCCCCGGTAGCTCCAGCGCCAGCCCGACCATGTGCGCGAGCAGCGTCGCCGGGCCCCGGCCGTCCGCCATGCGCAACGCGGCCCGTACCGCGCCGCGTCCGATCCAGAAGCCGCTGCCCTCGTCGCCGAGGAGCCAGCCGTCGCCGTCGACGGTGGTCGTGGCCCGGCGGCCGGTGACGCGCATCGCGACCGCGCCGGTGCCGGCGACCAGGGCGAGGCCGTCGGCTGGGGTGCCGGGGGCGGAGGCGAAGGCGGCCTCGATGTCGCTCCAGACGCCGAGGTGCCCGGCCGGGATGCCGAGGCGGTCCAGCGCGGCGGTGAGAGCGGTGCGGGCACGGACGGAGCCGGGGTCGTCGGGTGAGGCGGAGGTGGCGCCCGCGAAGCCGGCGGCGACCGCGACGACGCCGCCGCGCGCGGACGCGGGCACAGCGGCGGACAGCGCCTCGACGAGGTGCTCGACGAGCTGCGCCGACGGCACGGTCAGGGCGTTGCCCGGGCCACCGGCGCCCTCGCCCAGCACCGGTGCGGCCTGCTCCGCGGAGGCAGGCGCGAGCAGCGCGCGGGTACGGGTGCCGCCGGCGTCGAGGCCGACGACCAGACCCTCGTCGCGACCGTCCGATGCCACGTCTTGGTTCAAATCATTACCCATCGCCGACTATGGTGATTGATACATTCGCGCAGGACAAGGCCCCGGCCCGAGGAGGATCCCATCCGTACGCTCCGCTTCGGCGTCAACTACACGCCCCGCCACGACTGGTTCCACTCGTGGTACGACTTCGATCCGGGCCGCGCCCGCGAGGACCTGGCGCAGATAGCCGGCCTCGGGCTCGACCATGTCCGGGTCTTCCCTCTGTGGCCGCTGCTCCAGCCCAACCGCACCCATATCCGCACCTCGGCCGTCGACCAGCTCGCCCAGCTCGTCGACCTGGCAGGCGAGGCCGGGCTCGACGTCCTGGTGGACGGCGTGCAGGGTCATCTGTCGAGCTTCGACTTCTACCCCGAGTGGACCCGCAGCTGGCATCACCGCAACGTCTTCACCGACCCGGACGCCATCACGGCGCAGGCGGACCTGCTGCGCACCCTCGGCCGCGCCCTCACCGGCCGCCCTCACCTCATCGGCCTCCAGCTCGGCAACGAGCTCAACAACCTGGTCGAGCACAACCCGGTGACACCGGCCGAGGTCGACCACTACCTGGACACGCTCCTCGCCGCCGCCCGCGCCGGACTCGGCGCGCACGGACTGGTCACCCACTCCGCCTACGACGCCGCCTGGTACGGCGACGACCACCCCTTCACCCCCGAGGCCTCGGCCCGCAAGGGCGATCTGACCACCGTCCACCCCTGGGTGTTCTCCGGCGACTGCGCCCGCCGCTACGGCCCGCGCTCGCCGCAGGTGCGTCATCTCGCCGAGTACGGAACCGAGTTGGCGAAGGCATACGCCACCGATACGGCCCGCCCGGTGTGGGTCCAGGAGACGGGCGCGCCCGAACCGCACATCCCGGCGGCCGACGCCCCGGAGTTCGCGCGGGCGACCGTGCGCAACGCGGCCGAGTGCGAGGGACTGTGGGGCGTGACCTGGTGGTGCTCCCACGACGTGGACCGCGCGCTCGCCGACTTTCCCGAACTCGAGTACACGTTGGGCCTGTTCGACGCGACCGGCCGCCCGAAGCCGATCGCCGAGGCCCTGGCGGAAGCGGTCGCCGAGCCGCACACCGCGCAACCCCGTGACACGGCGCTGGTGTTGGACTGCACGCCGGGGACCCGGTCGGTGTCCGGGCCGGGCGGCGAGTACTTCGAGGCGTGGATGCGGATGCGGGCGCAGGACGGGGTACGCCCGGCGGTCGTACTGGCCGAACGGGCCGAGGACGAAGGGTATTTGGCGGCTCGCGGAATCAAGACCGTACTGCTGCCGGGCCTTTAGGCACCGGCTCCCGTCAACGCCTCTGCGATCGCCCTGAGGTTCACCCGCCCTCGCCCGTACGAGCAGAGGTCGCCGCCCTCCGGCAGGCCGGTGTCGATGCGGATCGTGTCGGGGCGCCGGGCCAGAAGGGCGTCGCGGAGCCGGGCCTGCCAGGGGTGCAGGCCCGCGTCGCAGGTGGCGAGGACCAGGGGCCGGTCGCCGCCCAGGATGCCGTCGGCCAGGGCGGCGGGGTCGGCCGGTTCGCCGGTGACGGCCGTGCCGGCGGCCGTGGGGTCGAGGTCGAGGACCGGCGTCAACAGATCCTCGCCGCCCCAGTTCAGGGCGGGGTGCGGCGGCGGGAACAGATCGACGACATGGACGCCGCGGTCGGCGCACGGCACACCCCGGCCGCCCGCCGACCGCCGTACGGCACGGCGTGCGGCGTCCAGGCCGGCCCCCGCGTCCCAGGGGGCGATCGCACCGGCCGGAGTGGCGTACCGCTCGGCGAGCCGCCGCACCCGTTCCGCCGCCTCCCGCACCCGGTCCTCGGGCAGCACCCCGGCGCGCAGCGCGTCGAGGACGGCGTCCCGGCAGGCCAGGGTCACCTCCAGATCCGGTACGGCGACGATGACCTGGTCCGCTCCGGCGGCGAGCGCGATCCGCGCCCCGGCCGCCTCGCCGTACTGATCGGCGATCGCCTTCATCTCCAACGCGTCGCTGACCAGGACGCCGTCGAAGCCGAGGTCGTGCCGGAGCAGGTCGCCGAGGATGCGGCGACTGAGGGTGGCGGGGCGGTTGGCGTCCAGGGCGGGGTAGACGACGTGGGCGCTCATCAGCATCGGCACACCCGCGGCGACGGCGGCGCGGAACGGTTCGAGGTCGACGAGGAGTTCGTCGTACGGCCGCGGGTCGACGGCCAGGCCGTGGTGGCTGTCGGTCTCGGTGCCGCCGTGGCCGGGGAAGTGCTTGGCGCAGGAGGCGATGCCGCGCCCCTCGGTGGCGGTGATCCAGGCGCGCAGGTGCCGGGCGGCGACCTCGGGGGCGGCGCCGAAGGAGCGGGTGCGCACGATCGGGTTGTCCGGCCGGTGCTGGAGGTCGGCGACAGGGGCGTACGAGGCGGTGATGCCGAGGGTCGCCAGATGGCCGGCGAGGGCGTCGGCGCAGCGGGCGGTGAGGTGGGGGTCGTCGGCGACGCCGAGGGCGTAGGAGCCGGGGGCCTCGGGCGCGCCCGCCGCCACCAGGTGTCCGATGCCGCCCCCCTCGTTGTCGATGGCGACCAGCAGATCGGGCCGGATCGCCCGCAGCGCGTCGGTGAGCTCACGGACCTGCTCCGCGTCGCGCACGTTGCGGGTGAACAGGATGACCCCGCCGAGACCCCGGTCGATCAGCCGTTTGAGGGTGTCGGGGAAGGTCGTGGTGCCGTCGAACCCGGCGACGAGACAGCGGTGGGCCGCCTCGTCCAGGTCGGACGGGAGGAGGGGGCCTTCGGGCGTGTGCGCTGCGTGGGTCACCCTCGCGATTCTTCTGGTTGGTTCAGCCGGAAGTCAACATGGGTATGGATTGTTTGATTCATCCCCGGTGATTCGGCTCGCGGACACCCGGGGGTCACACGGCCGGGGCACCTTTCGCTCGTCCCCGTACCGCACCTCCGCACCTCCGCGCCTCCGCACCTCCGCTCCACCCCGCTCCCTTCCCCCGCCTCCTCCCCGCCCGTTCCCCCGCGGGCGCGACGCGGAAGGACGACGTGTGCCGTGACCCTGCTCCCGCTCGAAGAGCTGCCCCGCCCACTGCCCGCCGCCGCCCCCGGACCCGTTCCCGCCCGCCTCCTTCGCACCGCGCTCAGCCTGCTGCCGCTGCTGCTGATCGGCGCCTGGGCCGTGATCGACCGGCGTTCCCTGTCCGACAGCACGGCGAGGCTGGCCTCGGCCGACCCCTGGTGGCTGCTGGCCGGGGTCGCCTTCACCCTCCTCACCTGGGTGTCCGCCGCCTGCGTACGGCAGGGCGCCCTGCCGGAGCGACTGCCGCCCGGGCTGCTGCTGGCGTCCCAGTTCGCCGCCGGCGCCGCCAACCACGTCCTCCCGGCGAGCATCGGCGCCCACGCGGTCACCCTGCGCTTCCTGCAACGCCAGGGCGTCCCGCTGCCCCGCGCGACCGCTTCGCTCGCCCTGTACTCACTGGTCAGACCGGTGGCGAAGACCGTGGTCCTCATCGCCTTCGTCGTCCTCTCCCCGGGCCTGCTGAGGCCGGCCGACCTGATCCCCGACGGACGGACGCTGCTGGTGCCGGTGACGGCGGCGGGCCTCGTCGCGCTCACGGCGGCCCTGCTCCTGGTCTTCGCCCGTCCGGTGCGCGGTTTCGTCCGCACCGCCCTGACCGACGTACGCCTGCTGCACACCCGTCCGTCCCGGGTCCTCGCCCTGTGGGGCGGGGCGGCCGCGGCCCCGCTCCTCCAGGCCGGGGTGATCTTCTCGGTCGGCGCGGCACTGGGCCTGCCCCTGACCTGGACGCAGGTCGCCTTCGCGTTCCTCGCGGCGAGCACGGCGGTCGGGGCGATACCGGCGCCGGGCGGCATCGGGCCGGTGGACGCGGCGCTGGTGTTCGCGCTGGTCGGCTTCGGCGCACCGACGGGGCCGGCGACGGCGACGGTCGTGGGCTACCGGGTACTGACGGTGTGGGTGCCGTTGCTGCCGGGGGCGTTGGTGTTGTCGGCGCTGGTGCAGCGGAAGGTGCTGTAGGCGATGTCATCGCCCGGGAGATCACGCCACCCGCTCCTTCTCCCGCCCCGCGTCCCGCATCCGCCCGTACGCGTACACGCACCCGGCGAGCGCCAGGTCGGACAGCAGCATGAAGCCGATCGAGTAGGAGTTCTTGGCGCTGTACACGGCTCCCATGACGAGGGGCGGTACGAATCCGCCGAGGCCGCCGACCGCGCCGACGATGCCGGTCACGCTGCCGACCTGCGGTTGCGGGGTGACCCGGGCGACCAGGGCGAACACCGCGCCGCTGGTCGCGCCGAGGGCGGCGGCCATCACCAGCAGGCAGATCGTGGCGGTCGGCACCAGCGTCGGGTCGAACGCCTGGACGACAGCGAGGAGGGCCACGACGCCCAGGGAGACCGAGGTGACGACGGCCGGGTGGATCCGGTCCGACAGCCAGCCGCCGATGGGCCGGAACACCACGGCGACCAGGGCGAACCCGGCGGCCCTGGTGCCGGCGTCGGTGGCGTCGAGCTCGTACCAGGTCTTGAGGTAGGTCGGCAGATAGACGCCGAACGCGACGATGCCGCCGAACCCGATGGCGTACAGGGCGGACAGTTCCCAGGTCACCCGGAGCCGGCCGGCCTCGCGGAGCCGGGTGGTGAGGGGCGTGCTGGGGACGGGCCGTCCCGGCCGGTCGTTGATGAACAGGTAGGCGAGGACGGCGTACGCGGCGAGGGCGATGGCGAGCACGAGGAAGGGCAGGTTCTCGCTGTGCTTGTACATCCGGGGGGTGAAGTACCCGGACAGCGCGACACCGCCCATGCCCATGCCGAAGATGCCGAGAGCCGCACCCCGCTGCTTGGGCGGGAACCACGAGTTGACCAGCGGAACACCGATGGCGAAGGTCGTGCCGCCGAGGCCGAGGACGAAGCCCACCAGGACCAGCGCCACATACGACGTGTGGGCGGGGATGAGCAGCAGCACCGGAATGATCGTCAGGGCACTGACCAGCGGAAACATCAGCCGGGCACCGTAGCGGTCGGTGAGCGCGCCGACCGGGACGCGGCCGAGCGAGCCGACCAGCACGGGGACGGCGACCAGCTCCGACTGGGCGAAGGACGACATGTGCAGGTCGTCGTCGAACTGGCTGGCCAGCGGTGCGATCAGGTTCCACGCCCAGAAGGTGAGCGTGAAACCGATCGTGGCCACGACCAGGTTCCGCCAGGCCGCGGCGGAGGGCCGCTCACCGTCGCCCGGGCCGGGGGCCACCTTGTCCTTGCCGGCCGTCGACACACTGACCATGAACTCGCTCCCGGACTCCGCACACGGATCTTCACGGACATGCACCGAAAGCTCCGGCCACTCGGGGTCAGCGGAGCCGACGCCCCTCCATGAGGTCACGGGGGCGACGGACCGGCAACTCAGGGGTTCGGTCGTCCTCGTCGTCGTTGTTGTCGTCGTTGTTGTCCTCGCGTGCCGGGGTATTCCCCGGCAGAGCACCATGTGACATATTACTGTCGTGAGCATGCGACTGACCTGCGATGTCGTGGTCGTCGGGGCAGGGATGGTGGGCGCGGCCTGTGCCCTGTACGCGTCCCGGGCGGGCCTGGACGTCACGGTGGTCGACCGTGGCCCGGTGGCCGGTGGGACGACAGGGGCCGGGGAGGGCAATCTGCTCGTCTCCGACAAGGAGCCGGGGCCCGAGCTCGAACTCGCCCTGCTGTCGGGCCGGTTGTGGGCCGAGCTGGCGGCCGAGCCAGGGCTCGGAGCGGCGTTCGAGTACGAGCCCAAGGGTGGCCTCGTCGTCGCCTCCGCCCCCGAAGGACTCGCCGCGCTGGAGAGGTTCGCGGCCGGACAGCGGGCCGCCGGGGTGGATGCGGTGAGCGTGGCCGCCGATCAACTCCGTTCCTACGAGCCGCACTTGGCGCCCGCGATGGAAGGCGGCGTGCACTACCCCCAGGACGCCCAGGTCATGCCCACTCTGGCCGCCGCCCATCTCGTACGGGCCTCGCGTGCCCGCCTGTTGACCGACCGCACGGTGACCGAGGTACTGCGCGGCGCCGACGGTGCCGTACGCGGTGTCCGGACCGACCGCGGCGACCTCCACGCCCCCGCCGTCGTCAACGCGGCCGGCACCTGGGGCGGTGAAGTGGCCGGGCTCGCGGGCGTCCATCTCCCCGTCCTCCCCCGACGCGGCTTCGTACTGGTCACCGAGCCGCTTCCGCGCAGGGTGCGGCACAAGGTGTACGCCGCCGACTATGTGGCCGACGTGGCCAGCGACTCGGCCGCGCTCCAGACCTCGCCGGTCGTGGAGGGGACGGCCGCGGGGCCGGTCCTGATCGGCGCGAGCCGGGAGCGGGTCGGCTTCGACCGGTCCTTCTCACTGCCCGCCGTACGGGAGTTGGCGGCGGGCGCGACACGGTTGTTCCCGTTCCTGGCGGACGTCCGGGCGATGCGCACCTACCTGGGCTTCCGCCCGTACATGCCCGACCATCTGCCCGCGATCGGCCCCGACCCCCGGGTCCCCGGCCTCTTCCACGCCTGCGGGCACGAGGGCGCGGGCATCGGACTGGCCACCGGTACCGGTCAGTTGATCGCGCAGACTCTCACCGCGAAGACGCCCGACCTGGATCTGACGCCGTTCCGTCCCGACCGTTTCCCCCGCGCCGAGGAGGCGTCGTGAATCCGCTGGAGTCGTCGTGAATCCGCTGGAGCTGACGCAGGCCCGCCCCGGCCCCGCGTTCACCGTCACCCTCGACGGCCGCGCGGTCGAGGCGCTGCCCGGCCAGACGGTCGCCGCCGCGCTGTGGGCGGCCGGGATCACCTCCTGGCGCACCACCCGGGGAGAGGGGCGACCCCGAGGTGTCTTCTGCGGGATCGGTGTCTGCTTCGACTGCCTGGTCACTGTCAACGGCCGCCCAGGTCAACGGGCTTGCCTGGTTCCCCTGCGACCGGGCGACACGATCCGCACACAGGAGGGGACGGGCCACGATGACTGACGCGGGCCGAGAGACCTCACCGCTGCCGCATCTCGCCGTCATCGGCGCCGGTCCCGCCGGTCTCACCGCCGCGCTGACCGCTGCCCGGCACGGCGTGCGGGTCACCCTCGTCGACGCCGCGCCCGAGGCGGGCGGCCAGTTCTACCGGCAGCCCGCGCGTGCACTCGGGGCCCGGCACCCAGAGGCGCTGCACCACCAGTGGCGCACCTGGGAGCGGCTGCGTGAGGGGCTGCGCAGACAGCAACAGGCGGGCAAGCTGCTGCACTTGACGGACCATCATGTGTGGCTGGTGGAGCGGCGCCGCGACGGTTTCACCGTGCACGCCCTGCTCGGACCGGAGCAGGAGCAGCCCGTCGAGGTACGGGCGGACGCGGTCCTCCTCGCCACCGGCGGCTACGAGAAGGTGCTGCCCTTCCCCGGCTGGACCCTTCCCGGAGTCGTCACGGCGGGCGGCGCGCAGGCCATGCTCAAGGGCACCCTCGCCGTCAGCGGGCGCACCGCTGTGGTCGCCGGGACGGGGCCGCTGCTCCTGCCGGTCGCGACCGGGCTCGCGGCGGCGGGCGTCCGGGTGGCGGCGCTGGTGGAGTCCGCCGATCCCCGAGGCTTCGTACGGCGATCGCGCGCACTGTCCGCCCAGCCCGCCAAGCTGGCGGAGGCCGCCGAGTACGCGGCCCGGTTGCTGCGGCACCGGGTGCGCACTCTGGTCCATCACACCGTGGTCGAGGCGCACGGCACCGACCGGCTGGAGGCGGTCACGGTCGCCGCCCTCGACGGGGACGGGCGGGTCAGGCCCGGCACCGAGCGTCGTATCGCCTGCGACACCCTCGCCGTCGGCCACGGCATGGTGCCGCACACCGATCTCGCCCAGGGCCTTGGCTGCCGGATCGACGGGGCCGCGGTGCACGTGGACGACGAGCAGCGCACGGACGTGCCGGGCGTGTGGGCGGCGGGCGAGGCCACCGGGATCGGCGGTGCGACCCTGTCCCTCGCCGAGGGGCACCTCGCGGGGCGATCGGCCGCCGCCCGTCTGACCGGGGCGGTACCGGACCCGCGCGACGGGGCTGGGGCCGCCCGGACCCGAGCGGCGCTGCGGAGGTTCTTCGAAGCGCTGGACGACGTGTACGCGCCGCCCGCGCACTGGGCCGAGCAGGTCAGCGACGACACCGTGGTGTGCCGCTGCGAGGAGGTCACCGGCGGGGCGATCCGTGAGGCGGTCACGGGGCTGGGAGCCGGGGATCTGCGGACCGTGAAACTGCTGACGCGGGCGGGCATGGGCTGGTGCCAGGGGCGGATGTGCGAATCCGCGGTCGCGGGGATCGCCGGCTGCCCGGACACGCCCGCCCGACGGCTGCTCGCCCGGCCGGTGCCGCTCGGGGTGCTCGCGCGAGCCGGGGACGCCGACGTCCCTCGGGGCACGTAGAGACCGCTCGTCCATCGCCCTTCAGTGCTATGTCACACCCCATCCCCATCCACACGGAGGAACCCCCGATGACCACCACTCCCCACCCGCCCCGCCCCTGGCGCGGTGTCCTCGTCGCCACCGCCCTCCCCCTGCGCGACGACCTGTCCGTCGACCACGACGCCTACGCCGCCCACTGTGCCTGGCTGGTCGAGAACGGCTGTGACGGCGTCGTACCGAACGGCTCGCTCGGCGAGTACCAGGTGCTCACCCCCGAGGAGCGGGCCAGGGTCGTCGAGACGGCCGTGGCCGCCATCGGGGGCGAACGGGTGATGCCCGGTGTCGCCGCCTACGGCTCGGCGGAGGCCCGCCGCTGGGCCGAGCAGGCGCGCGACGCCGGATGCGCCTCGGTGATGCTGCTGCCGCCCAACGCCTACCGCGCCGACGAGCGTTCGGTGCTCGCGCACTACGCCGAGGTCGCGAAGGCGGGCGTACCGGTGGTGGCGTACAACAACCCCATCGACACCAAGGTCGACCTGGTGCCCGAACTCCTCGCCGAACTCCACGCCGAGGGGTACATCCACGCGGTGAAGGAGTTCTCCGGCGACGTCCGCCGCGCGTACCGGATCGCCGAACTCGCCCCGGACCTGGACCTGTTGATCGGCGCCGACGACGTCCTGCTGGAGCTGGCCATCGCGGGCGCCAAGGGCTGGGTGGCCGGCTACCCGAACGCGTTGCCGCGCGCGACCGTCGAGCTGTACCGGGCAGCCGTCGCCGGTGACCTCGGCACCGCGAAGAAGCTGTACGAGCAGCTGCACCCGCTGCTGCGCTGGGACTCGAAGGTCGAGTTCGTGCAGGCCATCAAGTTGTCCATGGACATCGTCGGCCGTCCCGGCGGCGCCTGCCGTCCGCCGCGGCAGCCCCTGCTGCCGGAGCAGGAGGCCGCGGTCCGCTCCGCCACCGAGCAGGCCGTCGCCGCCGGACTCGCGTAACCCCCGCGTCTCACCGAGGAGTTCGGACCATGCGCAGCAAACTCGTCCTGCACGCCGTCGACTCGCACACCGAGGGCATGCCGACCCGGGTGATCACCGGCGGTATCGGCACCATTCCCGGCGCGACGATGAACGAGCGCCGGCTGTTCTTCCGTGAACACCGCGACGACATCAAGCAGTTGCTGATGAACGAGCCGCGCGGACACTCCGCGATGAGCGGCGCGATCCTCCAGCCGCCGACCCGCCCCGACTGCGACTGGGGCGTGGTCTACATCGAGGTGTCCGGATACCTCCCCATGTGCGGGCACGGCACGATCGGTGTGGCGACGGTGCTCGTGGAGACCGGCATGGTCGAGGTCGTCGAGCCGGTCACCACCATCCGGCTGGACACCCCGGCGGGTCTCGTCGTCGCCGAGGTCGAGGTGGCGGACGGGGCGGCGAAGTCGGTCACCCTGCGGAACGTGCCGTCCTTCTCCGTCGCCCTCGACCGCAAGGCCACGCTCGCCGACGGGCGGACGGTGACCTACGACCTGGCGTACGGCGGCAACTTCTACGCCATCCTGCCGCTGGACCAGTTCGGCCTGCCCTTCGACCGCGCCCGCAAGGACGACATCCTCACCGCCGGGCTGTCCCTCATGGACGCGATCAACGCCGAGGAGGAGCCCGTGCACCCCGAGGACCCGTCCATCCGCGGCTGCCATCACGTCCACCTGATCGCACCGGGTGCCACCGCCCGCCACTCCCGGCACGCGATGGCCATCCACCCCGGCTGGTTCGACCGCTCCCCCTGCGGCACCGGCACCAGCGCCCGCATGGCCCAGCTGCACGCGCGCGGTGAACTCCCGCTGCACACCGAGTTCGTGAACGAGTCCTTCATCGGGACGAGCTTCACCGGCCGTCTTCTCGGCACCACCGAGGTCGCCGGCCGCCCGGCCGTGCTGCCCAGCTTCACCGGCCGGGCGTGGATCACGGGCACGGCCCAGTATCTGCTCGACCCGAGCGATCCGTTCCCGGCCGGGTTCGTGCTCTAGAGCATCTGGAACTCCTTGTCCCCGGCCGCGTGGATACTGGTGGTGCGTGACATTGCATACGCCGTACACCGGTTGCACCGCCGTACCCGTCACGCACCCGCCGTACGAGGAGATACCGACCATGTCCACCGCCCGGCCCAGCAGCTCCCCCGCCTCCCGCGCCGCCGCTCCCGCCCTGCCCTCCCTCGGCGGCAAGCGGAGCAGCTACCGCGAGCGGGTCGCCGACGCCCTGCGGGCCGCGCTGATCGCCGGTGAGCTGCTGCCCGGTGCGGTGTACTCCGCGCCGGCCCTCGCCGCCCGTTTCGGCGTCTCGGCGACCCCGGTACGCGAGGCCATGCTGGACCTGGCCAAGGAGGGCCTGGTCGACACCGTCCCCAACAAGGGGTTCCGGGTCACCGAGGTGTCCGAGCGGCAGCTCGACGAGTACACCCACATCCGCGCCCTCATCGAGATCCCCACGGTGGTGGAGCTGGCCGCCACCGCCGCGCCGGTCTCCCTGGAGGCGCTGCGCCCGGCCGCCCGGGAGATCGTCCAGGCCGCCGCGGCCGGCGACCTCGTCGCCTACGTCGAGGCGGACACCCGCTTCCATCTCGGCCTGCTCGCCCTGGCCGGCAACGCCCACCTCGTGGAGGTCGTCGGCGACCTGCGCAAACGCTCCCGCCTCTACGGCCTGACCGCCCTGGTCGAGGCGGGCCGCCTGCTCGCCTCCGCCGAGGAGCACCTGGAACTCCTCGACGCGCTGATCGCCCGCGACGACAAGGCCGTACGCGAGGTCATGACCCGCCACATCGGCCACGTCCGCGGCCTGTGGGCGGCCCGCAGGCCGGCCGGACCGCACAACACGGTCTGACCGTGCCCAAGTAGGCCCCGACCCTTACCGCGTCTCCAGCGTCTCCGGCGTCTCCGGGGCCTCGGTCGGCGTCGGGGTCGGCGGCTGGAAGAGGACGGCGCGGGCCACGGGCGGGGCGAACAGGGCGGTGACGGGTGCGGCGAGGTGGAGCACGGCGCGGAACGCGTCCCCCACGACCGGGTCGCCCGGCGACCTCTCCTGGACCCGGCGCAGATACCAGTCGGTGACGCCGTCCGTGGGCCGACCGCCGAGCGCGTTGCCGACCGCGCCCGGCATCTTGCGGTCGGCCCCGGCGGAGATGTCCCAGGCCGTCCTGGACGCCCCGAGCAGGGCCCGCTGCACGCGCCGTGTCGTGGGCGTCCGGCGCCGGTCGGCCAGCGCGTCGCGCAGGGCCACGGCGCTCATCGCGGCGACGGCCATGCCCTGACCGTAGATCGGGTTGAAGGCGCACAGGGCGTCGCCGGTGGCGAGGAACCCGGCGGGGTGGCCGGGCAGGTCGTATCGGCGCCGGACGTTGGCGGTGCGCCGGTACCCGAAGGCCGGGGTGAGCGGCTCGGCGTCCGCCAGCCAGCGGTCCAGGAGCGGATGCGCCAGCCGCTTGGTGTACGCCGTGAACTCCTCGTCGTCCGTGGGCGGTTCGTCGCCGCGCAGACCGGAGACGATCACCAGATGGGTGCCGTCCTCCAGCGGCAGCGCGCCTCCGCCGTGGACCTGTTCGGTACCGGGATAGACGTAGTAGCCGACGGTGTCGCCGTCGAGGACGCCCGCCTTGCCGCGGTAGACGCGGGAGGCGTAGGCGAGGCCGGTGTCGATGGTCTCCTCGTACGGGCTCGTGGCGCCGATCCCGGTGAGCCACTGCGTGGCCCTGGTGCCGCCGCCTGAGGCGTCGACGACCAGGTCGGCCGGCACGGCCCGGGGTTCGACGCGGGCCGCACCGGAGCGCTCGCGCACCAGCACCCCGCGCACCCGAGAGGCGTCACCGAGCAGTCCGACGACCTCGGATCCCTCCACCACGCTGATCGCGGGATTGGCGAGAACCCGCCGCCGGACCAGTGCTTCGAGCTGTGCGCGCGAGCCGGTGTAGATGTGCACGGACGCGGCCAGCCGCCGGAACCAACGGCCGCTCTGCCACAGCACCATGTCCGACGGCATGCCCACCAGCGGCGCCCCCGCCGCCCGCAACTCCGCGAGGAAGCCCGGCAGCAGCGACTCCATGGCGGTCTGTCCGCCCTGGAGCAGCACATGCGGATGCCGCCCCTGCGGTACCCCGGGACGCACCGCTCCGTCGTCCGTGAACCGGTCCCGCTCGACGACGGTCACCCGGTCGGCATGCCCGGCGAGAACATGCGCCGCGAGGAGCCCCGCGAGGCTCCCACCCACGACGACCGCGTGCCGCCGGCCCAGCCCACCGCCCGTGCCCTGAGGCCCCGTCTCTCCGACAGAGTTCACCGCTGCGCTCCCCTGGTCGCCCATGTCTGGAAAGACACAAGTATCCCGTCCCGCACGGCGGGCCGGCCGGGTTCCGGTCAGCGCGAGGATCAGCCCTCGTCCGCCGTCAGCCGCAAGGAGATGCTGTTGATGCAGTACCGCTGATCCGTCGGCGTCGCATATCCCTCGCCCTCGAACACATGCCCAAGATGCGATCCGCACCGCGCGCACCGCACCTCCGTCCGCAGCATCCCGTGCGACCGGTCCTCGATCAGTTCGACCGCGTCGGTGTCCTTCGGGTCGTAGAAGGAGGGCCAGCCGCAGTGGGACTCGAACTTCGTGGTGGAGGTGAACAGTTCGGCGCCGCAGGCGCGGCAGGAGTAGACGCCCTGGGTCTTGGTGTTGGTGTATTCACCGGTGAAGGCGGGCTCCGTGCCGGCCTGGCGCAGCACGGCGTACTCGGCCGGGGTCAGCTCCGTGCGCCACTGCTCTTCCGGCTTTTCGACGTCGTACGACATGAAGCTCAGCCCCTCACTTCGACAGGCGGTCCAGGATCTGCGGGCCCAGGTCCGTCACGTCACCCGCGCCCATGGTGAGAACGAGATCACCCGGCTTCGCCATTCCCGCCACGACCGCGGGAACGTCCGCCTTGTCGTGGACCGGCGTCACGTCCGCGTCCGCCGCGCGGGCCGCCTCGATGATCAGGTCGCTGGTGATGCCGGGGATCGGGTCCTCGCGGGCCGGGTAGATGTCCAGGACCAGCGAGGCGTCCGCGAGGGACAGGGACTGGCCCATCTCCTTGCCGAGCTCCTGGGTGCGGGAGAAGAGGTGGGGCTGGAAGACCACCAGGATGCGCGCGTCGCCGGCCGCCGCCCGCATCGCCTCCAGGTCCGCCGTCATCTCGGTCGGGTGGTGGGCGTAGGAGTCGATGACCTGGACGCCGGCGACCTCGCCCTTGAGCTGGAGGCGCCGCTTCACGCCCGTGTACGCCGCCAACGCCGGCGCCAGCCCGTCCGCCGGGATGCCGAGCGCCACGCCCGCCGCGAGGGCGGCGACCGCGTTGTGCGCGTAGTGGCGGCCGGGGACGGAGACCGTGAAGACCAGTTCCGTCCCGTCCAGCAGGACCTTGACCTCGCTCTTCAGGCCCTGCGCCACGACCGACAGGACCCGGACGTCGGCGTCCTCGGCCTCGCCGTACGTCACCGTCCGCACCGAGCCCGCCAGGCGCCGGGTCAGCTCCCGCGCGCCCTCGTGGTCGGCGTTGATCACCAGCGTGCCGCCGGGGACGATCTTTCCGGCGAAGGTCTCGAAGGACTCGTAGATCTCTTCCATCGACGCGTAGTTCGCGTGGTGGTCGAGCTCCACGTTGAGGACGATCGCCACCTCGGGGGCGTACTTGTGGAAGCTGCGGTCCGATTCGTCCGCCTCGGCGACGAAGATCTCGCCCTCGCCGTGCAGCGCGTTCGAGCCGGGGGCGTCGAGGTCGCCGCCGATGGCGTACGACGGGTTCAGGCCCAGCTCGCTCAGGGAGACCGCCAGCATCGACGTCGTGGTCGTCTTGCCGTGCGTGCCCGCGACGGCGATCGGGCGCAGGCCCTCCATCAGGGCCGCGAGGGCGTCCGAACGGTGCACCACCGGGATGCCCAGCGCTGCCGCGCGGGCCAGCTCGGGGTTGTCCTGGCGGATCGCCGACGACACGACCACGCAGCTCGCGTCGTCGGCGAGGTGCTCCGCCGCGTGCCCGATGTGCACGGTCGCGCCCAGCGCCCGCAGCGCCTCGGCGGTCGCGGACTCCTTGGCGTCGCTGCCCGCCACCTTCGCCCCGCGCTGCGCGAGGATCTTCGCGATCCCCGACATCCCGGCGCCGCCGATGCCGATGAAGTGCGGTCGGTCCATGGCGGTGGGAAGGGTGCCGGGTGCCACGTTGATGTCTCCCTGTGCGTACAGATACGGCGGACGTTCAGGCGCCCCAGCCTATCCATTGCGTCGCCATGCCCTGCTCGGCACAGTGGGCGGCTCACGCCTTGCTGTGCGAGAACAGCTTCAACACCGGCACCCCCACCTTGTGCCGCGCCCGCGACGCCCAGTCCCGGTGGAAGAACTCCTCCACGTAGTGCGGATCGGTCAGCACGATCACCTCGTCGGCCTTGATCTCGTCCACCACCGCCTTCAGCGCGTCCAGCGGGTGGTCCTCGATCAACCGCCCCTCCGCCGCACTCCCGGAGCCCCGCAGTGCCTGGAGGGACACCTCCAGCGCCCGCTCCCCGAAGTCCTTCGCCGCGGCGCCTTCGGGAACCTCCCGTTCCCGCGCCGCCTCGTCCAGTTCGCCCAGCGCCACGTCGTCGATGGCCCTCAGCAGCCGGTCGGCCTGGTCGCCACGCGGTTGGAGGAGCACATGGAACGCGACCTGTTCGTCCCCGTGCAAGGTCGTGACGAACTCCACGTCGGCGGAGGTCAGGGCCTTCTCGATCATCAAAACGCTTGTGAACACCGCGCGCGCCCCTTCTGCGGAAACCATCCTGCCCCGCGATCTCACGGGGACTGCGAGATTCAGTGTGCCCGTCGGAAGCTAAACGGAACGGTTGATTCCGCCGTTTTCGGGACCGGCGGTACCAGTGATCGAATTTCAAGTCCGCTGGTAGCGGCCGAAGAGAAACCCCTCCTCCTCCAGTAGGGACACCAGTGCGAACCGTTGCGGAACCGCGACGGAAGGACCGCCCGCGATCCGCTGGGCGTCGCCCACGGTGAGCATCGGGGCGACGGTCAGGCAGAGCTCGTCCAGTACCCCGGCGGCCACGAACTGACCCAGGAGGCGTGGACCGCCCTCGGTCAGCAGACGGGTGAAGCCGAGGTCGGCCAGCGCCTGCACGGCCCGGGCGGGCTCCACCCCCATCCCGTCGCCGGCGGTGATCACCCGGGCGCCGGCCTTCTCGGCGGCGGCCTTCCGGTCGGGCGCGGCGGCCGCGCCGGTCAGGATCAGGGTGGGGACGAGCGGGGAGGTGAAGAGCGGAAGCGAGAAGTCGAGGTCGAGGCTCGCGCTGACGATCGCGATCGTCGGTGCCGCCGACTGCCCGGCCGCCTCCCTGGCCTCCGCGAACTCCGCACGCGCGCGTGCGGGGCGGTACCCCTCCTGGCGTACCGTTTCCGCACCTACGACGATCACGTCCGCCAGCCCCCGCAGGGTGCCGAAGATCCGCATGTCGGCCGCGTTGGAGATGGGCTGTGACTTGCCGTCGTGGTGGGCGGCCCCGTCGAGCGTGGACACCATGTTGGCCCGCAGCCAGGGCACCCGGGGGCCCTCGGCGGGGGCCGCGACCGAGTCGGGGTAGGCGTAGGCGGCGGCCAGCTCGGCGAGACTCCACTCACGGCCGGCGAAACCGCCCTCTTGAGCAGCCTCACCCCCCTCACCGGCACCCCCCGCCCCCACGTCCCCGGCCCCACCGCCGGAGGCCGTCGTCACTGTCTGGTCGGTCACAGGGAACAGGCGTCGCATGTCGTGCAGTCTGGCACGGCGCTTAGCATGGGGAACCGTGTCGTCCTCCACCGCCGCCTCCGGGATCAGCCCGATAGCAGACGCGGCCCCCGTGTCCCTGTGCGCTCGCGAGCCGCACGTCCCCGCCGACCGTCTGGTCGCCGAGATGGTGCCGCCGCCGCGCTTCGACTCGGTCCGCTTCAGCACCTACATACCGGACCCGAACCAGCCCAGCCAGTTCGAGGCGGTCAAGGTCCTCGAAGGCTTCGCGGGCGGGCTCGGCGGCGCGCACGCCCTCGCCGGCGGCAAGCGCGGCTTCTTCGGATTCGGCAAGGGCAGGAGCAAGGACAAGGCCCCCGCCGGCCCCCGCGGCGTCTACCTCGACGGCGGTTACGGCGTCGGCAAGACCCACCTGCTCGCATCCCTCTGGCACGCCACCCCGGCCGAGCCCTCCCTCAAGGCCTTCGGCACGTTCGTCGAGCTGACCAACCTGGTGGGCGCCCTCGGCTTCCAGCAGACCGTCCAGACGCTCTCGAACCACCGTCTCCTGTGCATCGACGAGTTCGAACTCGACGACCCCGGCGACACCGTCCTCGTCTCCAGCCTGCTCCGCAAGCTCGTGGACGCGGGTGTCGCCCTCGCCGCCACTTCCAACACCCTCCCCGGCAAGCTCGGCGAGGGCCGCTTCGCGGCGGTCGACTTCCTGCGCGAGATCCAGGGCCTGAGCGCCCACTTCCGCACCCTGCGCATCGACGGCGAGGACTACCGCCACCGGGGCCTGCCCGAGGCACCGGCGCCGTACTCCGAGGAACAGGTCACGAAGACGGCGTACGCCACCCCGGGCGCCTCACTCGACGGCTTCCCGCAGCTCCTCGACCACCTCGCCCGGGTCCACCCCAGCCGTTACGGAGCGTTGACCGATGGCCTGAAGGCGGTGTGTCTGACCGAGGTGCGGCCGGTCCCGGACCAGTCGACCGCGCTGCGACTCGTCGTCCTCGCGGACCGGCTCTACGACCGCGAGGTCCCGGTGCTGGCCTCCGGGCTGCCGTTCGACCAGCTGTTCAGCGAGGACATGCTCAACGGCGGGTACCGCAAGAAGTACTTCCGGGCGATCTCCCGGCTCACCGCGCTGGCCCGTGACGGCAAGCGGCTCGTCGAGTCCGCCTAGCCGCGCGAAACCCCCCAGGTCAAGGGCCAGTTCGCGCCACGCCACCTACGCTTTTCAGGCTCTCTTCAGCTCGAAACGCTAAGTTAACCCTGCAAACAACTTTGCAGGGTTAACGTGTTTCTTGACCAGCCATTGACCAAGGCTTGGCCTGCGCGTGAGTCATGAACCGTCGGAAGGGGGGCGCATGTTTCGAGGTACGAGAGCACCGACCGTGTTTCCGCCTCGCACCACCGCCCCGGTCACCCCTTCGCCGTTCACTCCCACGGATCCGTTCGCAACCGCGCACACGATCCGTGAGGCTTCACCCAAAGCTCGGTCCCATCCTCGGTCCCCGTCTCAGCGGAAACCGAGAGTCTAGGCGGCCCGTTCCCGGCGACCCCAAGGTCTTCCGTCGCCGCGCAACCGGAACCGGCTGCCGTCCCCCCACCTGTCATGTACGTCCGACGCGCCGCCGTGGCGCGCCAGGAGGAGTCACCACATGCAGCCCCTCATCGACAACGCCCGCCTGTTCGGACAGCGCCCTGAGGAGTTCGCCAAGCTCGCAGAAGGCCAGTCCCCGCAGGTCCTGTTCATCACCTGCTCCGACTCCAGGGTCGTCCCGGCCCTGATCACGGGCGCCCGTCCCGGCGAGCTCTTCGAGCTGCGCACCGCGGGCAACATCGTCCCGCCGTACGCCTCCGAGCACCCCACCAGCGAGGCGGCCACCATCGAGTACGCCGTCGAGGTCCTCGGCGTCAGCGACATCGTGGTCTGCGGCCACTCGCACTGCGGCGCCGTCGGTGCCCTGGTGCGTGGCGACGACCTCGACGCCGTACCCGCCGTGCGCGACTGGCTCACCCGTGCCGAGCCGCGCCCGGCGGGGGCGGCCGAGGACCCCGCCGTCGCCGACGGTGTGCAGAGCCATGTCCTGGCCCAGGTCCTGCGCCTGCGCTCCTACCCGTTCATCGAGCAGAAGCTGGCCGCCCGTCAACTCACCCTGCGGGCCTGGTACTACGAGGTCCACACCGGGGCCGTCCGTGAACACCGCGCGGACACCGACGCGTTCGAGGCCCTGTGACCGCCATGATGACCACATACCCCCATCTGCGGCGGGACTTCGCCGCCTCCCTGGTCGTCTTCCTGGTCGCGCTGCCGCTGTGCGTGGGCGTGGCCGTCGCCTCCGGTGTCCCGGCCGAACTCGGTCTGGTCACCGGCATCGTGGGCGGCATCGTCACCGGTCTGATGCGCGGCAGCAGCCTTCAGGTCTCCGGGCCCGCGGCCGGTATGACCGTGCTGGTCTTCGAGGCCGTGCAGGAGTTCGGGCTGCCCGTCCTCGGCGTGATCGTGCTGGCCACCGGCGCGCTCCAGATCCTCATGGGCACCCTGAAGCTGGGCCGTTGGTTCCGGGCCATCTCGGTCTCGGTCGTCGAGGGCATGCTGGCCGGCATCGGGCTCGTCCTGATCGCCGGACAGCTGTACGCGATGGCGGACGCCAAGGCGCCCGCCTCGGGGCTCGGCAAGATAGCCGGGCTTCCCGGCGCGCTCGTGGACGCCGTCGGGAACACCGCGGCGCTGGCCTCGCTCGGCCTCGGTGCCGGCACGGTCGCCGTGCTGGTGCTGTGGAAGCGGATGCCGGCGGCGGTGCGTACCGTGCCCGGCCCGCTCGCCGCGGTCGGTCTGGCCACGCTGGCGGCACTGGCGTTCTCGATGCCGGTGGCCACCGTCGAGGTGCAGGGGCTGCTGGGCTCCATCCAGCCGCCGTCGTTCACCGCCTTCGGCGAACTCGCGAACATCGGCGTCCTCGCCACGATCCTGGCGTTCACCCTGATCGCGTCCGCCGAGTCACTGTTCAGCGCGGCGGCCGTGGACCGGCTGCACGACGGGCCGCGCACCGAGTACGACAAGGAACTGGTCGCACAGGGCGCGGGCAACGCGCTGTGCGGTGTGCTCGGCGCGCTGCCGATGACCGCGGTGATCGTGCGCAGCGCGGCCAACGTACAGGCGGGCGCCCGCACCAAGGCGTCCCGCGTGATGCACGGCGTGTGGCTGCTGCTGTTCGCGGCGCTGCTGCCGGGCGTCCTCGCCTACATCCCGATCCCGGCGCTGGCGGGCATCCTCGTCTACTCCGGCGCCAAGCTGATCCCCGTCCGGGAGATCGTGTCGCTGTGGCGCGAGCACCGCGGCGAGGCGCTGATCCTCATGGTCACGGCCGTGTCGATCGTCGCGGTCAGCATGTTCGAGGGCGTGCTCATCGGTCTCGCCCTGGCGGTGGCCAAGACCGCCTGGGAGGCCTCGCACCTGAAGCTGGAGGTCGTGGACAAGGGCGCGGGCCCGGTGCAGGCGTATCTGTCGGGCAACGCGACCTTCCTGCGGCTGCCGAAGATCCTCGACAGTCTGGAGGCGCTGCCCCAGGACCGCCCGGTGGAGCTGGACCTCTCCGGGCTGCACCACCTCGACCACGCCTGCCGCACGGCCCTGGAGAACTGGGCCGAACGGCACAGCGCGGTCGGCACGGAACCGGTGCGGGTCACCGCGCCGTAGCGCACCCCGGGAAAGCCCGGTGCCTGGCCTCACGCCAGGCACCGGGCATATCGTTGCAGGAGCGGATGAAAGCCCTCCGGAAGAGGGGGTGGGTCATGCTCCAGGAACTGCTCACCGCGGCCGTGGCGGCCGGTGCCGCCGGGGCGGTCTACGTCGCCGCCGGGGCCCGGGTCGTCAAGCAGTACGAGCGCGGGGTGGTCTTCCGGCTCGGACGGCTGGTGAGCGACGTACGGAATCCCGGGTTCGCGATGGTGGTCCCGTTCGTGGACCGGATGCACAAGGTCAACATGCAGATCGTCACGCTGCCGGTCCCCGCCCAGGAGGGCATCACCCGGGACAACGTGACGGTGCGCGTGGACGCGGTCGTGTACTTCCGGGTGGTCGACGCGGCGAGCGCGCTGGTGAAGGTCGAGGACTACAAGTTCGCGGTCTCCCAGATGGCGCAGACCTCGCTCAGGTCCATCATCGGCAAGAGCGAGCTGGACGATCTGCTGTCCAACCGCGAGAAGCTCAACGAGGGCCTGGAACTGATGATCGACAGCCCGGCGGTCGGCTGGGGTGTCCAGGTCGACCGGGTCGAGATCAAGGACGTGTCCCTGCCCGAGACCATGAAGCGCTCCATGGCCCGGCAGGCGGAGGCGGACCGCGAGCGCCGCGCCCGCATCATCAACGCCGACGCCGAGCTCCAGGCGTCGAAGAAGCTCGCCGAGGCGGCCGCGCAGATGTCCGAGCAGCCCGCCGCGCTCCAGTTGCGGCTGCTCCAGACGGTGGTGGCGGTGGCCGCCGAGAAGAACTCCACCCTTGTCCTGCCCTTCCCGGTGGAGCTGCTGCGCTTCCTGGAGAAGGCTCAGCAGGGGCCTGCCGACAAGTGACACGTGCTACGCGCGTGGTTCCCGCAGCCCGACCCAGGTGATAGACACAGCGGCGTCACATCCTGTCCGCCAGCAGGAAGGTTGCTGCTCCATGTCCGCAACACGACGTCAGATCCTTGCCCGCTCCGGTGCCTTGGGGGCGGGCATCGCCTTCACCGGCGCCCTCTCCGAGCTGTTCGCCGGCACCGCCGCCGCGAGCCAGAACCTCGGCCACACGGGCTACGGTCCGCTCGTCCCCGACCCGGACGGCCTGCTCGATCTGCCGGAAGGTTTCCGCTATCGGGTCCTCTCCCGCGAGGGCGACCAGCTCCGCTCCGGGGAGGGCAAGGTGCCCTCCAACCACGACGGCATGTCGGCCTTCACCGGCAGACACGGCCGCACCCACCTGGTCCGCAACCACGAGAACCGGGTCACCGCGGCCCTCGCGGTCCCGACGATCGACGGCCTCACCTACGACCCGATGGGCAAGGGCGGCTGTACGGCGCTGACCCTGGACCCCCACAACAACGTCCTGTCTGAGCGGGTCGCCATCGCCGGTACGGCCGTCAACTGCGCGGGCGGGCCCACCCCTTGGGGCACCTGGCTGACCTGCGAGGAGACCGAGGACAGGGCCGGTACCAACGGCTACACCAAGGACCACGGCTTCATCTTCGAGGTCGACGGCGCTGACCCGCGCCGCTCGGGCGCGGTGCCGCTGACCGCGATGGGCCGCTTCCAGCACGAGGCGATCGCCGTCGACCCCGAACGCGGCATCGTCTACGAGACCGAGGACGCCTTCCTCAAGCCGTTCGGCCTCTTCTACCGCTTCCTGCCCGAGAAGCCGCTGGGCGGTCTGGGTTCACTGCGCGCGGGCGGCCGGCTCCAGGCGATGCGTGTGCCCGGCGTACCCGACCTGTCCTCCATCCAGGAGACAGGCGCCTGCTTCGAGGGCGTCGAGTGGGTCGACGTACCGGATCCGCTCGCCGCCCGGACGCCCATCCGCCTCCAGGACTTCGGCCCGAAGGGCATCACGCACGCACAGAAACTGGAGGGCTGCTACTGGGGCGGGCGGTGCGTGTACTTCGTCTCCTCCTTCGCCCACAGCGCGGAGGGCTCGGCCGCCGACCACTACGGGCAGATCTGGCGGTACGACCCCTCGGCCCGCCGCCTCACCCTGGTGATCGTGTTCGGCCCGGACACCGACGTCCAGCTCCCCGGCGAGTCCCCGGACAACATCTGCCTCGCCCCCAGCGGCGGCCTCATGGTCTGCGAGGACGGCAACGGCGCCCAGCACGTGTTCGGCGTGACGCGCCGCGGCGAGGTGTACGCGATGGCCAGGAACGCCCAGAACATCGGGACACCGGAAGCGCCCGAGTGGGGCGAGTTCGCGGGGGTCACCTTCTCCCCGGACGGCGAGACGATGTTCGTCAACTGCTATACGCCGGGCACCACGTTCGCCGTGACGGGACCCTGGCGGAGGTAGGGCGAGGGCCTGCGGGGGGGCACCCGGGGTAACCGGCCGTCCACGGTCCCCCGGGCGGTGAGCCGCCTGCTCCTGGAGCGGCGGCTCCTGAAGGGCGCCTGATCGGGGGCATCGGCCGGACCCCCTGTGCGGCGGTCCGATAATCGCCCGATTCACCCCGTTATGTTCGTGCGGTGATCATTCGAGTACGACAAGTCGCCGCCGTCTGCGCACTCGGCGCCGCCCTCACCGCCTGTGCCGGCACCCCCGAGGCGCCCCGCACCAAGGCCGCCCACCCGGCCCCCTCCGCCGCCCCCTCCCGACCCCCGACCCTCGCCCCCGGCCCCTCCGGTCTCACCCCCGTCCTCAAGCACGGCCCCCGCACCCCGGACAGGACCGTCGCCCTCACCTTCGACGCCGACATGACCGCCGACCAGGGCGCGCGGGCGACGGCGGGCGAGCACTTCGACAACCCGTCGCTGATCGCCGCGCTGCGGACGCTGAAGGTGCCGGCGACCGTGTTCATGACGGGCCGATGGGCCGAGGAGTACCCGGCAGAGGCCCGCTCGATCGGGCGCGACCCGCTCTTCGAGGTCGCGAACCACTCGTACAGCCACTACGCCTTCACCGACGACTGCTACGGTCTGCCGCGCCTGTCGCAGGACCGGATGCGCTCCGACGTCGAGCGCGCCTACACCGCCTTCCGCAAGGCGGGGGTGCCGGACGCGATGCCGTACTTCCGCTTCCCCGGCGGCTGCTACGACCGTACGGCCCTCAAAGCGCTCACCCCCGCCGGGGTCACCGCCGTGCAGTGGGACGTGGTGAGCGGGGACGCCTTCGCGACCGACGCCGACGCCGTGGCCCGGCAGGTCCTGGACGGTGTGCGGCCGGGTTCCGTCGTCGTCATGCACTGCACGCACAGCGCGGCGCCGGCGACCGAGCGGGCGGTGCGCCGGATCGTGCCGGAGCTGCGCGCCCAGGGGTACCGGTTCGTGAAGGTGTCCGAGCTGATCGGGGCGGAGGGCGGACCGTCCTAGGCTGGAGGCATGAGCGAGGACTACTGCACGATCCGCGAGGTCCCGAAGCCGCCGCTCGCCGACGGGCCGCCGTACGCCGAGTGCGTGCTGTGCCGGAAGCCGACCGAGTACCCGGAGTCGTACAAGGGGATCACGCTGTGCCCTGTCTGCGAATGGCAGGAGGCACAGCGGACCGCTTGTTCAGGGTGAGCGGCGGGTGGTCAGCGCGCAGGCGACGGCCAGGGCCACGGCCGTGACCGCGGCCGCCGCCCCGCACGGGAGCACCGGCAGCGGGACCGTCCCCTTCTGCGAGCCCGTGACCAGACCGCTGACCGCGGCCTGGGCCGGGGAGCCGGTCACCACGACCGACAGCAGGGCCGCGAGCAGCATCGTCGGCACCGCCCGGCCCGGCGAGCGCAGCAACGGCCAGGTCGTCAGCGCCCCGACGGCCGTGCCGAGCAGGGCGCAGGCGAGCACGGCGAGCAGCCCGGACCCACCGGCCAAAACCCTCGGCACCCGGATCTGATGGTCGGAACTGACCGGATCGCTGATCAGCGTCACGAGGACGGTCGCGACCGTACCGATCGCCGCCGCGGCACCCGCCGCCACCAGCAGCGCGGCGAGGTGCGCGCGGGCGGGCCCGACCGCGGCGGCGACACACGCCCGGGCGGCCGGCGGCTCACCGGAGACACAGATGCGCACCAGCCAGGCGGCGACCGGCAGCAGCGCGGCGGCGGCGTAGCCCAGCGAGTCGAGGATCGGCTGCCCGCTCTGCACACCGACGCCGAGGAACACGGCGTACAGGATGAACGGCGGCAGCCAGCGCTGCGAGCGCATGAGCAGGGCGGCCTGATAGCGGAGCAGCGCGGTCATCGGCCGCCTTCCTGTGTCGCGCGCCGCACGCTCACCACGTGCCACGGCGGGCGGGCCGTCAGCAGGGTGCGCAGCAGCACGTCGGAGTGGGACGCGGGGACGGTGAGCCGGTAGGTGCCGGGGGCCGTCTCCTCGGCGGTGACGGCCGTGCGGTACGCCCCCTCCGGCAGCCGTCCCCCCGCCGGGCCCTGGACCTCGACGACGGCCTGCGGGCCGCTGGGCGGCGCGGGGGCCGTGGTAGGGGCCGTACGCGTTTCCAGACCGCCTTCCCGTACGACGTACGCGGCGTCGGTCGTCTCCGTGAGGCGCCGCGGGTCGTGGTCGACGAACACCACCGCTCCCCCGGCCGCGGTGCGCTCCGCGACGGCCCGTTCCAGCTCGGCGCGGGCGCCGGTGTCGAGTCCGGTCCACGCCTCGTCCAGGACGAGCAGCTCCGGTTCCGCGAGCAGCGCCTGCGCCACGGCGACCTTCTGGCTGCTGCCCTTGGAGAGCTGCGCCATGGGGGTACGGGCGTGCGCGGTGGCGCCGAAGCGGTCCAGCCAGTCACCCGCGGCGCGCTGGGCGGACGGTTCGGTCAGGCCGTGGATCCTGCCGAGGTGGGTGAGGTAGCCGTGCGGGGTGAAGGGGAGGGCGGCGGGGAAGCGTTCGGGGACGTAGGCGGTGCGGGGGCGGCCCTTGACCTTGCCCTCGGAGGGGGTGTCGAGGCGGGCGAGGATGCGGAGGAGCGTGGACTTGCCGGTGCCGTTCTCTCCTTCTACGCGGGTCAGGGTGCCCGGGGCGAGGGTGAGGTGGATGCCTCGTAGGACCCAGGAGCCGCGCAGGCCGTAGCGGCGGCCCACGTTGTCCAGCTGTAGCGCGCGTTCCATGGGCAAATGATGTCCCCTTAGGGTGGCTGGGTGAACGCCAGTCCTTTCCAGTCAGAAGTCAATGTGCGCGACGAGGCCCCCCAGTTCGTCCTCCCTCTCGTCGTACGCATCGAGCGTGCCGCTCCCCCCGCCCGCACGGATGCCCTGGAGACCGCCGCCCGGGCCGTTCTGCTCATCCTCAGCGATGAGCGGTCCCTCGGGGACGGGGAGTGGGCTCAGGTCATGCGGGACTGGCAGGACGCCCGGATCCGGAAGGTCGTGCGGCGGGCCCGGGGGGCGGAGTGGCGGAAGGCCGAGGCGCTGCCCGGGATCACCGTCACGGGGAAGTCGGCCGAGGTGCGGGTCTTTCCGCCGGTGCCGCTCGACGGGTGGCCGAAGGAGCTGGCCAAGCTCCAGGTGTCCGGGACCGATCTCGACGACCCGGAGGCTCCCGTGGACGCCGATCCGGGGGTGCCGGTGCTGTGGATGAATCCCGAGCTCGACATGTCGGCCGGAAAGGCGATGGCGCAGGCGGGCCACGGGGCTCAACTCGCCTGGTGGGACCTGTCGGACGAGGAGCGGACGGCCTGGCGCGACGCCGGTTTCCCCCTCGCCGTGCGAAACGCCGAGCCCGGACGCTGGCACGAACTCACCACGAGCGGGCTGCCGTTGGTCCGGGACGCGGGCTTCACGGAGATCGCCCCCGGATCGTGCACGGTGGTGGCGGACCACCCGGCACTGCGCCGACGGCACTGAACCTCGCGTACGGGAGCATGACCGCATGACCTCCCCCACGCGGCAGGCGCCGCGTCGCGACAGCGGGCCGGCCGGGTTCCTCGTCCGGTCGGCCGGTTGTGTCGGCGCTGCCGTGCTGGTCGGCGTGCTGGTGGCCGCGGGCGTGCTCGTCTGGTTCTTCCAGGCCGTGCGGGACAGCGGGCCGGACCGGGAGCAGGATGCCCGGGCCGCCGTCACCGCCGCCGCCGAGCGGCTCGGGGCCCGGTTCCAGGAGGCCGACGCCGACGGCGTCCTGACCGACCGGGAGATCACCGACGTACTGCGCCCCCGGAGCCCTCGTTCCGTCGCCCGCAGCGCGACCGAGACCACCGTCGTGGTGCAGGTCGCGGTGTCCGGCTGGGCCCGCTGCTACACGTACAGCGCCCCCCGTACCGGCGTCGGCACCGTCATCAGCCGGCCGCTGGACAGTTGTCCGTCGGCTTCGCCCGTACGGTAGGACGACACAGTCTTGAGCAGGGGCGGGGCACGTCGTCCTGCCGGATGGAGGGCACGGTGACACGGGTCGACGGCAGGGTCGAACGGGGCAACCGCACCCGGCGGTCGGTGCTGGACCGGACCGTCGAGATCGCCTCCGTGGAGGGGCTGGAGGCCCTGTCCGTCGGGCGGTTGGCGACGGAGTTGCGGCTCAGCAAGAGCGGAGTGTTCGCGCTCTTCGGGTCGAAGGAGGAGTTGCAGCTCGCGACCGTGCGCGAGGCGGGCCGTGTGTTCGCCGAGCGGGTGACCCGGCCCGTCGAGGAGGAGCCGGCGGGGGTCGCCAGGGTGTGGCGGTTGTGCGAGCTGTGGCTGGAGTACTCGCGCGGCCGGGTCTTCCCGGGCGGCTGCTTCTTCTACGAGGTGATCGCCGAGTTCGACGCCCGCACCGGGCCCGTGCACGACGCCGTGGTCCGTGCCCAGCGCGACTGGACGGCCTACGTGGAGCGCACGATCGCCGCGGCCGGTGACGCGGGTGAGCTGCGCGCCGACACGGACGTGCCCCAACTCGCCTTCGAGCTCATGGCGTTGATGGAGACGGCCAACATGGTCTCCGTCCTGCACGACGAGGAGTCCTCCTACCGCAGGGCCCGGGTGGGGATCGCGGCACGGTTGAAGGCGGTCGCGGTCGATCCGGGCCGGGTGCCTGAAATCCCCTGACACGGCTGCCTGTTGACAGAACCCGCGCCGAACGGGTCGTCGCGGAGAAGGGGCGCCGGAAACAAGTAGCACGACCGTTCGCACAGTTTTAGGGTGGGCGCATGACTGTCACCGGAGCGGACATCGTCGTACTGGACCGGGTCGCCGTGCGGGAGGCGGTTCGGGTGGTGGATCTGGCGCGGGGCGCGGACTGGGAGCGGGACACCCCGTGTGCGGGGTGGACCCTGCGGCGGCTCGTGGCACACATGGCCGCGCAGCATCGCGGGTTCGCGGCGGCGGCGCGGGGCGTGGGCGGCGAGCCGGCGCACTGGCGGGAGCCGGAGGACATGGGCGCGCCCGCCGAGATGCATCGGGCCGCCGCGGCGGACCTGCTCGACGCCTTCGCCGAACCAGGTGCCGAAAGGCGGGAGTTCACCCTCCCGGAGCTCGGGCTGACCGTTCCGGGGCGGATGGCGATCGGCTTCCACCTCGTCGACTACGTCGTGCACGCCTGGGACGTGGCCGCCACGCTCGGCGTACGACCGGAGCTGCCCGACGACGTCCTCGGCGCGGCGCTGGCCGTGGCCCGGCGTGTTCCGGCGGACCCGGGCAGCCGTGGGGACGGGGCCGCCTTCGCGCCCGCGTCACGGGTGCCGGAGGGGGCCGGGGCCCTGGAGGAGACACTGCGGCTGCTGGGGCGGAAGCCGGAACCTCAAATGTTGCTCTGAAGACGCCCCGCAGGTGATTCGGCTCCGGGCGCCGGGGCCATACCCCCGACACACAGGAACAGCGGGGCGTCGAAGGAGACGACACAGCGGGCACCTGAGCAAGCCACTCGACGGGGAAACGGGGACGGGGACATGGAGCGACTGGGCACGGGGATCGGCTGGCGGCCGGAGATCGCGGACGCCGTGGAGCGCATGCCGGGCATCGACTGGGTCGAGGTCGTGGCCGAGAACACCTGCCCCGGCCATCTGCCCGAGTCACTGCGGCGACTGCGCGAGCGCGGGGTGACCGTGGTCCCGCACGGTGTCTCGCTCGGCCTCGGCGGCGCCGACCGCCCCGACGAGGGGCGCCTGACGGCCCTCGCCGAGCGCGCCGAGGCGCTGGGCTCGCCCCTGGTCACCGAGCACATCGCGTTCGTGCGGGCGGGCGGCCCCCTGACGGCCTCCCCGCGTCTGGAGGCCGGCCACCTGCTGCCGGTGCCGCGCACTCGCGACGCCCTCGACGTGCTGTGCGAGAACATCCGCGTCGCCCAGGCCGCGCTGCCCGTGCCGCTCGCCGTGGAGAACATCGCCGCGTTGATCTCCTGGCCGGGCGAGGAGCTGACCGAGGGGCAGTTCCTGTACGAGCTGGCCGACCGCACCGGCGTACGGCTGCTCATCGACGTCGCCAACCTCCACACCAACCACGTCAACCGCGGCGAGAACCCCGCCGAGGCCCTCACCGACCTCCCGCTGGAGGCGATCGCCTACGTCCATGTCGCGGGCGGCTTCGAGCGGGACGGCGTCTGGCACGACAGCCACGCCCACCCGGTCCCCCGCCCGGTCCTCGACATCCTGACCGACCTGGCCTCCCGGGTGACCCCGCCGGGCGTCCTGCTGGAGCGCGACGAGAACTTCCCCGCACCGGCAGAGCTGGAGGGGGAGTTGACGGCGATCCGGGGGGCGCTGGAGAAGGGGCGGGAGCAGGGGCAGGGGCAGGGACCGGGACCGGGACCGGGACCGCGGTTCGCACCGGTCACGGAAGCCACCCTCGCCGCCGCTCCCGACCCCGCCGCCGCCCCCGACCCCGACCCCGCCCGCCAGCGCGTCGCCCTCGCGCAGACCGCGCTGCTGTCCGCCCTCGTCGCCGGGACCCCCGTGCCCGAGGGGTTCGACCGGGTGCGGCTCGGGGTGCAGGCGCGGGCGCTCGCCGGGAAGCGGGCGGACGTCGTGGCGAAGGTCGCGCCCGAGCTGCCGGGGATCCTGGGCACGGAGTACCGGACGGCGTTTTTCGGGTACGCCCACGGCCACCCGATGACCGGCGGATACCGCAGGGACGCGCTGGACTTCGCCGGGTATCTGCTGGCGGCGGGAGCGGTGCGGGACGAGCGGACGCTGGGTGAGCTGCGGGAGTGGTGGCTGGAGCGGTCGGGGTCACGGCCGCGCTCGCACCGGCCGGGCGTGCGCCTCGCGCGGGCGACGCGGCGGGTGCTGCTGCGCCGCTGAGCGGACGGTCGCCGGCCGGCCCCGACCGCGCAGTAACATGCCAACTGCGCACCCGAAACGCACTGGCGTGCGGTGCCGCAAGCAGGAGGCACCATGCGACCCCGACCCCCCGTCCGAGGCCGAGGCATATTCAGTGGCACCGGGCTCATCATCACCGGCCTGGCGGCGACCCTGGCTGCCCTGGTCTTCCCGGTCTGGTCGTACGCCGACCGGTCCGGGACCGGGGTCGACGTACTGAACGCCCAGACCGTGTCGACGCAGTACGGGCCGCTGTCCGCGCTCGACCGGGAGTTCGTCACCAAGGTCCGCCTGGCCGGGCTGTGGGAGCTGCCGGCCGGGCAACAGGCCCTTCAGAAGGGCACCACGCAGGCCGTCCGCACGGCGGGGCAGCATCTGGTCGAGGGGCACACGTTCCTGGACGAGCGGGTGCGCGACGTGGCCTCGCAGCTCGGCCTCGCGCTCCGCAACGAGCCCAACGACCAGCAGAAGCAGTGGCTGGCCACCCTGAGCTCGGCCCAGGGGACGGAGTACGACCGGCAGTTCGCCAACATCCTGCGCCTCGCGCACGGCCGGGTCTTCTCGGTCGTCGCCCAGGTGCGGGCCACCACGCGCAACTCCCTGGTGCGCGCCCTCGCCGACGACGCGAACACCACCGTCCTCGACCACATCAAGGTCCTGGAGGCCACCGGGTACGTCGACTGGGACGCCCTGGCCCAGGACATGGCCGCCGGCAGCACTCCCCCGATCACCCGCACCCCCGGCCCACCCGGCCCGACGACCGATCCGAGCCCGGCGATCCCGGTCACTCCGTCGGCCTCCCCGACGTACTCGCTGCCCCCACCGGCCAGCAGCCCGCCGCCGAACGAGAACTGAGCCGGCCAAACGGAACATCACGGCCCGGCCACGCTCCGTCCGGATCGTGAACAAGGCATGGCGCCCTCGCGACCGATTCGCATAGAACAGCGTCATGTTCTGGGTCCTTCTCCTCCTGCTGGCCTGGGCCGCCGCCGGTACCGCGTGTACCCGGCTGTGCCTGGCCGCCGTACGTGCTGCGGCCGTGGACACGGAAGAAGTGGCCGCGGGCCGTGGGCACGATCTGACGCTGTACGAGGCGGCGTTCCTGTCCGGCGGTCCCCGCCGGGTCGCCGACCTCACCATGGTCTCGATGGCACGCCAGCGCCGACTGCTCCTCGCACACACCGGCTGGGCGACGGTCGTCGACCCGCGCGGCCGGGACGAGATCGAACGCTCGGTCATCGGGGCCATAGGTCCGGAGGGCCAGTCCCGCATCACCCCGGCGCGGGACGCCGCGGCCGGCGCGGCCCCGGTGCGCGGCCTCGCCGACCGTCTCGTCCGCGCGGGTCTCGCCGTGCCGGACGGGGCGCGTACGACGGTGGCGGCGGCCGTCCGCCAGGTGCAGCTCGCCGCACTCGTCGTCCTCGCGCTGGGCGCGACCGCGCTGCTGACGCCCGCCCCCTCGGAGATGCCGCGCCAGCTGATCGCCCTCTGGTTCGCGCTGCCCCTCGCTCTCACGCTGAGCTGCCTGGCCATCGCCCGGGTCGAGGTCCACCCGTACTCGCGCTGGGCCTCCCCCGCCGGCCAGCGCCTGCTCGGCGCCCTGGCCCGCCGCACCGGGGGCGGCGACGACCGCACCTACCTGACCACCGTCGCCGTACGGGGGATCCGCGCGGTCGGTGAACCGGATCTGCGCGCGGCCTTCGCCGACCGTGAGCAGCACTGGCGCGACGGACAGACCAGGGGCGCATAGGGGGCATTGGCGCCGACACCGGCCGGACGGTGCTTGCCTTCACCAACAACCGAACGAAACATCCCTTTTGTTGCTGCCGTGCACCGAAGGGATACGCGATGAGAGCCCCCGCCCTCTACTCGGCCGCCGGGACCTTGATCCTGACCACACTCGCGGCCGCCCCGGCCGGCAGCACCTCGCCCGGAGTGCCGGGCGGCCTGCCGGGCGCGGTCGAGCTGCGGGGCACCGCGACGGCCGCCGCACGGGCCCAGGCTGCCGGGATCGCCTTCGGCAAGTGCCCCGACGCCGAGGACCTGCCGGCCGCGATGCGGTGCGGCACGGTCACCGTCCCGCTCGACTACGCCCACCCCGACGGCAAACAGATCAAACTCACCGTCAGCCGGGTCCGGGCCACCCACAAGGACCCCCACAACAGCAAGCACAAGGTCCCCGGGCAGGGCTCCCTGGTCTACAACCCGGGCGGACCCGGTGCCTCCGGCATGTACTTCCCGCTCATCGGCTACCTGCCCGAGTGGAAGCCGCTCGCGGCGGCGTACGACCTCGTCGGCTACGCCCCGCGCGGCGTCGGCCGCTCCGCCCCGCTGTCCTGCGAGGACCCCAAGCACTTCCTCAAGGCGCCCTCACCGGCGCCGGTGCACCCCTCGGAGTCGTACAAGCAGGAGCGCATCGCCGAGGCGAAGGCGTACGCGCGCGGCTGTGCCAAGCGGGCGGGCAGCGCGCTGCGGCACTACACCTCGCTCAACAACGCCCGTGACCTCGACGTCCTGCGCGCCGCGCTCGGCGAGGACCGGCTGACGTTCATGGGGGCGTCGTACGGCACCTACTTCGGGGCCCTGTACGCGACGCTGTTCCCCTCGCATGTGCGGCGGATGGTGTTCGACGCAGCGGTGAACCCGGACCCGCAGCAGGTTTGGTACCGCAACAACCTCGACCAGTCGGCCGCGTTCGAGGACCGCTGGGCGGACTTCCGCGAGTGGGTCGCCAAGCACGACAAGGTGTACGGGCTCGGCGACACGGCCGAGAAGGTGCAGCGCAGCTACGACAAGGCGGCGGCCCAGCTGGCGGCGGAACCGGCCGGCGGGAAGGTCGGGCCCGGGCAGTTGCAGGGGGCGTTCCTGACGGCCGGGTACTACGACGACTACTGGCCGCATCGCGCTGAGGCGCTGTCGTCGTATCTGAAGGGCGACCCGAAGCAGCTGATCGCGCAGGCGGGGCCGCATCCGGAGGCGGCGAAGGAGGCCGAGAACTCCCACGCCGTGTACACGGCCGTCGAGTGCAACGACGCGGCCTGGCCCACCCGGTGGGCGGTGTGGGACCGGGACAACACGCGGCTGGCGCGGGTGGCGCCGTTCGAGACGTGGGACAACGTGTGGACGAACCTGCCGTGCGCGTACTGGCAGGCGCCGCGCCAGGAGCCGCTGGATGTGCGCACGGGGCCCGGTGAGTTGCCGGTGACGTTGATCCTGGCCGCCGAGCGGGACGCGGCCGCGCCTTATGACGGGGCCATCGAGCTGCATCGGCGGCTGTCCGGGTCGGTGCTGGTGACCGAGCGGGACGCGGGGACGCACGGGATCGCGGGCGGGCCGAACGATTGTGTCAACGGGTACCTGGACGCGTACCTGTTGGAGGGCCGGCTCCGGGTGCGGCGCGCGGCCTGCGCACCGCACCCGGAGCCCAGGCCCCGGGGTTGATCAGGCCAGACCGGCGACCAGATCCCCGATGTCCTTGCGGCGGCCCGTGTAGAACGGGACCTCTTCGCGGACGTGCATGCGGGCCTCCGAAGCGCGCAGGTGGCGCATGAGGTCGACGATGCGGTACAGCTCGTCGGCCTCGAAGGCCAGGAGCCACTCGTAGTCGCCGAGGGAGAAGGAGGCGACCGTGTTCGCGCGGACGTCCGGGTAGCCGCGGGCCATCTTGCCGTGGTCGGCGAGCATACGGCGGCGGTCCTCGTCGGGCAGGAGGTACCAGTCGTAGGACCGCACGAAGGGGTAGACGCTCACGTAGTTGCGCGGCGTCTCGTCGGCGAGGAACGCCGGGATGTGCGAGCGGTTGAACTCGGCGGGGCGGTGCAGCGCCATGTTCGACCAGACCGGCTCCAGCGCGCGGCCCAGCCTGGTGCGGCGAAAGAGGTTGTACGCCTCCTGGAGCTGGTCGGCGGTCTCGGCGTGCCACCAGATCATGAGGTCGGCGTCGGCGCGCAGTCCCGACACGTCGTAGGTGCCGCGGATCGTGACGTCCTTGGCGGCGAGCTGGTCGAACAGCTCCTGGACCTCGTCGGCGTAGCCCGCGCGGTCCTCGGGGAGGACGTCCTTCAGTTTGAAGACGGACCAGAGCGTGTATCGGATGACCTCGTTGAGGTCCTTGGCCAGCTTGCCCTTGTTCGGGATCCGGCCGGCCTCGGGGGTGGTGGCATCGTTGGTCATGGTCCTTATTCTCCTGCTCCTCCGTGCAGACTCTGCACCGGGTGGGCGGTGAGCTCCTGCACACCGCGCTCGTCTCCGTGGATCCGGTCGACCGCCGCGTAGGCGCTCGCGACACAGGCCGGGATGCCCACTCCGTCGTACTGCGCCCCGCAGACGGCGAGGCCCGGGAGCTTCGCGAGGTGCTCACGGACGCGGGCCACGCGCGCGTGGTGGCCGACGGGGTACTGGGGCAGGCCGTCGGTCCAGCGGGTGACGCGGGTGTCGAGGGGGCTCGCGTCGAGGCCGGTGGCCTCGCGCAGATCCTGGCGGGAGACGTCGACGAGGTCCGCGTCGTCGCGGTCCAGGATCGCCGTCTCGCCGTAGCGGCCGACCGAGGTGCGCAGGACCACGACGTCCGGGTTCTCGTCGGCGATCCAGCCCCACTTCTGGGAGGCGAACGTGGCCGCCTTGATCGTGCGGCCGTCGACGGGCGGGACGAGGAAGCCGCTGCCGGCCGGGAGATCGATGTCCGCGCGGCGGTAGGCGAGGGTGACCAGGGCCATGGAGGCGTACTCGACGGCGGCGAGTTCGGCGGCGGCCGCGGGGGCTTCCGCGCGCAGCAGGCGGGAGGCGACGGGGGCGGGTACGGCGACGACCACGGAGGCGGCGCGCAGGACGCGGTCCCCGGCCGTGATCCGCCAGCCCTCGGCGCCCTCGCGGCGCAGTTCGGTCACGGGCGCGCCGGTGACGATCTCGCCGCCCCGCGCGCGGACCGCGTCGGCGACGGCGAGCGGGAGACCGCCGACGCCGCCCGCGAGGCCCATGAAGACCGGGCCGGTCTGCTGGTTGGCCGCCGCCTTGGCCTGGATCTCACGGACCGCCTCCGTCAGGGAGGTGTGCGTCTTCGCGGCCTGGTAGAGCTGCGGGACCGCGGAGCGCATCGAGAGGCGGTAGGCGTCGCCCGCGTACACGCCACCGAGCAGCGGCTCGATCAGGCGGTCGACGACCTCGCGGCCGAGCCGTGCGGCGACGTACTCGCCGACCGCCACGTCGTCGCCGACCTCGGTGCGCGGCAGGTCGGCGTCGCGCTCGATGCGGGCCAGTCCCTCGTCGGACAGGACGCCGGAGAGGGCGGACGCGGTGCCGGGGACGCCCATGACATGGCCCTTGGGCATCGGGCGCAGGGCGCCGCGGGTCCAGATCGAGGCGGTGGCGGTGGCGGGGGGTTGGAGGCGGTCGGTCAGGCCCACCTCGCGGGCCAGGGCGACGGCCTCCGGTCTGCGCGCCAGCATCGACTCCGCGCCGAGGTCCACGCGCGCGCCGGCGATCTCGCCGGGCAGCAGCTTGCCGCCGACGCGGCCGGACGCCTCCAGCACGGTCACCCGCGCCCCGCGCCCCAGCAGCCGGTGGGCCGCGGCCAGTCCCGCGATCCCGGCCCCGATGACGACGACGTGCCCCGTCGTACCTGATCCGCTCATGGCTCCACCTTCTCAGACGCCACCGACAGTGACGCCAGGGACCTTTGTCCCTTCCGAGTCCCGACCGTGACCCCTTCGGAACCGGCCCGCCCCAACGTTGCGCGGTGCCCGCGCGTCGAAGGAGCGTCAGTCGTCACAATCCGGGGGCACGCCCATGCGCACACGACGTTCCGTACGACCCGTCCAGGCCCTGGCGGGCATCCTGCTGGCCACCGCACTAGCCCTGACCGGCTGCTCCGGCTCCGACTCCTCCGACGGCGGCTCCGGCAGCGACAGCGCCGCGCTGTCGGACGGGAAGGAGGCCGCCCCGGGCGCCGCCGCCGACAGCGGCGGCAGGCAGGCGAGCACCGCTCCCCAGGTGCCCAGCAGCCACATCATCCGCACCGCCGAACTGACCGTTCAGGTCAAGGACGTGCCGAAGGCGCTGGATGCGGCCCGCACCACCGCCGAGAACGCGGGCGGCTACGTCGGCAAGGAGTCGACCTCCCGCGACGAGAAGGGCGCGGAGGAGACGCGGGTGACGCTGCGGGTGCCCGTCGACAGGTACGAGGAGGTGCTGGCCGAGCTGGAGGGCTCGGGCAAGCTCATCGAGCGCACCGCGAAGGCGCAGGACGTCACCGACCAGGTCGTCGACGTGGAGAGCCGCATCAAGTCGCAGCGCGCGAGCGTGGCCCGCATCCGCGAGCTGATGGACCGGGCCACCAAGTTGAGCGACGTGGTGACCCTGGAGGGCGAACTGAGCAGCCGTCAGGCCGATCTGGAGGCGCTGCTCGCCCGGCAGGCCTCCCTGAAGGACCGCACGAGCCTGGCCACCATCACCCTGTCCCTGTCCGAGAAGCCGGTCGCGAAGGCCGCCGGGGACGACGACCCGGGGGTCGTGGACGCGCTGGCGGGCGGCTGGGACGCGTTCGTGAGGATGCTGCGCTGGATCGTGGTGGCGCTCGCGGCGGTCCTGCCGTTCGCCGCGGTCCTGGCCCTGCTGGTGCTGGCGTGGTTGCGCCTGCTCCGCCCCCGGCGCTCGCGCCGACCGGTCCCGGAGCACCTCCCGGTGGCCGCCGAGGAGCGGGGCGGCGGGCAGCACTGAAATGCCCGCCCCACGTAGCGTGTTCGCATGAACATGAGCGCTGCGAGGGAACGACTGGTCGTGATCGGCGGCGACGCCGCGGGGATGTCCGCGGCGTCGCAGGCCCGCCGGCTGAAGGGGCCCGACGAACTGGAGATCGTGGCGTTCGAGCGGGGCCGCTTCACCTCCTACTCGGCCTGCGGCATCCCGTACTGGGTGGGCGGCGACGTCGGGGAGCGGGACGAGCTGATCGCCCGCACGCCCGAGGAGCACCGGGCCCGTGACATCGACCTGCGCATGCGCACGGAGGTCACGGAGATCGACGTCGAGCGGCGGCGGGTCCGCGCGCGTGACCTCGACTCCGGGGCGGAGTCCTGGACGTCGTACGACAAACTCGTGATCGCGACCGGCGCCCGCCCCGTCCGCCCGGACCTGCCGGGCGTCGACGCGCCGGGCGTCCACGGGGTGCAGACCCTCGGCGACGGGCAGGCGCTGATCGACACGCTGGCACGCACGCGTGGGCGGCGGGCGGTGGTGGTCGGCGCGGGGTACATCGGCGTCGAGATGGCCGAGGCGCTCATCAACCGCGGTTACGAGGTGACGGTCGTCAATCGCGGCAGCGAGCCCATGTCGACGCTCGACCCGGACATGGGGCGCCTGGTGCACGAGGCGATGGAGGGCCTGGGCATCACCATGGTCGACGATGCCGCCGTCACGAAGATCCTGACCGGTGAGGACGGCCGGGTACGGGCGGTGGCCACGGAGGACGCCGAGTACCCGGCGGACGTCGTGGTGCTGGGCATCGGGGTGCGCCCGGAGACGGAGCTGGCCAAGGCGGCGGGGCTGCCCGTGGGCCGCCATGACGGGCTGCTGACCGATCTCGGCATGCGGGTGCGCGGCCACGAGGACATCTGGGCGGGCGGTGACTGTGTGGAGGTCCTGGACCTCGTCTCCGGCCAGGAACGCCACATCGCGCTCGGCACCCACGCCAACAAGCACGGCCAGGTCATCGGCGCCAACGTCGGCGGCGGTTACGCGACCTTCCCGGGCGTGGTCGGTACGGCGGTCAGCAAGGTCTGCGACCTGGAGATCGCGCGGACGGGACTGCGCGAGAAGGACGCGCACCGGGTGGGCCTGCGGTTCGTGTCCGTC
This sequence comes from Streptomyces sp. NPDC051913, assembly GCF_044593635.1. Classification (NCBI taxonomy): domain Bacteria; kingdom Bacillati; phylum Actinomycetota; class Actinomycetes; order Kitasatosporales; family Streptomycetaceae; genus Streptomyces; species Streptomyces sp. NPDC051913. The sequence continues at coordinate 291,603 of NZ_JBIUCI010000002.1, read as the reverse complement.
ACCATCGAGTCGACGTCCCGCGCGGGCTACTACCCCGGCGCCTCCCCCATGACGGTCAAGATGCTCGCCGAGCGCCGCACGGGACGGCTGCTCGGCGTGCAGATCGTCGGCAGGGAGGGCGCCGGGAAGCGCGTGGACATCGCGGCGGTGGCGCTGACGGCCGGGATGACGGTGGAGCAGATGACAGCCCTGGACCTGGGCTACGCACCACCGTTCAGCCCGGTGTGGGACCCGGTACTGGTCGCGGCCAGGAAGGCGGCGAAGGCCGTACAGGCTTAGGCGCCGGTCGCGTTGATCCGCTCTATGGCCTGCCGTGCCTGCTCGGCCGGGGGGCGGGGCAGCGAGGAGACGGACGCGCTCGCGGGGACGGCGGCCGGCATGGCGGCGGGCTGCTCGCCCGCGGGCTTGGCGTGGGCGGCGGAGGCCCGGGACGACCGCAGCCGGTGGCTCACCGCCTCGTCCAGCGTCACCGGTCGCTGCATCTGGGAGGCGAGCCGCCCCGCCTCCTGGCCCAGTCGGGCGACGTCCTCCCAGGGCAGTCGCAGCACGACGGCGAGCTCGGCCTCACCGTCGGGCAGCGCGTGGATCGGAGGAGTAACTCGGTCGTTCATCGCCTGTTCCTCACGTCGGTTGAGAACACATACGCACGCGCGCGTGCGGGTGTTCACCGATTCACGCCCCGTATTGCGGGCACATTTCCCTTGTGGTCATCCCCGTCCATGACGTGAACCCGGTGCGCCGTACCCCTGTGGTGACGTATGCGCTCATCGCCGCGAACGTGCTGGTCTTCCTGTACACGCCCGGCCTCGCCGGCTCCGTGGCGGGCGACAGCGGCCTGTCCCAGCTGTGTCATCTGCAGGCGTTCCTGGACCACTACGCGGCCGTGCCGCAGGAGCTGATCCACCATCAGCTGCCGCGGCTGGTCCCCACCGGTGAGGTGGGGCCGGGCGGCCACGGCTGTGTGGTCGGCCCGCCGGCCTACGACAAGTCCCCGGCGCTGTCCGTGTTCTCCGCGATGTTCCTGCACGGCGGCTGGCTGCATCTGCTGGGCAACATGCTGTTCCTGCTGATCTTCGGCAACAACGTCGAGGACCGCATGGGCCATGTCCGCTTCGCGCTGTTCTACGTCGTCTGCGGCTACGCGGCCTCGTACGGCTTCGCGCTTCTCAACGACGACTCCGGCGACCCGCTGATCGGCGCGTCCGGGGCCATCGCGGGGGTGCTGGGCGCCTATCTGGCGCTGTATCCGAAGGCCAGGGTGTGGGTCCTGGTCCCGTTCCTGGTCTTCCTGCCGCTCAGACTGCCGGCCTGGCTGGTGCTCGGGTTCTGGTTCGTGCTCCAGGCCTTCTACTCGTCCGGCGAGGGCGTCTCCGACGCGGGCACGGTGGCGTACGCGGCGCACGTCGTGGGCTTCCTCGTCGGCATGCTGCTGGCCTGGCCGCTCAAGGCGGGCACGACCCCGCCGCCGGAACCGCGCGGCCTGCTGTTCGGCAGGAAGGCGCGGCCCCGGCACACCTGGTAGGTCAGCGGGCGGTCTGCGTGTGGACGTACTCCACGAGCCGGGTCAGCGCGTCCGGGTCGGTGGAGGGCATGACGCCGTGACCGAGGTTGAAGACATGGCCCTCCAGGTCCCTCGCCGTCTCCAGGACCTCGCGGGTCTTGGCCTCCACGGCCTCGGTGCCGGCGAACAGGACGGTCGGGTCGAGGTTGCCCTGGAGCGCCTTGCCGGGGCCGACGCGGCGGGCGGCCTCGTCGAGCGACACCCGGTAGTCGACGCCGACGACATCCGCGCCGGCCTCGCCCATGAGGCCCAGCAGCTCGCCGGTGCCGACGCCGAAGTGGATGCGCGGGACGCCGTACCCGGCGACGGCGTCGAGCACCTTCGCGGAGGCGGCCATCACCGAGCGGCGGTAGTCGACGGGGGCGAGCGCGCCGGCCCAGGAGTCGAAGAGCTGGACGGCGGAGGCGCCGGCCTCGATCTGCACCTTCAGGAACGCGGCCGTGATGTCGGCGAGCCTGTCCAGCAGGTCGGCCCAGAGCTCCGGGTCGCCGTACATCATCGCCTTGGCGTTCTCGTACGTGCGCGAGGGACCGCCCTCGACGAGGTAGCTCGCGAGGGTGAAAGGCGCGCCGGCGAAACCGATGAGCGGGGTGGCGCCGAGCTCGGCGGTCAGCAGGCCGATGGCCTCGGTGACGTAGGAGACGTCCTCGGGGGTGAGGTCGCGCAGCTGGGCCAGGTCGGCGCGGGTGCGGATCGGCTTCTCGACGACCGGGCCGACGCCGGGCTTGATGTCGAGGTCGATGCCGATGGCCTTGAGCGGGACGACGATGTCGCTGAAGTAGATCGCCGCGTCCACGTTGTGCCGGCGCACCGGCTGGAGGGTGATCTCGGTGACCAGCTCGGGCCGCATGCACGACTCGAGCATCGGGACGCCCTCGCGGACCTTGCGGTACTCGGGCAGTGAGCGCCCGGCCTGCCGCATGAACCACACCGGGGTGTGCGGCACGGGCTCGCGCCGGCAGGCCTTGAGGAAGGCGGATTCGTACGTGGCGGACGGCGGCGTCTGATTAGCACTCACGTCGGCAAGTCTCGCACGGCGTCCCGGGTGCCGAGTGCCCGGCGTCGGTACCGGGTCGCCGGTGACCTGGCGCCCGTTGTCCGGGTGTCTAGGGCGGCACCGGGCCCCGCTTCCCTTTAATCTTCCCGCATGGCTGCGGCTCAAGGACGACTGTCGGACGGCACTGGCGGAATGGACGACGCGAAGGAGGGGGATCGGGATACGAGCAGCGACGCTCCGTTGCCCTTCCGGGCCGCCGTCGACGCGCTGAGGGCCGCGCGGCTCAGGCCGCAGATCGAGGTGGAGCCGACCCGCGCCCCGCAGCGGCTGGCGCCGTTCGCGTACGCGCTGGAGGCGGCGGTCGTCGACGGCGACCAGGACCTGGCCGACGGCCGGCTGGTGCTGCTGCACGACCCGGACGGGCACGACGCCTGGCGGGGTGCGTTCCGGCTGGTGACGCTGGTGCGCGCGGAGCTGGAGCCGGAGATGGCGGCCGATCCGCTGCTGCCCGACGTCTGCTGGTCGTGGCTGACCGGGGCGCTCCAGGCCCGTGGTCTGGCGTGCGGGGAGCCGAGCGGCACGGTCACCCGGGCCAGCTCCTACTACTTCGGCGGTCTCGCCGAGCGTCCCTCGGCCTCGCAGATCGAGATCCGCGCCTCCTGGACGCCTCGGGAGGGTCTGGGCGGGGTGCCGGACACGGCGGGTCATCTGGCGGCCTGGTGCGATCTGCTGGCGCAGGTCGCGGGGCTGCCGCCGGCCGGGCCCGGCGACGCGTCGGTGGTGACGCTGCCGCAGCGGCGCGGTCCCCAGTCACGCTGACGTCCACCCCCGGTGTCACCTTTTCGGGCGCAGGAATTTTGTCGTCACTTTGTCGATACGGCCACTTTCAGTCGAGAGTGATCCGTCGAACGAACTGAATCGTTCACCGAACGATCGACCACACGTCCGAATTGCACCAATTGTTACTCACTAGATCGTGATCATTTCCTAAAGGACTCGTGGTTCGGTGCCGAAGACGACTGTGACCTTCCAAGTCGTCCCCGCACCCCAGGAGGCCTGGTGTCCGTTCTCCTCGAGCAGCCCGCAAGCCTGGTCGCCTACCGCCCGAACAAGCCCACCGCGATGGTGGTCGTGGCCGACCCGCGCGTCCGCTCCACCGTCACCCGCCACCTGTGGGCGCTCGGTGTGCGCGATGTCATCGAGGCCTCGTCCGTCGCGGAGGCTCGTCCCCGCATCGGCAACCCCCGCGACATCTGCGTCGCCGACGTCCACCTGCCCGACGGCTCCGGCCTGACCCTCCTGTCGGAGACCCGAGCGGCAGGCTGGCCCAACGGCCTCGCCCTCTCCGCCGCCGACGACATCGGCGCCGTTCGCAACGCCCTCGCGGGCGGAGTGAAGGGCTACGTCGTCACCGGCACCCGCACCAACGTCGGGCTCCCCACCCGACCGGGCGCCGCCCCCATCGGCTCCCGCGCCGCAGGAATGCACCGCCGCCCCCCGGGTGCCCCGAGCCACCCGGGCGGCTACCGCGAACTGTCCGGCCGTGAGGTCGAGGTACTGCGACTGGTGGCGGAGGGCCAGTCGAACAAGGCCATCGGCGTCTCGATGGGCCTGTCCGCACTGACCGTCAAGAGCCACCTCGCCCGCATCGCCCGCAAGCTCGGCACGGGCGACCGTGCCGGAATGGTGGCGGTGGCCCTGCGCACCGGCATCATCCACTGAGGTCCCGCCGAGGGTGCCCCGCCCTCATCGTTCACGGACGTGAACCAGACCTTTCGCGGTACTGACTGGTTTACGACCCTCAGGCGCCCGTCGACGGAACGTTCCGTCGGCGGGCGCTGTCCATACACGGATACCCTTGACAGGTGACCGACGCCCAAGACACCGCAGCAGACAGCTCACTGCGAACCACCGGAGGCGCCCCTCCGGACGACGGCGGATCTTCTGTTACGGGGGCGCCGAACCCTGAACCGGGACCCGAAGCCGGTCCCGAACCCGGCCCTGAGCCGATTCCGCTCCTGGAACCGCGCGAGGGCATCCCGCCCGTCGTCGCGGACGAGACCGCGCTCGCCGAGGTCATCGCCGCGTTCGCCGCCGGGACCGGCCCCGTCGCCGTCGACGCCGAGCGCGCCTCCGGCTACCGCTACGGACAGCGCGCCTACCTCGTCCAGCTGCGCCGTGAAGGCGCCGGGACCGCGCTGATCGACCCCGTGGCCTGCCCCGACCTGTCGGGGCTCGGCGAGGCCCTCTCCGGCGTCGAGTGGGTGCTGCACGCCGCCACCCAGGACCTTCCCTGCCTGCGCGAGATAGGTATGGTGCCGACCTCGCTGTTCGACACCGAGCTGGCCGGACGCCTCGCCGGGTTCCCCCGGGTCGGGCTCGGCGCGATGGTCGAGGGCGTCCTGGGCTTCGTACTGGAGAAGGGCCACTCCGCCGTCGACTGGTCGACCCGGCCGCTGCCCGAGCCGTGGCTGCGCTACGCCGCGCTGGACGTGGAACTCCTGGTCGATCTGCGGGACGCCCTGGAGAAGGAGCTGGACCGGCAGGGGAAGCTGGAGTGGGCGCGCCAGGAGTTCGACGCGATCGCGGCGGCTCCGCCCGCCGAGCCGCGCAAGGATCCCTGGCGGCGGACGTCCGGGATGCACAAGGTGCGCCGGCGCCGGCAGCTGGCCGTGGTGCGGGAGCTGTGGCAGACGCGGGACCGGATCGCCCAGCGGCGGGACGTGTCCCCGGGCAAGGTGCTGTCGGATGCGGCGATCGTGGAGGCCGCGCTGTCCCTGCCGACCGGTGTGCAGGTGCTGGCCGGGCTGAACGGGTTCGGGCAGCGGATGGGGCGGCGGCAGCTGGAGCAGTGGCAGGCGGCGGTGGACCGGGCCAAGGCGCTGCCCGAGGCGCAGTTGCCTGCGCCTGGGCAGCCGGTGACGGGGCCGCCGCCACCGCGCGCGTGGGCCGACAAGGATCCTGCGGCCGCGGCTCGGTTGTCGGCGGCTCGGGCGGGCGTTTCCGCCTTGGCCGAGCGGCTCAACATGCCTCAGGAGAACCTGATCACTCCGGACACCGTGCGGCGGGTTTGCTGGGAGCCGCCGAAGGTGGTCGATGCGGGGACGGTCGGGGACGCGCTGGCCGGGCATGGGGCTCGGGCTTGGCAGGTTGAACTTGTGGCGCCGGTTCTGGTGAGTGCGTTGTCCGCCTGATCGCCGTTGGGGTTTCTGCTGTGCGGCGACTGCGGGTTGTCCGTGGTTGCTCGCGCAGTTCCCTGCGCCCCTTCACGTCTCCTACCTGGTCGCTCCTCTCGTGAAGCCGTTGTAGATGTAGCGCTGCAGTGCCAGGAAGACGATCAAGGTGGGGAGGATGACGACTATCGCTCCTGCCGAGATCGTTTCCCAATGGGCGCCGAAGGGGCCCTTGAAGCGGAACAGGGACGTCGAGATCACGCCAAGATCCTGGGACGGCATGTAGAGGAACGGGATGTAGAAGTCGTTGTAGACGGTGATCCCCTTCACGATGACGACCGTGGCGATGGCCGGTTTCAGGAGGGGGAAGATGATCTTTCGGTAGATCGTGAAGGCGTTGGCGCCGTCCAGGCGGGCCGACTCGTCCAGGGAGACCGGGATCGAGCGCACGAACTGCAGGAAGATGTAGATCGAGACGATGTCGGTGCCCATGTAGAGGGTGATGGGCGCCCAGAGCGTGTCGAACATGCCGAAGCCGTTGACGATCTGGAAGGTCGCGACCTGGGTCGTGACGCCGGGGACCAGGGCCGCCAGCAGGAACAGGGCCACGACCAGTTTCTTGAAGCGGAACGTGAAGCGGTCGATCGCGTACGCCGTCATCGAACCGATCAGGACCGTGCCGGCGATGGCGAACACCAGGATGAAGGCCGTGTGACCGAAGGCCGAGAGCATCCGGCCGTCCTGGAACGCGGTCACGTAGTTGTGGAAGTTCAGCGGGTCGTCGGGGAGGGTCAGGGCCCCGCTGCCGCCCGTCATCTCCTCGTCCGTCTTCAGGGACGTCAGGAAGACCACGCCCAGCGGAAGCAGGACGACGAGCGTCGCGAGGATGAGCGAGGCGTAGACGAACGTGCGGGCCACGGCTCGGCGGGTCATACCAGGTCCACCTTGTCGTCGGGGACGAGCCTGCGCTGGAGCCAGGTCACCAGCAGGATGATCAGCAGCAGGATCAGGGCGGCGGCTGAGGCCAGTCCCGTCTTGTTGAACTGGAAGGCCAGCTTCACCGTCTGGATCACAAAGGTCTCCGTGCCGGTCGCGCCGCCCGTCATGATGTACGGGATCTCGAAGGCGGACAGCGAGCCCGAGACCGAGAGGATGACGGTCAGGGTCAGGACCGGCTTGATACCCGGCGCGATGATGTGGCGGAACTGGTGCCAGCGGTTGGCGCCGTCCAGTTCCGCCGCCTCGTACAACTCCCCCGGGATCGACTGGATCGCGCCCAGGAACAGGACGAAGTTCAGGCCCAGATAGCGCCAGACGGAGACCGCGGCCAGCGAGGAGTTGGCGGAGAACGGCGTGCCCAGCCAGGCGTGGTCGGAGTGGTGGCCGAACAGGGCGAGGACCGAGTCGAGGGTGCCGCCGTCCTGGAAGAAGTAGAGGAAGACGAAGCCGATCGCCACCCCGTTGACCAGGTACGGGAAGAAGAGCACGCCCTTGAAGAAGTTCCGGAAGCGGACGTTGAAGCTCAGGACCGTCGCGAAGTACAGCGCCGCGACGATCTGGATCGCCGAGGCGACCAGGTAGTAGCCGCTGACGAAGAAGACCTCGAACAGCTCGGAGCGGGTGAACAGTTCGGTGTAGTTCTCCAGCCCCGTGTAGTGCAGCTCGGGGCTCACACCGTCCCAGTCGGTGAAGCTGTACGCGACCATGTTGACGATCGGCGCGTAGGTGAAGGTGATCAGGAGGACGAGGGGGACGACCAGGAAGATCCAGGGCGTCAGTTGGCGCAGGACGCGGGCCCGGCGGGGGGCCGGAGCCGGTACCGGAGTGTCCCGTATCGGCTCCTTCGTGACGGACACCCGTGCGGTGGTGTCCGTCATCAGGACCCCAGGTTCTTCTGGGTCTCGGTCCACTTCTGGCCCAGGCTCTTCAGATAGTCGTCGAGCGTGCCCTTCTTCGCGCCGCGGGCCAGGTCGACCAACTCCTGCCGGTAGTCGGGGGTGTTGATGCCGACCTCGGACTCGGTGTCGATGGCCTTGACCTCGGCGCCCTTGCTGTCGTCCAGCTCGATGAGCTTGACGCCCTGCTCCTCGTACGGCTTCAGGACGGTCGGCATGGGCGCGTCCTTGAGCGGCGAGATGGCCAGGTTGTCGTCGGCGTAGCCGGACTTGTCGGTGAACCAGTCGAGCCAGGCGCGGGCGGCTTCCTTGTGCTTCGAGTGGACGTTGATGCCCTGGTTGTAGTCCGGGCCCACGGTGGCGCAGAACTTGCCGTCGGTCTGGGCCGGGAAGGGCATGAAGCCGATGTCGTCCGGGTTCACGCCGGCCTTCTTCGCGGCGTCCTGGAACTGGATGATCGCCCAGGTGCCGAGCCACTGCGTGGCGATCTGGCCCTTGGCCAACTGCCCCTTGGAAGCTTCCCAGTTGGAGGTGGTCGGGTCCTTCTCGGCGAGGCCCTCGTGGACGATGTCGTACAGGAGCGTGTCGCCGACGCGCAGGTCGGCGCCCTCGGCCCAGGGGTCGCCCTCGGCGATCTTGGTGGTGGCCTGGGGGTCGCAGTGGACCGTGCCGTTGACGAAGGTCCAGGAGGTCAGGGTCCAGCCGGCGGCGAAGTTGGTGTAGTACGGGGTCGCGTCGGTCTTGGACTTGATGGCCTTGAGCGCGGTCACGAACTCGTCCGGGGTGGTGGGCCAGTCGGTGACGCCGGCCTCCTGCCAGATCCGCTTGTTGTAGAGGAAGCCCGGCATCACGCCGTCGGCGGTCTGGCCGTAGACCTTGCCGTCGACCGCGGTGTAGTCGGTGAACCGGTACTTCTTGCTGCGCTCCGCGACCGTGCCCAGCGAGGCGAAGAACTTGGGGTAGTCGCTCTTCTTGATCACCCCGGGGATCATCAGGACATCGCCGTAGTTCTCCGTGTTCATACGGATCTTGACCTCGGCCTCGTAGTTCGTGAGGGCCTCGAACTTGACCTTGACCTTCGGGTAGATCTTGTTGAACTCGGCGGCGTACTCGTCCATCGTGCCGTCCTGCACCAGGTCGGTGCGCACGGTGAGGACCTTGATGGTGCCGGTGACCTTCGCCGGGTCGTCGGGCGCCTTGGCGTCGGCGCCTTTCGAGGTGCCTCCGGTACCGGTGCAGCCGGCGGCCAGGACGGCGGATCCCACGGCCAGGGCCAGGATGTGACGGCGGTTCATGTGCATCAGCTCCGTTCTCGGGACGTTCACGGGACGGACGAGCACTTGCGGGTTGGCTGGTTCGGTACTCTGACAACGTTTTCTTAACCGGTAAAGTCCGTATCTCGCCAACGATGCCAAAAAGTGTTCCCAGTACTGGACTTGATCGGTTTAGGGAGTGCGTACATGCTTCAGGCCACACCGCTCACCTCCGGATGGATCCTGCGGCACGACGGGGACGCCCTCCCCGCCTCCGTGCCGGGCTGCGTCCACACCGACCTGCTGGCGGCCGGGGTGATCCCGGACCCCTTTCTCGGGCGGAACGAGACCGCGGTGGCGTGGGTGGGGCGGCGGGACTGGACCTACGAGACCGACCTGCGCGCCGGATCGGGGCACGAGCAGACCGACCTGGTCTTCGAGGGGCTCGACACGGTCGCCGAAGTCGTCCTGGACGGGCGGCTTTTGGGGCGCACCAGGAACATGCACCGCTCCTACCGCTTCGACGTGACCGGCCTGTCGGGGCGGCTGTCCGTGCGGTTCGGGTCGGCGTACGCCGAGGCCGAGGCGGTGCGCGGTGCGCTCGGTGAGCGGCCGGCCGCCTATGCCGAGCCCTTCCAGTACGTCCGCAAGATGGCCTGCTCGTTCGGCTGGGACTGGGGGCCGACCCTGGTGACGGCCGGGATGTGGCGGCCAGTGCGGCTCGAGCAGTGGTCGACGGCCCGGATCTCCCGGGTGCGACCGCTGGTGACGGTCGCAGAGGGCGTGGGAGTGGTCGAGTTGGCGGTCGACGTCGAGCGGACCCGGGTCGAGACTCCGCTGGCCGTCGAGGCGACGGTCGCCGGGGAGCGGGTGCGCGTCTCGATCGAGGGCACACGAGGGGTCGTACGGCTCGACGTGCCCGACCCGCAGTTGTGGTGGCCGCGCGGGTACGGCGACCAGCCGCTGTACGAAGTGGAGTTGACGCTGCTGCACGGGGACTCGGCGTTGGACGTGTGGCGGCGGCGCATCGGGTTCCGCAGCATCGAACTGGACCGGTCCGCGGATGAGCACGGCACCGGGTTCACGTTCGTCGTGAACGGGGAGCGGCTCTTCGCGCGGGGCGTCAACTGGATCCCGGACGACGTCTTCCCGTCCCGGATCAGCCGCGCGCGCTACCGGGAGCGGCTGACTCAGGCCGCCGACGCGGGCGTGGACCTCGTGCGGATCTGGGGCGGCGGTATCTACGAGAGCGCCGACTTCTACGACGTCTGCGACGAGTTGGGGCTGCTGGTCTGGCAGGACTTCCCGTTCGCGTGCGCCGCCTATCCGGAGGAGCAGCCGCTGCGGGGCGAGGTGGAGGCCGAGGCGCGGGAGAACGTCGTACGGCTGATGCCGCATCCCTCGCTCGTGCTGTGGAACGGCAACAACGAGAACCTGTGGGGGTTCAGGGACTGGCAGTGGGAGGAGCGGCTGGCCGGGGACTCGTGGGGCGAGGGGTACTACCTGGGCGTACTGCCGCGCGTGGTGGCCGAGTTGGATCCCACGCGGCCCTATACGGCGGGCAGTCCGTGGTCCGGCTCCTGGGATCACCATCCGAACGATCCGGCGCACGGGACGCATCACTCCTGGGAGGTGTGGAACCGGGAGGACTACGCGGAGTACCGGCGTGAAGTGCCCCGGTTCATGGCCGAGTTCGGCTGGCAGGCACCGCCCGCCCACGCCACGCTGCGGCGGGCGCTGCCGGGGGAGGAACTCGCGGCGGACTCCCCCGGGATGCTGCACCACCAGAAGGCGGAGGACGGGAACGGGAAGCTGCGGCGGGGTCTTGAACGCCATTTCGCCTGGCCCGAGGGGGACTTCGACCGGTGGCACTACCTCACCCAGGTCAACCAGGCGCGGGCCGTGGCCGCCGGGATCGAGCACTGGCGGTCGAACTGGCCGGTGTGTGCGGGCACGATCGTCTGGCAGCTCAACGACTGCTGGCCGGTGACGAGTTGGGCAGCGATCGACGGGGACGGGCGGGAGAAGCCGCTCTATCACGAGCTACGGCGGCTCTACGCCGATCGGCTGCTGACGGTTCAGGGCCGGGAGCTGGCCGTCGTCAACCAGACGGCGGAGGCTTGGGCCGCGGCGGTGCGGTTGCGGCGAATGACCGTCGAGGGGGCGGTGATCGGCGAGGCGGAGGTGGAGTTCACCGCCGGGGCGCGGGCGGTGGCGCGGGTCGATGTGCCGGAGGAGCTGGTGCCCGGCGGGCCCAAGGAGTTCCTCGTCGCGGACGCCGATGCGGCGCGGGCGTTCCATTTCCCGACGGTCGATCGTGACATCCCTTATCCGCGGCCCGAGTTCGACGTCTCGGTCGCGCCGGACGGCTCGGTGACGGTCGTGGCGCGTAGCCTCGTACGGGATCTGCTGCTGCAAGCCGACCGGCTCGACCCGGACGCGCGGGCCGACCGGGGGCTCGTGACATTGCTGCCCGGCGAACGGGTGACCATCGGGGTCAGCGGCTGGAAGACTCCCGACGCGGACGCCGCCCGCTCCGCCCTGTACTGCATGGAGCCCTCTCGATGACAGCCCAGCCGGCCTCCCGCGTCACCATCAAGGACGTCGCCGCGCGCGCCGGGGTGTCCAAGGGTGCCGTGTCCCTCGCCTTCAACCACAAACCGGGGCTGTCGGAGGCGACCCGGGACCGGATCTTCCGGGCCGCGCGGGAGCTGGGCTGGGCGCCGAACCTCACCGCGCGCACGCTCGCCGGGTCGCGGGTGGACGTGGTGGGCCTCGCCATCTGCCGGCCGGCCCGGCTGCTGGGCCTTGAGCCGTTCTACATGGAGTTCATCTCCGGCGTGGAGAGCGTGCTCACCGAGCACTCGTGCTCGCTGCTGCTGCGGCTCGTGCGCAACGTCGAGGAGGAGGTGGGCCTCCAGGAGGCCTGGTGGCGGGGGCGGCAGATCGGCGGGGCGATCCTCGTCGACTTCCGGCCCGACGATCCCCGGGTGGCGGCGGCCGAGCGGCTCGGGATGCCCGTGGTCGCCGTAGGACATCCCTCGCTCACGGGGGGACTCACGTCCGTCTGGACCGATGACGCGACGGCTGTCACCGAGGCGGTGCGGTATCTGGCGGCGCTGGGGCATCGGCGGATCGCTCGGGTGGGCGGGGCGGCGGCGCTGGGGCACACGGCGGCGCGCGGCACCGCGTTCGCCGAGGCGGCGAGGGTGTTGGAGTTGGCCGGGGCCTGGCAGGTGACGACCGACTACTCGGGGGAGGCGGGGGCGCGGGCGACTCGGTCGCTGCTGACGGCTGCGCCGGCTGATCGGCCTACGGCGATCGTGTACGACAACGACATCATGGCGGTGGCGGGGCTGTCGGTGGCGGCGGAGATGGGGTTGTCGGTGCCGGGCGATGTCTCCTTGCTGGCGTGGGACGACTCGCAGCTGTGTCGGCTCACCCATCCGACCCTGTCCGCGATGAGTCATGACGTGCACGGGTTCGGGGCGGATGCGGCTCGGACCTTGTTCGGGGTGATCATGGGGGAAGGGGCGGAGTCGCATCCTGTGCCTACTCCGGTGCTGACTCCTCGGGGGTCCACGGCGCCGCCTCGGTAGGGGCTCGTACGGGCCTGCGGGCCGTCGTGGGTTGCTCGCGCAGTTCCCCGCGCCCCTTAAAGGCCCTCCTCCGCCACGCCCGTTTCAATGTGACCTTCGCCGCTCCCGCCTCCAGGGCTGTGCAGCTACGTTACCCATAAGTAGCATGGGGCTGAGCGCGCGCTCAGTGGTTGTGCTTGGGCCGTGCAGCAGTGCCATCCCGCATCTGGAGGAGAGCCATCGTGCCTCGTACCGTCAGGGACGTCGTCTTCGTCGACGGCGTCCGCACCCCGTTCGGCAAGGCGGGCCCGAAGGGCATCTACCACGAGACCCGCGCCGACGACCTGGTCGTGAAGGCGATCCGGGAGCTGCTGCGCCGCAACCCGGGTCTGGACCCGAAGAAGATCGACGAGGTCGCCATCGCCGCGACCACGCAGATCGGTGACCAGGGCCTGACCATCGGCCGTACCGCGGGCATCCTCGCCGGTCTGCCGCAGTCCGTTCCCGGCTACTCCATCGACCGCATGTGCGCCGGCGCGCTGACCGCCGTCACCTCGGTCGCCGGTTCGGTCGCCTTCGGGGCGTACGACATCGCCATCGCCGGCGGTGTCGAGCACATGGGCCGCCACCCCATGGGTGAGGGCGTGGACCCGAACCCGCGGTTCGTGAGCGAGAAGCTCGTCGACGAGTCGGCGCTGTTCATGGGCATGACCGCCGAGAACCTGCACGACCGCTACCCGACGATCACCAAGCAGCGCGCCGACGAGTACGCCGTGCGCTCGCAGGAGAAGGCCGCCAAGGCGTACGCCAACGGCAAGATCCAGGCCGACCTGGTGCCGATCTCGGTACGCCGCACCAACCCGGAGGCCGGTGAGACCGGCTGGGGTCTGGTCACCGCCGACGAGCCGATGCGCCCGGGCACGACCATCGAGAACCTGACCGGTCTCAAGACGCCGTTCCGTGTCCACGGCCGGGTCACCGCCGGTAACGCGGCCGGTCTGAACGACGGCGCCACCGCCTCCCTCATCGCCTCCGAGGACTTCGCCCGCGAGAACAACCTCCCGGTGAAGATGCGTCTGGTCTCCTACTCCTTCGCGGGTGTGGAGCCGGAGGTCATGGGCTACGGCCCGATCCCGGCCACCGAGAAGGCGCTCGCCCAGGCGGGGCTGTCGATCTCCGACATCGGTCTCTTCGAGGTCAACGAGGCCTTCGCCGTCCAGGTCCTGGCCTTCCTGGAGCACTACGGCATCGCCGACGACGACGCGCGCGTCAACCAGTACGGCGGCGCCATCGCCTTCGGTCACCCGCTGGCCTCCTCGGGCGTGCGTCTGATGACGCAGCTCGCCCGTCAGTTCGAGGAGCAGCCGGAGGTCCGCTACGGCCTGACCACCATGTGCGTCGGCTTCGGCATGGGCGCGACGGTCATCTGGGAGAACCCGCACCACAAGGACGCCGGAGGCGACAAGTGAGCACCACCGCTGAGCTTCTGAAGGGCGCGGCCGAGCTGTTCCCCGACGAGGTCGTGACGTCCGCGCACGTACGCCACCTCGACCTGCCGTTCGGTGCCGGGCGCTTCGCGCTCATCACCCTCGACAACGGCTTCGACCACACCAAGCCGACCACCTTCGGCCCGCAGTCGCTGGCGAACCTCGACGCGGCGATCGACCAGGTCGAGGCGGAGGCCGCGGCCGGCGACATCGTCGGCGTCGGCATCACCGGCAAGCCGTTCATCTTCGCTGTCGGCGCCGACCTCAAGGGTGTCGAGCTCCTCAAGGAGCACAAGGACGCGCTGGCCATCGGCAAGGGCGGCCACGAGGTCTTCAAGCGTCTCGCCGGCATCGCGGTCCCGACCTTCGCGTACTACAACGGTGCCGCCATGGGCGGTGGCGTCGAGGTCGGTCTGCACTGCGAGTACCGGACCGTCTCGAAGGCGCTCCCGGCGTTCTCGCTGCCCGAGGTCTTCCTGGGCCTGGTCCCGGGCTGGGGCGGCTGCACGATCCTGCCGAACCTGATCGGTGCCGACAAGGCCGTCTCGGTGATCATCGAGAACAGCCTGAACCAGAACAAGCAGCTCAAGGGCCAGCAGGTCTTCGACCTGGGCATCGCCGACGCTCTCTTCGAGGGCGCGGACTTCCTGGAGCAGTCGCTGATCTGGACGGCGAACGTCCTCAAGGGCGACGTCAAGGTCGAGCGTCCGGTCATCGACCGCGGTGAGGCCTGGGACCAGGCCGTCGCGCGCGGCCGGTTCATCGCCGACTCCAAGGTGCACGGCGCCGCCCCGGCCGCCTACCGCGCCCTGGACATCATCGCCGCCGCCAAGAACGGCGACCTCCAGCAGGGCTACGACGCCGAGGACATCGCCCTCGCCGACCTGATCATGGGTGGCGAACTGCGCTCCGGCATCTACGCCTTCAACCTGGTGCAGAAGCGCGGCAAGCGTCCCGCCGGTGCGCCGGACAAGTCGCTGGCGCGTCCGGTCACCAAGGTGGGCGTCGTGGGCGCCGGCCTCATGGCCTCGCAGCTCGCGCTGCTCTTCCTGCGCCGCCTCGAGGTCCCGGTCGTCCTGACGGACATCGACCAGGAGCGCGTCGACAAGGGTGTGGGCTACGTCCACGCCGAGATCGAGAAGCTGCTCGGCAAGGGTCGTATCAACCAGGACAAGGCCAACCGCCTCAAGGCCCTGGTCACCGGTGTGCTGGACAAGGCCGAGGGCTTCTCCGACGCCGACTTCATCATCGAGGCCGTCTTCGAGGAGATCGGCGTCAAGCAGACGGTGTTCGCCGAGGTCGAGGCGGTCGCCCCGGCGCACGCGATCCTCGCTACGAACACCTCCTCGCTGTCGGTGACCGAGATGGCGTCGAAGCTCAAGAACCCCGAGCGGGTCGTGGGCTTCCACTTCTTCAACCCGGTCGCGATCCTGCCGCTCCTGGAGATCGTGCGCGGCGAGCAGACCGACGACGCCTCGCTGGCGACCGCCTTCGCGGTGGCCAAGAAGCTGAAGAAGACCGCGGTGCTGGTGAAGGACGCCCCGGCGTTCGTCGTGAACCGCATCCTCACCCGCTTCATGGGCGAGATCCAGAACGTCATCGACGAGGGCACGCCGGTCGAGGTCGCGGAGAAGGCGGTCGAGCCGCTGGGTCTGCCGATGTCGCCGCTGGTACTGCTTGAGCTGGTCGGTCCCGCGATCGGTCTGCATGTCTCGGAGACCCTCAACCGGGCCTTCCCGGACCGCTTCACGGTCTCCCCGAACCTCGCCGCCGTCGTCAAGGCCGGCAAGCGCGGCTTCTACGTCTACGACTCCGGCAAGCCGGAGCTGGACCCGGAGGTCGCCGCGCTCCTCAAGCAGGGCGACTCCGTCCTCACCGAGGAGCAGGTCCGTGACCGTGTCCTCGACGCCGTCGCCCAGGAGATCGGGCTCATGCTCGACGAGGGTGTCGTCGCCGAGGCGCAGGACATCGACCTCTGCCTGATCACGGGTGCGGGCTGGCCCTTCCACCTGGGCGGCATCACGCCGTACCTGGACCGCGAGGGTGTCTCCGAGCGCGTGAACGGCAAGAAGTTCCTGGCGCCGGGCGTGGCGAGCGTCCCGGCGTAACGCTCCGCTGTGAACGGCGGTGCCCCGCAGGCCGGTTGGCGTGCGGGGCACCGGTGTTCTCGGGGTGGGACTGCTGACCGGTTGTTTCAGCGGGCGGGCCCCCGGACCGCTTCAGCGGGCGTCCTCGACATGCACGACCTGGAGGTCCGTGCCGTCGCGGTGGCGCTTGCTGCGGCCGTGGAGGCCGACGGCGAGGTTCGACGGGTCGGCGGGCTCGTCGGAGCCGACGTAGGTGACGACGTCCGGGTGGTGGCCGGTCACCAGCCAGCCGGTGCCGTCCTTGAGCGTCTGGGTGCCGAAGTCACCGGCGGGGCCGCCGGCGCGCACCGGGCCGTACTGCCGGAGGATCCGCACGGCCTGCCCGGCGAGTTCGCCGTCGGGCTCCTTCAGCAGCACGCACGTGCCGTTCTCGAACAGCACCCAGGAGACCCCGGAGGGCGCCAGGATGCGCTGCCAGACCTCGACGAGGTGTTCGGTGTTCACACGGCCATGTTCGCGCACAGTGCCTTGAACGGTCCTGCCCTTTACGCCGGTTCACTTCTCCCGCCAGGCCTCCAGCGCGAGCCCCGGTTCGTCCTTGCGCCGGGTGAGCAGGAGTTGGCCGGTCGACGGGGACAACGTTGCCGCCACGACCCGGCCCTCCTCGTCGGTCGCGAGTGACACCAGGGCGTCCGCCGGGAGTTGGGGTCCCGACTCCGTCCACCACGCCCCCGCGGCCTCCTGTTGCGTCGGGTACGCGGCGAAGGCGACCCGGCCGCTCGACGAACGCTGGGCGAGCAACGTGCAGTCGTGGCCGTCGAGTTCGCAGCGGACCGCGGAGACCGGGCCGGGGCCGGCCGAGGCGAGGAGGGCGACGGGTTTGCCTCCCGCGCGCCAGGCGCACAGGTCGCCGGAGTCGTCGGTGTAGAAGAGGGTGGTGTGGTCGGCGGAGGTGGCCAGGGCGCGGAGGGTGCCTGGGCGTACCGGGGTCTCCACCGCCTCCTCCAGGACCGGCTGTGCGCCGGGATCCTGCCGGCGCCAGTGCAGCAGGCCGCCGGGGACGGCGGCGTACAGCTCCACACGGCCCGACTCCCCCGTCACCGCGGCCAAGTCCGCCGCCACGTCACTCCCCTTGAGGTCCCGCCACGGCTCCCAGCCGCCCTTCTCCTTCTGCGCGACCATGCTCACGCCGCCGCCCTTGTTGCGGACGAAGACATGGGCCCGCCCCTGGGCATCGACGGCGACGGCCGGGGTGCCGGTGCGGTCGCCGGTCTTGTCGGGGTGGCCGATCGGGGCCCAGTCGAGGGCGGCGAGCCGGGGGCGGAAGTGCGTGGAGTGCACGAGCCCGGCCTCGCCGGGTCTGGTGGGCCGCCAGGAGACCAGGTGGGCGTAGTGGTCGGGGCCCTGACCGAGTGCCAGATCGGTACGGGGCATGTCGTCGGCGCTCCGGCCGGGCGCCGCTCCGGGCCGGAGCTTCTGATCACCGCCCACCTTGCGCGCGGGCGACTCCCAGGGACCGCCGGGGCCGAGCTCGGCCCGGCACAGGACGGCGTCGCCGGAGGGCAGATAGACACTGAGCCGGCCGTCGCGGCCGCGGAGAAGCCAGTCGCCGTTCACCGGTTCACTCTAAGCGGGGCCTTTCGTGCCCCGCCCCCTCACCCCCCGCGTCTACCGTGGAGGACATGACAGACAAGCTCACCGTCACCGTCCTGGGCACCGGCATCATGGGCGCCGCCATGGCTCGCACCATCGCCGGCGCCGGGCACACCGTCCGCGCCTGGAACCGTACCCGCGCCAAGGCCGAGCCCCTCACCGCCGACGGCATCCGGGTCGCCGACTCCCCCGCAGAGGCCGTGGAGGGCGCCGACGTCGTGCTGACCATGCTGTACGACGGTCCCGCCGCCCTGGCGGTGATGGAGGAGGCGCTGCCCGCGCTGCGGCCGGGCGTGGTGTGGGCGCAGTCGACGACGGCCGGCCTGGAGGGGCTCGCCGAACTCGCCGCGTTCGCCGCCGCGCACGGCCTGGTCTTCTACGACGCGCCGGTGCTCGGCACCCGGCAGCCCGCGGAGGCCGGTCAGCTCACCGTGCTGGCGGGCGGGCCCGAGGCCCACCGCTACTCCGTGGCCCCCGTCTTCGACGCGGTGGGGGCGCGCACGGTGTGGACCGGGGAGGCGGGCAGCGCCACCCGGCTGAAGCTGGTCGCCAACAGCTGGGTACTGGCCGCGACCGCGGCGACCGGGGAGGTGCTGGCGCTGTCCGAGGCGCTCGGGGTGGACCCGCAGGACTTCTTCGCGCTGATCGAGGGCGGGCCGCTGGACATGGGCTATCTGCGGGCCAAGGCGGGGCTGGTGCTCGACGGGAAGCTGTCTCCCGCCCAGTTCGCTGTGGACACCGCCGCGAAGGACGCCCGCCTCATCGTCCGGGCGGGTGCGGAGAACGGCGTACGGCTGGACGTGGCCGCGGCGAGTGCGGCACGGCTGGAGCGGGCCGCGGCGCAGGGGCACGGGGACGAGGACATGGCGGCGGCGTACTACGCGAGCTTCGACGAGGAGAGGGGGGAGGAGAAGGACGGAAGCTGACGCCTGGCGTGCGTGCGGCTCGGAACGCCGGGAGCTGACACCCTTGGCCCATGAACGCCGCAGCCCCCCTTCTCGTAATAGTCGATGCCGCCAACGTCGTCGGGTCCGTGCCCGACGGCTGGTGGCGTGACCGGCGCGGGGCCGCGGAGCGGTTGCGGGACCGGTTGGCGGCGGACGGCCTGCCGGGGCACGAGGGTCCCGTGGAGCTCGTCCTCGTCGTGGAGGGCGCGGCGCGGGGCGTGGAGTCCGTACCGCGGGTCAGGGTCGAATCGGCGAGCGGGAGCGGGGACGATCGGATGGTGGAGCTGGTGGCCGGGGCGGCCGGGCGTGAAGTCCTGGTCATCACGGCGGATCGGGAACTGCGCCGACGGGTGACGGAGCTGGGGGCGGACGTCGCGGGGCCGCGGACGGTGCGTGGCTGGAAGGCGTCTGGAGGCGGACTGGAGGGCGGAGCGCAATGACCTGCTTGTCCCGATATAGCAGCCGCCCAACCTCGGCCGAATCAGCAAAATAGGCATAAGCTAGCCGGGTTCGGTCATGATTTCGACATTCTGGTCACTCTCCAGTGACGGAATGACGCCGACGCGAGACGCTGGCTCGGTGGTGCCCGTCGTTCTGATCTGAGAGGATTCCGGCACCCTTGACGGCCGGTGGACGGGAGGCAGGAGTGGCGCGTGCCGCTCACAGCAGAGACGGGCGCGAGCTCGTTTTCGATTCATGGGGTGATCCTCAAGGGCATCCCGTCTTTCTGCTGCACGGAACTCCTGGCAGTCATCAAGGGCCACGCCCGCGGTCGATGGTGCTCTATCAGCTCGGCATCCATCTGATCGCCTACGACCGCCCCGGGTACGGCGGTTCGACCCGCAAACTGGGCCGTACGGTGGTCGACGCCGCCGAGGACGTCGAGGACATCGCCGACGAGCTCGGACTCGACGAGTTCTCCGTCGTCGGCCGGTCCGGCGGCGGCCCGCACGCGCTCGCCTGCGCCGCGAAGCTGCCGAAGCGGGTGCAGAGCGCGGCCGTGCTGGTGAGCCTCGCCCCGTGGGACGCGGAAGGGCTGGACTGGTTCGAGGGCATGACGGAGTCCAACGTCCGCGAGTACCGCAACGCCCGCGAGAACCAGCAGGTGCTCCAGAGCACCCTCGTGCAGAACGCGGACGCCATGCGGGACAACCCGATGGCCGTACTCAACGACCTCGACGACGAGATGCCCGAGGTGGACCGGCAGATCGTGGCCGATGCCGGCATCCGCCGGATGCTGCACAAGAACTTCGAGGCCGCCATCGAGAAGACCGCGTACGGCTGGATCGACGACGCCCTCGCCTTCAGCCGGGGCTGGGGCTTCGATCCGAAGGAGATCGCCGTGCCCACCCTGCTCTGGCACGGCGAGAAGGACGTGTTCTCCCCCGTCGAGCACTTCAACTGGCTCGCTCGCAGGATCAAGGACGCCACCGTGGTGCTCCAGCCCTCGGCGGCGCATTTCGCGGCCGTCCCGGTGCTGCCCCAGGTGCTCGGCTGGCTGCGGGACCAGACGGAGGCCGACGCCGCCGCGACCACGACGGCGTGACCTCCGCTCCCGCCTCCGTCAGATCGGGTGCGGGTCGAGCTCCAGTCCCACCCGCCGGCCGTTGCGGAGCCTGACCACCTTCGAGTGCTTCGCGCCGAGCTTGGCGCCGAGCACGTCCAGGGACTCCCGGGCCAACTGCTCGGCCTCCGCCGTGCGACCGACCTCCTTCAGCAGGACCGAGAGGTTGCCCCGGCAGGTGAGGGCGGTCGGATGGTCGGAGCCGAGCCGGTCGCACAACTCCCGGTACGCCTGGCGGTAGTTGTGCTCCGCCTGGGTCGCCTCACCGAGGGCCGCCTCGGCGTTCGCCAGGTTCATCTGGCAGTTCATGCTGAACGGGTGTTCCGGACCGAGCGTGGTGCGCAACGCGGACCGGGCCTCCTCGCACACGTCGCGAGCCTCGGCGAACCTCTCCGTCGACAGCAGGTTGATGCCGTGGTTGACCGCGCACGCGAGCGTGTTCGGGTGGCTCTCCCCGAGCGCGGTGCGGAACCGCTCCAGCAGGTCGGCGGTCTCCTCGCACGCCTCCTCG
The DNA here is from genome assembly GCF_044593635.1 of Streptomyces sp. NPDC051913. NCBI lineage: Bacteria > Bacillati > Actinomycetota > Actinomycetes > Kitasatosporales > Streptomycetaceae > Streptomyces > Streptomyces sp. NPDC051913. The sequence goes on along the minus strand of NZ_JBIUCI010000002.1, from coordinate 270,897 downwards.
TGGCGCTCGGCCGCCGCGAGATGACCGGCGTGGCCGAGCCGCACCACCAGCGTTTCCGGCGAGTCCTCGCCCAGCCGCCGACGGCAGATGTCCAGCACCTGCCGGCTGATGTCCATGGCCTCGTCCAGCCGGTCGAGCCGACGCAGTGTGATGGCGAGGGCCTTGGCCGCCTCCAGTGCGGGCGGTTGCTCCGGTCCGAGCTCCACGGCCGTCTCGTAGACACCGCGCAGCGTCGCCTCCGAGGCCTCGTACTCACCACAGGAGCGCTGATCGCGGCCGAGGTTGATCTGGGAGAACAGGGTGTAGGGATGCCTGGACCCCAGGGTCAGCGCGCGCTGCTCGCAGTTCTCCTTGTCGACGCTCTGCGCCTCGTAGCAGTCCCCGGCCATCCTCATCGACACGGCCAGGTTGTTCGCGGCGAACAGGGTCCGGGCATGGTCCTCGCCGAGGAGGTCGACGGACCGCTCGTAGGTCTCCCGGTCGATCTCCAGGGCCCTGCCGACCTGCCCGACGGCGCGCAGGTCCGCGGTCAGGCCGCCCGCCGTCATCAGAGCGTGGTCGTCGTCGTCCCCCAGAGCCTCGCGCTGCCGCTCGTACACGTCCTGGTCGATCTCCAGCGCTCTGCTGTACCAGCCCTGGAAACGCAGCACGTTGGCCATCTCGAAGCGCAGGTGCAGGGTCCAGCGGTCGTTGGGGCCCGCCTCCTTCTGCCAGATGACCAGCAGCTCCTCGGCGAGCGACATGGCCTCCGCGTACTCGCCGCGGGCCCGCAGGTACCGCAGCCACTCCGTCATCAGCTTGCGGATCCGGTCGTCCAGCGAGTACCTGGTCCACGGGGTCTTGAGGTGGGGCCAGATGGTGTTGTACCGCTCCCAGTTCTCCGGCCGTTCCACGTCGCCCTCGGAAGGGCGGGCGCCGGAGAGCACATTACGGACGGCGCGCAGGGCCGACTCCTGCTCGTCGGTGGACATCGACGAACGCACCGCGGCCTGCACCAGACGGTGCACCTGGATGCTCTTGGTCTTGCGGTCGACCTTGGCCAGGGAGTAGCGGTGCAGCTGCTGGATGGCCCGGGAGACCAGCGCCGTGCCACCGCTGTTCGGGTGGACCTCGCGCAGGGCCTCGCCCATCTCCTTGCCGTGCACCAGGTCGAAGGAGATCGGGTCGGCGCCGAAGTGGGCGCACAGCTCCAACAGCCGCCGGGCGACGGGCGAGTTGAGTTGCTGGATGGAGATGTTCCAGGTCGCGCCGACCTGGGGCGGGTACGCCGGGGCGTCGGAGACCGGCTCCAGCGTCGCCAGCTGCGTTTCCAGCAGCTCCAGGTAGTCGGAGGCGTCCTGGCCCGTCTCGTTGAGCCAGGCGGCGGCGTGGTCGACCGCGAGCGGCAGGTCACCGAGGGCGTTCGCGACCCGGTCGGCGTCCTCCGTGCTGATGGCGGAGACACGGCGCAGCAGGTGTTCGACGCTCTCGTTGCGGTCGAACACGTCGACCTCGACCCGCTCGCCGACCTGGGACCAGCCCTCGTTGCGGGTGGTGATCAGGACGTGGCCGGTGGGGCTGTTGACCAGCAGCCGCTCGATGGACTCCGGGGTGGTGGCGTTGTCGAAGACCAGCAGCCACCGGTCGTACTGGGTGCCCCGGCGCAGCGCGTCCCGGACCCCCTCGGCCGTGGCGGTGATGCTGTCCCGCTCCTCCACGCCCAGGTGAGGGGCGAGTTCGGAGTACTGGCGCAGGGCGAGGTCACCGAACTCCGCCTCGATCCACCAGACCACGTCGTAGTTGCCCCGGTACCGGTGCGCGTACTCGGTCGCCAGCTGGGTCTTGCCGACGCCCCCCATGCCGTGGAGCAGCGTGGCGGTGCCGGTGTCCGTGAGCCGCTCCCGCAGGTCCTCCAGCAGTTCGGAGCGTCCGGTGAAGGCCGCGTTGCGTCCGGGCACGGACCATACGGGAGGTTCCGCGCCGGGGAAGCGGGGTCCGCCGACGCCGGCGTCCGCGGGATGCTCGCCCTGCACCGACTGGGCGTCCAGGGCCCGCAGGAGGGCGCTCTTGGCCTGGGTCTCGTTCATGCCGCTCAGATGGACGGGCATCCGGTCCGAGAACGGGTGGGCCAGCCGCGCGTCACTGACCCGTACCGGAACGAGGGTGCGGCGCGAGCCCATCGGGTCGGCGGCGGCCACGGCCTCCCAGACCGCCCTGGCCTCCGGGGACTTCTGGTAGTCGGCGGAGAGCACGGCCACGGTGCGGGCGGCGCCCCGCACCTTGCTGTCGGTGTCGTCGCGCAGCGGGACGCCCGCAGCGGAGCCGTCCTCGGAGCGGGCGTCGGCCACGGTGAAGCCGGCCTCGCCGAGGACCCGTCCGATCCACTCGGCCCACATCCGGTCCTGGTGGACGTAGCTGAGGAACACATGGGTGGGGTCCGGTGGCCTGCGGCGGACGACGGCCTTGAGGTAGTTCTGGCGCTCCTCGTCGGTCATCGGGACGAGGGACCTCACCTCGCCCTCGGTGATGAACGACGTCAGCCGTTCGCAGGCGGCGAGCAGTGAGGCGGGGGTCTCCGGCTCGTCGCGGAAGGTCGCGAGCATCTCCTCGTACGCGTAAGGGGACTTGAACGGCACCTCGACGCTGCCCCAGTAGCTGCGCGGATCGATGTTCCGGGTGCGGACCAGCAACTGGTCGAAGGAGAGCCGGACCTTGGCGCGCGCCGCCTCCAGCCGGTCCGCCTCGGAGTCCACGACCCGCATGGGCACCGGCAGGATCCGGATGCGCCGCTGGCCCCTGGTGTCCTGCACCCGGCGGGCCACGGCCGCCGCGCCCTCGATGCTCTGGTCGTTGTGGGTGAAGCAGTTCACCAGCACGTCGGGGAAGTGCAGGGTGCAGATGTCGGAGATGTCACTGAGGCCGGTGCGGCTGTCGACGAGGACGTAGTCGTAGCCCTGCCGGAACTGGTCGCACAGGGCGTCCAGGAACTGGCCGCCGTACTGCTCGTCGTAGAAGCGGTTCCAGTTGAACTGGGAGAAGATCGAGGAGTAGTTGCGGTCCTGGCGGCCCGCCGAGATGAAGTCCAGTCGACCGTCGCCCCGGAAGTTCCACTGCAACGCGTTCACCGCGCGGCCGATGTCGGCCTGTTCGACGATCCAGTCGGCCTTGATCTTGGTGTCCTGCAGGTGGTCGACCTTCAGGACGTAGTCGTTGATGAGTTCCAGCACTCCGGGGCGGTCCCGTAAGGCGCTGGGCTCCAGGAACGGGTGGAGGAAGCGGTCGAGGCCGGGTGCTTCCAGGTCCCAGTCGACCACCAGGACCCGGCGGCCCTGGGAGGCCATGATCCAGGCGGTGTTGGCCAGCGCCATGGTGCGACCGCTGCCGCCCTTGTAGCTGTAGAACGTGACGATCTTGCCGCCGTCGGGGCGGGACTGCACGCCGGTCACGGTTGGGCCTCCTGGTCACCCTGCGAATCGGCCGACGCCGAGGGGCTGGTCGAGGATCGTAGCGGACGGTTGAGATACTGCTGGGCCGCGCTGTCGGCCAGTTCGACGAAACGGGAGTTGAACGCCTCGGAGTGGTCGAGACCGGCGACCGCCCAGCGCTGGATGGCCCGGCCGCGGCTGAGCCGCCGGGGCAGCGCCGACTGGAGCAGCTCGCCGAGCTTCTCGCGGGACCGCCGGGTCTGCGGGTCGTCGGCGAACGCGGTCAGCACCGTCACCCACGGCAGATCCTGTGCGTCGAAGGCCCGCAGCCGCTCCACGGCACCGCGGTCGTGCAGGATCCAGGGGTCGATGATGAGGACCCAGGGGCTGTCGGCGTCGCTCCGGCCGAGGAAGACGGCCTCGGCCTCGTCATAGGTGCGGATCTCGGGGGCGAAGCCGAGATTGCGGGCGAGTTCGGCGGTGCGTTCGACCAGCGGAATGCTCAGGCCGTCGCTGAAAGGCTGCCAGTCCCGGGGCTCATGACCGTACTTGGTGTCGCTGCGGCCGGGTGGCAGATGGTGGATGTCCGGGGCGAGCACCGCGATGCCCAGCCGGTGCCAGGAGGTGGTGGCGAACGCGTCCGGCACGTCGAGCTCGGCGAACTCGGCCTCGCCCGGCGCGGGTTCGGGTGCGCGATGGGCGGCCTGCACGATGCACTGGGCGACCCTGCGGACGCACTGGTCGTAGTAGTCCGAGCCCCCGGGGTACTGCCGCAGGCCGTACAGACCGTCCTCGGTGTAGCGGCGCAGCGCCTCGGCCTCGACCGGCATCGGTGTCACCGGTCGGCCGGGCTCGGGCAGGTCCAGATCGACGGGGAGCGGGAGCGCGGTGGTGGGGACGGGTGTCCACAGCACCGGGATGCGGGTGCCGCGGCGGGGACGGGTGGCGAAGGCGGTCCACTGGCGGCCGCAGTAGCCGTCGGTGAAGTAGCGGGGGGTGATCAGCGGGACGAAGCAGTGGCTGCGCTGGAGAGCCCGGGCCATGTCGGGGCCGCCGCGGTCGGTGGCGTCGAGATAGCCGAGGGAGGGGGGCGCGAGGGAACCGCTCAGCCCCGCGACCGCCCTGATCAGATCGGAGTGGAACTCCTCCACGTCCTTGTCCGGCTCAAGCTCCTCGGCCTCCGAGTCACCGTTCGTCACGGGTGCGGGGGCATAACTCAGGAAGAAGTAGGGCGCCTTGCCACGCACGCGTCGTGCGGAACGGCTGTCATGCATCGTGTTCCTCCCCAGCCGAGCCGTTCATGGAGTCGAAGAGGTCGTCGAAGAGGCCAGGGTCGCAGGGTTCCAACCGGGCCATGACCGCTACGCGGGCGATTGTCTGCGCCAGTTGGAAGGCGATCCCGTTGGCGGTCGTGTGCCGTCCGAGGCCGTACAGGCCGAGCAGTCCCAACCGCTGGTAGTCGGCGTGGAAGTCCCGGTGGGTGTACTGCACCTCGGAGTAGGGCGGAGGGATCTCGTCGGGCCGCAGCGGAGCCCACAGGACCGGGACGATGGCGTCGCGGATGAACGTGCCCCGGTCACGCTGGAGTTGCTGCCTGCGTTCGAAGCACTCCCATTCCAGGGCGCACCACTTGCTGCTGAACAGCCGTGGGGACAGGGCCGGTACGAGGACCTGGCAGCGGGCGAGCCGGTCCTTCAGCACGTCCTTCCACGCGGAGCCGACCGGGATCTCCTTGTCGAGATAGACCGCGTCGATCCCCGCGCGCAGGTCGGTGAGCTCCCGCAGATGTCTGGACAGTCTGCCGCGGAAGCGCACCAGCAGCTCGTCCGGCGGCTCGTAGCTCTCCGGTGACTCGGGATTGCGGCCGTAACTCAGGAAGCCGTAGGGCTCCTGGACCATGGCGCGGGGCGTGTGGTCAGGCACGGTCGGCCTCCGCGGGGAGGTTCCCGCACCGGGTGCGGTGCTCGGCCAGCCAGTCACCGGCCGCGTCCACCGCCCACCGCAGCGGGAACAGCCTGCTGTCCGCGGTGCCGATCCGCCCCCGGACGATCGCGGCGTCCGTGTCGGCCTCCAGGTCGCGACCGAGCTCACCGAAGTCGCTGTCGTCCAGGGCGACGTCGACATAGCCCCGCCAGCGCGGGCCGTCGCCCGTCAGCACCCGGCAGTCGTAGCGCCGGCGGGGCGGACGGGGTCGGCGGTACTCGGCGAGGTGGAAGGCCGAGCAGGTCTCGTAGCCGACGCCCAGCAGCAGGACGTACGCCTCCTCCTCGTAGAGCCTGCCCAGCGGGGAGCGCTCGCCGAGCAGACAGTCCAGGGCGTGGCCGCTCGTGATCCGAGCGGACCCGGGTCCGAGCGCGGCGAATGACGCCTGCGGGTGTGTGCTGCGCATGGCTCCCGGAGTGACCCGCACCTCCTCCGCCAGCCGTCCCATGCCTTGCGAGGGCGTAGAAGCCGCGCAGAAGGGCTCCATGTGTTCACGGTAGGACAGAAGTTGATGTCGTGTCAGGTCTCGCGTCATGTGGAGATAAGCCCGTGATGTCAGCGAATTTCCCTCGGTGAACGTGGGCACCACCAGCGTGCCTTCGGGGCCGAGCGCGTCCAGGAGGGCGCGCAGTACCGCCCGGCCACCGCCGCGCACGGGACCTACGGACCGCAGGGAGGCGTGCAGCAGCAGCGTCATGCCCTTCTCGACGCCGAGTTCACGGAGTTCGGCACTGAGCAGTGAGGCTGTCGTCATCCGCCGTCAGCCGAGCAGCCGGGCGGCCATCCGGCGGCCGGCCGCGGTGAGGCCGTCGTGCGGGATCGCCCGGGCCGGGAGGCGGTCCAGGTACGCGGACCGCAGCCCCTCCTTGGTCTCGTCGTCGCCGGCGAGGTCGAAGAGGTCCGACAGGGCGTTGAACTTCATCTGCTGCACTCCCTCCACGATGAGGCCGGCCAGCGCCACGGCGGTGTCCGGCAGCGCCACTCCGAGGGCTCCGAAGGCGTGCGGGTCGGCGGCCACCTGTCCGTGGGGGCCGGTGCTCCGTAACGGGGTGCACGCGGTGAACAGGGCGCGCACTCCGGGCCCCCGGCCCGCGTTGCGGGCACGCAGGTGCACGGCGGCCTCGGTGAACAGGCTGAGCCAGCGGGTGTGTTCGGACTCGTCGAGCGCGGGTGCGGGGGTGGGGGAGGCGGGCAGGTCGTCACCGTCCGGGCCGCCGCGGAAGCCGTCGCGGTGACGGTCGGTGTCCTCGACGAGGACGGTGAACTCCCTGGTGGCCAGGCGTCGTACGGGGCGCCAGACGTAGCCGTGGTCGGCCGCTTCGGTGAGGGGGCGGGGCGGTTCGTCCGGCCGGGCGGCGACCAGGAGGGCGCCGGCGTGGGCGCGCAGGGCGACCGGTCCGGGGGTGTCGGCCGGGAAGGTCAGGTGTCCGATCCCCGGCAAGTGGGCCTGGTCGGTCTCCTCCGGCAGGTCGACGCTCAGTTCGATGCCGGCCCTGAGCGCCGCCGCCAGGGCGATCTCGCCGAGCCGCTGCCGTACGGCGGCCGTCGGCAGCCGCCCTTCGATACCGCGCACCGCCCAGGTGCCGAGGTACGGGTGGCGGACGGTCCGCGCGGTCTGTCGGGGCCACTGCCGGTCGAGGTGGGCCAGGGCGCTCGCCTCGGGGCCGGGATACCGGGCGCACAGGGCGGTGAGGAGCATCCGGCGGACGCTGGCCTCGGCGTCGGTGAGGGCGCGCAGGGCGGCGGTGTCGCCGTCGCCCGCCGCGAGGGAGTCGAAGCCGTGGGCGGTCAGCGTGTGCGTCCGGCGCGCCGGGCGGGGGGCGTTCAGCACATGACCGATCAGCCGGAAGAGGTCCTCGCAGTAGACGGAGGGGTTGTCGAAGCCGTTGGTGGCGCGGTGGCGGTGCCCGTACAGTCCGCCTCCGCAGATCCGGACCACGGAGCACTCCCGGCACTGGCGGCTCAGCGTCTCCGCTCCCCCGCCCTGGGCCAGGAAGCCGGGGTGTGCGGCGGCCTCGTCGAAGGAGTTGCGCAGCACGTGGAAGCCGGTGGCGGGCGCTCCGGGTCCCGCCGTCTTGAGCCAGTCGGCCTGTTCGATCTCGCCGTCGGTCTCGACGACGACCAGGTCCGGGCTGCCGAGTCCGAGCGCCTCGGTGAAGGACTCCCGGCCGTCCCGGCCGGCCTCGATCGAGTCGAAGAGACGGACCGGGAAGGGCCTGCCGTCGGCGGTCCAGCGGTCGTGGACGGCGATCAGCCAGCGGGCGTGGGCGGCGGGGTGGGCGGGGTCCGTCGGCGGTGGCCGGTCCCAGGTGGCGTGCGGAAGCAGGAAGTCCACCCGCGGCGGTCCGAGCGCGGCCAGGGCCTCGTACACGGCGACCGGGTCGTTCTGTACGTCGATGGTGCAGAGCAGGCCGGCGAAGGCGCTGCGGTGCTCGGGCGAGCCGAGGAGGCGGACGGCCCTGACGACGGCGTCGTACGAGCCGGTGCCGTTCGCCCGCTTGCGGTGGCGGTCGTTGGACGCGCGGTCGCCGTCGAGGGAGATGCCGGTGTTGATCCGCTCGCGGACCAGCATGCGGCACGTCGCCTCGTCCAGCAGCAGGCCGTTGGTCTGCATGCGCAGGTCCAGGTCGCACACGCCGTCCAGTGCGGCGCGCAGGTCCTGTGCCGTCCGGGCCAGTCGGTCGGCTCCGGCGAGCAGGGGTTCGCCGCCGTGCAGGATGACGTGGACGCGCGGGAGTTCGGGGTGGGCCCTGGCGTGTTCGGCGATGCGTGCCACCATCGCCGCCGCCACCTCGTCCGGGACGACCTGCGGCCGACGCCGCCAGCTCTGGTCGGCGTGGCGGTAGACGTAGCAGTGATCGCAGGCCAGGTCGCATCTGCTGTGCATCTTCAGGACGAACTGGCGGAATGCTCTTGTCCCTGCGGTCATCGGCCCTTGGTGTCCGTGACGGTCAGATACTGGAGTTGAAACCGGAGTCCGACTGCCCGCCGGACGGCAGCAGCCTGTTCAGCAGGTGCCGGTCGATCTCACCGGAGTCGTCCAGGGCGACGTCGCCCCAGTCGGGGACCTCCGTGGCCAGCGGCGGGGTCACCGCTCCTAACTCGTCCAGAAGTGCGCCGGACGCCTCTCCGCCGTTCGTCATTGCGGTCTCCTTCGCCGGTCCGTGCATCGCGCCGGTCGGATCGTCACCGAGTGGAATTCGCACTGAGCAGTCGCGAGGTGGCTCGTCGTCACCACTCCCCCATCATCGTGGCCGCTTCCGGTCGGACACAAGGGCGGTAAAGGTACCTTACGAGCCAGCTTCTCCATGGCAAGAGTCAATTCCGGTCAGCATGGGGCGGGTTGCGAACAGGACGCGGCCCCGCGCGAGGTGCCTCAGCGCCTCCCGCGGGGCCCGGGCGGGTGGTTACTCCACGCCCCCGTTCGGCGGCTTCGCCGCCGACCCCGCCCCCGCCTTCTCCCCCTGCGCCAGCCGGCTGTGCGAGCGGCCGTACAGGAAGTACACGACGAAGCCGAGGACCATCCAGATCGCGAACCGCAGCCAGGTCTCCGTCGGCAGGTTGAGCATCAGCCACAGGGAGGCGAGGACCGACAGGATCGGGAGGACCGGGACCCACGGGGTGCGGAAGGAACGGGGCAGGTCGGGGCGGGTGCGGCGGAGGATGATGACGCCGATCGCGACGACCACGAACGCGAACAGGGTGCCGATGTTGACCAGTTCGGCGAGTTCGCTGAGCGGGGTGAAGCCGGCGACGATCGCGATGATCACGCCGAGCAGGATGGTCGGGCGGTGCGGGGTCTTGAAGCGGGGGTGGACCTGGGAGAAGAAGCGGGGCAGCAGACCGTCGCGGCTCATGGCGAAGAAGACGCGGGTCTGGCCCAGCAGGAGGATCATGCAGACCGTGGTCAGGCCGACCGCCGCGCCGAAGCTGATGAAGCCCGCGTACCAGGGGTGCCCGATGGCCTTGAAGGCGTCGGCGAGGGGGGCCGTGACGGACAGTTCGGTGTAGTGCTGCATGCCGGTGACGACGATCGACACGGCTACGTAGAGCGTCGTGCAGATCAGGAGCGAGCCGAGGATGCCTCGGGGCATGTCCCGTTGCGGGTTCTTGGTCTCCTCGGCCGCCGTCGCCACGACGTCGAAGCCGATGAAGGCGAAGAACACCACGGACGCCGCCGTGAAGATGCCCATGACGCCGAAGTTGGAGGGCGCCCAGCCGAACATCAGCTGGATGAGCGGCGCCTGGAGGTCACCGCCCGCTTCCACCGGCTGGGACTTGGGGATGAACGGGTCGTAGTTGTCGCCCTTGATGAAGAAGGCGCCCGCGATGATCACGACGAGGACGACCGTCACCTTGATGGCCACGACGATCGACGTCACACGCGCGGACAGCTTCGTGCCCAGGACCAGGATGCCGGTCAGGACCAGGACGAGGGCGGCGGCGAGGATGTCGAAGCCGAAGCCGTCGGCGCCGTCCCGGCCGCTGAGCGCCTCCGGCAGATGCCAGCCCGCGTTGTCCAGGAGCGAGGCGATGTACCCGGACCAGCCGACGGCGACCACCGCCGTGCCGAGCGCGAACTCCAGGACCAGGTCCCAGCCGATGATCCAGGCGGGCAGTTCCCCGAGGGAGGCGTACGAGAAGGTGTACGCCGAGCCGGCCACCGGGACGGTGGAGGCGAACTCGGCATAGCAGAGCGCGGCGAGCGCGCAGACGACGCCGGCGACGACGAAGGCCAGGGCGACCGCCGGTCCCGCGTTGTTCTTGGCGACCGTTCCGGTCAGGACGAAGATGCCGGTGCCGATGATGACGCCGACGCCGAAGACGGTCAGATCCAGCGCGGAGAGGGATTTCTTCAGCGCGTGCTCTGGCTCCTCGGTATCGAGGATGGACTGCTCGACTCTCTTCGTCCGGAAGAGTGTGCTGCTCACGGGCGTACCTCCCACGCTGTGTCGTCCTCGACATGATCGAGAGGGGGCGTACTGCGTATGCCCCGGCGCGTGGGGATTCACGCAAATGGGCCGGTCCTACCACCCTTCGCGGTGGTACGACCGGCCCATTCAGGCGTGTCAGTCGCGCGCGGGCTCCGGCTCCTCGGCCGCCGCCGCGCTGCTGTACTTCCCGTCCAGTTTGGAGACCAGACCGGTGACCTGCCGGGCGATGTCCGGCGCGGTCAGCCCGATCTCCGCCATCACCTCGGCGCGCGAGGCGTGGTCGAGGAAGCGGGGCGGGATGCCGAAGTCGCGCAGGGGCACGTCGACGCCGGCGTCGCGCAGGGCCTGGGCGACCGCGGAGCCGACACCGCCGACGCGGGAGTTGTCCTCGACGGTGACGACCACGCGGTGCCGTTCGGCGAGCGGGGCCATCGCCTCGTCCACCGGCTTGACCCAGCGCGGGTCGACGACGGTGGTGGTGATGCCCTGCTTGTCGAGGAGCGAGGCGATCTCCAGGCACATGGGGGCGAGGGCGCCCACGGAGACCAGGAGCACGTCCGGGGTGTCGGCGCCGGGCTCGCGCAGCACGTCCATGCCGCCGACGCGTCCCACGGCGGGTACCGCGGGGCCCACGGCGCCCTTCGAGAACCGTACGACCGTCGGTGCGTCGTCGACCTGGACGGCCTCGCGGAGCTGCGCGCGCACCTGGTCGGCGTCGCGCGGGGCGGCGAGGCGCAGGCCCGGGACGACCTGGAGGATCGACATGTCCCACATGCCGTTGTGGGAGGCCCCGTCGGTACCGGTGACACCGGCCCGGTCCAGCACGAAGGTCACGCCGCACTTGTGCAGGGCGACGTCCATGAGGACCTGGTCGAAGGCACGGTTGAGGAAGGTGGCGTAGACGGCGAAGACGGGGTGCAGTCCGCCGGTCGCCAGGCCCGCGGCCGACACCGCGCCGTGCTGCTCGGCGATGCCGACGTCGTAGATACGGTCCGGGAAGGTGTCCGCGAACTTCTTCAGGCCGACCGGCTGGAGCATCGCCGCGGTGATGGCCACGATGTCCTGGCGCTCGTTGCCGAGCCGCACCATCTCGTCGCCGAAGACGGAGGTCCAGTCGGCGCCCGAGGCCTTGACCGGCAGGCCGGTGTCGGGGTGGATCGGGCCGATGCCGTGGAAGCGGTCGGCCTCGTCCTGGAGGGCGGGCTGGTAGCCGCGGCCCTTCTCGGTGAGGACGTGGACGATGACCGGGCCCCCGAAGCGCTTGGCGCGGGCCAGCGCGGACTCCATGGCCTCGATGTCGTGGCCGTCGATGGGGCCGACGTACTTCAGGCCGAGGTCCTCGAACATGCCCTGCGGGGCGATGAAGTCCTTGAGGCCCTTCTTGGCGCCGTGGAGGGTCTCGTAGAGCGGCTTGCCGACGACCGGGGTGCGCTCCAGGAGGTCCTTGCCGCGGGCCAGGAAGCGCTCGTAGCCGTCCGTGGTGCGCAGGGTCGCGAGGTGGTTGGCGAGGCCGCCGATGGTCGGCGCGTAGGAGCGCTCGTTGTCGTTGACGACGATGACCAGCGGGCGGTCCTTGGCGTCGGCGATGTTGTTCAGCGCCTCCCAGGCCATACCGCCGGTGAGGGCGCCGTCACCGATCACGGCGACCACGTGGTCGTCGCGCTGCTGGATCTGGTTGGCCTTCGCGAGGCCGTCGGCCCAGCCGAGGACCGTGGACGCGTGGCTGTTCTCGATGACGTCGTGCTCGGACTCGGCCTGCGAGGGGTAGCCGGACAGGCCGCCCTTCATCTTCAGCTTGGAGAAGTCCTGGCGGCCGGTGAGCAGCTTGTGGACGTAAGACTGGTGTCCGGTGTCCCAGAGCACCTTGTCCTTCGGTGAGTCGAAGACACGGTGCAGGGCGATGGTGAGCTCGACCACGCCGAGGTTCGGGCCGAGGTGGCCGCCGGTCTTGGAGACGGCGTCGACGAGGAAGGTCCGGATCTCCTCCGCCAGCTGGTCCAGCTGCTCCAGGCTGAGCCGGTCCAGATCACGCGGTCCCCTGATGCGGGTCAGCAGCGGCACCCGTGCCTCCTTGCAGTAGAGCTGTTGCCGGGCTTGTCGAGTCTAATGTTCCGCCTTTGCGGACGGCGCCCGGGAGGTGCGTCATACATCACGCGATCGGCTGTACCCACGATCCGTCGTTCGTACGACATGAGAACGGCCCGGCGCTGAGTTCTCAGCGCCGGGCCGTTCTCGGACGTGCTAGCCGCGACCCGCGGCCTTCTGGGACTTGCGCGACACCGAGTCGATGACCACGGCGCCGAGCAGGACGCCACCGGTGATCATGTACTGGATCGACGTGTTCATGTTCAGCAGGTCGAGACCGGTCTGGATGGACTGGATGACCAGCATGCCGAGCAGGGCCGACCACACGTTGCCGCGACCGCCGAACAGCGACGTACCACCGATGACGGCCGCCGCGATGGCGAGCATCAGCGTGTTGCCGCCACCGGCGTTCAGCGTCGCCGACGCCGTCTGACCGGCGAAGAACATACCGCCGATGGCCGCGAAGCCACCGGAGATCGCGAAGACGCTGATCCGGACCATCGGAACGTTGATACCGGCACGGCGGGCCGCCTCGATGCCGCCGCCGACCGCGAAGACCTTGCGGCCGTACGTCGTACGACGCAGCACGAAGTCCACGATCACCAGCGAGGCGAGGAAGATCACCAGCGCGTTGGAGACACCGGCGGCGTTGTTCAGCACGACCGCGGCGGCGAAGGCCGCGACCGCGAGCGCTCCGACGCGGATCAGGATCTCGCTGGTCGGCCGGAAGGGCACACCCGCGGCCTTGCGGCGGCGCTGGTCCATCAGGGAGCCGATCAGCATGGACGCGACGGCGAGGCCGGCCAGGAGGTAGGCGCCCACGATGGCCTGGTCCATGAAGAACGAGCTCTGGCCGAGCAACTGGATCGGGCCGCTGTCGGACGGGATGTTGATCGTGCCGCTGTCGCCGAGCAGCCACAGCATCAGACCGTTCCAGCCGAGGAAGCCGGCCAGGGTCACGACGAACGCCGGGACACCGATCTTGGCGAAGAACCAGCCGTGCAGGGCGCCGATGGCGATACCGGTCAGCACCGCGAGGATCAGGGCCAGCCACTGGCCCATGCCGTGGTTGACCACGAACACCGCGAAGATCGTGGACGCCAGACCGCTGACCGAGCCGACCGACAGGTCGATCTCACCGAGCAGCAGCACGAACACCAGGCCGATGGAGAGCATGCCGGTGGCGGCCATGAAGTAGCTGATGTTGGACAGGTTGTCCGCGCTCAGGAACAGGTCGTTCTTCAGCTGGAAGATCGTCCAGATGACGATGAGGCCGACGACGACCGGCAGCGAGCCCAGCTCGCCGCCCTTGACCTTGCGCTTGAACTCGGTCCAGTAGCCCTTGAGACCCTCTTCACGGATCAGCAGGCGCGGGTCGACGACGGTGACCGGAGCGGCCGTGGGGTCGTCGGCGGGGGCCACGGTGGACTGGTCCGCCACGACGCCGTCCGTCTTCTCTACCTTCGACGTGTCGCTCACTTTGCCGCCTCCGTGCTGCGACGCCCCGCACGACGGGTCACGGCGTTGTCCGTGGCGCCCGTGATGGCGGCGATGATCTCTTCGTGGGTGGTGTCCTTCACGGAGAAGGAACCGTTGTTCTTACCCAGGCGCAGCACGGCGACGGTGTCGGCGACAGCCTTCACGTCGGCCATGTTGTGGCTGATGAGGATGACGCCGAGGTTGCGCTCGCGCAGCCGCTCGACGAGGTCGAGGACCTGCGCGGTCTGCTCGACGCCGAGCGCGGCGGTGGGCTCGTCCAGGATGACGACCTTGGGGTCACCGATCAGGGCGCGCGCGATGGCGACGACCTGACGCTGACCACCGGAGAGGCTCGCGATCGGGATGCGGACGCTCGGGATGCGGATGGAGAGCGTGGACAGCAGCTCGCGGGCCTTCTGCTCCATCGTGACCTCGTCGATGACGCCGCGGTGCAGCAGCTCGCGTCCGAGGTAGAGGTTGCCGACGACATCGAGGTTGTCGCACAGCGCGAGGTCCTGGTAGACCGTCGCGACGCCGAGTCCCTGGGCGTCGTGCGGCTTGTTGATGCTGACCGGCTTGCCGTCCCACTCGATGACGCCCTCATCGATGGGGTGGACACCGGCGATCGTCTTGACCAGCGTGGACTTTCCTGCGCCGTTGTCGCCGACCAGGGCGACCACTTCTCCGGCGTGGACCTCCAGCTCGACGTCGGTGAGTGCCTGCACCGCACCGAATCGCTTGGAGACTCCGCGCAACGCCAGCACGGGCGTAGCGGACACGTGAACCATCTCCTTCGCCGCCTGACCGGCGGGGATGCCGCGCTTGGGGTAGGCGCGGAGGGTTGTGCTCAGAGCACGATTACCAGATGAACTTGCGCGCAGCCCGGCCGAGTTGGCAACGGGCGCGTAAGCGATGCTTTCCGTCCGGCGCCCGCCCCGCAGCGGGGTATGTGGGCGGGGCGGGCGCCGGAGGGGCTGGGTACCTGCCGACGGGGCGTGCCGCGACTCCGGCACGCCCCCGAAGGCGGGTGGTTACTGCAGACCGGCCTTCTTGCACGCGGCGGCGTAGGCCGAGGTGCAGATCTGGTCGACGGTGTACAGCTTGTCCTTGATCACCGTGTCCTTGATGTTGTCGACGGTGACGGAGACCGGGGTCAGCAGCTGCGACGGGACCTTGTTGCCGGAGCCGTTGGTCATGGTCGTGGTGGCGAGGTCGTCGATGCTCTTGCCCTCGACCAGGTTGACCGCGAGCTGGGCGGCGGCGTCGGCCTCGGGCTTGAAGGCCTTGTAGACCGTGCTGGACTGGGTGCCGGCGACGATGCGCTGGATACCGGCGAGCTCGGCGTCCTGGCCCGTCAGCGGGATACCGGAGATGCCGGAGCCCTTGAGGGTGTTGGCGATACCGCCGGCCATGCCGTCGTTGGCGGCGTAGACGCCCGCGATGTTCTTGGCGCCCAGCTGGGTGATGGCCGCCTTCATCTTCTGCGCGGCGACCGAGTCCTTCCACAGGCCGGACTGCTCGTAGGCGATCTTGACCTTGCCGTCGAGGACGCTGTGGGCGCCCTTCTTGAACAGCGCGGCGTTCGGGTCGGCGTCGTCACCGTTGATCATGACGACGTTGGCCTTGGGGGTCGCCTTGGAGCCGAGCGAGTCGAGCAGGGCCTGGCCCTGGAGCTGGCCGACCTTCTCGTTGTCGAAGGAGACGTACGCGGAGACCGGGCCCTGGGCCAGACGGTCGTACGCGATGACCTTGACGCCCTTCTTGACCGCGGCCTCGATCGAGGACTTGATGGCGGCCGAGTCCTGGGCGGAGACCGCGATGACCTTGACGCCCTTGGTGACCATGGTGCTGACCTGCTGGGCCTGCTTGGCGGCGTCGGCTCCGGCGTTGGCGTAGGAGACGGTGCAGTCGCTGCACAGCTCCTTGACCTTGGCCTCGAACAGCGGCTTGTCGAACTGCTCGTAGCGCGTGGTGACGCTGTCGGGCAGGAGCAGGCCGATCGACTTGTTGCCCGAGCCGGCGCTGCTGCCGCTGTCGGAGTCGTTGTCGTCGCCGGCCTTGCCGCACGCGGCGGCCGTGAGGGCGAGGGCCGAGACCAGAACGGGTACAGCCGCACGACGCATAAGCGTGTTCACTTCAGAAACCTCCCTGACGAGGCCGCGTCGTTGCGGCCGAGGTGGCTGGAAGTCAACTCGGCCACACGTGCGACGTCAAGAAGTAAATACTTAACGGGTTGGCAACGGCGGGTTTCGTTCTCTAAGTGAAGGCAGGAGCCGCTGAGTGCAGCGTGCCGTCCAAAAGGGTCGAATCGCCCATCTCGCTGAGTGCGAGGGCGAGCGCTCCGAGGACCTCCGCACGGCCTCCAAGTGCCCCGGGGAGAACGGTGAGTTGACGTGCCGCGCTGGGAATGGCGTAGCGGCTGACGGACTCCCTTATGGGGCCAAGGACCAGCTCGCCGGCCTCCGCGAGATCACCGCCGAGGACCACCCTGCTCGGGTTCAGGAGATTGCAGAGATTGGCGACTCCACTGCCGATGTGTCGGCCGACGTCGGCGATCACCCGACGGCAGCCAGGATCTCCGTCCCTGGCCAGCCGCACGACGCCTTCCATCGTCAGATCCGTGCCGTGACTGGACTGGAGCAGCGGCAGCACATAGCGCGCGGCCGCGAAGGTCTCCAGGCAGCCCCGGTTTCCACAGCGGCAGACCGGGCCGGATTCATCAAGAGTAATATGCCCGATTTCTCCCGCTGTGCCACCCGGGCCCCGGTAGATCTTGCCGTTGATGACCAGGCCTGCGCCCACACCGCTGGCGACCTTGATGTACGCCAGGTCCCTGACGCCCCTGCCGCTGCCCCAGACCATCTCGCCGAGGGCGCCCAGGTTGGCGTCGTTGTCGACGTGCACGGGGACGCCCAGACGGCCTCCCAGCTCCTCGGCGGGCTTGGTGCCGATCCAGCCCGGCAGGATCGCGGAGGAGCCCAGGGAGCCGGATTCCAGGTCGATCGGGCCGGGAACGCCGAGACCCACTCCGGCGATCTTCGAGCGGTCCACGCCGGTTGCCTCGATCAGGCGGTTGACCAGCTCTTCCGCCCGGTCGAAGCCCTGCGTGGAGGAGGCGTCCACATCCAGTGGCTCGGACTCCTCGGCCAGTACCTGGTGGGCCAGGTTGCCCACCGCCACCCTCAGGTGCGTATGGCCGAAGTCGACGCCGATCACGATGCCGGCGTCGCCGCTGAGCGAGACGCTGCGGGCCCTGCGGCCACCGGCCGACGTGGGCGTGACCTCGACGGTTCCGCCGTCCTTCAGCTCCCGGACGATGTTGGAGACGGTGGCCGCGGACAGACCCGTGGTCCGTGCGATCTCCGCCTGGGTGAGCGACCCGGCCAGCCGGACGGCCCGGACGACCCGTTCCAGGTTGGCTCGGTGCAGCGACGACTGCGACCCCGGAGTCTCCACGACGACCTCCTGCGCGCGGGACCGCATCGACGAGGCCCCGTTCATGTCCAACTAGTGAACTCTAAGCTGAGCCGTTCGGGTCGCCTCCCGTCAAGAGGTTGAACAGTATCCGGGACTCCGCGCACGCCTTTGCGCACCGTCACCAGGGGCGGGGACGGTGCGCTCACGGGCGCTCTCGGAGCGCTACTTCAAGGTCGCGGACGTAAGGCCCGCCTGCACCTGGCGCTGGAAGGACAGATAGACGACCAGCATCGGGATCATCGCGATGGTCACCCCCGCGAAGAGCACCGGGAGGTCGGAGGCGTACCCCTGTTGCTGCTGGAGCTGGATGAGCCCCTGGGTGAGGACGTAGCGCTCGGGATCGTCACCGCTCTGTGGCTGCATGAGGACCGTCGGCAGGATGAACTGGTTCCACTGGCCGAGGGTGTTGAAGATGCCGACGCTGACCAGTCCGGGCTTCGCCATCGGCAGCATCACCTGGAAGAAGGTGCGGCTGTGCGAGGCCCCGTCGAGGATCGCCGCCTCGAAGACCGCCGTGGGCAGGGTCCGGAAGAAGGCGTGCATGAAGAAGACGGTGAACGGCATCGAGTAGGCGACGTACACCAGGATCAGGCCCTGGTAGGTGTTCAGCATGTCCAGCCGTTTGACCATGAAGAACAGCGGGACCAGGGCCAGGAACACCGGGAACATCGCGCCGGCCACGAAGAAGTAGTACAGGAAACGGTTGCCCCAGAACTCGTAGCGGGCCAGCACGTAGGCCGCCATCGAGCCGAACAGCATCGTCAGCGGTACCGAGAAGACCAGCACGATGACGGTGTTCAGGAAGTAGTCGCCGATCCCCTTGTCCCAGGCCCGGCCGAAGACGTCCAGCGACCAGTTCTGCGGCCAGCCGAACGCCGAGCCGCCGATCTGGCCGTCGGTCTTGAAAGAGCTCAGGACCAGCCAGAGCAGGGGCAGGATGATCAGCAGGGCCCACAGGGCGAGGAAGCCGTGCGAGAAGACGTTCAGCACGACGCCTTCGCTGCGGTCGTCGCCGGGGCGGACCGGGGTCTTGGCCACGGGGCGCCGCACGGGGGCGTCCGCGGTCTCCTTGATGGGGGCGCTCATCGTCGTATCTCTCCCGCTCAGAACTCGACGCGGTCGCGGCGGGTGGCACGCAGCATGACCACGGACAGGACCAGGGTGAGCAGCAGCATGACGACGCCCATCGCGCAGGCGTATCCGCTCTTGCCGAAGTACTGGAAGTTGCGCATCATCACGGTCGACATCACGTCGCTCTTGTGATCGGGACCGCCGCCGTAGGCGCCCATGTTCTGGGTCATCGAGGAGACGAGGACGAACATGTCCATCGCGACGATGCCCAGGTACACCCAGGCGGTCTGCACGCTCTCCCAGAGCAGCGGCAGGGTGATGCGGAAGAAGGACTGGTTGCGGCCGGCGCCGTCGATCAGGGCGGCCTCGTAGATGTCCCTGGGGATGGACTGCATGGCGGCCGAGAACAGCACCAGATAGAAGCCGACGCCGTGCCAGACCACGGCGATCATCAGCATCCACAGCACCAGGTTCGGCTCGTTCAGCCATTCCATCGGATTCTGGGCGTCGACCAGTCCGAGTTTGATCAGGAAGCCGTTGAGGAGACCGCCGCCGTCACTGCGGTACACCGCGTTGAAGAGGACGGCGACGATCGCCAGTGACAGCACCTGCGGAAAGAAGTAGACGATTTTGTAGAACGAGGATCCGGCGACCCCCGAGACCCCGCCGGCCCGGCTGCGTCCGCCCGCGTTCAGCATGAACGCGAAGAACAGGGCGAGCAGGATCGTGATGGCCGGGATGAAGATCAGGAACAGGATGTTGTGCCAGATGGCCTGCATGAAGACGTCGTCGTCGAAGAGCGCCTTGTAGTTGTCCAGGCCGACGAACTTGAAGGTCTGCGACTGTCCCTTCCAGTCGGTCAGCGAATAGCCGAACGTCTGGATGTACGGCCAGATCACGAAGATCAGATAGAGCGCCACGGGGACGAACAGAAATCCCGCGACGAACCTGTACTGCCCTTTGCGCATTGGCGTTCCCTGCCCCTGGTGTCCTCCCCCGGGCCGGAGCGGCTCCGGCCCGGGAAACGGCGTTGGTCAGTCCCGGAGGTTCAGTCCCGGTGGTTCTTCTTGGAGTTCGGGTCCTTGGCCTGCTTGTCGACCGCGGCCTGGGCGCGCTTCAGCCATTCCTTGGGCTGGATGCGCTTGGCCATCAGCTCGTTGGACGCGGCCTCGATGGCCGCCCCCATCTCGCTGTACCAGTCGACGTACAGGTAGCGGAAGGTGTTGTCACCGGCCGCCTTGGACGCCTCCACCGTGGACTGGGTCCCCGGGCGCAGCTGGACACCGCTGTCGACGCCGTCCTTGAGGATGGTCAGCGAGTTCGCCTCCTTGGCGAACTGCGTGGACCACTCCTTGGAGAGCATGCGGCGCATGAACTCCTTGGCCCCGGCGAGGTTCTTCGCCTTCACCGGGATGATGAAGGGCTCGCCGGCGCCGGCCCGGATCGCCTCGAAGGGCAGCTTGCTGTCGGGCAGCAGCGGCATCGGCAGGAACTTCATGTCGAAGTCCGCCGGCGTCGTCTTGAGCTGCTCGTTCTCCAGCCAGGAGCCGCTGGTGATGAACGCGGCCTTGTACTGGTTCCAGCGGGTCTGCGACTCGGTGTGGGTCAGGCCGTTGGTGCCGGGCATCAACAGGCCCTTCTCCACGACCTCGTAGATCGCCTCGACGCCCGCCTGGGCCGCGTCGGAGCCGACGAACGCCTTGGGGTCGAGGTTGTCGATCGCCTTCATGGCGTCCAGGCCGCCGGTCTTGGCGATCAGGTCCATGATGGCGACGTTGATGTAGTACGGGTACTTGCCCTGGTGGGCGAGGCCGCCGATGCCCTGCTTCTTGGCGTCCGTGCAGATGGCGAGGAAGTCGTCCCAGGTCTTGGGCGCCTCCCAGCCCTTCTCCTTGAAGAGCTTGCCCGAGTACCACAGGCCCCAGACCGTGTAGATGTAGTTGAGGGCGACGACCTTGCCCTCGAAGGTGCCCGGGTCGAGGGTGCCGGTGATGAGGGTGTCGCGGACCTTCTTGGAGGGGTCGTCGACCGACGGGGCGTCCAGCACCTCGGCGAGATCGAGGAGCTGGCCGTTCTTGTTGAGGACGTCGACCTTGATCTGCTGGGCGCCGGAGTCGTCCACGATGTCCGGCGGGTTGCCCGCGTTGAAGCGGGGCTGGAGCTTGCCGGTGATCTCCTGGGTGCCGGTGTGGGTGGAGGTGATGCCGAGCTTCTTCTGGAAGTCGGCCTCCCACACCTTGGCGTAGTTGTCGCCGTAGCCGCCCTTGAAGATGACGACGTCGAGCTTGCTGCCCTTCTCGGCGCCGAAGGGGTTCTCCTTGGTCGTCTTGCCCTTGGGGGTGTCGTTGCCGGAGTCGTCGTCCCCGCCACCGCTGGCGCACGCGGACAGGAAACTCATCGTGGGTACGGTGATCAGACCGAGTGCGGCGGACCGCTTGATCACATCACGGCGGCCGACGGAGCCTTTGTCGTTCTCGGCGGAAGTGGATCCCATGCTCAAGTCCTCGCCTTCTCCAGGACTCAGGCGGTGAACCGGATCCTCGCCGGCACCGCGATCGGGTCACGCTGGGTCGTGCAGGAAGTGCGAACGTGCGGTTGAACGGATCGGTGAATCGCCGACAGGTATAGTCCACTTCCCGCCAGCGGAGCAAGATCGAATGCAAGGTTGGCCATGGGTCTTTTCCGAGTTGAGACCTCCCGGAAATATGTGCGGCCTGTGTGCCGGCGGACGGAAATATGCCCGCCATTACCCCCGAATGCCACACCCAACACCCTTGACATCACTGCACACTTGGGCCCCTACTGATCCTTGCGCATCGAAGCTGACAACGTTGTCCGCGATGGCAGGGAGGCACTGCTGCATGTGGCTCAGGACTCGGCACAGACATGGTCCGGCGGTCGTCCTGACGGCCGCCTTCGCGTTGGCGGTGGCCTCCCAGGGGGCCGCGGTCGCCCTGCCGGAGGCGCCCGCCGCCGACCGGGAGTTCGCGTCCTCCTTCGAGACGGACGACCCCGCGCCCGACTGGCTGAGCACCCCCGAGCGCGCCTCGGGCGTCGACGGCGGCTACAGCAGCGGCATCCCCGGCACTGTCACCGACCATGTCACGGACGTCCGCGCGAGCGCCGAGAACACGGCCGGCGGCGAGGTGAAGGAGAACCTGGCGGACGGCGAGGCCGGCACCAAGTGGCTGACCTTCGCTCCCACCGGATGGGCCGAGTTCGACCTGGACAAGCCCTATCGAATCGCCACATATGCCCTCACCTCGGCCAACGACTACGCCGAGCGTGACCCCAAGGACTGGACGCTCCAGGGCTCGACGGACGGCAAGGACTGGAAGACCCTCGACACCCGCACCGGCGAGACGTTCGACGAACGGTTCCGGACAAAGTCGTACGACATCGCGGAGCCGGCCGAGTACCAGCACTTCCGCCTCGACGTGAGCGCGAACAACGGCGCCGAGCGCATCCTCCAGCTCGCCGACGTGCAGCTCTCCACGGGCGGCGGCGGTGGCCCGGTCCCCGCGGACATGCTGTCGCTGGTCGACCGCGGCCCGGGCGGCTCGCCGACCGCGAAGGCACGCGCCGGGTTCACCGGCAAGCGGGCGCTGCGGTACGCCGGACGGCACACGGCGGACGGGCGGGCGTACTCGTACAACAAGGTCTACGACGTGGATCTCGCCGTCGGCCGGAACACCCGGCTGTCCTATCGCGTCTTCCCGGCGATGGCGGACGGCGACCGGGACTACGACGCCACGAACGTGGCGGTCGACCTGGCCTTCACCGACGGCACGTACCTGAGCGACCTCGGGGCGAGGGACCAGCACGGGTTCGGGCTGTCCCCGCGGGACCAGGGGGCCGCGAAGGTGCTGTACGTCAACCAGTGGAACAGCGTGGCCTCGCGGATCGGCACGGTGGCGGCCGGGAAGACGGTGGACCGGATCCTGGTGGCCTACGACTCCCCGCGCGGCCCGGCGCGATTCCGTGGCTGGCTGGACGACGTACGGATCGAGACCGTCGCGCCGGAGAAGCCGAAGGCGCATCTGTCCGACTACGCGCTGACGACCCGCGGCACCAACTCCAGCAGCGGCTTCTCGCGCGGCAACAACTTCCCGGCGACGGCCGTTCCGCATGGCTTCAACTTCTGGACGCCGGTGACCAACGCGGGCTCGCTGAGCTGGCTGTACGACTACGCGCGGGCCAACAACGACGACAACCTGCCGACGATCCAGGCGTTCAGCGCCAGCCATGAGCCGAGCCCCTGGATGGGCGACCGGCAGACGTTCCAGGTGATGCCGTCGGCGGCCTCCGGCGTCCCAGGCACCGGGCGGGAGGCACGGGAGCTGGCCTTCCGGCACGAGAACGAGACCGCGCGGCCCTACTACTACGGCGTCCGGTTCGAGAACGGCGTGAAGGCGGAGATGGCGCCGACCGACCACGCGGCGATGCTCCGCTTCAGCTACCCGGGCGACGACGCGAGCGTCCTGTTCGACAACGTGACGGATCAGGCGGGGCTGACCCTCGACAAGGCGGCGGGGGTGATCACCGGCTACTCGGACGTGAAGTCCGGGCTGTCCACGGGGGCGACGCGGCTCTTCGTCTACGGGGTCTTCGACCGGCCGGTGACGGAGGGGGCCTCGGAGGGGGTCAAGGGCTACCTCCGCTTCGACGCCCCGACGGTCACCCTGCGCCTGGCGACCTCGCTGATCAGCCTCGACCAGGCGAAGGACAACCTGCGCCAGGAGATCCCGGACGGCACCGGCTTCGACACCGTACGGGGCCGCGCCCAGCGCCAGTGGGACCGGCTGCTCGGCAAGGTCGAGGTCGAGGGAGCGACACCCGACCAGCTGACGACCCTCTACTCCAGTCTGTACCGGCTGTATCTGTATCCCAACTCCGGCTTCGAGAAGGTGGGTTCGGAGTACAAGTACGCGTCCCCCTTCTCCCCCATGCCCGGCCCCGACACCCCGACGCACACCGGCGCGAAGATCGTCGACGGCAAGGTGTACGTCAACAACGGTTTCTGGGACACCTACCGGACCACCTGGCCGGCGTACTCACTGCTGACGCCGGGTCAGGCCGGTGAGCTGGTGGACGGGTTCGTGCAGCAGTACAAGGACGGCGGCTGGACCTCGCGCTGGTCCTCCCCCGGCTACGCCGACCTGATGACCGGCACCTCCTCGGACGTCGCCTTCGCCGACGCCTATGTCAAGGGCGTCGACTTCGACGCCGGGGCGGCGTACGACGCGGCCGTGAAGAACGCGACGGTCGTCCCGCCGATGTCGGGCGTGGGCCGCAAGGGCATGGAGACCTCCCCCTTCCGCGGCTACACGAGCACCGAGACCCACGAGGGCCTGTCCTGGGCGCTGGAGGGCTACCTCAACGACTACGGCATCGCGCGGATGGGGCGGGCGCTGTACGAGAAGACGGGTGAGAAGCGGTACGCGGAGGAGTCCGCGTACTTCCTCAACCGGGCCCGGGAGTACGTGAACCTGTTCGACCCGAAGGCGGGCTTCTTCCAGGGCCGGAACCTGGCCGGTGACTGGCGGGTGGAGTCCTCCGCGTACGACCCGCGGGTCTGGGGGTACGACTACACCGAGACCAACGGCTGGGGATACGCGTTCACCGCCCCGCAGGACTCCCGCGGCCTCGCCAACCTGTACGGCGGCCGGGCCGGGTTGGCGGAGAAGCTCGACACGTACTTCGCCACACCGGAGACCGCCTCCCCCGACCTCGTCGGCTCCTACGGCGGGGTCATCCACGAGATGACCGAGGCCCGGGATGTACGGATGGGCATGTACGGGCACTCCAACCAGGTCGCCCACCACGTGAACTACATGTACGACGCGGCAGGTCAGCCGTGGAAGACACAGCGAGGCGTCCGCGAGGTGCTGTCCCGGCTGTACGTCGGCAGCGAGATCGGGCAGGGCTATCACGGCGACGAGGACAACGGCGAGCAGTCGGCCTGGTACCTGTTCTCCGCACTGGGCTTCTATCCGCTGGTGATGGGGAGCGGTGAGTACGCCGTCGGTTCCCCCCTGTTCACCAAGGCGACCGTGCATCTGGAGAACGGCGAGGAGCTGGTCGTCCGGGCACCGAAGAACAGCTCCCGCAATGTGTACGTCCAGGGGCTGAAGGTCAACGGCCGTTCCTGGAGGTCGACTTCACTGCCCCACTCGCTGCTCGCGAAGGGCGCGGTGCTGGACTTCGACATGGGTCCGCGGCCGTCGGCCTGGGGTGCCGGTTCGGCGCCCGTGTCGATCACGCAGGACGACGAGGTGCCGAGCCCGCGCGGTGACGTACTGAAGGGTGCGGGGGCGTTGTTCGACGACACCTCGGCGACGGAGGCCTCCGTGACCACGGTGGATCTTCCGGTGTCCGGGCCGGCCAAGGGTGTTCAGTACACGGTGACTTCGGCCGGGGACCGCGCGAAGGCGCCGACGGGCTGGACGCTCCAGGGATCGGCGGACGACGGGAGCACCTGGGAGACCCTCGACCGGCGCTTTGGGGAGTCGTTCGCGTGGGACCGGCAGACACGGGCGTTCACCGTGGGGTCTCCGGGTACGTACGGGAGGTACCGCCTGGTGATCGACGGCGAGGCGGTGGTCTCGGAACTCGAACTGCTCGGCTGAGCAGGGGTGATGGAGGGGTCTCATGCGAGGTGTCGATCCGGCCTGGCTGCCGGACGAGGTGTTCCGGCCGATCGGCACCCGGCGGACGCTGGTCCGCGGCTCGGGCCCCCTGGTGGAGACGGTGTACGGGGAGGTGGCGGAGGCCTGCGCACGGTTCGGGGGCGGTGTCTCGCGTGCACCCGGTTCGCACGACCTGCTGTTGGAGCTGACCGCCGACGACGGCTCCGAGTCGTTCACCTACGCACGCGGGGACGGCCTGACGACCGTCACCGCGTCCGGCGCCCGCGGGCTGCTGTACGGCTTCTTCCATGTCGTCCGGCTCGGTGAGGACGCGTTCCTCCCCGAGCCGACGCGGGAGACCCATGAACCGGCCGTGGGGCTGCGCATGCTGGACCACTGGGACAACGTGGCCGTGCATCCGGTCATGGGCCAGGTGGAACGGGGTTACGCGGGCGGCTCGTTGTTCTGGCAGGACGGGCGGGCGCGCGGGGATCTGGAGCGGGTGGCGGCGTACGGCAGGCTGCTGGCGTCCTGCGGGATCAACGCGGTCGCCGTGAACAACGTCAACGTGCACGCGGCGGAGGCGCGACTGCTGACCGACCGGATCGGTGAAGTCGCCGCACTGGCGGAGGTGTTCAGGGCCTACGGCATCCGGACGCATCTGTCCGTCACCTTCGCGGCGCCGGTCGTGCTCGGCGGACTGTCCAGCGCCGACCCGCTCGACCCGGGGGTGCGGGCGTGGTGGGCGGAGGCGACCGCACGGGTCTATGAGGCGATACCGGACTTCGGCGGGTATGTGGTGAAGGCCGACTCGGAGGGACAGCCCGGCCCCTTCGCGTACGGCCGCAGCCACGCCGACGGGGCGAACCTGCTGGCCGCCGCACTGGAGCCGTACGGCGGCACGGTCCACTGGCGTGCCTTCGTCTACAACCACCACCAGGACTGGCGGGACCGTACGACCGACCGGGCGCGGGCCGCGTACGACCACTTCACCCCGCTGGACGGGGAGTTCGCGGCGAACGCCGTGCTCCAGGTGAAGCACGGGCCGATGGACTTCCAGGTACGGGAACCGGTCTCGCCGCTGATCGGCGCGATGCCGGGGACACGGCTGGCGGTGGAGCTTCAGGCCACACAGGAGTACACCGGGCAGCAGCGGCACGTGTGCTGGCTGGGGCCGATGTGGAGCGAGGTGCTGCGGTTCGAGGAGGAAGAGGGCGCGTCCGTCGGGGAGTTGGCGCGCGGCGGGCTCGTCGCCGTGTCGAACGTCGGCGACGACCCGTTCTGGACCGGACATCCCCTCGCCCAGGCCAACCTCTACACCTTCGGGCGGCTGGCCTGGCGGCCGGACGCGGATGTCCTGGAGATCCTCGACGAGTGGATCCGGCTCACCTTCGGGGCGGCCCCCGCGGCGGGGGTGCGGGCGGTGCTGGCGGGGTCGTGGCGGACGTACGAGAAGTACACCGCTCCCCTCGGGGTCGGTTTCATGGTGCAGCCCGGGCATCACTACGGGCCGAGCGTGGACGGGTACGAGTACAGCCCTTGGGGGACCTATCACTTCGCCGACCGGGACGGGGTCGGGGTGGACCGCAGTGTGGCGTCCGGTACCGGGTTCTCGGGGCAGTACGGCAAGCGGTGGGCCGAGGTGTACGAGACGGTCGCGTCCTGTCCCGACGAGCTGCTGCTGTTCTTCCACCATGTGCCGTACGGGCGGGAGTTGAGGAGCGGCAAGACCGTCAT
Organism: Streptomyces sp. NPDC051913; assembly: GCF_044593635.1. Taxonomy (NCBI): domain Bacteria; kingdom Bacillati; phylum Actinomycetota; class Actinomycetes; order Kitasatosporales; family Streptomycetaceae; genus Streptomyces; species Streptomyces sp. NPDC051913. The sequence continues at coordinate 244,098 of NZ_JBIUCI010000002.1, read as the reverse complement.
CCAGCACATCTACGACACGCACTTCGAGGGGGTCGACGAGGTCGAGGAGGCTCGGCGGGTGTGGGACGCGCTGGCCGGGCTCGTCGATCCGGTGCGGCATGCGCGGGTGGCCGAGCTGTTCGAGGAGCAGCTGCGGAGTGCGCGGGAGTGGCGGGATCAGATCAACAGCTACTTCCTGCGGAAGTCGGGGGTCCCGGACGAACGGGGGCGGATTATTCACTGACAGATCTTGTCCGGGGTGCTTATGATGCCGCCGATGAAGAACTTCTCCTCGTTTGGATTGGGGGACTCGTTCGCTACAGGTGAGTGCTGATGGCAGCCCACCTCGCGAACGGGATTCCGACCCGCCTGTTGATGTGGCAGCGCGTACGTGAGTACGCCGTGCCACCGTCCATGATCGATACCTCGACGGCCCGGCGTACCGCCGGTGACTGGGCGGGCGCCTGCGCCGCCGCCCGGGTCGACGTCGATCTCGATCTGCGCGCCGTACGTCAGCGTCACGGCACTGAAGTCACCGCCCGGCTCCGGGCGGATCTGCGTCGGCTGGCGCCGGATCTGCTGCGCTGGCACATGCCCAGGATCGCCCCCGACGGGCGGCTCCGGCCTGGCCTCACGCTCTCCCTGGCCCGGTACCGGACCGCCGGTGACCTGCCGGTTCAACTGATGGTGCGGACACCTCCGGCCTGGGCGGACGCCGGGCAGCGGATGTCGCTGGCTCTGTGGGAGGAGTCCGGGGGCAGCCCTGCGGGGCACCATCCGCATCCACATCCCGACCGGCGCTTCCGGCTCGATCTGCACCGGCATCTGTGGGACGCCGGGCACAGTGGCGAGCTGGCGCGGCGATCCGCCGTGGACCTGGACTCGTCGTGGGCCAGGGCGCGTTGGGCCGCCGAGGCGGAATTGCTGTGCCAGGCCGAGGGCCGCTCTCGCGGGGCGTTCACGGTACGGCTCGACGCGCGGCGTCGTGCCGTACTGGAACTGGTCGCCCCCGACGACAGCCATGCGCCGACGTTCCGGCGGCTGGCACGGGAGCTGCCGTCGCAGGAGGTCGCGGCGCTTCCGGTGCTGCCGGAGGCGGCGGCCCGGGTCCTGCCGGATCTGGAGCTGCTGCGGGCCGGGCTGATCTCGGTCGGTCGGCTGCATCCGCTGGTCGGCGCCGCGCTGCCCCGGTACGGCTCGGGATCCGCGAGCGCCGTCCCCATCGCCGGGACGCGCGATCCGCATCGCGTGGAGTGCCGGGGCGAGGTCCATCGGATCGCGCTGCGCGACGGGGTGCTGTCCGCCGTCGACCACGACCCGGCCCAACTGCGCCGTGAGGAGCTGCTGGTGGCGCTCGGTGGGCCGCCCCTGCCCTGTCTGCGGGCGATCGACGCGGTGCATCGCACCCCGGAGGCGCTCCCGGCGGTCCGCGATCGACTGCGCCACGGTGATGTCGTCGGGGCGCTGAACGTCGTCGAGGGGCTGCTCGGTCCCGGGGCCGTTCTGCGCGACGGACCGCTCCGGGAGGAGCTGGAGTCGGCCGCGATCCATCGTGTCGATCACGGGCTGTATCGGTCGGGGCTGGTCGACGAGCACCCCGCGGCCGACGTGGCCGAGGAGAGCCGTCGTCCACGGCACGACCGTCGGATGCCTCATGAGATGCGCCGCAAGCTGAACCGTCGGACCAGGCCGCGCAACGGTCTGACCCTCTGACCCTCGACTTCCCTTTCCCCAGGTCCCGTTCCGGGCCTGCTCACACCCCTCAGGTGATGCCCATGACTTCGCACGCCCTGCTGCCCGCCAACCCCCGACTCGCCCTGGCCGACGACCTCCTGAAGCTGCTCCGCACCACCGACACCGAACCCCGCCCCGACGACCAGCTCGAAGCCCTCACCCTGGCCGTCGCGGCGGACCTGCCCGTGCTCCTGTGGGGCGAGCCCGGCATCGGCAAGACCGCGGCGCTGACCCAGCTCGCCGACTCGCTCGGCCTGCCCCTGACGACCGTGATCGCCAGCGTCCACGAGCCCACCGACTTCTCCGGACTGCCCATCGTGGGCGACGACCCCGCGGTGCAGGGCGTGCCGATGGCACCGCCGCAGTGGGCCGTCGAGCTGGTACGCGCCGGGCGGGGACTGCTCTTCCTCGACGAACTCTCCACCGCCACCCCGGCCGTGCAGGCCGCCCTGCTGCGGGTCGTGCTGGAGCGCAGGGTCGGCGCGCTCCAACTGCCGCCGGGGGTACGGATCGTGGCCGCCGCCAACCCGCGGGCGTCGGCGGCGGACGGGTGGGAGCTGAGCCCGCCGCTGGCCAACCGGTTCGTGCACCTGTACTGGGTGCACGACCGGGACGTGGTGGTGCGGGGGCTCGGCGGGGTGTGGCCCCGGGCCGAACTGCCCCGGCTGGATCCGCGGCGGCTGGCGGAGGCGGTGGAGTTCGCCCGGCGCGCGGTCTGCGGCTTTCTGCAGGCCCGGCCGACGCTGATCCACCGGCTGCCCAGCACGGAGACGCGGCGCGGCGGAGCCTGGCCCTCGCCGCGCAGCTGGGAGACGGCCCTGACGCTGCTCGCCTTCGGCACGGCGGCCTCCGTCTCCCGGGAGGTGCTGGCACTGCTCGTGCGGGGCGCGGTGGGCGACGGGCCGGGCCTCGAACTGCTCGCCCACCTCGACCGGATGGACCTCCCCGACCCGGAGTCGCTGCTGGCCGACCCGCCCACCGCCGAGCTGCCGGAGCGCGGCGATCTGCGGCAGGCGGCGCTGGAGGCGGTGGTCGCGGCGATCGGGGCCCGGCCGGAACGGGACCGGTGGGAGGCGGGCTGGGCGGTGCTGGTCCGGGCGATGGAGACCGGCGCCCCGGATCTGCTGGTCGCCCCGGCCAAGGCACTGGCCGCGCTGCGGCGCGACGACTGGGAGGTTCCGGCGACGGTGGAACGGCTGGCCAAGGTCGTGGGCATCGCCGATCGGGCGGAACGGTCGGTGCGGCGGGTGGAGGCCGGGCTGGGGGTGGGCCGATGACGGGGGCGGTGAAGCGACCGGTACCACGCCCCATGTCACCGCCTCCTCCACCGCGCCCGGTACGGGCCACGCTGCCGCACCCACCCAGAGGCTCGGGCACGAACGCCGACCTCCCCCTGGACATGGAGAAGTTGCTGGCCGCTCGGCTGCACGCCGTGAAGGTCCGCCCGTATCTCGCGGTGGCCCTCTTCGCGCTGCACATCGTCGAGGACCGGTCGGTGCCGACGATGGCGGTCGACGCGCACTGGCGCTGCTATGTCTCGCCCGCCTTCGTGGCGGGCATGCCGGTGGAGGAGCTGGCGGGCGTCTGGGTGCACGAGGTGTCCCATCTCCTCCGGGACCACCACGGGCGGGGCGAGCGTCATGCGCGGGAGCACGAGGAGTACGGCCCCGGGGATCGGCTGCGGCGCAACATCGCCGCCGACTTCGAGATCAACGACGACATCTACGGCGATGGTCTGCCCCGCCCCACCGGGGTCGTTCTGCCCTCCCTGCTGGGGCTGAGCAACGGCCTGCTGATGGAGGAGTACCTGCGGACGTCGTCCATGTCCGGGCTCGCCTCCCATCTGGCCTGGCTGGACTGCGGCAGCGGCGCCGACGGACAGGCGCGGCCCTGGGAGCTGGGCGCCGACGGGGCGAACGGGCTGACCCGGCAGCAGCGGGACGCGGTGCGCTTCCGGGTCGCCGAGGGGATCAAGGGCAAGCCCGGTGACGCCCCGGACGGCTGGCGGCGCTGGGCGGACGAGGCGTTCCATCCGCCGCAGCCGTGGCGGCAGTTGCTGGGTGCGGCGATCCGTTCGGCGGCCGGTGCTCCAGGGGTCGGCGAGAACCACACGTACCGGCGTCCGTCCCGGCGTTCGGCCGCCGTCCCCGGGGTGCTGCTGCCGAGTCTGCGCCGCATTCCGCCCCGGGTGTGCGTGGTGATCGACACCTCGGGGTCGGTGAGCGACGCCGAGCTGGGCAGTGCGCTGCTGGAGGTGGCGGCGATCGTGCGGGCCGTGGGCGGGCGGCGCGATCTGGTGTCGGTGATCTCCTGCGACGCGGCGGCGGGGCTCGCCGCCCCGCTCTGCCGGGCCGAGGACATCGAGCTGATCGGCGGTGGCGGGACGGATCTGCGCTCCGGCTTCTCCCGGGCGCTGCGCTCCCGGCCCCGCCCGGACGTGATCGTCGCCCTCACGGACGGCCAGACGCCCTGGCCGTCCGAGCCGCCGCCCTGCCGGACGGTCGTCGGGCTCTTCCCACGCCACGGCGGCACGGCGGACGAGGACGACCCGGACTACGTCCCGGACACCCCGCCGGCCTGGGCGCGGGTCGTCACCATCAACTGAGCGGACGCAGGACCGCCACACCGAGCGGGTCCAGGGACAGGGGTCCGCCCTGCTCGATCCGCTTCCCGGTGAGGAGGTCGGTGACCGTGGCGTGGGCGGTCAAGTGGGCTGTTTCGGAGGCGTGATTGAGGAGGAAGAGGAGGCGGGTGCCGTCGGGGGCGACGCGGGTCGCGGTCTCGACGGCGCGGTAGTCGGCGTAGGGGCCGAGCAGGTCGTGGCGGGTGAGGACGCGGCGGATCACCTGGTCGACGCCGGGTTGGTCGAGGGCGGTGGCGACGTACCAGCCCTCGCCCTGCCCGAAGGCGTTGCGGGTCACCGCCGGTGTGCCCGCGTAGAAGTCACCGCCGTACGTGGCGACCGGCTCGGCGCCGCGCGGCTGGACGATCTCGAAGACCAGGCGGGCCTCGGTCCCCAACTCCGGTATGGATTGGGCGACTTCCGCCGGACGCGAGTCCCACTCGTCCACCCGCACGCCCATCAGGGGCGCCAGCGGACCCGGCACGTCGGTCAGGAACGCGCGGTCGTGTGCGTCACCGCGGCCCGAGAGGAAGGTGGTCAGGACGGTGCCGCCGCGCGCGGCGACCGCTTCGAGGCGGCCGGCGAGGTCGCCCTTGACCAGGTGGAGGACGGGGGCGAGGACCACGTCGTACGGGGTGAGGTCGGCGCTCTGCGGTACGACGTCCAGGTCGGCGCCGGCCTCGCGGGCGGCCCGGTAGTAGGCGTGCACGACGTCCTGGTACTTGACCAGCCGGGAGGGGCCGTCGGAGATCTCCAGGGCCCACCAGCTGTCCCAGTCGAAGATCAGGGCGGTGCGGGCAGGGGTGCGGGCGCCGAGGGTGGCGGCGCCGAGTTCCGTGAGTTCCCTTCCCAGGTCGGCGACTTCGCGGAAGACCCGGGTGTCGTCCCGCCCCGCGTGGCCGATGACCGCGCCGTGGTACTTCTCGCAGGCGCCTCGCGAGGCGCGCAGCTGGAAGTAGAGGGCGGCGTCGGCGCCGTGGGCGATGGCCTGGAAGGTGGCGAGGCGCAACTCCCCCGGTCTGCGCAGCGGGTTCACGTCTCGGCAGGCGGTGGTGGACGGGGTCTGCTCCATCACCCAGAAGGGGGCGCCGTCCTTGAGGCCGCGCATCAGGTCGTGGGCCAGGGCGGGCCAGGTCGGCGGGGCGTCGAGGGGCGGGTAGCTGTCCCAGGACGCGAAGTCGAGGTGGGGTGCCCAGCGGTGGTAGTCGAGGGGGCGAAACATGCCCATGAAGTTGGTGGTGACGGGGGTCTCGGGGTCGTGGCGCCGGATCACCTCCTTCTCGGCGAGGAAGCAGCCGAGGAGTGCGTCGGTGGTGAAGCGGAAGTAGTCGAGGGTGATGCCCTGGAAGGCGGTGTGGTCGGGGCCCCGCCAGTGCTCGGTGAGGGCGCTCGGCGGCTCGATCTCGGCCCAGTCGGTGTAGCGGTGCGACCAGAAGGTCGTCCACCAGGCGTCGTTGAGGGCGTCGAGGGTGCCGTACCGGTCGTGGAGCCAGTCCCGGAAGGCGTCGGCGCACAGTTCGCAGTAACAGGCGCCGCCGTACTCGTTGTTGATGTGCCAGGCGAGCAACGCCGGGTGGTCGGCGTAGCGTTCGGCGAGGTGTCCGGCCAGCGCGGTGGAGAGTCTGCGGTAGGCCGGTGAGCTGGGGCAGAAGTTGTGCCGCTGGCCGTAGCGGTGCCGGCGGCCCTCGAAGTCGGTGCGGTTGACCTCGGGGTACTTCTTCGCGAGCCAGGGCGGGAGGGCGGCGGTGCCGGTGGCCAGGCAGACCCGGCGGTCCTCGGCGGCGGCGCGGTCGAGGATACGGTCGAGGACCGTGAAGTCGTAGGTCTCCTCGGCGGGTTGGGTGAGCGACCAGGAGAACACCCCGACCGTGAGGGTGTCGATGCCGGCCCGGCCGAAGAGGCGGTGGTCCTCGTCCCAGACGTCCTGCGGCCACTGTTCGGGGTTGTAGTCGCCGCCGTACGGGATCTTGCCTGTCATGCGGTGAAGTCCCTCTCGGTCTCGGCGATCACCGCGCGGCTGCCGTGCAGCAGGGACAGCAGCAGCGGGGCGGCCAGCAGGGCGGGCAGGGCCTCGGTCAGCAGGGCGGTCCCCGCGGCGGTCAGGACGAGCAGCGAGGCGGCCGCGAGGGTGGCACGGGGCTGCCGGAACAGGAAGTACGCGGCGAGCCGGGCGGTGTCGCGGGTGCGGAAGCTGAACAGCGAGGTCAGGACGAGGGCGTGGGCGCCCCAGAGGAGGGAGCCGAGGCCGACCGCCCCGAGCAGCACCGCCCACCAGCCGGGCAGTCCGGTCGCGGAGAAGTGGGTGAGCGTGAAGGCGATGACCGTGAGCCAGGCCAGCAGCGGCGTCCACAGCCGCAGCGCGGGCAGCGCGTTGAGACGCCAGCCGCGCCGGTAGGCGCGGGCCGGGTGGAGGTCGGTGAGATCGCGGTCGCGGTGGTGGAGGGCGTAGACGGCGGCGGAGGCGGCCGGGCCGAGCGGGAGTAGGCATAGGGCGGCCAGGGGGAGGTTGGCGGGGTCGGGACCCAGCAGGAGCAGACCGGCCAGGCCGGGCGCGGCGGCGAGCAGCAGGAGGGCGCCGACCGTGACGAGGGTGTGGATGAGGGCGGCGGCGCGGGAGAGCGGACCGATGCCGAAGGCGGCGGAGGGGGTGGGGGAGGTCATCGGGGCTCCTTTCGCAAGGGTTCTGGTGAACGCTGGTGCGCTGTCGCGCCCCGACAGGGGCGCGGGGCCGTATCGACATGCGGCTCCGCCGCGGGGCGCGACCAGCCCCCACCGGCCCCCGGACCACTCACGGCTCCTCCACCGCAGCGCCCAACAGACGCCGCTCATCCGCCCACACCGGCGCCTCCTCCACCACCGCACTCACCTCGACCAGCGTCACCTCATGGCGACTCAACGTCAGATCCAGCTCCACCCGCCCCTCCGCCACCGGCAGCCGCAGATGCCGTCGGGCCGGTTCGGCCGCCTCATGGAGTACGTCGAGCTGGCCCGCCCGGGGTGAGCGAGGGCTCCCCATCCGCTGCCAGGCCGTACGGGCGTTGCCGTGTTCCTCGTCCACGCTGGACCGCCGTACGAACGCCTCCCCCGCACCCTCAAGCGGCACCGACAGCTTCAGCCGGTGCTGTGCCGGCCCCGGCGTCTCCCCGCTCGCGTCGACCGGTGCCCAGGCGAGGACGGTGACACGGCCGTCGGTGTGCCGGGTGACCAGATGGTCGTCGCCGCGGGCGAGCAACTGCTCCCCCATCCGCGCCATGAACGCGTAGAGGTGATAGGTCGGCTTCTTCACCTGTCGGTGGGTGAGCAGCCCGAAGCCACCGTGGAAGAGGGCGGTCGGCGGACCGGCCTCCTCGAACATGTCGCTGAAGGTCCAGTAGGAGAAGGAGTCGACGTGGTCGCCGCCGTGCGCGAGGACGGGTGCCAGGTACGCGGCGTGGAAGGCGGTGTCGTGGACGGGGTTGTCGGGCCGGTATGAGGAGTTGAACTCGGTGATGTGAACGGGAAGTTCAGCGAGTCGGGTGCCCTTCAGAAGGTCCCTGGGCGTGGCGAACTGGTCGAGGAGGTGCTGGGCGGGCGCCAGCGTCTGATGGACGCCGAAGGGCACGTGCCGTGCCGGGCCCGAGGTGTAGGCGTGCTTGGACACGAAGTCGACCGGCACGTCGCGCCGTTCCGCGAACTCCGCGAAGCGGCCGAGCCATTCGTCCGCGCCGGGTGAGATCGCCGGGCCGCCGACCAGCAGCTCCGCGTCCACGTCCTTCACCGCGCCCGCCGTCACCTCGTACAGCTTGTGGTACGCATGTTCGTCCGCGTTCTCCCAGAAGTCGGGCAGGTTGGGCTCGTTCCAGACCTCGATGGGCCAGGTGCGCACCTCGTCCAGGCCGTAGCGGTCGACCAGGTGGGAGAGGGTCGCCCGGACCAGGTCCGCCCACTCGCCGTAGGACCGGGGAGGGGTGACATTGCCCCGCCACCAGAAGACCGTCTGCTGCCCGGACGCCAACTCCTCGGGCATGAAGCCGAGTTCGAGAAAGGGCCGGATGCCGAGTCCTAGGTAGGCGTCCACGACCTGGTCGACGTAGGTGAAGGAGTGGTGGACGCGCCGGACACCCTCCCACTCGTAGGGACGGTGGACCGCCATGCCGTCGCTGAGCAGGCCGTGCCCTCGGATGCAGCGGAAGCCGATGTCGTCCTGGAGCAGCTTCAGGGAGTCCTGGTAGTCGCGGCGCAGGGCGAGTTCGATGCGGCCGGTGCCGACGCAGTGGCGCCAGGCGTCGGAGAGCCGGCCGATCGGCTGGGCAGGGACGCGGATCACCCGTTCTCCTTCTTGAACCGGTCGTACGCCTTGTTGTGCAGGTCGACCAGCTGCTGCATGTTCTTCGCCTTCAACTCGGAGACGTACTGGTCCCATTCGGACATCGGGCGCTTGCCGAGGACGAACTGGAGGGTGTTCTGGATGGCGGTGTCCTTGAGCGGGGTGTCCCACAGGGTCGCCTGTTCCTGCTCCACCGACTGCAGGGGGTGGGCGGGGTCGATGGGGAGCTGGGTGCGCTGGGCCATGGCGTCCTGGAACTTCTTCTCGTCCGGGCTGAAGTTGGAGGAGACCAGGGCCCAGCTGCCGCCGTAGGTGAAGACGCCGTTGAAGAAGCCGAAGTCCTTCTGGAGGTCCTGGGGGGCGTCCGGGTCGGAGCCCATGAGGGTGATGCCGGGCTTCAGCTGGAACTGGTCGCCGGACCGCGTGTACGTGGTGCCCTCGACACCCCACTTGCAGAAGGTCTGGCCTTCGTCGGAGTACCAGAGCCAGTCCACGAACTGCATCATCGCGACGAAGCTGTCGCTCTTGAGCGCCTTGCTGGAGACCATGATGCCGTTCTCCAGTCGGGCCCCGCTGAGGACGATCGGTCCCGCCGGGCCGAGCGGCACCGGGATCATCTCGATCTTCGAGCCCTTGACCTGCTTCTCCAGGTTGTAGCGGTAGTTCTGCACCAGCTCCTGCGGATTGGCGCTGATGACGTACGACTTCTCGGCCAGCAGCTTCTGCACGGCCTGGTCGTCCTGCTGGGTGAAGCTCTCCGGGTCGAGCAGCTTCTCGGCGACGAGCTTTCTCATGAATTCGACCATCGCCCGGTAGTCGTCCTGCGCGGCCGTGAAGACGAACTTCCGCGCCTTGGTGTCGAAGGAGATGTTGTCGTAGTTCCAGCCCGCCTTCACGCCGTAGGCCTGACCGAGGTAGCCGAACAACGCCCCGCACGGGAACGGGGTGTTGACGCTCCAGCGGTCGGTCCACGGGTACTTGTCGGGGTACTCCGACTTGAGCGCCTTCAGGACGTCGTACACCTGGTCCCAGGTCTCCGGCAGGGTGAGGCCCAGCTTGTCGAGGGTGTCCGTGCGGAAGGACATCGAGTAGCCGGACTTGACCTTCTCGTGCAGGCCGGGCAGCAGGTAGTACTTGCCGTCGGACTGGCGTATGGAGTCGAGCTCGGGTTCGAGCTTCCACCTCTTCACCTTGTCCTGGAAGTTGGGCATCAGGTGCACGTACTCGCTGACCGGGAGGATCGCGCCCGAGGAGACGAAGGGGACCTCGCCGGGGTGGTAGGTCTTCGGGATGAGGAAGGGGGCGTCGCCCGCGCCGATGAGGACGCCGCGCTTCTTCTCGTAGTCCGCGAGCGGGACGTCGACCGGCTTGATGGTGATGCCGGTGCGCTTGGTGACCTCCTTCCAGAACAGCCAGCTGCTCTTGTACGGGTAGTTCGGGTTGTTGTTGTGCAGCATCGAGAAGGACAGCGGCTTCGCGGCCTTGAACCGCTGGCCGGCGCGGTACTCCTTCATCGCGCCGTTCTGCTTCTTGGAGAGGTCCTTGCCGTCCCCGCCGTCGTCGCCGCTGCCGCAGCCGGTGAGGGTGGCGAGACCGATGAAGCCGGCCGCGGCCAGGATCTGACGCCGCGACAGCTCTCCTGCGTTCTTCACGGGAACTCCCTTGTTCCATGGGTGAGTCGGGGGGATCAGCCCTTGACGGCGCCGAGCATCACGCCCGAGACGAAGTAGCGCTGGACGAACGGGTACACGCAGAGGATCGGCAGCGAGGTGAGCACGATGGTCACCGCCTGGATGTTCGCGCCGACCTGGCTGAGCTGCTCGGTGCCGGCACCCGCGTTGGAGCCGCCGGTAGCGCCCAGGATCATGTTCCGCAGATAGACGGTGACCGGCATGAGGTCCGAGCTGTCCATGTAGAGGAACGCACTGAACCAGGAGTTCCAGAACGACACGGAGTAGAAGAGCACCATGGTCGCGACGACCGCCTTGGACAGCGGCAGCACGATCCTGAGCAGGATGCCGTAGGTGCTCAGCCCGTCGATCTGGGCGGCCTCCTCCAGCTCGGTGGGCAGGCTCTCGAAGAACGCCTTCATCACCAGGAGGTTGAAGACGCTGATCGCGTTGGGCAGCGCGATGGCCCACACGCTGTTCTTCAGCCCGAGGCTGGTGATCAGGACGTACTGCGGGATCAGACCGCCGGTGAAGAACATGGTGAACACGGCGATGCCGACCAGCGCGGTCCGGCCCTTGAGCTGCCTCTTCGACAGGACGTACGCGTAACAGGTCGTCAGGATCATGGCCACGGCGGTCGATACGACCGTGTAGAACACGGTGTTGCCGTAGTTCCGCCAGAACATCGTGTCCTGGAACACGATCTTGTACGTGGTGAGGTTGAACCCCTTGGGCCACAGGGTGACCTCACCGGCCCGGATCTGGCGTTCCCCGCTGAAGGACCGGGCGATGATGTTGACGAAGGGGTACAGGGTCACCAGCACCACAACGGTGAGCACCACCCCGTTGACGCCCTGGAACACCCGGTAAGAACGGCTCGGCTTCACCACAGGCTGGTCCCCACTGTGCGGCGCGAGAGCTGGTTGGCGGTGGTGATCAGCACCAGACCGATGATCGCCTCGAACAGGCCGATGGCGGCGGCGTAACTGAAGCTGCTGGACTCGACGCCGGTCCGGTAGACGTAGGTGGAGATGACGTCGGCGGTCGGGTAGGTCAGCGGGTTGTACAGCAGCAGGACCTTCTCGAAGCCGACCGCCATGAACGTGCCGATGTTGAGGATCAGCAGCGTGATCATGGTGGGGCGGATGCCGGGCAGGGTGACGTGCCAGATCTGCTGCCAGCGGTTGGCGCCGTCGATGCGCGCGGCCTCGTACAGGTCCTCGTCGATGGTGGTGAGGGCGGCCAGGTAGAGGATCGCGCCCCAGCCGGCGGTCTGCCAGATCTCGGAGCCGACGTAGATCGTCCGGAACCACTCGGGTTCCTGGATGAACCGGATCGGTTCGTGGCCGAACCAGCCCAGCACGTGGTTGACGGGGCCGTCCGAGGCGAGCATCTGGAGGGTGATACCGGCGACGATCACCATCGACAGGAAGTGCGGGAGATAGGACACCGACTGCACGAACCGCTTCAGCGAGCGCCGGCGCACCTCGTTCAGCGACAGGGCGAGCACGATCGGGATCGGGAAGCAGAAGACGAGGGTGAGTCCGCCGATCCACAGCGTGTTGCGGAACACCTGCCAGAACGTGGGGTCGCTGAGGAACATGTCGACATAGCGCAGGCCGACCCACTGCTCGCCGAAGATCGAGCCGCCGGGCTCGAAGCGCCGGAAGGCGATGACATTGCCGAGCATCGGCAGGTAGCGGAAGACCAGGAAGAACAGCAGCGGCACCAGCGCGAGCGAGTACAGCTGCCAGTCGCGGCGCAGCGCCCGTCTCCAGGTGACGCGTACGGCGAGCTTCCGCGGCGGAGCGGGTGCGGGTGGTTCCTGGACGCCGGGCGGAGAGGCCGACTTGGTGGACGTGCTCATGCTCGGTCCTCTCAGGAGGGGCGAGGGGGGAGCTGAACCGAAACTTTCGAACCCTTACCGGTAACTTCGCGGCAACTTAAGGGCAGTCAGAAAGCGCTGTCAATGGGTGTAGCAGCGGCCTCTTGTTGCTCGTGCGCGGAGTTGAAGTCGTCCGCGACCGGGGTAGAACCCGGAAGCCAGGCGCAGTAATCTCCGCAAGTTTCCCTCTGCCGTCCGACTCCTGCGAGGTGTCCCGTGCCCGCGTTCGACCTGCCGCTGACGGAACTCGTGCACTACCGCCCGCTCCCCGAAGAGCCCGCCGACTTCGAGGAGTTCTGGCGCGAGACCCTCAAGGAGGCGGCCCAGGAGCAGGTGTTGGTGTCGGTGCGGCCGGTGGAGACCGGCCTGCGGCTGACCGAGACCTGGGACGTGACGTTCCGGGGCTTCGCGGGCGACCCGGTGCGCGCCTGGTTCAGCCGCCCGGCCGGGGTGCGGGAGCCCCTCCCCGCCCTCGTCGAGTACGCGGGCTACGGCCGTGGCCGCGGCCTCCCCCACGAGCGCCTGACCTGGGTGAACGCCGGTTACGCGGTCCTGCTCATGGACAACCGCGGCCAGGGCGACCAGTACGGCAACGGCGGTGCCACCCCCGACCCGCACGCCCAGGCACCCGGCGGCCCCGGCCCCATGACCCGCGGTCTGCTCGACCCCCGCGACTATCACTACCGCCGCCTCATCACCGACGCCGTGCGCGCGGTCACCGCGGTCCGCGCCCTCCCCGGCGTGGACGCCTCCCGCACGGTCGCGGTCGGCAACAGCCAAGGTGGCGGCCTCGCCCTGGCCGTCGCCGGGCTCGTCCCCGACCTGGCCGCGGCCCTGATCACCGCCCCGCTCCTGTGCGGCGTCCGCCGCGCCCTCGACCTCACCGACGCCCACCCCTACGGCGAGATCGGCACCTACCTCTCCGTGCACCGGGGCGCGGAGGAGGCCGCCTGTCGCACCCTGTCCTACGTCGAGGGCATCTCCTTCGCCCGCCGCGCCCACGCCCCCGCCCACTTCGGTGTCGGTCTGCGCGACACGGTCTGCCCGCCGAGCGGCGCGTACGCCGCCTTCAACCGGTACGCCGAGCTGTCCGGCAGCGGCCCGCGCACGGAGATCCACGCCTACCCGTACAACGGCCACGAGGGGGGCGACGCGGTCCAGGTGCGCCGCCAACTCGACTGGCTGGCCGCTCTGTTCAGCGAGTCGCCAGCGTGAACACGTGCAGGTCCGGATCGCGGGGCAGCCGCACGCCCACGATGCGCTTCCCCTCCGGCGCGCTGAACGGCTCGGTGGCGAACACGTACGTGGCGACCGGATCCCGGCCCCCGCCCGCGACGTTGCGGTACGCGGTCCTCGCGACGACCTCATTGCCGTACTGGACGCTGCCGCCGCCCCCACCGAGCGTCCAGTCGGTGAAGGCGAGGTCCACGGTGCCGGTGCTGCCGTCCGCGTAGGTGACGGTCGCGCGTCCCTGTCGACCACCGTTGACCGCGCTGCCGACGAAGGCCAACTGGTATGCGGGGGCGGCAAGTCGAATGGTCTGCCCGGCCGCGGAGGCGTTGTCCGGCCGCCCGTCCGGCGAGGCGGGCCAGCGGAAGCCGAGCCCGTCCCGCACCTCCCCCTCACCGCCCGGGCTCAGGCCCGCCGCGGCGAGGGCCTGGCGCGAATAGCTCCAGCCGCCCTCGTCGAAGTCGGCCTCGTCATGCCCGCCGGCGTCGTCCGAGGCCCCGATGGAGTCGTAGGCGGCGAGAAGGCTGCCGGGCGCGGCGACGGTGAGGAACACGGGCTGCTCGTACGAGTCCACGCCGACCTTCACGTCGTAGAAGCCCTGCTCGGCGTCCTTCGCGGCCCTCAGGGTGATCTCACCGAGCCCGTCAACGACGCTGCCCGCCGGGGGAGTTGCCGTGACGCCGTCCGGGGTCTCGACACGGAAGCGGACCCGCGGACCCGCCCCGCCGCTCAGCGCGAGGGCACGGATGCCGACCTTCACGCTGCCGCCCGGGGCGAGTGTCGCGGCGGTGGGCCCGACGCCGACCTGGTACGGCTGCTCGCCGGCCCGGAAGGACGGCGGGGCGGCGTCGGCCGCGGCGCCCCAGGCGGGGTCGGGCGTGCCGGAGAGCGTGTAGGTGAGGCGACCGCCGTCCCGCACGAAGGAGGCGGGCAGCCAGGGCCGGTCACTCACCCGTCCGTCGACCCGCAGGGTACGGACGTACGGCGTGCCCGCGGCGGCTCCCTCCGCGCTGATGGAGATGTCGTCGCCGTCCGGCCGGCTGATCTCGACGCGCGGGAACAGCGGTGCGGCGAGGACGAGTTCGGCCCGGGAGGGAACCTGCGGATACATGCCGAGTGCGGCGAAGACGTACCAGGAGGACATCGCCCCGAGGTCGTCGTTGCCCGGGATGCCACCCGGCCGGGTCGACCACAGCTGCCGCATGGCGGCGCGGACGGTCTCCTGCGTCTTGTGGGGGGCGCCGGCGTAGTCGTACAGGTAGGGCACGTTGATCGACGGCTCGTTGTCCAGCTCGGACTTCTCGCCGCCGCTCCCGGTGAAGGCCCAACTGCCGTCATCCGTGTGGAAGAAGGAGTCGAGCCGGTCGAGCGCCTTGTCCTTCCCGCCCATCGCGGCGAAGAGCCCGGCCGGATTGTGCGGGACCATCCAGGTGTACTGCGCCGCCGTCCCCTCCACGAAGCCGTTGCCGGTGGCCGGGGTGAACCCGGTGACCCAACTCCCGTCGGCCTTGCGGTTGGCGATGTGTCCGCCGGTCGGGTCGGCGGCGATGTTGAAGTTGTTCTGCCACCACTGCGCGCGCCGGGCGAAGTCGGCGGCGATGCCGTTCTCCCCGGCAGCCGAGGCCAGCTGCGAGAGGGCGAAGTCGGCGCCGGACATCTCCAGCGTCTCGGCGGCACCGCCCCAGGCGTTGGAGACGGACGGCATGTAGTGATGCTTCAAGTACAGGTCCAGGGATGGCCGTTGACCGGCGGAGAGGACAGGACGCCCGGCGGCGGACAGATCCTTCGCGGTCGGTACGGTCGCCGCCCGGACGAGCGAGTTCAGCGCTCCGGGCAGATCGAAGTCCGTACCGCCGAAGGCGTGGATGCCGGCCAGGGCGACGGCGGAGGGGTCGCCGTTCATGACGTGCGTCCCACTGGCGCCGTGCAGCCAGCGGTCCCAGAGCCCGCCGTTCTGCTCGGCGAGTTCGTACAGCGACTGGGCGATGTCCGAGCCGGTGCGCGGCTGGAGGAGGGTGAGCAGCTGGATCTGGTCGCGGTAGACGTCCCAGCCGGAGAAGGTGCCGTACTGGGCCCGCCGACCGGTCCTGTGCACCTCGCCGTCCGGGCCGCGATACCTGCCGTCGGCGTCGCTGATGACGTTGGGGTGGAGGAGGGAGTGGTACAACGCCGTGTAGAAGGTGGTGCGTTCGGCGTGCGTGCCGCCGCCCACCCGGATGGCGGCGAGGTCGTCGCGCCAGGCACCGCGCGCCGCCTGACGCACCTCGTCGAAGGTGCGGTACGGCGGGTTCTCCGCCGCCAGGTTCGCCTCGGCGCCGGCCCGGCTGACGTACGAGATGCCGACCTTGACGTTCACCGGCCCGGCCCCCCGCGCGAACTCGACGTATCCCCCCGCCCCCTTGCCCGCGACGGGCCGCCCCCTGTCGGCGAAGCCACCGGTGCCGCCGCTCGCCCGCAGGGACCCGGGGTCGAGCCGGTCGTCCCGCCAGGTGCCGACAGCCTTGAAGGCGCGGTCGAAGCGAGCGGTGAAGTGCAGGGTGTAGTAGGCGCGTTGGCCTTCGGGATCGAGGTGGCCGCAGAAGTTGCCGGAGGTGACGGAGCCGGAGACGGTACGGGTGCCGGGATCGATCTCGACCGTCGAATCGGTGGAGCCGACCTCGGAGTTGGCGGTACGGATCAGCAACGAGGCGGGGCGGTCGGCCGGGTAGGTGAAGCGGGCCGCGCCGGTGCGGGCGGTGGCCGTGAGGTCGGCGGTGACGCCGGAGGCGAGGGCGACCTTGTAGTGGCCGGGCTCGGCGGTCTCGTCGGCGTGCCGGAAGTCGGCGGCGTACACCGTGTCCCCGGTGTCGCTCGCGGGCGAGGAGGTGACCTGCCCGGCGTACGGGAAGAACGGGATGTCGCCACTGCCGCCCGCGCACCCCGTCCCGGACATGTGGGTGAGGCTGAAGCCCCGGATGCGGGGGGCGTCGTAGTGGTAGCCGCCGGGGGCCGCCGCGCGGGTGGCGTCGCCCCGGGTGTTCTCGGGGCTCCAGGAGAGCATGCCGAACGGGGTGACCGCGCCGGGAAAGACATTGCCGCCGTTCCTGGTGCCGATCAGAGGGTCCACGTAGGGGGTGGGGTCGTCGACGAGATCGGGAGGTGCGAGGGGGACGGCGGGCGCGGGGGCGACACCGGCGAACGCCAGGGCCAGAGCGGCGGCGAGCATCAGGGACTTCACACGCGCCAGCCGTACCACGGGGTGTCCCGGGCGCCTGTCCGACGGCACCGAGGAGCCACTCGGACGGGTCAAGCCAACTCGGTTGACGTCGCGGTTCATTGACGGGGTAGGCTGAGGTTCAGACCACTCGACAACGTTGTCCGAACGACACGTCGTCGCCGTCTTCAGCCACTCCACACCCGGGCAGGGACTCCCCCTCACCTGCCCGGCTCGCGGACCCGGTGGGGGTGTCCACCGGGTCCGCACCGGAGTACTCGCCGGACCTCAACCCTGCTCGGCGACGACCTCGGCGACCACCCGCTCCGCCCGCTCCACCGGCACGCCGACGGCGATCAGGCTCGCGACCGCCGCCTGCCGCGCGTCCCCCGACCAGAAGCCGGCGTTGACGCCCTCCAGGAGGCCGAGGGTGTACGCCTCCATGGCGGCGCTGAGCGCGGGGGCCGGGAGCCGGTCGTGGAAGACCCCCGCTTGCTGACCGCGCTCCAGGATCGCCCGGGCCGCCGCACGGGCCGGCGCCAGCGCCTCGGCCACCCGCTCCTGCCCCAGGTCCTGTGTCGCCAGCGACAGCAGCAGCCGGTATCGGTCGCCCTCGGGCCACACCGCCAGCACGAACCCGGCGAAGGCCCGCTCCGGGCTCTCCGTCACGTCCGGCCACCGCTCGGACACGGCTCGCAGAGCCGCCGACGCCTCCGCCGCGAGGGCCTCAAGGAGCGCCGCCCGCCCCGGGAAATGCCCGTGCACCGTACGCCGGACGACCCCGGCCGCCTGCGCGATCTCCTCCAGGGTGGCGTCCGGGTTCTGCCCGAGGAGCTCACGCGCGGCGGCCAGGATCTTCGCCCGGTTGGACCGCGCGTTGCGGCGGATCGGCTCACGGGGCTCGGACTTGGACATGGCGGCGACCTCGACTGGCAGAACGGGGCAGGGACGTACGGTCATCCTCACACGGCCGGGGACGGGGCTACTGGAACAGGGGGCTCGGCGTCACCACCGGTCGGGCACGGTGGTGACGGCGGGCGGTGCGTTCCTGAGGACCGGTGCGACCGCGGGGCGCGGGCCTGCCGGACCTCGCCGGTGCGGGTCGTCTGTGCCAGGCCGCGCCCACGAGGCGGCAGCCGCACATCGATACGCCCCCGCGCCCCTCAGGCGTCGCAGCTCTCACATCACTCGCATTCCGTGCCGCCCTTCCTCGTCGGGTGGCGTCACCGCCGGCCGGCGGGCAACGGCGGCTCGGCGTGGCGTGGGTGGCTCCGGCCCTTCACACAGGTGCGCCACACCGGCACGTCACATCGACCCACCCTGCGATGCTTCGCGCCCGCGTGACGGTGGCTGTCCCGGGTCCGGGCGCGGCTCCTCGCGGCCGCCCGCCAGTCGGCGCCGCCACCACAGGTCGGCCTGCCACTGGCGCTCGGCGGCGAAGGGGTCGGGGAGGGTGCGGCGCAGATACGTGGCGTCCAAGTCGGCGATCACGCGAGCGAGTTCGGCGCGGGGACGGGGCGGCAGCCGGGACAGGGTCTCGTCCAGTACGTCGCGGGCGTGCCGGACGTCGTCGAAGGAGCAGCCACGGCACGAACACTCCGAGTCCTGCGGATAGCGGGGGCGTCGGCCCTCGGGGCGCAGGAACTGCCGATAGCGCCGCAGGGCCCGGTCGGTGGCGCCGGAGTAGACGTAGTAGTCGTCCGGGAGCCCTTCAACGCGGGCTATGGCCAGGCTGGTTCGGGCGGAGAGGCCGTGGACACGGGCCGGGGGAAGGTCCCATCGCGGTGCGCGTGGGGGTCGAGCGGCGCGCAGCGCGCCGGGGCGCCTACGCGGCATCGCCCTTTCGGGACGCGGCGAGGGAGGTGATGTGGGTCATGAACGTCATGCGCGCCATCATGTCATCGCCAACGGGCCCGGCGGGCGGCGTTTCGCCGTCCACCGGGCCCGCCCGCCCGTCAGCCGGGGTCAGCCGACCCGGCAGGGCAACGTGGTCGCCGTGTCACCGCCGGTGCCGGTCACGACGTACCCGAACGTCGCGCTCTGTCCTGGGCTCAAGGACCCGTTCCAGTCGGCGTTGTGGACCATCACGTCCTGACCGGTGTAGGTCGCGTTGCCGCTCCAGAGGCTGTCGACCTTCTGGCCGCTCGGGAGCGTCCAGTCGACCATCCAGCCGAGCATCGGGACGTCGCCGGAGTTGGTGACGGTCACCTCGGACTGGTAGCCGCCGGGCCAACTGCCGGTCGTCCTGCGGGTGGCGCTGCACGTGCCGGGGACCGGGTCGGTCGGGTTGCCCGGTTCGTGGATGCCCGTCACCTCGCCGTTGCCGCCGTCGAAGACGACGTCGGAGCAGGAGTAGAAGGTCTCCGCGCTGTCCGAGCGCTGCCAGACCATGTAAATGATGTGGCGGCCCGACTTGTTCGCCGGAAGCTGCCCGGTCCAGGAGTAGTTGGCCTCGACCGTGCCCGGGGTGCCGTTGAGCGGCGGGTGGTCGACGGAGAGGAAGGGCTGGTCCTCCATGTCGTTCCAGGTGAGGGTCTTGGTCGGGTCGAAGCCGTCCTTGGTGACGTAGACGTAGAACCAACCCGGGTGCGCGGCCCAGGCGTTGTAGGAGAAGTCGACGGTCTTGCCCGAGGTGAGGTGGGTCAACGGCCAGTCGCTGCGGGCGGCGTTGAAGCCGGTGAAGTTGGTGTTGCCGCCGCTGCACAGCTCGCCGTCCGGGACGAAGCCGCGGGTGCGGCCCGCGCCGTCCGAGCGGAGCACCGAGAACCAGTTGTAGAAGGGGGTGGTGCCGCTGACCGCCTGCGCGTTCTTGCAGGCCGGGTTGACCGGCTTGATCTCGCCGGTGTCGGTCAGAGCGTCCTGCCAGCACAGGAAGGTGCGGCTGGCGGGCTTCATCGGGGTGCCGTGGGCCTCCGCCGGTCCGCCGGTCGTCATGACCAGGGCGACGGCGGGGACGGTGGCGAGCAGGGAGACCAGGACGAGGAAGAGGGCTCTGGCCCGGGTGGGGAGCGCTAATCGGCGACCTGGGGACGCCGCTGATTTTGTCAGGATCATGACAGTCCAGTCCGTTCCTTGAGGTACGGGCCGTGCGGATGCGTGTGCGGATGAGCGGGGCGGGTGGCTCCCTTCGGGCAGGTTCCGGTCCACCCGCATGGGAGCGCTCCCACCCCGCCTGTGGCGGAAGGTAGCGCGAACGGGGGCAGGTGTAAACGGTTGGCGCGCGAGGGTTGGCCGTCCGTCAACGGCGGGTCATGGCCTCGCCGGTTCGAGTGGCGGTACCTTCGTACGTACGATCACGCCGCGTGTCGGCGTCCACACTGGCGTCCATGGGAGCAGTGATGACGACACCCCAGCGGGGACCGGCCACCGAGGAGACCTGGATGTTCCCGCCGGCCGACGGCTGGACCTTCGACCAGGTCAAAGCCTTGGAGCTGCCCTTCGACTGGGAACTCGTGGACGGACAGATCGTGGTTCGAGGACAGACCAAGTTTTGGCACAACCGTGTGCGCGACAGGCTGCTCAGGGCCCTTGAAGACGCATGCATCGAGCCGTACGACGCCGTGGCCGAGCAGTGCGTCATGGTCGACGACCAGAACACCAACAAGCCCGACGTGATCGTCTTCGACCCGAGGAAGCTGGGCGTGCTGGAACTCGAGTGCATTCCGGTGGAGAGACTCGCACTGGTCGTCGAGGTCGTGTCCCCCGGCTCTCGCCAGGACGACCGGGTCCGGAAACCCGCACTCTTCGCAGCGAACAAGGTCCCGTACTACTGGCGCGTAGAACTGGACCGAGACGGGAACCTCGCAGTGCACGAGTACTGGCTCAACGCGGACACACGCTCGTACTTCCCAGCGCCGTCACACCCCGTGCACCGCGCCAAGCTCGCCACCGAGTTGCCGTTCCCCGTCGAAATCGATCTCGACCCCATCATCAGCTTCCGATTTCAGCAGTAGCGCCTCACACGGGATACGCCCCCTGAAAGGCGAGCCGCTCCTCCGCCCCCTCCCCCACGTCCGTCAGCAGGTCGTCGAGGTCGAGGAACTCCTCCCACGCCGTCCGTCCGCTCGCCTCGGCCAGCGCGCCGACCACCAGGTCCTCCAGCTCCGCCACCCGCTTGTTCTTCCACGCCTTGTCGGCGAGGCTGACCAGCAGATCCTCGATGGTCACGTCCGGGGCGGTCCAGCTCGCGTGGGTGGCGGCGAAGCGGGCCAGGTGCGGGGCGACGCCGTGGGCCAGCAGCAGCTCCCGACCCGCTGCCTCGTGCGCCGAACCGGGACCGGACAACTCGGCGGTGTGCACGGTCTTGCCGATGTCGTGCGTGGCCGCGCCGAACAGCACGGCCTCACGATCCACTGGGAGTTGCGGATGCCGTCGCGCCAGCCACTCCACCAGCCCGTACGCCACCTCGTGCACCGCCCTCAGGTGCGCGGCCAGTCGGGGTGGCGCGTCGAGTACGCGCAGCAGCTCCGCCGCCCGGTCCGGCAGGGGGCGCAGAGGTGGGTCACCGGGGTCGTGCAGGGCGCGGTGGAGGACGTCGGGGGAGGTCACGCGGAAAGGGTACGGTGCGGGGCAGTGAACTGCGGCTCGGCGGCGACCGGTTGAGCCGGGGCGCCGAGCACGGCGGACCGGAGGCTGAGGCGGCCGGTCTCAACCGCCGCCCAACCCGCCCAGCCAACCCGCCCAGCCACGGTCCCCACCCACCCACAGCCGCCCCCTCAAACCCCCTGCCCAGCCCGCACCCCCTCCCCCCGGGGCACCGCCGGTGCCGGCTCCTCCTTCGCCAGCGGCAGTCGTACCGTGAACTCCGTGCGTCCCGGCGCGCTCTCGACGTCGATGCGGCCGCCATGCGCTGCCGTGATCGCCGCGGCGATGGCGAGGCCGAGGCCGGAGCCTCCTGACTTGGGGTTCGCGCGGGTGCGGGAGGCGTCGGCGCGGGTGAAGCGTTCGAAGACCGTCGGGAGGAGGGCGGGTGGGATGCCGGGGCCGTTGTCGTGGACGCGCACGAGGCAGTGGGCGGCCCCCGTCTCCACGATCGCGACGACCCTCGTGCCCGGGGGTGTGTGCACGCGTGCGTTGGCCAGCAGGTTGGCCACCACCTGGTGCAGGCGGGCCTCGTCGCCGGAGACCAACGGGGGCGCGTCGATACGGAGTTCGAGCTGCCAGTCATGGCTGTCCCCGGCGGCCCGCGCGTCCCAGACCGCCTCGGCGACCAGCGCGGCGACATCGACCTCGGCGGAGTGCAGCGGGCGGCCCTCGTCGAGACGGGCCAGCAGGAGCAGGTCCTCGACGAGGCCGGTCATGCGCGCCGACTCGGCGGAGACGCGGCGCCAGGCCGTGCCCGGTTCGATGCGGTCGGTGCCGCGGTTCATGAGTTCCGCGTAGCCCGCGATCGAGGCGAGAGGGGTGCGCAGCTCATGGCTGGCGTCGGAGAGGAAGCGGCGCATCCGTTCCTCCGTGCGCTGGCGTTCCGTGAGGGACGACTCCACGTGGTCGATCATCCGGTTCAGCGCGGCGCCGACCTGGCCCGCCTCGCTGTCGGGGTCGGTGTCGCGTTCGGGCACGCGAGTCAGCCCGCCCACCTCGCCGCTGCCGAGCGGGGCGCGGGAGACCTCGACGGCGGTGCCGGCGACCCGGCCGAGGGGCCGCAGCTGACGTCGGATGACGACCGCGCACACACAGCCGGCGGCGGTGAGCCCGACGCCCGCGATGGCCACCTCCGCGACGAGCAGGCCGCGGATCATCCGCTGTACGTCGTCCATCGGGATGCCGGCGAGGACCCGTACGCCGTCCTTGTCGACCGCGGTGATCCGGTACGTGCCGAGCCCGGGGATCGTGCGGGTGTGCATCGAACCGTCGGCCTCGATGCCCGCGAGGGCGGCGCGCTGGTCGGCGGTGAGCTGCTGGGTCGTGTACGCGCGGGCCACGACCGCGGCGCTGAGGATGTCGCCGTCGTCGTCGAGCCGGGCGGCCACCATGCCGGTCGGGTGGCCCTGTTCGTGCAGGAAGCCGAGGTCGTCGGCGAGTTGGGGCTGCAACGCGGCGCCGCCCAGGCAGCGTGCGACGGAGTTCTCGACACGGTCGTCCAAGTTGCCGTACAGATAGGCGCGTTGGACGAACGCGGTGGTCAGCGCCATGGCGGCGCAGACGGCGACCAGGGCGAGGGAGATGAACAGGAGCAGGCGCGAGCGCATCGAGCGCAGGCGCCGTCGGGCGGTCATCTGCCGTCCTCCGCCGGCCTGATGGCGTAGCCGAGACCGCGCACGGTGTGGATCATCGGCGCCCGGCCGCGGTCGATCTTGCGGCGGAGGCTGGAGATGTAGACCTCGACGAGGTTGCCGCCGCCGTCGAAGGAGGTGCTCCAGACATGGTCGATGATCTGCGCCTTGCTCAGTACCTGGCGCGGGTGGTCCATCATCAGGCTGAGCAGGTCGAACTCCTTGGCGGTGAGCTGGATGAGCCGGCCCGCGCGGTGCACCTCGCGGGTCTCCTCGGTCAGGACCAGGTCGCCGAGGACGCGTACGGATTCGTCGGGCCGCGCGTGTTCGGCGCCCGCCCGGCGCAGCAGCCCGCGCAGCCGCAGCACGACCTCCTCCAGGGAGAAGGGCTTGGTGACGTAGTCGTCGGCGCCGGCGC
Organism: Streptomyces sp. NPDC051913; assembly: GCF_044593635.1. Lineage (NCBI taxonomy): Bacteria > Bacillati > Actinomycetota > Actinomycetes > Kitasatosporales > Streptomycetaceae > Streptomyces > Streptomyces sp. NPDC051913. Next base: position 220,845 of record NZ_JBIUCI010000002.1, on the reverse strand, counting down.
CCAGTCCGTCGAGCCGGTGCTCCAGGGCGTCGCGCGCGGTGAGCATGAGGACGGGCAGCTTCGGGTTCTCGTAGCGCAGCCGGCGCAGCACCTGGAGGCCGTCGAGGTCGGGCAGCATCCCGTCGAGGACGACGGCGTGCGGGGCGCAGCCGCGGGCGACCTTCAGCGCGCTCCGGCCGTCCAGCGCCGGGTAGGCCCGCCAGCCCGCCTCCTCGACGGCCACGGAGAGCACGTCGGTGAGCGCGGGCTCGTCGTCGACGATGAGCACGCGGACGCGGCCGTTTCGGTACCGAGCGCTGCCAGTCATGTCCCGATCGTGTCCCGGTCCACTGAGGGAATCCTGTGTTCCACCTGAGGATGGGTGATGACCTGGTGTTTTCAGGAGCGGGTACGGCGAAGGGCCGTGCCCCCGTCACCGGGAACACGGCCCTCACGAACCTCGCGCAAGCCCTGGGAACTAGCCGCGGATCAGGCTGCGCAGCACGTACTGCATGATGCCGCCGTTGCGGTAGTAGTCGGCCTCACCGGGGGTGTCGATGCGGACGACCGCGTCGAACTCGACGCCCGTGTCGGTGGTGACCTTGACCGTGCTCGGGGTGGTGCCGTTGTTCAGCTCGGTCACGCCGGTGATGGAGAAGGTCTCCTCGCCGGTCAGGCCGAGCGTGTCGGCGGACTGGCCGGCCGGGAACTGGAGCGGCAGGACGCCCATGCCAATGAGGTTCGAGCGGTGGATGCGCTCGTACGACTCGGTGATGACGGCCTTGACGCCGAGGAGCGCGGTGCCCTTGGCGGCCCAGTCGCGGGACGAGCCGGAGCCGTACTCCTTGCCGCCCAGGATGACCAGCGGGGTGCCGGCGGCCTGGTAGTTCTGCGAGGCGTCGTAGATGAACGACACCGGCGCGTCGGCCTGAGTGAAGTCGCGGGTGTAGCCGCCCTCGGTGCCCGGCGCGATCTGGTTGCGCAGGCGGATGTTGGCGAACGTACCGCGGATCATGACCTCGTGGTTGCCTCGGCGGGAGCCGTAGGAGTTGAAGTCACGACGCTCCACACCGTGCTCGGTGAGGTACTTGCCGGCCGGGGTGTCGGCCTTGATGGCACCGGCGGGCGAGATGTGGTCGGTGGTGACCGAGTCGCCGAGCTTGGCCAGGACGCGGGCGCCCGTGATGTCGGAGACCGGGGTGGTCTCCATCTTCATGCCCTCGAAGTACGGGGGCTTCCTGACGTACGTCGACTCGGCGTCCCACTCGAAGGTGTCGCCGGTCGGGATCGACAGGGCCTGCCACTGGGCGTCGCCCGCGAAGACGTCCTGGTAGGACTTGGAGAACATGTCCTCGCCGATGGCGTTGGCGACGACGTCGTTGACCTCGGCCTCCGAGGGCCAGATGTCGGCCAGGTAGACCGGCTTGCCGTCCTGGTCGACGCCGAGGGCGTCCTTGGTGATGTCCACCTTCATGGAGCCCGCGAGGGCGTACGCGACGACCAGCGGCGGGGAGGCCAGGTAGTTCATCTTGACGTCGGGGTTGATCCGGCCCTCGAAGTTCCGGTTGCCGGAGAGGACCGAGGTGACCGCGAGGTCGTGGTCGTTGACGGCCTTGGAGACCTCCTCCGGCAGCGGGCCGGAGTTGCCGATGCAGGTGGTGCAGCCGTAGCCGACGAGGTTGAAGCCGACCTTGTCCAGGTACGGCGTCAGACCGGCCTTGTCGAAGTAGTCGGTGACGACCTTCGAGCCCGGGGCGAGGGTGGTCTTGACCCAGGGCTTGCGGGTCAGGCCCTTCTCCACGGCCTTCTTCGCGACGAGCGCGGCGGCGACCATGACGTACGGGTTCGAGGTGTTGGTGCAGGAGGTGATGGCCGCGACCGTCACCGCGCCGTGGTCGATCTCGTACGTCGAACCGTCGGGGGCGGTCACGGTGACCGGGTTGGACGGGGCGCCGTTCGGGGCGACGGCCGGGGCGTCGGAGGCCGGGAAGGACTCCTGGCCGGCCTCGTCCACGCTGTCGACGTAGTTGCGCACGTCGACCTTGAACTGCTCGGCGGCGTTGGCGAGGACGATGCGGTCCTGCGGGCGCTTCGGGCCGGCGATGGACGGGACGACCGTGGAGAGGTCCAGCTCGAGCTTCTCGGAGAAGTCGGGCTCGGCGGCCGGGTCCAGCCAGAGGCCCTGCTCCTTGGCGTACGCCTCGACGAGCGCGACCTGCTCCGCGGAGCGGCCGGTGAGCTTGAGGTAGTTCAGGGTCTCGTCGTCGATCGGGAAGATCGCGGCGGTGGAACCGAACTCCGGCGACATGTTGCCGATGGTGGCGCGGTTGGCCAGCGAGGTGGCGGCGACGCCCTCGCCGTAGAACTCGACGAACTTGCCGACGACGCCGTGCTTGCGCAGCATCTCGGTGATGGTGAGGACGAGGTCCGTGGCGGTGGTGCCCGGGGTCAGCTCACCGGTCAGCTTGAAGCCGACGACGCGCGGGATGAGCATGGAGACGGGCTGGCCGAGCATCGCGGCCTCGGCCTCGATGCCGCCGACGCCCCAGCCGAGCACACCGAGGCCGTTGACCATGGTGGTGTGCGAGTCGGTGCCGACGAGGGTGTCGGGGTACGCCTGGCCGTTGCGGGTCATGACGGTGCGGGCCAGGTGCTCGATGTTGACCTGGTGGACGATACCGGTGCCCGGGGGGACGACCTTGAAGTCGTCGAAGGCGGTCTGGCCCCAGCGCAGGAACTGGTAGCGCTCCTTGTTGCGGCCGTACTCCAGGTCGACGTTCTGCTTGAAGGCGTCGTTGGTGCCGAACTTGTCGGCGATGACGGAGTGGTCGATGACCATCTCGGCCGGGGAGAGCGGGTTGACCTTGGCCGGGTCGCCGCCGAGGGCCTTGACGGCCTCACGCATGGTGGCGAGGTCGACGACACAGGGCACGCCGGTGAAGTCCTGCATGATCACACGGGCGGGCGTGAACTGGATCTCCTGGGACGGCTGGGCCTGGGAGTCCCAGTTGCCGAGGGCACGGATGTGGTCGGCGGTGATGTTCGCGCCGTCCTCGGTGCGCAGGAGGTTCTCCAGCAGCACCTTCAGGCTGTACGGAAGGCGAGCCGAGCCTTCCACCTTGTCCAGCCGGAAGATCTCGTACGACGCGTCGCCCACGTTCAGCGTGGCACGGGCGTCGAAGCTGTTCGCCGACACGACAGTCTCCTTCATTGATGTGCGCGTACTCACCACGATCCTGCCGCCACGGCAACTTGGCCGATCCGCTAAGGTAAGGCTAAGTTAGGTAACCCTTACCGTCGGAGTGACGATGCGGGCGGCTGCGGTGCGCCTGGGCAGATATCTCGATGTCGAGATAACTCTAGTACACGGGGGCTGGATGGTCATGCCCGGCCTCCGTTTGTGACGTCCCACACGACTGGACCACGCCGCGAACCCACCCTCACCGATATGCCATCAGTGCGCCATGTCGGGGTAACCGACAGACACGTTCCGCACCTTCGACACCCGACGGGAGACACAGATGCCGCTCACGTTCCGCAAGAGTTTCCGGATCCTTCCGGGCGTGCGGTTGAACATCAACCGGCGCTCCTGGTCCATCACCACCGGTGGCGGCAGCCACGGGCCGAAGCACACCCACAGCAGCACCGGACGTCGTACGACATCGGTTGATTTGCCTGGACCTTTCGGATGGCGCCGCACCCGTAACGCCAGGCGGCATTGACGCACCATCAGCACCATCACCCGAACAGCCCCCTCGGAAGGCGCCATCTCATATCTGAGATAGCCTCAACCCCATGGCAGACGATTACCTCGTACGCATCGGCAAGCTCATCCGTGACGCCCGGCAACACCGTGGCTGGACACAGTCGCAACTCGCAGAGGCTCTCGGCACCAGCCAGAGCGCTGTGAACCGCATCGAGCGCGGCAACCAGAACATCAGCCTTGAGATGATCGCTCGAATCGGTGAAGCCCTGGAGAGCGAGATCGTCTCTCTGGGCTACGCGGGCCCGATGCATCTGCGAGTCGTCGGCGGGCGCCGGCTCTCCGGCGCCATCGACGTCAAGACCAGCAAGAACGCGTGCGTGGCACTGCTGTGCGCCTCACTGCTCAACAAGGGGCGCACGGTGCTGCGCCGGGTCGCCCGCATCGAGGAGGTCTACCGCCTGCTGGAGGTGCTCAACTCCATCGGCGTACGCACCCGCTGGATCAACGAGGGCGTCGACCTGGAGATCGTGCCGCCGGCGGCGCTGGACATGGACGCGATCGACGCGGACGCGGCCCGCCGCACCCGGTCGATCATCATGTTCCTCGGCCCACTGCTGCACCGCATGGACGGCTTCAAACTGCCGTACGCCGGTGGCTGCGACCTCGGCACGCGGACCATCGAGCCGCACATGATCGCCCTGCGCCGCTTCGGCCTGGACATCGCGGCGACCGAGGGGCTCTACCACGCGCGGGTGGACCGCGCGATCTCCCCCGACCGCCCGATCGTGCTGACCGAGCGCGGCGACACGGTGACCGAGAACGCGCTGCTGGCCGCCGCGCGCCACGACGGCGTCACGGTCATCCGCAACGCGTCCTCCAACTACATGGTCCAGGACCTCTGCTTCTTCCTGGAGGCGCTCGGCGTCAAGGTGGAGGGCATCGGCACCACGACCCTCACCGTGCACGGCGTGCCGACCATCGACGTCGACGTCGACTACTCCCCCTCCGAGGACCCGGTCGAGGCGATGAGCCTGCTGGCCGCCGCGGTGGTCACGGAGTCGGAGCTGACGGTCCGCCGGGTGCCCATCGAGTTCCTGGAGATCGAGCTCGCGGTCCTGGAGGAGATGGGCCTCGACCACGACCGTACGCCGGAGTACTTCGCCGACAACGGCCGCACCCGCCTGGTGGACCTCACCGTCCGCCCGAGCAAGCTCGAAGCCCCGATCGACAAGATCCACCCGATGCCGTTCCCGGGCCTCAACATCGACAACGTCCCGTTCTTCGCGGCCATCGCGGCCTCCGCGCAGGGCCAGACGCTGATCCACGACTGGGTCTACGACAACCGCGCGATCTATCTGACGGACCTCAACCGCCTCGGCGGCCGCCTCCAACTCCTCGACCCCCACCGGGTGTTGGTCGAGGGCCCGACCCGCTGGCGCGCCGCCGAGATGATGTGCCCGCCGGCCCTACGCCCCGCGGTGGTCGTCCTGCTGGCGATGATGGCGGCGGAGGGCACGTCCGTGCTGCGCAACGTCTACGTCATCAACCGCGGCTACGAGGACCTCGCCGAGCGTCTCAACACGATCGGGGCGCAGATCGAGATCTTCCGGGACATCTGACCCCCACGGCTCGACTGTGGGGGACGGTGCCGGGAGCACCCCCGGCACCGTCCCCCACACCCACCACCACGAGCGCCCACCCGCCTCTTTCGCCGGACTTCAGCGCGTAGCGACCTCGTGCTCGGTCCGCTTCTCCGCCTCGGGTGTCGCCCGCGCGGGCAGCTTCGCGCCCTCGATGTCGACGTCCGGTGTGACGCGGTCCAGCCAGGCAGGCAGTCCCCAGGCGCGGCGGCCGAGCAGGGCCATGACCGCCGGTACGAGGGTCATGCGGACCACGAACGCGTCGACGAACACGCCGAAGGCCAGGGCGAAGCCGATGGACTTGATGATCGGGTCGTGGTTGAAGACGAACCCTCCGAAGACCGCGACCATGATGAGCGCGGCGGCGCTGACGACCCGCCCACTGCGGGCGAAGCCCTGGGTGACGGCCTCGGCGGCGTCGCCCGTGTGCTCGTGGTGTTCGCGCATCCGGCTGACGAGGAACACCTCGTAGTCCATGGCCAGTCCGAACAGGACGCCGATGAGCAGCACCGGAAGGAAGCTGGTCACCGGGCCCGCGGACGGGATGTCGAGGACGCCGCTCAGGTGGCCGTCCTGGAAGACCCAGACCGTGGCGCCGAGGGAAGCGGCGACGGACAGCAGGAAGCCGAGGGCCGCCTTGACCGGGACGAGCAGGGACCGGAAGGCGAGGGTGAGCAGGATCAGGGCGAGGATCACGATGATCGCGATGAACAGCGGCAGCGCGTCGGACAGTTTCCCGGCCACGTCGATCGCCGCGGCCGTCTGGCCGGCGATGTAGAGGGTGCCGCCCGCCTTCTCGACCGTGGTCGCGTTCTCCCGCAGCCGGTGCACGAGGTCGGTGGTGGCCTGGGCGTCGGGGCCGGTCCTGGGGACGACGGCGATGACGGCGAGGGTGGAGTCCGCGTTGGCCACCGGCGCGGCGGCGACGGCCACGCCTCGGTCGCCCGCGAGGGCGGTACGGAGCTGAGTCACGGTCGCCGTGCGGTCGGCGGCGGGCACGCGGTCGAGGTCGACCACGGCCGTGAGGGTGGCGTTGAAGCCGGGGCCGAAGCCGTCCGTCAGCAGGTCGTAGCTCTTGTGCTGGGTGCTGTCGACCGGCTGTGAGGCGTTGCTGGGCAGGCCGAGGCGCAGGTCGCGGGCCGGGAGGGCCAGCGCGAGCAGCCCGATGACACCGGCGAGGAGGACCAGCAGGGGCTTGCGGGTCACCGCACGCGCCCAGGCCAACCCCCAGGAGCCGGGGGCGCGTCGAGTCGTACGGCCGCCGCGGTCGCGTGGGCGCAGCCGCTCGCCGAAGAAGCCCAGGGCGGCCGGTACGAGGCTGACGGCGATCAGCACCGCGAGGGCCACGGTGGCCGCGGCGGCCAGGCCCATCACCGTCAGGAAGGGGATGCCGGTGACCGCGAGCGCGGCGAGCGCGATGATGACGGTCGCCCCGGCGAACACGACCGCGCTTCCGGCGGTGGCCACCGCGCGGGCGATCGAGTCCGCCACGTCCTGTTCGGGGTCGGCGAGTTGCTCGCGGTGGCGGGAGATGATGAAGAGGGCGTAGTCGATGCCCACGGCCAGCCCGATCATCAGGGCGAGCACGGTGGCGGTGGACGTCATCTCGACGTACCGGCTGACGAACTCGACGCCCAGGACGCCGATCGCCACCCCGACCAGGGCGGTGAGCAGCGGCAGTCCGGCGGCCACGAGGGAGCCGAGGGCGAGGGCCAGGACGGCGAAGGCGACGACCACGCCGACGATCTCGGCGGGTCCGCCGACCTCGGTCTTGGGTTCCATCGCTGAGCCGCCGAACTCGACCTCCAGACCGGCGTCGCGGGCCTGGTCCATCGCCTTCGACAGGGCGTCCTTGGCCTCCTGCGAGACATCGCTGGCCTGCTGTCCGAAGCGGACGTCCGCGTAGCCGATCCGCTGGTCCGCGGAGACGGTCCTGGCCTTCAGCGGGTCGGAGACATCCACGACGCCGGGGACTTGCGCGGCCTTCTTGAGGCTCGCCTCCAGGGCCGCCGAGGTCTTCGGCGCGCTGAGTTTCTCGCCCTCGGGCGCCGCGAGGACGACCCGCGCGACGCCGCCCGCCGCCTCCGGGAACTTCTCCTTGAGCAGGTCCTGCGCCTGCTGCGACTCGATCCCCGGCACCGAGAACTCGGTCGTCACCTTGCCGTGCAGTGTGATCCCGAGGCCGCCGACGACGGTGAGCAGCAGCAACCAGACCGCGACGACCCGGCCGCGTCGGCGCACGGCCCAGCGCGCCCAGTCGTACAGGCGTGACGCCATGTTCGTTCTCCCTCTCGCTCGCTTCACACCGCCTTCGTTACACCGTACGGCATTTTTACAGTGGACTGTAAAATCACCGTCGATGGTAAAGTACGGGTCATGATGAGCGAGGGTCTGCGGGAACGTTCCAAGGCGCGGCGCAGAGAAGCGATCCTCCGGGCGGCCTACGAACTGTTCGCCGACCACGGCTTCGAGGCGACGACGATCGCCGACATCGCGGCGGCGGCGGAGGTCTCCCCGCGTACCGTCACGCTCTACTTCCCGTCGAAGCTGGAGCTGGCGACCTCCCACGTCGACGCCGCCGCGGACCGGCTGGCGACCGCGTTGCGCGAACGGCCGGACGGGCGGACGACGGTGGACGCGCTGGAGGGGTGGCTGCGCGCGGAGGCCGCCGACCCCGACCCCCTCGAAGACCTCCACGACCGGATGCTCGACCTGAACCCGCAGCTCAGGGCCGTCACCAATCTCCGTCTCACCGAGGTCATCCAGGAGGGCGCCCGCATCCTCGCCGAGGAACGCGGCGACGACCCGGACGACTTCGGGCCCCGGATGGCGGCGGCAGCGGCGGCGGCCGTCGTCAGCGAGGTCTGCCACCACGCCGAGGAGGCCGAGATCGACCGCGCGATGGCCTTCCTGCGCGCGGGCCTCGCGACGCTGGACGCGGAGCCCGGACGCGGTTGACACAGCGAGCGGGGCCGACGCGGGCATCACGCGCACGCACGGCGGCTGCGACGGGCCGGCGAGGGGCAAGGCAACGGGGGACCGACACCATCGAGTCCACCGGCCGGCGCGTCCTACGGGCCCGCGATCCACGCGGCGACCTCATGGCCGAGGGACACCGCCTCGACACCCGGCGGCGGGTTCACGGCCCAGGGACACCACCTCGACACCCGACGGCAGCCGCGTGGACAACTCACCAGTACTGGCGAACGGCCGGTTGTTCTCGTCACCGAGGGTCTCCAGCCCCCTCCGGCGCCGGAGGGGGCTGCCCGTGCCGCTCCCTGGACGCCGTACCGCTCGCGGACGAGGAGTGCCCGCCCTTTACGCGCGCCGGGTAGCGACCCGCCCGCCCGCCGCGGATCGCGAGGTCGGCGCCGTCCCGGCTCAGGCCGTCGCCGCTGCCGCCGCCCTTCCCGCCTGGCGGCCCGAGAACAGGCAGCCGCCGAGGAAGGTGCCCTCCAGGGAGCGGTAGCCGTGGACTCCGCCGCCGCCGAATCCTGCGACCTCCCCGGCCGCGTACAGGCCCGGTATGGGGTTACCGGACCCGTGGTGGAGTACGCGGCCGGAGAGGTCTGTCTGGAGGCCGCCGAGGGTCTTGCGGGTGAGGATGTTGAGGCGTACGGCGATCAGCGGACCGGCGCCGGGATCAAGGATCTTGTGGATGGACGCCGTACGACTCAGCGTGTCGCCCGGGTAGTTGAGGGCGTTGCGGATGCCCATGACCTGGGCGTCCTTGGTGTACGGGTTGTCGATCTCACGGTCACGGGCCTCGATCTGCCGTTTGAGGCCGGCGAGGTCGATGAGCCCGTCGCCGGTCAACTCGTTCATTCCGGCGACGAGTTCCCCCAGGGAGTCGGCCACCACGAAATCGGCACCCTTCTCCTTGAACCGCTCGATCGGCTCCGGGGTCTGCCAGATGCGGGACAGCAGCATCCAGATGTTCTTCTCGGTCAGGTCGGGGTTCTGCTCCGAGCCCGACAGCGCGAACTCCTTGGCGATGATCTTCTGCGTGGTGACGAACCAGGAGTAGTCGTAGCCCGTGTCGCGGATCGACTTGAGGGTGTGGAGCGTGTCGTAGCCCGGGATGTCGGGGGCCGAGAAGCGCTTGCCGGTGGCGTCGAACCACATCGAGGACGGACCCGGCAGGATACGGATGCCGTGGTCCGGCCAGATCGGGTCGTAGTTCTGGAGACCCTCGGTGTAGTGCCACATGCGGTCGGGGTTGACGATCCGGCCGCCCGCCTGCTCGGTGATCGCCAGCATCCGTCCGTCGACATGCGCGGGGACACCGGTGATCATCGACTTGGGGGGTGTGCCGAGACGGGCCGGCCAATTGGCGCGTACGAGATCGTGGTTGGCGCCGATACCGCCCGAGGTGACGACCACGACCGGGGCGCGCAGCTCGAACTCGCCGACGACCGTGCGGGAGCTGGGCTTGCCGCGGGCGGCCCCGCTGGGCTCCAGGATCGCGCCGCGTACGCCGGTGACGGCGCCGCCGGTGGTCATCAACTCGTCCACGCGGTGCCGGAACCGGAAGGTGACCCTGCCGGCGTCGACCGCCGCGCGGACCTTCTTCTCGAAGGGTTCCACCACCGCCGGTCCGGTGCCCCAGGTGACATGGAAGCGGGGCACCGAGTTGCCGTGTCCGTCCGCGAGCCCGCCGCCGCGCTCGGCCCAGCCGACGATCGGGAACCACTGCATGCCGAGCCCGGCGAGCCAGGACCGCTTCTCGCCGGACGCGAAGTCCACATACGCCTCGGCCCACTTGTAGGCCCAGTGGTCAGGTCCGGAGGGGTCGTCGACGCCCCGGTCGAAGCCGGCCGTGCCGAGCCAGTCCTGCCAGGCCAGGTCGTGGGAGTCCTTGACGCCCATGAGCCGCTGCTCGGCGGAGTCGACGAAGAACAGCCCGCCGAACGACCAGAAGGCCTGCCCGCCGAGGCTCGCCTCCGGCTCCTGGTCGAGGAGCAGCACCTTGCGCCCCGCGGCGGCGAGTTCGGCGGTGGCGACCAGTCCGGCGAGCCCGTGCCCGACGACGATCGCGTCCGCGTCCTGCGCCTGGGCCGCGAAGGCGGGGAACGCCGCCTGGGCGAGGGCGGCGCCGGCGAGGACCCCGCCGGCGACGGTGAGGGCGCGGCGGCGGGTGAGGGTGACGGGGTCCGAGTTCTCCATCCGGGCGTTCCTCCAGTGTTACCGTCGGTAGCCCACTAGGTAAACAGCTCACCAAGACAGTGCGGTAGTCGCCGGACGCCAACACCGCCGCGGCTTCTTTGTGGCCCGGCCACACAGCCGGCCACACAGAGGGGGCCCATGACCGTCGTCCACGACCCCGAGCCCGTCGTCGAGATCCTGCGTGCCATGGCCGCCGACACCGACGTCCGCGGCGAACTCGTCCGCGCGGCCCGCAGCCGCTCCCCCGAACTGGCCCGGCTCTCCGAGGCCGAGACCCGCGCGCACGTCACCGCGCTCATCCGCGCGGCCGGCGCCTGGTTCGCCGCCCTCGACCAGGTGGAGGCCCTGCCCGACCAGGACTTCGCCGCCGCGCTGCTGCTCGGCGCCGACCGGGCCGCCCAGGGCGTTCCGATCACCGCCGTGCTGCGCGGCGTGCAGGCCGCACTCACCCGCGCCGTCGAGATCACCGTGGAGCGCTGCCGGTCGGCCGGCGTCCCCGACGGAGTCCTGCTGTCCGTGGTCCTGCGGATGCAGGAGTACGGCGACGCGGTCGAGCGGCATGTCGTCGGCGGTTACCGCGCCGCCGAGCAGCAGCCGCCGCGCGAGACCGGCGCTCTGCGCACCCGGCTCCTGGGCCGCCTCCTGCTCGACGGACTCGTACCGCCGGAGGGCGAGTTGACGCGGGCGGGGCTGCGCCCCGGCCCCGGCGGTCTGCGCCACTGCCTGGCCGCCGACCCGGCGGACCCGGCCGCGCTGCCCGCGCTGCGCGCGGCGACCGCGGTGGTCGAGGGACGGCTGGCCGGGCTGTGCCCGCGGCCGCCCGCGCCGGAGGAGATCGGCCCCGGCACGCTGGTGGTGCTCGCGCCGGCCGCTCCCCCGGCGGAACTGCGCGCCCTGTACCGGCTGTGCGTCAAGGCGTTGGACGTCGGGCGGCACCAGGGCCGGGAGGGGCTGTACGACCTCACGGACCTCGCCGCCGAGATCGCCCTGGCCGAACAGCCGCTCCTCGGTACGCTGGTGAGCCGACGCCTGCTGGCGGGCCTCGACCCGGCGGACGGCTTCCACCGGCAGCTCGCGGTGACCGCGCTGACGTATCTGGACAGCGGGCGCCGCCTGGACCAGACGGCGTCGGCCCTGTTCACCCACCCCAACACCGTCCGCTACCGGCTGGGCCGGCTCCAGCAGCTCACCGCCGGGGCGCTCACCGACCTGCCGCCGGTCGAGACGCTGCACTGGCGGTGGGCGCTCACCACCTGGCTGGAGGTCAGCCCTCGGGCGTCAACGTGACGTCCTGCTGCTGCGCCGCGTGGAACCGGGGCAGGGGCAGACCGCCGCCCCGCAGTTCCATGACGGTCGCCTCGACGTGCGCCGCGCCGGGCTCCAGCGCGCCGGTGTCGACCTTCCCGGTGTTCTCCCAGCGGTGCTCGGCGCCGTCGCACACGGCGCTGGTGCCGCCGATGCCGTGGCGGACGGACGGCGACTTCTGTCCCACGGAGGAACTCACGAAGACGGGGCCGCTGTTGCCGAGGCAGCGGTAGGTGCCGGAGAGGGTGACGGTGCCGTCCGCGGCGAGGGTGCCGGTCGGGTCGACGGTCACGGTCTCATAAGGGTCGGCGGTGGCGACGGGGGCTGCGGCCAGGAGGAGGAGCGTGGCGGCGGCGAGGGCGGGGCGGAGGAACATGACACGGTCTCCCGGGTGGGTGGAGTAGGGGACTCCACTGGTACCGGTCGGGCGCGTCGAGGAGCGTGATCGTCACTCCTTCGGTGGCGAGTCCGCAGCGGTCTTCTGGGATCGGTCCGGGTGTTGTCCGCGTGTTGTCACGGTTGGCGTCCGGCTGTTCCGATGCGTTCGCGGCGGGAGCATGGTCTGTCCATAGGGACGGCCCGTACGGCTCGTCCTCCCGATGTGGAGGTGCGTCATGTGTTCTCGTCAGCCTTCGTGCTCTGCCTCCGACGCCCACGTTGTCGCCGCGCATCCTGAGCAGGGGTGGAGCTTGCTGTGTGACGGGTCGATCGTGTTCGACGACTCGGGTGAGTTGTTGGCGGACGGGCGTGTTGTTGCGCCTCATCGGGTGGGGGTCGAGCTGGCTGTCGCGGCTTGAGGCCGGTGGGGGCTGGTCGCGCAGTTCCCCGCGCCCCTAAGGCATTACCGCGAAGCCGTCCAGTTCTACCAGCGCCTGCTTGTCCCAGAGTCGGACTACCTCCACCACCGCCATCGCTGGATAGTCCCTCCCCGCCAACGTCCGCCAAATGCGGCCCAGTTCGGGCGCCTTCTCCCGGTACTCGGCGACATCCGTGGCGTAGACCGTGACCCTGGCCAGGTCCGCCGGAGTGCCGCCCGCCGCTCGTAGGGCCGTCAGCAGGTTCGTCAGAGCCCTCTCGAACTGCTCGGGGAGCGTTTCCCCGACCACCTTCCCCTCCGCGTCGAGCGCCGTCTGGCCCGCCAGGAACACCACCCGCGACCCCGTCGCCACCACCGCGTGCGAGAAGCCGGTGGGTGGAGACAGCTCGGGCGGGTTGATGCGCTCGGTGCTCACCGGGACGCCTCCCTCTCCGCGTGGAAATCCCTGTACAACTCCTTCGCGATGATGCCCCGTTGCACCTCGCTGGCCCCCTCGTAGATCCGTGGCGCCCGCACCTCCCGGTACAGGTGCTCCAGCAGATGCCCGCGCCGCAGCGCCCGCGCGCCGTGGAGTTGGACGGCCTTGTCGACGACGTGCTGCGCGGTCTCGGTGGCGAGCAGCTTCGCCATCGCCGCGCGCTTGGGGACGTCCGGGGCGCCCTGGTCGTACGCCGTCGCCGCCGCGTACACCATGAGGCGGGCCGCGTCGGTGCGCAGGGCGAGTTCGGCGACCTCGTGGGCGACGGACTGGAGGTCCTTCAACTTGACGCCGAACGCGTCCCGTTGCGCCGTGTGGGCGAGCGTCGCGTCCAGGGCCGCCTGCGCCATGCCCACCGCGAACGCGCCGACGCTCGGCCGGAACAGGTTCAGCGTGCCCATCGCGACCCGGAAGCCCCGGTCCACCTCGCCGAGCACGTCGTCCGCGGTGACGGGTACGGCGTCGAAGGCCAGGGTGCCGATGGGGTGCGGGGAGAGCATGTCGAGGGCGGCGCCGGTGAGCCCGGGACGGTCGGCGGGGACGAGGAAGGCGGTCACACCGCGGGCGCCGGCCGCGCCGCCGGTCCGGGCGAAGACGGTGTAGAAGTCGGCCTCGGGGGCGTTGGAGATCCAGCACTTCTCACCCGTGAGCCGCCAGCCGTCGATGCCGTCCGGCTCAGCCCTCAGCGACAGCGCCGCCGCGTCCGACCCCGCCCCCGGCTCGCTCAGTGCGAACGCCGCCACCGCGCTTCCCTCGCTCACCCGTGGCAGCCAGCGGGCCCGCTGGGCCGGGGTGCCGTGCGCGTGGACCGGGTGGGCGCCGAGACCTTGCAGGGCGAGGGACGTCTCCGCCTCGGTGCAGGCGTAGGCGAGGGACTCCCGCATCAGGCACAGGTCGAGCGCGCCGGAGCGGAACAGGCGCTCCAGCAGACCGAGCCGGCCGAGTTCGGCGACCAGGGGCCGGTTGACGTGCCCCGGCTCGCCCTTCTCCGCGAGCGGACGCAGCCGTTCCGCCGCCATCGCACGCAGCTCCGCACACCAGGCGTTCTGTACCGGATCGAGCGAGAATGCGGGCATTGCCGGTCCCCTCTCTCCACTGGACCCCTCGACGATATCGCGTCCCATTGACTGTCGTCACCAACGCGATACGCTCCTTCAGCGAGCCCACCCACGACGCCCACAAGGCAGGCCACCAGGCAAGGGGGCACCCGCCATGAACGTCTCGGCGCACGTCGACACCTTCGCGCGCGACCATCTCCCGCCGCCCGACCAGTGGCCCGAGCTCCAGTTCGAACTCCCCGAGCTGCGGTACCCCGATCGGCTGAACTGCGCGGCCGAGCTGCTGACAGGCCCGCCCGACGACCGCCCGGTGTTCCACACCCCGTCCGGCGACACCTGGACGTACGGCACCCTGCGCGCCCGCGTCGACCGGCTCGCGCATCTCCTCACCGGCGACCTCGGCGTCGTACCCGGCAACCGTGTCCTTCTGCGGGGGCCCACCACCCCGTGGCTCGCGGCCTGCTGGCTGGCCGTGCTGAAGGCGGGGGCGGTGGCCGTGACCGTGCTGGCGCAGCAGCGGCCGCACGAGCTGGCCACGATGTGCGAGATCGCCCGGATCAGCCACGCCCTGTGCGACATCCGCGCCGTGGACGACCTCGCCAAGGCCGAGATACCGGGGCTGCGGATCACGACGTACGGCGGTGACGCCCCCGACGACCTGCTGAACCGTACGGCGCCGGACGCCCCGTACCCGGCCGTGGCGACCGCGGCCGACGACGTGGCGCTGATCGCCTTCACCTCCGGCACCACCGGGCGCCCCAAGGGGTGCATGCACTTCCACCGGGACGTGCTCGCCACAGCCGACACGTTCTCGCGGCATGTACTGCGGCCCGGCGCGGACGACGTCTTCGCCGGCAGTCCGCCGCTCGGGTTCACCTTCGGGCTCGGTGGGCTCGTGATCTTTCCGATGCGGGCCGGCGCCAGTGCCCTGCTCCTCGAACAGGCCGGACCCAAGCAGCTGCTGCCCGCGATCGCGGAGCACCGGGTCTCGGTGCTCTTCACCGCGCCGACGGCGTACCGCGCGATGCTCGACGAGCTGGCCGCGTACGACACCTCCTCGCTGCGCCGCTGTGTCTCCGCCGGTGAGAACCTGCCCGCCGCCACCTGGGAGGCGTGGCACGAGCGGACCGGGCTGCGGATCATCAACGGCATCGGCGCGACCGAGCTGCTGCACATCTTCGTCTCGGCCGCCGACGAGCGGATCCGGCCGGGGACGACCGGGGTGCCGGTGCCCGGCTGGCACGCGCGCGTGGTCGACGAGGAGGGCCGGGACCGCCCCGACGGGGAGCCGGGGCTGCTCGCCGTACGGGGGCCGGTCGGGTGCCGCTATCTCGCCGATCCGCGGCAGGGCGAGTACGTCCGCTTCGGCTGGAACATCACCGGTGACACCTACGTCCGCGAGAGCGACGGCTACTTCCGGTACGTCGCCCGCGCGGACGACATGATCATCTCGGCCGGGTACAACATCGCGGGCCCGGAGGTCGAGGACGCCCTGCTGCGGCACCCGGACGTGGTGGAGGCCGCGGTCGTGGGGCGGGCCGACGAGGCACGCGGACAGGTCGTGGTGGCGTACGCCGTCGTCAAGGAAGGTGCCGAGCGGGACACCGAGGCGCTGCGGGCGTTTCTGAAGTCGGAGCTGGCGCCGTACAAGTGTCCGCGCGAGATCGTCCTCCTGGACGCGCTGCCGCGCACGGCCACCGGCAAACTCCAGCGGTTCAGACTGCGTACCGAGGGTGACCAGCAGTGATACCGACGACCTAAGATGATCAACGTGTCCGACCAGCATGCACCACGGTCTCTCATCGTCACGCTCTACGGCGCCTACGGCCGCTTCGTGCCCGGCCCGGTACCGGTCGCCGAGCTGATCCGGCTGCTCGCCGCGGTCGGCGTGGACGCGCCCTCCGTCAGATCCTCCGTGTCCCGGCTCAAACGCCGCGGACTGCTCGTGCCGGCCCGTACCGCACAGGGCGCGGCCGGGTACGAACTCTCCCCCGACGCCCGTCAGTTGCTGGACGACGGCGACCGGCGCATCTACGCCGTCGCACCGCCCGAGGACGAGGGCTGGGTGCTCGCCGTGTTCTCCGTCCCGGAGTCGGAGCGGCAGAAGCGGCACGTACTGCGCTCGCGTCTTGCCGGGCTGGGGTTCGGGACCGCGGCACCGGGTGTGTGGCTCGCGCCCGCGCGGCTGTACGAGGAGGCCCGGCACACCCTGGAGCGGCTGCGCCTCGATGCGTACGTCGACCTCTTCCGCGGCGACCACCTCGGCTTCGCCGCCACCGCCGACGCGGTAGCCCGATGGTGGGACCTGGCGGCGATCGCCAAGGAGCACGACGCCTTCCTCGACCGGCACGCGCGCGTGCTGCACGCCTGGGAGGGCCGCGAGGACACCCCGCCCGAGGAGGCCTACCGGGACTACCTCCTCGCCCTGGACTCCTGGCGCCACCTGCCCTACACCGACCCCGGTCTGCCCGCCCGGCTGCTCCCCGAGGACTGGCCGGGCAGCCGCTCGGCGGAGGTGTTCCGGGGGCTGCACGCGCGACTGCGGGACGCGGGCGCCGCTTTCGTCGGCGTGTGAGTCGGATGAACCCGTGTGACCTCACGCACAACACAGGTAGCTAAGGGAACCCTCAGGTTCCTCTGTCCCTCTTCTCAAGTTTCTTACCTACCGTCCCTCGGGTCGTCTATAGGTAAGTGAAGAGGACTGTTGCGCATGACCACCACGGCAAGGGCCTGTCGTCCGGCTCGGGGAGCCACCGTCTGGCTCACGGGGCTGCCGAGCGCGGGCAAGACCACGATCGCCCGGCACCTCGGTGAGCGGCTGAAGGCCGAGGGACATCGCGTGGAGGTCCTCGACGGCGACGAGATACGCCGCTTCCTCTCCGCGGGCCTCGGCTTCTCCCGCGAGGACCGCAACACCAACGTGCAGCGCATCGGCCTGGTCTCCGAGGTCCTCGCCCGCAACGGAGTCCTGTCCGTGGTCCCCGTCATCGCCCCCTACGCCGACAGCCGCGAGGCGGTCCGCAAGCGGCACGAGGCGAGCGGTACGCCGTACATCGAGGTGCACGTCGCCACTCCGGTCGAGGTGTGCAGCGAGCGGGACGTGAAGGGCCTGTACGCGAAGCAGGCCGCGGGCGAGCTGTCGGGCCTGACGGGCATCGACGACCCGTACGAGACGCCGGTGGACGCGGCGCTGGTCCTGGAGACCCAGTCGCAGACCCCGAAGGAGTCGGCCGACGCGGTGTACGCCGTGCTGGCGGAGCGGGGGATCGTATGAGCGACTTCGCTCTCTCGCACCTGGACGCGCTGGAGTCCGAGGCCGTGCACATCTTCCGTGAGGTGGCGGGTGAGTTCGAGCGGCCGGTGATCCTGTTCTCCGGCGGCAAGGACTCCATCGTCATGCTGCACCTGGCGCTGAAGGCGTTCGCCCCGGCGGCGGTCCCCTTCTCACTGCTGCACGTGGACACCGGGCACAACTTCCCCGAGGTACTTGAGTACCGGGACCGTACGGTGGCTCAGCACGGGCTGCGGCTGCATGTCGCGTCCGTGCAGGACTACATCGACCGGGGGGTGCTCAAGGAGCGCCCGGACGGGACCCGTAACCCGCTCCAGACGCTGCCGCTGACGGAGAAGATCCAGGCGGAGAAGTTCGACGCGGTCTTCGGCGGTGGTCGCCGGGACGAGGAGAAGGCCCGCGCGAAAGAGCGGGTGTTCTCGCTGCGCGACGAGTTCTCGCAGTGGGACCCGCGCCGCCAGCGCCCCGAACTGTGGAACCTCTACAACGGACGGCACGCTCCCGGCGAGCACGTCCGCGTGTTCCCGCTCTCCAACTGGACCGAGCTGGACGTCTGGCAGTACATCGCCCGCGAGCGGATCGAGCTGCCGGAGATCTACTACGCGCACCAGCGTGAGGTCTTCCGGCGCGGCGGGATGTGGCTGACCGCCGGTGAGTGGGGCGGGCCCAAGGCCGACGAGACCGTCGAGAAACGGCAGGTCCGCTATCGCACGGTCGGCGACATGTCCTGCACCGGCGCGGTGGACTCCGACGCCGACACCATCGAGAAGGTGATCGCCGAGATCGCCGCGTCCCGGCTCACCGAGCGCGGCGCGACCCGCGCCGACGACAAGATGTCCGAGGCCGCGATGGAAGACCGCAAGCGCGAAGGGTATTTCTAGACATGACCGTCAACACGACCGTTGACACGCTTCGGTTCGCCACCGCCGGTTCCGTCGACGACGGCAAGTCCACCCTCGTCGGCCGGCTGCTGCACGACTCCAAGTCGGTCCTCACCGACCAACTGGAGGCCGTGGAACGCGCCTCCGCGTCGCGCGGCCAGGAAGGCCCCGACCTCGCGCTCCTCACGGACGGCCTGCGCGCCGAGCGCGAGCAGGGCATCACCATCGACGTGGCCTACCGCTACTTCGCCACCGCCAAGCGCCGGTTCATCCTCGCCGACACCCCCGGCCACGTGCAGTACACCCGCAACATGGTCACCGGCGCCTCCACCGCCGAACTGACGATCGTCCTGGTCGACGCCCGCAACGGCGTGGTCGAGCAGACCCTCCGCCACGCGGCCATCGCCGCACTGCTGCGCGTCCCGCACGTGGTCCTCGCCGTCAACAAGATGGACCTCGTCGGGTACGAGGAGAAGGAGTTCGAGCGGATCGTCGAGGACTTCGCCGGTCACGCCGCCGAGTTGGGGCTGCCCTCCTTCACGCCGATCCCCGTCTCCGCGCTCGTCGGCGACAACGTGGTGGACCGCTCGACGCACATGGACTGGTACGAGGGACCGGCGTTGCTGGAGTTCCTGGAGAACGTGCCGGTGGGCGTCGAGGCCGTGGACGCGCCCGCCCGCTTCCCTGTCCAGTACGTCATCCGGGACGGCGAAGTCCGCCACTACGCGGGCCAGTTGGCGTCGGGCGCGCTGCGCGTCGGCGACCGGGTGACCGTCCACCCGTCCGGCGAGACCTCCGAGATCACCGGCATCGACGTGCTCGGCGTCCCCACGGAGGTGGCTTACGCGCCGCAGTCCGTCGGGGTGCGCCTCGCCGATCAGCGGGACGTGTCGCGCGGCGACATGATCACGGCCGGGGTCGACGTCCCGGCGCTCACCCGGGACGTCCGGGCGGCG
Source organism: Streptomyces sp. NPDC051913 (assembly GCF_044593635.1). NCBI lineage: Bacteria > Bacillati > Actinomycetota > Actinomycetes > Kitasatosporales > Streptomycetaceae > Streptomyces > Streptomyces sp. NPDC051913. The sequence goes on along the minus strand of NZ_JBIUCI010000002.1, from coordinate 201,567 downwards.
GTCTGCCATCTGGCCGACCGTCCGCTGCGGGTCGGCGACCGCGTCCTGGTCCGGCACACCACGCGGACGGTCAAGGCGATCGTCCAGGACCTGGGCGAGGCGGCCGAGTTGACCGCGAACGACCTCGGTCGCGTGGTGCTGCGCACGGCCGAGCCGCTGGCCCTGGACGACTACGCGGTCTCCCGGCGCACCGGCGCGTTCCTCCTGATCGACCCGGCGGACGGGGCGACGCTGACGGCCGGAATGGTCGAGCTTCCCTGATCCCTCTCTGTGAACGCCCTCAAGTCCCCAGCGTCAGGCGGGGCTTGGGGGCGTCCGTGCGTCCGGTCCGGGGCGGCCGACTGCCCGCCCGGTACGGGGCCGGCCAGGTGACGCCGGGTCCGTCGTAGCCCTGCTCGGCTGCGGCGTGCAGGGTCCAGTGCGGGTCGTAGAGGTGAGGGCGGGCGAGGGCGCACAGGTCGGTGCGCCCCGCCAGGATCAGGGAGTTGACGTCGTCCCAGGAGGAGATCGCGCCGACCGCGATCACCGGGATGCCGGTCTCGTGGCGGATCCGGTCCGCGAAGGGCGTCTGGTACGACCGCCCGAACTCCGGCCGCTCCTCGGCCACGACCTGCCCGGTCGACACGTCGATCGCGTCGGCGCCGTGCGCGGCGAAGGCGCGGGCGATCTCGACGGCTTCCTCGGCCGAGGTGCCACCGTCGGCCCAGTCGGTGGCGGAGATCCGGACGGTCATGGGCCGCTCGTCCGGCCAGACGCCCCGGATGGCGTCGAAGACCTCCAGGGGGAAGCGGAGCCGTTTCGCGAGCGTGCCGCCGTAGGCGTCGGTGCGGTGGTTGGTGAGCGGGGAGAGGAAGCCGGAGAGCAGATAGCCGTGCGCGCAGTGGAGTTCGAGGAGGTCGAAGCCGGCGCGGGCGGCCCGCCAGGCGGCCGCGGTGAACTGCTCGCGAATGTCGGTGAGTTGGGCGCGGGTGAGTTCGCGCGGGGTCTGGTTGGCGGGCGCGTACGGGAGCGCGGACGCGGCCACGAGGGGCCAGTTGCCGTCGGGCAGCGGCTCGTCCATGCCTTCCCACATCAGCTTGGTCGAGCCCTTGCGGCCGGAGTGGCCGAGCTGCACGCCGATCGCGGTGCCCGGCGTCCGTGCGTGCACGAAGTCGGTGATCCGCTTCCATGCCTCGGCCTGCTTGCCGTTGTAGAGGCCGGTGCAGCCGGGGGTGATCCTGCCCTCCTCGCTCACGCACACCATCTCGGTCATCACCAGCGCCGCACCGCCGAGCGCCCGCGCGCCCAGGTGGACGAGGTGGAAGTCGCCGGGGAGGCCGTCGGTGGCGGAGTACATGTCCATGGGCGACACCACGACCCGGTTGCGCAGGGTCAGTCCGCGCAGCCGGAACGGGGTGAACATCGGGGGCGTACCGGGTGGGCAGCCGAACTCGCGCTCCACCGCGCCGGTGAAGTGGGCGTCGCGCAGGCGCAGGTTGTCGTGGGTGACGCGGCGGCTGCGGGTGAGGAGGTTGAACGCGAACTGGTGCGGCGGCTGGTCGAGATAGCGGCCGAGGTTCTCGAACCACTCCAGGCTGGCGCGGGCGGCGCGCTGGGTGGAGGCGACGACGGGTTTGCGTTCGTCCTCGTACGCCTGGAGTGCCGTGGGCAAATCCGGTTGCTCCTCCAGGCAGGCGGCGAGGGCGAGGGCGTCCTCGACGGCGAGCTTGGTGCCGGAGCCGATGGAGAAGTGGGCGGTGTGGGCGGCGTCGCCGAGCAGGACGGTGTTGTCGTGGGACCAGTGTTCGTTGACGACCGTGCGGAAGGTGGTCCAGGCCGAGTTGTTGGAGCGCAGCGGCCTGCCGCCGAGGGCGTCCGTGAAGAACTTGGCGCAGCGGTCGAGGGACTCCTGGGCGTCGAGTTCCGCGAAACCGGCGGCCTGCCAGACGTCTTCGCGCATCTCGACGATCACGGTGGAGGCGTCGGGCGCGTACGGGTAGCCGTGCAGTTGCATCACGCCGTGTTCGGTCTCGGCGATCTCGAAACGGAAGGCGTCGAAGGCGAAGTCGGCGGCGAGCCAGATGTAGCGGCAGCGGTGGGTGGTGACGTGGGGACGGAACAGCTGCCTTCGGGACTCGCGGGTGGCGCTGTTGACTCCGTCGGCGGCGATGACGAGGTCGTGGGTGCCGGCGAGGTCGGGTGGGGCCTCGGTGCGGAAGCGGAGGTCCACGCCGAGGTCGCGGCAGCGGGTGTGGAGGATCTCCAGGAGGCGTTTGCGCCCTAGGGCGGCGAAACCGTGTCCTCCGGAGGTGTGGCGGGTTCCCCGGTGGACGATGTCGATGTCGTCCCAGCGGACGAAGTCCTGCTGGAGGGCGGCGTAGACCACGGGGTCGGCGTGTTCTATGCCGCCGAGGGTTTCGTCGGAGAGGACGACTCCGAAGCCGAAGGTGTTGTCGGGGGCGTTGCGTTCCCAGACGGTGACTTCGCGGGAGGGGTCCAGGCGTTTCAGCAACGCTGCCGCGTAGAGGCCGCCGGGGCCTCCGCCGATGATCGCCACATGTAGGGGGTGGCTTGTGTGGATGCGCGACTGCGGGCTCGTCGTGGCTGGTCGCGCCCGCGCGGCGGTAGCCGCAAATTCAACACAGCCCCGCGCCCCTGGGGGCGTCATGGTCACCGGCCTTGCCATTTCGGGGTCCGCTTCTCCTTGAAGGCCTGGTGGAACTCCGCGTAGTCCTCGCCGTTCATCAGCAGCGCCTGTGTCGACGCGTCCAGTTCCACCGACGCCGCCAGGGGCATGTCCAGCTCTGCTGTGAGCAGGGCCTTCGTCTGGGCGTGGGCCAGGGCGGGGCCGTCGGCCAGGCGGCGGGCCAGGGACTGGGCTGCCTCGTCCACCGCGCCCTCGTCCGCGAGTGCGCTGATCAGGCCGATGCGTTCGGCCTCCGGTGCGCGGACCGGCTCGCCCAGCATCAGCAGGCGGGTCGCGTGGCCCAGGCCGACCACCCGTGGGAGCAGGTAGGCCGCGCCCATGTCGCCGCCGGACAGGCCCACGCGGGTGAAGAGGAAGGCGAAGCGGGCCGTGGGGTCGGCCACCCGGAAGTCCGCGGCGAGAGCGAGGACCGCCCCCGCGCCGGCCGCCACTCCGTGCACCGCGGCGATCACCGGGAACGGGCACTCCCGTACCGCCCGCACGACCTGCCCCGTCATCCGGTTGAAGTCGAGGAGCTGGGCCGTGTCCATCGACAGGGTCGCGCCGATGATCTCGTCGACGTCGCCGCCGGAGCAGAAGCCGCGTCCCTCGCCGGCCAGGACCAGGGCCCGTACCGAGCGCTCCCGGGAGAGCTCGGCGAGGAGGTCGCGCAGGTCGGCGTAGGCGCCGAAGGTGAGCGCGTTGAGCTTGTCGGGGCGGGCGAGGGTGACGGTGGCGACGCCCGCGGTCAGCTCCACCCGCAGATGCTCCCAGTGGGCGGTTCGGGCGGCGGAGCCGGTGAAGGGACTCATGCGTGCGGCCTCCCCAGGTGAGGTGCGCTCTGTCCTTCGAAGTTATCACTCATCTTTGACCGTCGTCACGAGTGCGCGATAGCACGACTCCGGTCTGACCTGAACACGTCCCGTCCGTCACGAGTCGTCGACAGCGCCGTAACGGCGGGAGCAGCCGTGCGAGGCGGGGCGTTGTGAGGGGTAAGCCGCCCGGTAGCGGGGCCGAAGGTCCCGCACGGTGCCCGTCGGACGCCTCTGCCGGGTGGCGCCGTACCATTCATAAGGTTGAAAGCAGGACAGCCTGCTCATGAACGGAACCGCCTTGCAAGAACGCCCCCCAGCCTCCGCCTCCTGGCGCATCGCGCTGCCGCACTCCGCCGCTGCGGTGCCTGTGGCGCGTGCCCTGGTGCGGACGGCGCTCGCCGATCTGGAGCACGGGGCCGACTGTGACACCGCTGAGCTGCTGACGGCCGAGCTGGTCGCGAACGCCGTCGAGCACACCGCCGGGGACTCCCCGATAGAGCTGGTCGTCGAGCTGCTGCCGAGCTGCTGTCAGGTGGAGGTGCACGATCCGGACCCGGCGCCGCCGGGTGATCTGACCCGCCCGCACGGCGGGGAGCCCGACCCCTGGCAGGAGCACGGGCGTGGCCTGCTGCTGATCCGCGCGCTCAGCTCGTCCTGCGGGCACCGCCCCACCGAGTCCGGCAAGGCGGTGTGGTTCAGGCTGCCGGTGGTGCCGGCGCAGTGGCGTCCGGCGTGATCCGCCCGGCCTGACCGCGGGGACAGGGCCCGTTCAGGCCAGCGTCGCCACCAGGACCGCCTTGATGGTGTGCAGCCGGTTCTCCGCCTCGTCGAAGACGACCGAGTGCGCGGACTCGAAGACCTCGTCGGTCACCTCCAGCGAGTCCAGGCCATGGCTGTCGTAGATCTCCTGCCCGACCTTGGTGCCCAGGTCGTGGAAGGCCGGCAGACAGTGGAGGAACTTCACGTCCGGGTTGCCGGTGGCACGCAGCACGTCCATCGTCACGGCGTACGGCTTCAGCGCGGCGATCCGGTCGTCCCAGACCGCCTTGGGCTCACCCATGGAGACCCAGACGTCGGTGGCGACGAAGTCGGCGCCGCGCACACCCTCCTCGACGGACTCGGTGAGCATGATGGCGGCCCCGCTGTCCACGGCGAGCTGACGCGCCCGCTCCACGACGTCCTGGTCGGGCCAGTAGGACTTCGGGGCGACGATCCGGACGTCCATGCCGAGCAGGGCGCCGGTGATCAGGTAGGAGTTGCCCATGTTGAAGCGGGCGTCGCCCAGGTAGGCGAGGACGAACCCGTCGTTGACCAGGTCCTTGCTGCTGTGCTCGGTCATCGTCAGCACGTCGGCGAGCATCTGGGTGGGGTGCCAGTCGTCGGTGAGACCGTTGTAGACGGGGACACCGGCGTACGCGGCCAGCTCCTCGACCTTCTGCTGGCTGTCCCCGCGGTACTCGATGCCGTCGTACATCCGGCCGAGCACGCGCGCGGTGTCCCGTACGGACTCCTTGTGGCCGATCTGCGAGCCGGAGGGGTCGAGGTACGTCGTCGAGGCGCCCTGGTCGGCGGCGGCGACCTCGAACGCGCAGCGGGTGCGCGTCGAGGTCTTCTCGAAGATCAGCGCGATGTTCTTGCCCTGGAGGTACCGCGTCTCGGTCCCGGCCTTCTTGGCGGCCTTCAGCTCCGCGGCCAGCTCGACCAGCCCGAGGAACTCCTCCTCGGTGAAGTCGAGCTCCTTGAGGAAGTGACGCCCGGCGAGGGCAGTGGGGACGATCGCCATGGGGGCGCTCCAGAGATACGGGGGACACGAACTCCTGGAAGTCTATACGACGCCCAGCATTTATATACAGCCCTCTGTACGACTATACGGTCGGCTATACGGCCGACCGTTCGACCGGACAGCTCATACAGCGCGGCCCGCCCCTCCCCCGCCCCAGCTCGCTGCCCGGGATCTCGATGACCTCGATGCCCTGCTTGCGGAGGTGGGTGTTGGTGGTGGCGTTGCGTTCATAGGCGACCACGACGCCCGGTTCGACGGCCAGCACGTTGCAGCCGTCGTCCCACTGCTCCCGCTCGGCCGCGTGCACGTCCTGCGTGGCGGTCAGCACCCGGATCTCGTTCAGCCCGAGCGCGGCGGCGATCGCGCGGTGCATGTGCTCCGGCGGATGGTCGGTGACCTTCAACTCCTTGTCGCCGACGCCCGGTTCGATGGTGTACGAGCGGAGCATGCCGAGCCCGGCGTACTGGGTGAAGGTGTCGCCGTCGACCATGGTCATCACGGTGTCGAGATGCATGAAGGCACGCCGCTTGGGCATGTCGAGGGCCACGATCGTCTGCGCCGAGCCGGCCGCGAACAGCTTGTGCGCGAGCATCTCGACGGCCTGCGGGGTGGTGCGCTCGCTCATGCCGATGAGGACGGCACCGTTGCCGATGACCAGGACGTCCCCGCCCTCGATGGTGGACGGGTAGTCGGCCTGCCCCTCGCTCCAGATACGGAACGTCTCGTCGCGGAAGAGGGGGTGATGGCGGTAGATCGCCTCGAAGTGGACCGTCTCGCGCTGCCGGGCGGGCCAGCGCATGGCGTTGACGGAGACACCGTCATAGATCCAGGCGGAGGTGTCACGGGTGAAGAGGTGGTTGGGCAGGGGGGCGAGCAGGAAGTCGTCGAGGTCCATGACATGGAAGCGGACGGAGACCGGTTCCTCGTGCGCGTCGAGGAACTCCCGTTTCGTCATGCCGCCGACCAGAGCCTCGGCCAGCTCGGGCGCGGGGAGGGTCTCGAAGGCGGCGCGGAGATGGTCGGTGGCGAGGACGCCGTACTCCTTCTCGTCGAAGACCCGGTCCAGGACGAGAGTGCGGGCCGCCGGGATCGCCAGGGCCTCGGTGAGCAGGTCGCCGAACAGGTGGACGGTGACGCCCCGGTCGCGGAGCACGTCCGCGAACCCGTCATGCTCGGCGCGCGCCCGGCGCACCCAGAGCACGTCGTCGAAGAGGAGGGCGTCCTTGTTGCTGGGGGTGAGCCTTTTGAGCTCGAGATCCGGCCGGTGCAGGATGACGCGGCGCAGCCGCCCGGCCTCGGAGTCGACATGGAATCCCATGACTCCATCCTGACCACCGACGACCGTATTCACCCCCTGCTTGACCACTTCCCTTTCTCGTCCTCTTGACGATAAACGGGCCCCCGGTTTATCGTCGTCCGGACGACAAGGGGGCTCTCGTGGCCGACATCACCCGGCGCCTGGGCTGGCGCCATCTCCGTGGCGCACCGACCGCGCACATCCGGCACCACCGCGGCGGAAAGCTGCTGCACGACGGGCCCGGGCTGAGCTTCTGGTTCCGCGCGCTGACCGCCGCGCTCTCCGAGGTCCCGGTCGACGACCGCGAGTTGGCGATGACCTTCCATGCCCGGACGTCCGACTTCCAGGACGTGACGGTCCAGGCGACGGTCACCTACCGGATCAGCGACCCGGCCCTCGCCGCCGGCCGCCTGGACTTCTCGGTCGACCCGGACACGGGCGCGTGGCGCGGCACCCCGCTGGAACAGCTCGGCACCCTGCTCACCGAGACCGCTCAGCAGCACGCCCTTGACGTCCTCGCCCGTACGTCGCTGTCGGCGGCACTGGTGGACGGGGTGACGGCGGTACGGGAACGGGTCGCGGCGGGGCTCGCGGCGGAGCCGCGCCTGCCGGCCACCGGCATCGAGGTGGTCGCGGTGCGCGTGGTGGCCCTGCGCCCCGAGCCGGAGGTGGAGCGGGCCCTGCGCACCCCCGCCCGGGAGCAGATCCAGCAGGAGGCCGACCGGGCGACGTACGAACGGCGGGCGGTGGCGGTCGAGCGGGAGCGGACGATCGCCGAGAACGAACTGGCCAGCCAGATCGAACTCGCCCGGCGCGAGGAACAGTTGGTCGAACAGCGCGGCACGAACGCCCGCCGAGAGGCCGAGGAGCACGCGGCGGCCGACGCGGTACGGGCCGGGGCGGAGGCGGCCCGCTCGGTGAAGCTTGCGGAGGCCGAGGCTGCGCGGTCGGTGAAGCTGGGCGAGGCGGAAGCGGCGCGGTCGGTGAAGCTCGCGGAGGCCGAGGCGGCACGGTCGCTCAAGCTGGGCGAGGCGGAGGCCGCCCGGTCGCTCAAGCTGGCGGAGGCCGAGGCGGCGCGGTCGGTGCGGTTGGCTCGCGCCGAGGCCGAAGGTCTGCGTGAGGTGGGCGAGGCGCGGGCCCAGGCGCAGGCGGCGTGGCTGCGGGTGCACGCCGACGTCGACGTGGCGACCCTGCACGCCCTCACCGGCACCCGGCTGGCGGAGAACCTGCCGCAGATCGACAGCGTCACCATCTCGCCGGACGTCCTGACCGGTCTGCTCGCCCGGCTCGGCGCCCCGAGGGACCCGGCGTGAGCCTCGCGCCCCGGGTCGTGCTGGTCCACCGCACCACGGAGTACGAGGAGTTGGTGGCCCACCACGGCACCCACGGCCAGGCCGCGTTCTTCCTCTCCTCCCGCGGCCGGGACATCGGGGAACTGGCGGACCGCCACCGCCGGACCCGCGCCGCGCTGGCGGAGGTGACGGCGGCGATCCCGCTGACCTGGCGTCAGAGCCGGGTGGAGCGGCGGGACCTGGACCGCTTCCTGTTCGCGCCGGAGGACGTCGTGGTCGTGGTCGGCCAGGACGGGCTGGTCGCGAACGTCGCCAAGTACCTCGCCGGACAACCGGTGCTGGGCGTGGACACCGACCCCGGCCGCAACCCCGGGGTGCTGGTGCGGCACCGGCCGTCGGAGGCGGCCCGGCTGCTCCCGGTCGCGGACCGGGAGGTCGTCGAGCTGACGATGGTGGAGGCCGTGGCCGACGACACCGAGCGGCTGCTCGCCCTCAACGAGATCTACCTGGGCGCCGCCGGCCACCAGACCGCCCGCTACCGCCTGGGCCTCGACGGCGACGGGGGTGTCGCCGAGGCCCAGGCCTCCTCCGGCGTGCTGGTGGGCACGGGGACGGGCGCGACCGGCTGGCTGCGGTCGGTGTGGCGGGAGCGGGGCGCGGAGCTGCGGCTCCCGGGCCCCGCGGAGGAGCGCCTGCTGTGGTTCGTCCGCGAGGCATGGCCCTCGCCCGCCACCGGTACCTCCCTGGTGGCGGGCGAGTTGACGGCCTCCGCCCGGCTGCGGCTCACGGTCGAGTCCGAGCGGCTGATCGCGTTCGGGGACGGCATGGAGGCCGACGCGCTGGAGCTGACGTGGGGGCAGTCGGTACGGGTGGGGGTGTGCCGGGAACGGCTGCGGCTGGTGGGGTGACCGGGCCCCGAGGGCCCGGTCGCGTCACAGCCACGGGGCGGGCCCGGCGCCGCCCCGCCCGTCACAGCCGCGGGTCGACCGGCTCCGACTCCAGGGCCAGCACCCCGAACACCGCCTCGTGCACCCGCCACAGCGGCTCGCCCTCGGCCAGCCTGTCAAGGGCCTCCAGGCCGAGCGCGTACTCGCGGATCGCGAGCGAGCGCTTGTGGTTCAGGAAGCGTCCCCGCAGCCGGGCGAGGTTCTCCGGCCGGGTGTACTCCGGGCCGTAGATGATCCGCAGGTACTCCCGGCCCCGGCACTTGATGCCGGGCTGCACCAGCCGCCCCTCCTCGCTGCGCACCACGGCACCCAGCGGCTTGACGACCATGCCCTCGCCGCCGCGGCCGGTCATCTCCAGCCACCAGTCGACGCCCGCCCGGACCGACTCGGGGTCGGCCGTGTCGACGTACAGGCGTCGGGTGGTCTGGAGCAGACCCGTGCCGTCGTGCTCCACCAGCCGGTCCAGCAGGGCGAGCTGCTCGTCGTGCGGGAGGCCGGTGAGGCTGCGGCCCTGGACCGCGAGGATCTGGAACGGTGCCAGGCGGACGCCGTCCAGGCCGTCCGTGGTCCAGCAGTAGCGGCGGTACGCCTCCGTGAACGCGGCCGCGTCCGAGGCCCTCGCGCGCTGCCGGTCCAGCAGTTCGCCGACCTCGACGCCCCGGGCCGCAGCGCCCTCAAGGGCGGCGACCACACCCGGGAACACCGCCCCGGAGGCGGCGCCGACCGCGGCGTACTGCGAGCGCAGCAGCCCCGACGCCTTCAGCGACCACGGCATCAGCTCGGCGTCCAACAGAAGCCAGTCGGTGTCGAGTTCGGACCACAGACCGGCCTCGTCGACTGCCGCCCGCACCCGCCCGAGGATCTCCTCGGTCACCGACTCGTCGTCGAAGAACGGACGCCCGGTGCGGGTGTACAGCGAGCCCGTCGGGCCGTCCACGCCGAAGCGCTTGCGCGCCGCCTCCGCGTCCCGGCACACCAGCGCCACCGCCCGCGACCCCATGTGCTTCTCCTCGCACACGACCCGCGCGACGCCGTCCTCGGCGTACTGCCTGAACGCCTCGGCCGGGTGCTCCAGATAGCCGTCGAGGTGGCTGGTCGCCGTCGGGGCCATGGTCGGCGGGAGGTACGGAAGCAGCCGCGGGTCCACCGCGAACCGGCTCATGACCTCAAGCGCCGCCGCCCCGTTCTCCTCGCGGATCGCGACCCGCCCCTGGTGCCGGGTCTCGACGACCCGCCGTCCGTGCACGTCCGCCAGGTCCAGCGGCCGTCCGTCGTGCCCACCCGGCGCCTCCGACCTCAGCGGCTTGGTCGGCTCGTACCAGACCTTCTCCGCCGGTACGTCGACCAGCTCGCGCTCCGGCCAGCGCAGCGCGGTCAGCTTGCCGCCGAAGACGGCGCCGGTGTCCAGGCAGATGGTGTTGTTGAGCCAGCCGGCCTCCGGCACCGGGGTGTGGCCGTAGACGACCGCGGCCCGGCCCCGGTAGTCCTCCGCCCACGGGTAGCGCACCGGCAGCCCGAACTCGTCGGTCTCCCCGGTGGTGTCGCCGTACAGGGCGTGCGAACGCACCCGTCCCGACGTACGGCCGTGGTACTTCTCCGGCAGACCGGCGTGGCAGACCACCAGCCGGCCGCCGTCGAGGACGTAGTGGCTGACGAGGCCGTCGATGAACTCCCGTACCTCGGCACGGAACTCGTCCGACTCGCTCTCCATCTGGCCGATGGTCTCGGCGAGTCCGTGGGTGTGCTGGACGTTGCGGCCCTTCAGATAACGCCCGTACTTGTTCTCGTGGTTGCCGGGCACGCACAGGGCGTTGCCCGACTTCACCATCGACATCACCCGGCGCAGCACACCCGGGCTGTCCGGGCCGCGGTCGACGAGGTCGCCGACGAAGACCGCGGTGCGGCCCTGCGGGTGCACTCCGTCGGCGTAGCCCAACTTGCCGAGCAGCGACTCCAGTTCGCTCGCGCAGCCATGGATGTCGCCGACGATGTCGAAGGGGCCGGTGAGGTGGGTCAGGTCGTTGAACCGCTTCTCGGTGACGACGGTGGCGTGCTCGATGTCCTCGACGCCGCGCAGGACGTGCACCTTGCGGAAGCCCTCGCGCTCCAAGTGCCGCAGAGAGCGCCGGAGTTCGCGGATGTGTCGCTTGATGACCCGCACCGGCATGTCGGCCCGGTCGGTGCGGCCCGCGTTGCGCTCGGCGCACACCTCCTCCGGCACGTCCAGCACGATGGCGATGGGCAGCACGTCGTGCCGCTTGGCCAGGTCGATCAGCTGCTTGCGGGCGTCCGACTGCACGCTGGTGGCATCCACGACCGTACGGCGGCCGGCGGCGAGCCGCTTGCCGGCGATGTAGTGGAGCACGTCGAAGGCGTCCTTCGTCGCGCTCTGGTCGTTCTCGTCGTCGGAGACCAGGCCGCGGCAGAAGTCGGAGGAGATCACCTCGGTGGGCTTGAAGTGCCTGCGGGCGAAGGTCGACTTGCCGGAGCCGGACGCACCGACGAGGACGACGAGGGAGAGATCGGTGACGGGCAGGACCCGTCCCTGGGTCTGGGCCTCGGTCATGCGGCCTTCGCCTCCTTCTCCTTGCGTACGGTGAACGCAGCCATCTGGGTGGGCGGGCCCACCTCGGGGTCGTCCGGCCCGACCGGCACGAACTCCACCTCGTACCCGTGCCGTTCGGCCACCGCCGCGGCCCAGGCCCGGAACTCCTCCCGCGTCCACTCGAAGCGGTGGTCGCCGTGCCGGACATGGCCGGCCGGGAGGGACTCCCAGCGGACGTTGTACTCGACGTTCGGGGTCGTCACGAGGACGGTCTTCGGGCGCGCGGCGCCGAACACGGCGTACTCCAGGGCGGGCAGCCGCGGCAGGTCGAGGTGCTCGATGACCTCGCTGAGCACGGCGGCGTCGTAGCCCTTGAGCCGCTTGTCGGTGTAGGCCAGCGAACCCTGGACGAGCTGGACGCGCGAGGCCTGCCGCTCCCCCACGCGGTCCAGCTTCAGCCGCCGGGAGGCGATGGTGAGCGCGCGCACCGACACGTCGACTCCGACGATCTCGGTGAACCGCGGGTCCTTGAGCAGCGCCTGCACCAACTGCCCCTGTCCGCACCCGAGATCGAGCACCCGCGCGGCACCGGACGCCTGGAGCGCGGCGATGATCGCGTCCCGTCGCTGCACGGCGAGCGGCGTCGGCTTCGCCTCCTCCTCGGTCTCGGCCTCGACGGCGTTGTCGATCTCCTCGACCTCGCTGTCGTCGGCCTCGGCGAGGCGCACCAGTTCCAGCCGCTCCATGGCCTGGCGGGTCAGCGACCAGCGCCGCGAGAGGTAGCGGCTGGTGATGAGCTTCTGCTCCGGGTGCTCGGACAGCCAGCCCTCACCGGCGCGCAACAGCTTGTCGACCTCGTCCTCGGAGACCCAGTAGTGCTTGGCGTCGTCGAGGACGGGGAGAAGGACGTACAGATGCCGCAGCGCCTGCGCGAGGGTCAGCGTGCCGGACTCCAGTTCGAGCCGCACATACCGCGAGTCGCCCCACTCGGGGAACTGGGCGTCCAGCGCGACGGGTTCGACGGTGACCGTCCAGCCGAGCGGTTCGAAGAGCTGTCGTACGAGCCCCGGACCGCCTCTGGCCGGCAGCGCGGGTACCTCGACGCGCAGCGGCAGCGGCAGCGCGGCCCGCTCGGGACGGGCGTTGCACACACCGCGCATGGCGCTGGAGAAGACACCGCTGAGCGCCACGGCGAGCAGCGAAGAGGCCGCGTACGGACGGTCGTTGACGTACTGCGCGAGCGCGGCGTCGGGCGCGCCGCCGCGGCCCTTGCTCTTTCCCTTCCGGACCAGCGCCACCGCGTCGACCTCCAGCAGCAGGGCCGCCGTGCAGCGTTCGGGCCGCGCCTCGGGGTAGAGGACATGGGCCCTGCCGTAGGAGGTGGAGAACGCCTGCGCCTTCCCGGGATGCTTGTGGAGCAGGTAGCCGAGGTCGGTGGCGGGGCGTTCCGGGGTGCCGGTGGTGGTGATCGAAAGGAACACGGGCGTGCCTCAAGTAGGGTCTGAACTGCTGATATGCACACCGTACAGACCGGACATCGGCAGCACTCGGGAATTATTCGCCTGGAGGCCCCACGTGACGGACACCGGATCGGGCGCTCACCCCATCGACACGAGCAGGCCCCACTCGGCGCGTATGTACGACCACTTCCTCGGCGGCAAGGACAACTATCCCGTCGACGTGGCCGCGGCCGAGCAGGTGACCTCCCTCTTCCCCGCCGTCAGCGCGATGGCGCAGACCAACCGCGCGTTCATGCACCGCGCGTCCCGGCTGCTCGCCGAGCGGGGTGTGCGCCAGTTCCTCGACATCGGCACCGGCATCCCGACCCGCCCGAACCTCCACCAGATCGTCCAGGGGATCGCTCCCGAGGCCCGGGTGGTGTACGCGGACAACGACCCGATCGTCCTGCGGCACGCGGAGGCGCTGCTGCACAGCACGCCGGAGGGGCGGACGGCGTACGTCCAGGGCGATGTGAGGGAGCCTGGGAAGATCATCGCCGCCGCGCGGGAGACGCTGGACTTCACTCAGCCGATCGCGCTGTCGCTGGTGGCGCTGCTGCACCTGGTGGGGGACGAGGACACACCGGCGATGATCCTGCGCCGGCTGCTGCGCCCGCTGCCGCCGGGCAGTTACGTGACGCTCTCCCACGCGACCGGTGACTTCGATCCGGAGACCTGGGAGCGGGTGGTGGAGGTGTACCGCAAGGGCGGCACCGCGGCCCAGGTGCGCTCCCGCGCCGAGTTCTCCGCCTTCTTCACGGGCCTCGAACTGCTCGACCCCGGCGTGGTACTGGCCGCCGAGTGGCATCCCGAACTCGGGGAACGGCAGGGCGGTACGGAGATTCCGCTGTACGTGGGGACAGGCCGCAAGCCGTGACGCGGGACCGTCCGGTGGAGGGCCTGTTCCACCGGACGGTCCTGCGGCGGCTCAGCCCAGCTGCGACTGCACCTGCGAGGAGATGAGCTCCAGGTGCTCCAGGTCGTCGAGGTCCAGGAGCTGGAGGTAGAGGCGCTGCGAGCCGACCTCCTGGTACCGGCCGATCTTGTCGACGACCTCGCTCGGGGTGCCCGCCAGGCCGTTGGCCTTCAGCTCGGGCACCTCGCGGCCGATCGCGGCGGCGCGGCGGGCGACCTCCTGGTCGTCCTTGCCGACGCAGACGACGAGGGCGTTGGAGTAGACGAGGCTGTCGGCGCCGCGGCCCGCTTCCTCGACGGCGGCGCGGACGCGGCCGAACTGGCGCTCGCTGTCCTCGACGGAGGCGAACGGCATGTTGAACTCGTCGGCGTACTGCGCGGCGAGGCGGGGGGTGCGGGTCGGGCCGTGGCCGCCGACGAGGACCGGGATCCTGGCCTGGGCGGGCTTGGGCAGGGCCGGGGAGCCGGTCAGGTCGTAGTACGTACCGTGGAAGTCGAAGGTGTCGCCGAGCTTCGTCTCCCACAGGCCGGTGACGATGGCCAGCTGCTCCTCCAGGCGGCCGAACTTCTCCTTCGGGAACGGGATGCCGTACGCCTGGTGCTCCTCCTCGAACCAGCCCGCGCCGAGGCCGAGTTCGACCCGGCCGCCGGACATCTGGTCGACCTGCGCGACCTGGATGGCGAGAACGCCGGGGAGCCGGAAGGTGCCGGCGGTCATCAGGGTGCCGAGGCGGATGCGCTTGGTCTCGCGGGCGAGCCCGGCGAGGGTGATCCAGGCGTCGGTGGGCCCGGGAAGCCCGTCGCCGGACCCCATCTTCAGATAGTGGTCACTGCGGAAGAAGGCGTCGAAGCCGAGATCCTCGGTGGCCTTGGCAACGGTGAGAAGGGTGTCGTAGGTCGCCCCCTGCTGGGGCTCGGTGAAAATGCGAAGATCCATACCTCCATCCTGCACGCTCCGGCCCCGGTCAACCCCACTGGTCCCACCGGCCCCGCGCCGCCCCGGTCGGGTGAAAATCCGTCAACGCGGCACACGGGGGCTGCCCGGGCCAGTGACCCGGCGAAGGTGATGATCGTTGCTGGGGCGGAGCCGGACCGACCGGCGCCCGCGCCGGCCGGTCAGCGCCGGGCGTCAAGGTGTCGGCCTCCCGTGGGGGCCTGGGCCGAGGAGGCCGTCATGTCCGAAGAATCCGTCCCGCAGCAAGGTGGCGAAGCCGGCCGGCCGAAGGGCTTGTTGCAGCAGATGGAGGAGCTGATGGCGGCCCTCAACGCGGACCTCTCCGCCCTGGACGCCGACCTCCAGTCGGCGGGACGGGGGGCGGAGGAGACGGAGGCCAAGTAGCGCCGCGGCGGGGGCTGAGGGGCGTGATCGCGGGCGCAGGGAGCGCCCCCACGCACGGTTGATTCGAAAACACAGCGCCCTCACCGCCGCCCGGCTCCACCCCGCGTCGCCGCCCCGGGCCCAACGCCCCTCACCCCGCCTCCCGCTGCGGTATCGCCGGATCGCTCTCCGCCAGCTTGCGCAGCATGTCGCGGACGCGGTCCCTGGATTCGTCCGCCGCGTCGATGGCCTCCATGCACTGCCAGTACGTGCCCTCGTCGTCCGCCGAGCAGGCGAGGCCCACCAGGGCGATGCCCACCTCGCCGAGGAGGCCGCCCAGGTAGAGCAGGGCCTGGCGGGCGTCGCCGAGTTCGGTGAGCTGAGCGGCGCGCAGATCGGCGGTGTCGAGGTCGGGGCGGTCCAGGACCCCGCAGCCCCGGCCCGCCAGCTCCGTCAACCCCAGTGCCTCACCGCGCAGTTGGGGCGGTCCGTAGACCGCGAGTCTGCTTCCTATGGCCTGCGCCAGCGCTTGGGCCTGCCAGACCTCGGTCATGACCTGTGGCGCGTCTCCGCTCCCCGCGAGGGCACGCCTGCTCGTCACGATGAGCCGCACCGCGTCCATGGCTGCCCCGTCCACCCGAACTCCGTTGTCCACTACCCAGAGTGAAGGGCCACGGGACGAAAAGCCAGAGGAAGGCGGAAATCTGCGGACAACGAATCGATTTCAGACCGGATTTCGACTGCGGAGAGTGAAAACGGATCGTACGGCTCCCCGGAGTCGTACCGCTCCCCGCGGACAAGGGGGTGCTACGGCGCCGGAAACCTCCGCTCGTTCCGGTCGATCTTCGCGTCCAGCGCCGCCAGCGGGTCGATCCCCAACACCTCGCACAGCTGGAGCAGATACGCGAGCACATCGGCGACCTCGTCCGTGACCCGGTGCGCGGAGTCGGCGTCGTCCATGACCCGCGCCGACTCCTCCGGCGTCAACCACTGGAAGATCTCCACCAGTTCGGAGGCCTCCACGCTGAGCGCGGCGACCAGGTTCTTGGGCGTGTGGTACGGCTGCCAGTTCCGCGCCGCCGCGAACTCGGCCAGCCTGCGCTGAAGCCCCGCCACATCGAGATGCTCTGTCACGGCTCCAGGTGTACCACCGTGATCCCGTCCGTCCCCGCGGCCCAGGACGCGTCGGTGGTCGTACCCAGCAACCGGATGTGCCCCCGGTCGCACATCCGGGCCGCGAGCCGCAGCAGTTCGCCGCGCTGGCGCGGGTCCAGTCGGCGGTCGACGTCATCGGAGAGGACCGTCAGCGCCTGCATCGCCGCCGGCACCTCACCTGCGGGGTCGACCTCCAGCACCCCCGGCCCGGTGAACAGCACCAGGGCGAGCGCGATGTACCGCAACTCGCCGTCGCCCAGCCGCCCGAGCGCCGTCCGCGGACCGGCACCGCGGTCGAGCACCGCCCGGACCGTCCCGTCGCCGAGGGACTCGGCCAGCACGTCCGCCACCGGCCCCGCGCACCCGGCGCGCACGGCCGCGACGAACTGCGCGTGCCGTCGGCCGCATTCCGCGCGGGTCCGCCCCAGTACGTCGGCGAGGTTGTCGCAGCCGCCGAGCAGCCGCCCGGAGCCGACGGGAACGGGCAGCCGCATCCGGTCGGGGCACGGATCGCAGGCGAACACCGACCGCAGGGCGACCACCATCTGTTCGGCGGCGGCGAGCACCCGACGCTGTCCGTCGGTCTTGCCCGCCACGCGTAAGGGGAGCAGCGCGGTACCGAGCCGGTCGTCCGGCAGCGGAGCACGGGTCACCGGCGTGGCCCCGGCGGTGTGCCAGGCGGCCTGCACGGCGCGGCGCGCGGGGTCGCGCAGGGCGGTCTCCAGCAGGACCAGGCCGCCGGACGTCAGCCGCTCCCCCACGATCCGCAGGTCGGGCTCGGCCTGGACGGCGACGTCGAGCCGGACCGGACCCTCGGGCCCCTCGGCCGTGCAGCCGATCCGGAAGCCGCGCCGCCGCTGGGCGTCGGGCCGGGCCCGCTCCGGCACGCACGCGTGCGGGTCGACGAACACCTCCCCGAGCTCGGCGCCGCCCCCGAGCCGGGCCAGCGCCTCGTACGCCCGCAGCGCGCTCGTCTTGCCGCAGCCGCTGGGCCCGGAGAACAGAGTGAACGGCCCGAGCGGGAACGCCGCACCTCGGTGCGAGGCGAACGCGGACAGCCGCAGTTCGGTGAGGTGGGGGCGGAGAGAACGGTGATCGGCGGGGGCGGGAGGCGCCGAAGCTGCTTCCGCGGCCCGGGGCCGCCCTTGCGACGGCACCACGGGCTCGGCGGAGACCGCCGACGTCGACAACACTGAGGACACAGCCATATCCGGACCGTAGGACTCCGCCACCGGCCGAACCGTTCCTCCGGGACAGCCTTCCTACGATCGAGGGACCGCACGCCCCCTGGCGACCCCCGCACGCTCCCCGCTCACACCCCCGAAGCCCCCGCGGCCCCCTCCATCAACCCGCTCACCTCGGTCCCGGGCGGCGTCAGCAGGAACACATTGCGGTCGACCCGGTGCATCCCGCTGTTCAGTCCGAAGACCACGCCCGTGCTGAAGTCGAGGACCCGCTTGGCGACGTCTCCCTCCGCGCCGGTCAGATCCAGCAGCACCGGTATGCCCGCCATCAGCGTCTCGGCGACCTCGCGGGCGTCCCCGAACACATTGACGCGGAGGACGACGAACCGGCGCCTGCGCTCCGTGACCGCTTCCGGCATCGCCCGATGGCCCACCGAGGACGGCCAGGCGTCCCGGCCACGCAAGGGAACGACCTGGGCGAGCCCCTCCCACTGTTCATCGGTGACGTCGTGGCTGTTCACCGGCTCCCCCCGAAATCGCTCGCCTTCATTGCCTGCACCAGCCAATTCTTACGCCAAGTCACCCGTTCGGCCCAACAGCGACACGGACCGCCACCGTCACACCCCCTCACATCGGGCCACCGAGCGCTGTGTGGCCGACGTAACTCCTCATGATCAAGCCATGTGACATCGACGTAATGGGCGATTCGTACGCTCTCGACCATGAGCCGGCCGTCAGGAAAGAGCAGCGTGTGACCCCCACCACCCCCACGTCCCAGGTGCGCTCGGTCTGCTCCTACTGCGGAGTGGGCTGCGGGATCGTGCTGGACATCGGGAGGGGATCCGACGGCCGCCGTACCGTCCTGAGGGCCACCGGCGACAAGGCGCACCCGGCGAACGCGGGGCGGCTGTGCACCAAGGGCGCCACCACGGCCGAGATGCTCGCCGCGCCCGGCCGGCTGACCACCGCGCTGGTCAGGGACGACCGCGGCGAGGAGCCGGTGCCCGCGCCGATGGCGGACGCGGTCGCCGAGACGGCCCGCAGGCTGCGGCGGATCATCGACACGCACGGCCCGGACGCCGTCGCCTTCTATGTCTCCGGGCAGATGAGCCTGGAGGCCCAGTACCTGGCGAACAAGCTCGCCAAGGGGTTCGTCCGCACGAACCAGATCGAGTCGAACTCCCGGCTGTGCATGGCGAGCGCCGGGGCCGGTTACAAGACGTCGCTCGGCGCGGACGGGCCCCCGGGGTCGTACGACGACTTCGAAGGGGCCGATGTGTTCTTCGTCATCGGCTCGAACATGGCCGACTGCCACCCGATCCTCTTCCTGCGGATGATGGAGCGGGTCAAGGCGGGCGCCCGGCTGATCGTCGTCGATCCGAGGCGTACCGCGACGGCCGCCAAGGCCGACCTGTTCCTCCAGATCAAGCCGGGCACCGATCTCGCCCTCCTCAACGGCCTGCTCCACCTCCTCCTCGCGAACGGCCACACCGACCCCGACTTCATCGCGGCGCACACCGAGGGCTGGGAGGCGATGCCCGAGTTCCTCGCCGACTACACGCCGGCGGCCGTCGCGGAGCTCACGGGGCTGGCCGAGGAGGATCTGCGCACGGCGGCGCGGCTGATCGGCGAGGCCGGTGAGTGGATGAGCCTGTGGACCATGGGCCTCAACCAGTCCACGCACGGCACCTGGAACACCAATGCCCTGGTCAACCTGCACCTCGCGACCGGCGCCATCTGCCGCCCCGGCTCCGGCCCGTTCTCCCTCACCGGCCAGCCGAACGCCATGGGCGGCCGGGAGATGGGCTACATGGGCCCGGGCCTGCCCGGCCAGCGGTCGGTCCTGGTCGACGCCGAACGCGCGTTCGTCGAGGACCTCTGGGAGCTGCCTGCGGGCACCGTCCGCAAGGACGGCGTCGGCAAGGGCACGATCGAGATGTTCCAGAAGATGGCCGACGGCGAGATCAAGGCCTGCTGGATCATCTGCACCAACCCGGTCGCCTCGGTCGCCAACCGCCGTACCGTCATCGAGGGCCTGGAGGCCGCCGAGTTCGTCGTCGCGCAGGACGTGTTCAGCGACACGGAGACCAACGCCTACGCCGATGTCGTGCTGCCCGGCGCGATGTGGACCGAGGGCGAGGGCGTCTTCGTCAACAGCGAGCGCAACCTCACCCTCACCGCCCCCGTCGCCGACCCACCCGGCGAGGCGACGGCGGACTGGCGGATCATCGCGGCCGTCGCCCGCGCGATGGGGTACGAGAAGGGCTTCTCGTACGACAGCGCCGAGGACGTCTTCGAGGAGATCCGCCGCGCCTGGAACCCCGTCACGGGCTGGGACCTGCGCGGGGTGACGTACGAGCGGCTGCGCTCCACCCCCGTGCAGTGGCCGGCCGCCGCCGCGGACGGTCCCGCCCGCAATCCGATCCGGTACGTCGAGGGCGGCACCCTGCGCTTCCCGACGCCGACCGGCCGGGCCGTCTTCCACGCCCGGCCGCATCTGCCGCCCGCCGAGCTGCCGGACGACGACTTTCCCTTCGTGCTGAACACCGGGCGGGTGCAGCACCAGTGGCACACGCTCACCAAGACCGGGAAGGTCGCCAAGCTCAACAAGCTGAACCCAGGCCCGTTCGTGGAGCTGCACCCCGAGGACGCGCGGGCGCTCGGGATCGTCGACGGCGACGGGGTGGAGGTGGCCTCGCGGCGCGGCCGGGCGGTGCTGCCGGCGGTGGTCACCGACCGGGTCCGGCCGGGGTGTGTGTTCGCGCCGTTCCACTGGAACGACCTGTTCGGCGAGTATCTGAGCGTCAACGCGGTGACCAGCGACGCCGTCGACCCGATCTCCTTCCAGCCCGAGTTCAAGGTGTGCGCGGTCTCGCTGGCGAAGGTCCACGAGCCGACGGTCGCGGTTCCCGCGGAGGTCATCGTCCCGACCGCAGTCACCCCGGGCACCGACCCCTTCGGCCTCGCCCCCGCTCCGCCGCCCGTCCTCAGCGCGCAGGAGCGGCTCTACCTGACCGGCTTCCTCGCGGGCATCGACTCCGGCGCCCCGGGCGTCCCCGTGCTCCCGCCGAACGCGCCCTTCAGTCCGGAGCACGCGCTGTGGGTGAACGGCGTCCTCGCCGGCATGTACTCGCGTTCCGCCACGGTGTCTCAGCAGCGCCCCGGCCGCGAGATCGTCGTGCTGTGGGCCTCCCAGACCGGCAACGCGGAGGACTTCGCCGGCGCGGTCGCCGACCGGTTGTCCGAGAGCGGCCATCGAGCGAGCCTGCTCGGCATGGACGCCACCGCCCCCGGCGCCCTCCCCAAGGGCGCCGACCTGCTGCTGGTCACCAGCACCTTCGGCGACGGGGACGCCCCGGACAACGGCTCCGGCTTCTGGGAGCTGCTGGCCGCCGAGCAGGCCCCGCGCCTGGACGGGGTCCGGTACTCGGTGCTGGCGTTCGGCGACTCGTCGTACGACGACTTCTGCGGCCACGGCCGCCGCCTGGACGCCCGCCTCGACGAGCTGGGCGCGGTCCGGCTCGCCCCGCGCACGGACTGCGAACCGGACTACGAGCCGACCGCGGACGCCTGGCTGGACCAGGTGCTGTCCGCGCTGGGCGACACCGAGGCACCGCTACAGGCGCCGCCGAAGCCGAAGGCGCGCGCCCCCAAGCCCGCTGCCACCACCGCCCGGCTCGTCGGCAACCGGCTGCTGAGCCGGCCCGGCGCGGGCAAGGAGGTGCGGCGGTTCACCTTCGACACGAGCGGCACGCCCCTGACCTACGAGGCGGGCGACGCGCTCGGCGTCCGCCCGGTCAACTCGCCCTCCCTGGTGGAGGAATGGCTGGCGGCGACCGGCGTGGACGGCTCAACGGCCGTGTCCGTGGCGGGAGTCGACGAGGTGCCCTTCACCGAGGCCCTGCACCGCCACCTCGACATCACCCGCATCACCCCCGACTTCCTTCGTTTCGTCGCCGAACACACCCGCGACGACCGGGAGTTGCGACGACTGCTCCGTCCCGACAACAAGGACGGCCTGGCCAAGTGGAGTTGGGGGCGGCAGGCGGTCGACGTCCTCGCCGAGCACCCGGTCCGCGCGAGCGCGGCCGACTGGGCGACCGCCCTCAAGAAACTCCAACCCCGCCTGTACTCCATATCGTCGAGTCCGCTGGCCGACCCGCACCTGGTCTCGTTGACCGTCTCCGTGGTCCGGTACGAGAACCTGCACGGCAGGCCGCGCGGCGGGGTCTGCTCGCCGTTCCTCGCGGACGCGGACCCCGGCACCGAGGTGCCGGTGTTCGTGCAGTCCTCCCCGCACTTCCGCCCGCCCGCCGACGCGACCACCCCCATGGTCATGGTGGGTCCCGGCACCGGAGTCGCCCCGTTCGTGGGCTTCCTCCAGGAGCGGCGCGCACTCGGCCACCGGGCACCGAACTGGCTGTTCTTCGGCGAGCAGCACCGCGCCAGCGACTTCTACTACGAGGACGAGCTGACCGAACTCCTCACGGAGGGCACCCTCGCCCGCCTCGACACCGCCTTCTCCCGCGACCAGCGCCAGAAGGTCTACGTCCAGGACCGGATGCGCGAACACGGCCCCGAGCTGTGGCGCTGGCTCCAGGACGGCGCACATTTCTACGTCTGCGGCGACGCCTCCCGCATGGCGAAGGACGTGGACCGGGCGCTCAGGGACATCGCGGTCACGCACGGCGGTCTGAGCGAGGACGAGGCGGCGGCGTATGTGAAGCAGCTGGCGACGGCGAAGCGATATGTACGGGATGTGTACTGACCGTACTTTTTTACCGGTCTCACACCGGACTCTTCACCTCCGTCACCCACCCCGCTCACCGGGCCCGACTACGGTTTTGTGCCGTGCACTTGGCAGACATGACGCCGTTGGCACCCGGCCGGCGGACGCAGTCGGCGGTGTCCGCCGCCCCGGAACCCCCGGCCCAGGGGCCGCCCGCGCAGTGGCATCGCGTCCTGACCCTGCTGGCCGACGTCAGCCTCTTCATCGGCACCCGCGCGGTCTGGACCCAGGCGGCCTCGCACCGGGTGGCGGTGGCCGCGGTCATCTCCGTCTGTTACGCCTCGATCCTCGGGTGCGGCGTCCTGGCCCTGACGGTCCGCCGCCACCGCTCCCTGGCCCGCCTCGACCTGCTGATCCTGCTGACGGCCGTGACGCTGACGGTGTGCGCCTGGGCGCTGCTCCACCAGGGCGGCGACGAGGCCCAGCTGACGACACAGGCGGCCAAGGAGCTGGCCGCGGGCCATCCGATGTACGGCAGGCCATGGCCCTGGCTGTTCGGCCGGACGGTCGCCCTCACCCCCACGGTCACCGGCACCTACGACCTCACCTACGGCTATCCCCCGCTGGCCCCGCTCCTGACCGTGCCCTTCCTCGGGCTGGGCCACGGGGCCGCCCCGGCGACGGCGGTGAGCACGGCCGCACTGATCGTCGGCGCGGTACTGCTGTGGCGGATGCTGCCCGCCCCCTGGCGCCCGACGGCGACCATGGTCTTCCTGGGCTTCGGCATGCTGCCCCAGTACGCCCGGCTCGGCTACCCGGCGATCGTGGGCCTGGCCCTGCTGGTCCCCGTGGTCGTCGGCTGGCCGCGCATCGGAAAGGGCGGCCGACTGGGCGCGTCCGGCCTGGCCCGCGCCGCGTGTCTCGGCGCGGCCTGCGCCGCACAGCAACTCCCGTGGTTCCTGGCCCCGTTCCTGCTGGCCGGCCTCTACGCCGTACGCAGGGGCGAACTGGGGGCCCGCCCGGCGGCCCTGCTCCTGCTCCGCTTCACCGGGACCGCGGCCACCGTATGGCTCCTGCTCAACACGTACTTCGTCGTGAGCGAGCCGAAGGCCTGGCTGGAGGGCATCGCCCTGCCGCTCACCCAGGGGGCGGTGCTGCACGGCCAGGGCCTGGTGGACGTGTCCCTGTACCTCACGGACGGCAGCGACCGCCTCGACTGGTACTCCCACGCGAGCCTGCTGCTGGCGGCGGGCCTGTTCCTGGTCTTCGTGCTCTTCGTACGCCGGCTCGGCCCCGCGGCGACGGTCCTGCCCTGGTGCGCGTTCTTTCTGGCGACGCGCTCGCAGGACGGCTACTACCTGATGATGACGCCCCTGTGGCTGGCCGCGGCGGTCACGGCACCGGCGTCGGAGTTCGCGGGGGCGTGGCAGCCACGCCTGGGCACCCGTCGCATCCGTGTCGCCGCGGCCGCGCTGGCCCTCACCCCGGCCCTCCTGGCGGCCACCCTCGCCGCGACGGGTGAACCACCCCTCCACCTGACGATCACCGCGCTGCACCGCTCCCATCCGGTCAAGGCGTCCCGCCTCGCCCTCACGGTCACCAACACGTCCGGCACCCCGCTCACGCCCCACTTCATGCTGACCGCGGGCCAGGGCATGAGCCGGTACTGGCGGATCGTGCGCGGCCCGAAGTCCCTCCCGGCCCACACCACGGCGAGCTACGAACTCGGGCCGCCCGCCGAGTCGTACGGCGGGCGGTACGTCATCCCCAGGGCCGGCGCGCAGCTGCGTCTTCGGGTCTTCACGGCCGTACCGCAGACCCTGTCGACCACCTACGTCAGGCTGCCGTCCGGGTGAACCGGAGCGTCGCGGTGACCGTGGTCAGGCCGCGGATCATGCCCAGCTGGTTCCAGCCCATGCCGAAGTGCTCCCGGTCCACGGAGAACTCGGCGTCCAGGGTGACCGCGTCGGCGTCGGCGCCGACGAGCCGGGCGGTGAAGGACTGCGGGCGGCTGATGCCGCGCACGGTCAGCTGACCGATCACGTGCACCTTGTCGCCGTCCCGCAGCTCGGCGCTGCGCACCGCGAAGGTGATCTCGGGGTGGTTGTCGGCGTCGAAGAAGTCCGCCGACTTCAGGTGCGTGTCCCGCTTGGCGTTCTTGGTGTCCAGGGAGGCCACGTCCAGGGTCAGGGTGCCCACGGCCGACCCGTCGGTCCGTACCTCGCCCTGACCGTTGACGGCGCCGAAGGTGCCCTTCACGGTGACCAGGTTCCACATGGTCCTGTGCTTGATCCCGACGGTCGTGGCGGCGGTGTCGAGCTGCCAGGTCCCGGTTTCGACGGCGACGGTCATGGTTCTCACTCCTGCGAAGCTGTAGTCCAAATTTGGATGATGGGTTCACCGTAGCCGCTAATCCAAAATTGAACAACGGATACACTGGAACCCATGGCCGACCACTCCGCATGCCCCTCTTCCGCAGGTGACGGGCTGCTCCCCGCCGAACTGCACGCCTGGATGCTGATGCTGGCCGCGACCGGGGCCGTCGAGCAGGAGCTGCGCTCCGTGGTCAAGGAACGGCTGGACGTCTCTCACGACGAGTTCCTGATCCTGTGCCTGCTGGCCGGGCACCCCGGCGAGGCGCTGCGCATGACCCGGGTCGCCGAACTCCTGGGCCGCCCCAAGACCCGCCTCACCTACCAGATCGCCTGCCTCCAGCACGCGGGCCTGGTCACCCGCCAGTCCGTCTGCGGCGACAAACGAGGCGTCGAGGTGGCCCTCACCGAAAAGGCCAGAGGCCTCCTGAAGGACGCCTCCACCACCCTCGCCGAGACGGTCAAGGAGGGCCTGTCCCGCGTCATGGGCCCGGCCCAGTGCGAAGCGATGCGCGCGCTGATCCCGGAGACGACGACAGAACCGGTCACGCCGGAGGCGTAGAGACGCCTTCCGCGCCGAACCGCAGGGGCCGTAACCGACCGCCCCATCCTGGGTACCCGGCGTCCATGCCCACCCTGGAATCAGCTCTCCGTCACCGCGTGGACGGCGAGGTCCGCTTCGATGCCGGGTCCCGTGCCGCCTACTCCACCGATGCCTCCAACTTCCGGCAGACGCCGATCGGCGTGGTCGTGCCGCGTACCCCCGAGGCCGCGGCCGAGGCCGTGGCGGTCGCCCGGGAGTACGACGCCCCCGTCCTCTCCCGGGGCGGCGGCACCAGCCTCGCCGGTCAGTGCACCAACACCGCGGTGGTGATCGACTGGTCGAAGTACTGCGGCCGGCTCGAATCCGTGGATCCCGACGCCCGTACCTGCGTCGTCCAGCCCGGCATCGTCCTGGACGACCTCAACCGCCGACTCGCCCCCACGGGGCTGCGGTTCGGCCCGGAACCGGCCACCCACGCCAACTGCACGCTCGGCGGCATGATCGGCAACAACTCCTGCGGCGCCACCGCCCAGGCGTACGGCAAGGTCGTGGACAACATCGCCCGCCTGGAGGTGCTCCTCTACGACGGCACCCGGTTCTGGTGCGGGCCGACCAGCGACGAGGAGTACGCCACCATCGAGCGGCAGGGCGACCTGCGCGCCACCCTCTACCGGCACCTGCGCACCCTCCGTGACACCCACGCCGACGAGATCCGCCACCGCTTCCCGGACATCCCCCGCCGTGTCTCCGGCTACAACCTCGACTCTCTCCTGCCCGAGCACGGCTTCGACGTCGCCGGCCTGCTCGTCGGCAGCGAGTCGACCCTGGTGACCGTCCTGCGTGCCGAGCTGAGGCTGGTGCCGGTGGTGAAGGAACAGACGCTGGTCGTCCTCGGCTTCCCGGACATCGACACGGCCGCGGACGCCGTGCCGGCGATCCTGCCGTACGAGCCCATCGCACTCGAAGGCGTCGACTCACGGCTGATCCGGGACGAGCGGATCAAGCGTCTCAACCCCAAGGCGCGCGCCCAACTCCCCGACGGAAAAGCCTATTTGATGGTGCAGTTCGGCGGTGACACGGTCGATGAGTCCGACGAACACGCGCACCGGATGCTGGACGGGCTGCACGAGTCCGAGCACGACGCCACGGTCGCCTTCCTCGACGACCCGTCCCACGAGGCGGAGTTGTGGCAGGTCCGCGAGGCCGGCCTCGGCGCCACCGCGCACATCCCGGGCCGGCCCGACACCTTCGAGGGCTGGGAGGACTCGGCGGTGCCGCCTGAGCGGCTCGGCGACTATCTGCGCCGACTGCGGCACCTGTACGACGAGTTCGGGTATCTCAGCGACACCGGGCCCAGCCTGTACGGCCACTTCGGGCAGGGGTGCGTGCACACCCGGATCCCCTTCGACCTGTACTCGGCCGACGGGGTGGCCGCGTACCGGCGGTTCATGGAGCGGGCGGCCGATCTGGTCGTCGAGTTCGGCGGCTCGTTCTCCGGTGAGCACGGCGACGGGCAGAGCCGGGGCGAGCTGCTGCCGCGCATGTTCGGGGAGCGACTGGTCGCCGCGTTCGAGGAGTTGAAGGGCGCCTTCGACCCGCTCGACCGGATGAACCCCGGGAAGGTCGTGGCACCGTACCGCCTCGACGAGAACCTCAGGCTCGGCGCCGACTGGGCCCCGTACGCCCCGAAGGACCTGCATTTCCGGTTCCCGGACGACGGCGGCTCCTTCGCCCAGGCCGCCAACCGCTGTGTGGGCGTGGGCAAATGCCGTCAGCTGAACAGCGAGGGTTCGGTGATGTGCCCGTCGTACCAGGTCACGCGGGAGGAGGAGCACTCCACGCGGGGCCGGGCCCGGCTGCTGTTCGAGATGCTCGACGGTCATGGCGACAGCGCGATCCAGGACGGGTGGCGTTCGCGGGCGGTGCACGACGCGCTCGATCTGTGTCTGGCCTGCAAGGGCTGCAAGAGTGACTGTCCGGCCGACGTCGACATGGCGACGTACAAGGCGGAGTTCCTCTCCCATCACTACGAGGGCCGCTGGTGGCGCAGGCCACGCGCGCACCTCTCGATGGGGTGGCTGCCGCTGGTGGCGCAGGCCGTGGGCCGCTCCCGGCTCGGTCCGGCCGTCAACGCGCTCACCCACACCCCGGTCCTGTCGAAGGCGGCCGTGGCCGCCGCCGGGGTGGAGAACCGGGAGATCCCCCTGTTCGCCGGGGAGACGCTCCAGCAGTGGTTCGCCCGCCATGAGCCGTACGGCGACGGTGCGCGCGGGAGCGTCCTGCTGTGGCCCGACACCTTCACCAACCACTTCCATCCGCATGTCGGCCGGGCCGCCGTGGCCCTGCTGGAGCACGCGGGCTGGCGGGTGGAGCTGCCCACCGAGCCGCTGTGCTGCGGGCTGACCTGGATCTCCACCGGGCAACTCGGCGTCGCCGAGAGGGTGTTGGGCCGTACCGTACGACGTCTCGCGCCGCATGTGCGGGACGGCGGGCTGGTGGTCGCGCTGGAGCCGAGCTGTTCGGCGGTGTTCCGCTCCGACGCGGGCGACCTGTTCCCCGGCGACCGGGACGTACGGCGGCTGCGCGAGAAGACGGTGACGTTGGCGGAGCTGCTCACCGAGCACTCCCCCGGCTACGCGCCGCCGCAGGTCCCGGAGCGGTCCGCGCACGCCCTGGCCCAGGTGCACTGCCATCAGCACGCGGTCCTCGGCTGGGACGCCGACGCCGAGCTCCTGCACCGCGCCGGTGTCGACGCCGAGCGGCTGGACTCCGGCTGCTGCGGGCTGGCCGGAAACTTCGGCTTCGAGCCGGGCCACCTGGACGTCAGCGAGGCCTGCGCGGAGCGCGTCCTGCTGCCGAGGCTGCGGGGGGCCACCCCGGAGACGGTGATCCTCGCCGACGGTTTCAGCTGCCGCACCCAGATCGCCGAGTTCGACAGCGGCGGCCACGAGGCGGTGCACCTCGCGGAGCTGCTGGCGGTGGGGCTGCCGGACGGCAGCGCTCACGGCAGTGCGTACGGGGTGGCCCCGGGCGCCCGCCCCACGCCTCCGGGCCGCCGGGCCCAGGCGCTCGCGCTGGCGGGGAGCGGCGCGGCGGTGGCCGGTGCGGCGATCGGGGCGGCGCGGTTGCTGCGGCGGTGATCCCCCGCGCCCCTGTACCCCCAGGGGTTCTCTTCCGGTCAACGTGAGCGCCATCAAACTGGGAGCATTCCTTTTCTTGAACTATTCGTGTTTAGCGCGGTAGGTTGTCCGCATGACCGCACCCCGGACCCCGACCCCCGCCGATGAGCTGCGCGGTGCCGGCCTGCGGGTGACAGCCGCCCGGGTCGCCCTGCTGGAGACCGTCCGCGCCGGGGACCACCTCGGCGTCGAGATGATCGCCGAGGGTGTGCGCGACCGGGTCGGTCACATATCGCTTCAGGCCGTGTACGACGCCCTCCACGCGCTGACCACGGCCGGGCTGGTGCGCCGTATCGAGCCGCCGGGCAGCCCCGCTCGCTTCGAGGGTCGTGTCGGCGACAACCACCATCACCTGGTGTGCCGGTCGTGCGGTGTCGTCGTCGACGTCGACTGCGCGGTCGGTCATGCCCCCTGTCTGACCGCAGCGGACGACCGCGGCTTCACCGTCGACGAGGCCGAGGTCATCTACTGGGGCCTGTGCCCCGCCTGCTCGTCCACCAGCAGTTCCTGAGCTCTTGAGTTTTCCTGAGCTCCCAGTTCCTGAGCTCCAACGATCCGCCCCGTCCGGAAGGATTCCCCCATGTCCGAGAGCAACGCCGCCCCCGAGGGCAAGTGCCCCGTGGCGCACGACCGCGCCCTGCACCCCACCCAGGGCGGTGGCAACCGCCAGTGGTGGCCGGAGCGACTCAACCTGAAGATCCTGGCCAAGAACCCCGCCGTGGCGAACCCGCTCGGCGAGGAGTTCGACTACGCGGCGGCGTTCCAGGCCCTGGACCTGGCTGCCGTGAAACAGGACATCGCCGAGGTCCTGACGGACTCCAAGGACTGGTGGCCGGCCGACTTCGGTCACTACGGCCCCTTCATGATCCGGATGGCCTGGCACAGCGCGGGCACCTACCGCATCAGCGACGGCCGTGGCGGCGCCGGCGCCGGCCAGCAGCGCTTCGCCCCGCTGAACAGCTGGCCGGACAACGGCAACCTGGACAAGGCCCGCCGACTGCTGTGGCCGGTGAAGAAGAAGTACGGCCAGAGCCTGTCCTGGGCCGACCTGATGATCCTCGCCGGCAACGTGGCCCTGGAGTCCATGGGCTTCGAGACCTTCGGCTTCGGCGGCGGCCGCGAGGACGTCTGGGAGTCGGAGGAGGACGTCTACTGGGGTCCCGAGAAGGTCTGGCTCGACGACCAGCGCTACACGGGCGACCGCGAGCTGGAGAGCCCGCTCGGCGCCGTCCAGATGGGCCTCATCTACGTCAACCCCGAGGGCCCCAACGGCAACCCGGACCCGATCGCCGCGGCGCGCGACATCCGTGAGACCTTCCGCCGGATGGCGATGAACGACGAGGAGACCGTCGCCCTCATCGCCGGTGGCCACACCTTCGGCAAGACCCACGGCGCCGGCCCGGCCGACAACGTGGGCGCCGACCCCGAGGCCGCCCCGATCGAGGCGCAGGGCCTCGGCTGGGCCAGCACCTACGGCACCGGCAAGGGCGGCGACGCGATCACCTCCGGCCTGGAGGTCACCTGGACCGCCACGCCGACCCAGTGGAGCAACGGGTTCTTCAAGAACCTCTTCGAGTACGAGTACGAGCTGTCGGCGAGCCCGGCCGGCGCCCACCAGTGGGTCGCCAAGAACGCCGAGGCGATCATCCCCGACGCCCACGACGCGTCGAAGAAGAAGCTCCCGACGATGCTCACCACCGACCTGTCGCTGCGCTTCGACCCGGTCTACGAGCAGATCTCGCGTCGCTTCTACGAGAACCCCGACCAGTTCGCGGACGCCTTCGCCCGCGCCTGGTTCAAGCTGACCCACCGTGACATGGGCCCGAAGTCGCTGTACCTCGGCTCCGAGGTCCCGGCGGAGACCCTGCTGTGGCAGGACCCGCTGCCGGAGGCCGAGGGCGAGGCCATCGACGCCGCCGACGTCGCGGCGCTCAAGGCCAAGCTGCTCGAGTCCGGTCTGTCGGTCGCGCAGCTGGTGTCCACCGCGTGGGCGTCGGCCTCGACGTACCGCAACAGCGACAAGCGCGGCGGTGCCAACGGCGCCCGTATCCGCCTCCAGCCGCAGGCCGGCTGGGAGGTCAACGAGCCCGACGAGCTGGCCCAGGTGCTGCGCGTCCTCGAAGGGATCCAGGCCGGGTTCAACACCGGCGCCAAGAAGGTCTCGATCGCCGACCTGATCGTCCTCGGCGGTGCCGCCGGTGTCGAGAAGGCCGCCAAGGACGCCGGTCACGACATCGAGGTGCCCTTCACCCCGGGTCGCGTGGACGCCACGGACGAGCACACGGACGCGGAGTCCTTCGCCGCGCTCGAGCCCACCGCCGACGGCTTCCGCAACTACCTCGGCAAGGGCAACCGGCTGCCGGCCGAGTTCCTGCTGCTGGACAGGGCGAACCTGCTGGGCCTGAGCGCTCCCGAGCTGACCGTCCTCGTCGGCGGTCTGCGCGTCCTGGGCGCCAACCACCAGAAGACCGCGCACGGCGTCCTCACGAAGACCCCGGGCAAGCTGACGAACGACTTCTTCGTCAACCTGCTCGACCTGGGCCAGACCTGGACCGCCGTCTCCGAGGACCAGACGGTCTTCGAGTCCCGCGACGACGCCACCGGCGAGGTCAAGTGGACCGGCACCCGTGCCGACCTGGTCTTCGGCTCGAACTCCGAGCTGCGGGCGCTGGCCGAGGTGTACGCGGCCGACGACGCGAAGGAGAAGTTCGTGAAGGACTTCGTCGCGGCGTGGGTCAAGGTCTCGAACGCGGACCGCTTCGACCTGGTCTGATGACCTGATCGCTTGACGTGGGGCGGCCCTGAGGGGTCGCCCCACAGCCATACCCGGGCCGAATTACCTATGTTGACATAGGTATCTCGACATACTTATCCTCGCCTCATGCGCCAGGACATCGACCGCGTGGCCGCAGGCCTCGCGGCATGCCTGCCCGCTCTCCACCGCGCCCTGGACCGCCAGGTCGGCCAGGACTTCCCGCACCCCAAGCCGCCCGAGGCCCAGCTGGCCCTGCTGCGCCATGTCGAGGCGCACGAGGGCGTGACCGTACGCGAGACCGCGGACGCCCTGCTGATGAAGCCGAACAACGTGAGCGCGCTCGTCACGCAGATGACCGAGCTGGGGCTTCTGGAGCGCCGTCAGGACCCCGCCGACAAGCGGGTCGCGCACCTCCATCTCACGCCGACCTCCCGGCAGCGCCTCACCGAGGTCAACCAGCTCAAGGGCGCCCATCTCGCGCGCGCCCTGCGTGCCCTCACCGACGGCGAACTGGACGCCCTCGGCTCGGCGTTGGGCGCACTCGAGTCGCTCAGCGGACGTCTCCACACCCACGCCCGCTGATCACTCACGCCCTCACGAAGGACAGGCACAGCCATGCCCTCCGCCACCCTGACCACCCCTGCGGACCCCACCGCGACACCCCGCGGCCCGCGTGCCAACCCCTGGCTGACCCTCATAGCCGTCGCCTTCGGCCTCTTCATGGTCGGCCTGGACGGCTCGGTCGTCTCGATCGCCAACCCGGAGATCGGCCGGGACCTTAACGCCTCCACCGCCGACCTCCAGTGGGTCACCAACTCCTATCTGCTGGCGCTTGCCGCCGCACTGATCCTCGGCGGCAAGCTCGGTGACCGCTTCGGCCGCCGCACCTTCTATCTGATCGGTGTCGCGGGCTTCACCGCCGCGTCCGTCGCCATCGGCCTGTCCGGCTCGATCACCGGCGTCATCGTCTTCCGCGCGTTCCAGGGCTTCTTCGGCGCGCTGCTGATGCCGAACACCCTGGGCATGCTGCGCGCGGTGTTCCCGCCGAGGAAGTTCGGGATGGCGGTCGGCATCTGGGCGATGGTCTCCTCGGTGTCGACGGCCCTCGGCCCCATAGTCGGCGGCCTGTTGGTGCAGCACGTCGACTGGGAGTCGGTCTTCTACATCAACGCGCCGATCGGGGTCGTGGCGATCGTCTTCAGCGCGGCGGTCCTGCCGCAGAGCCGCAACACGGCCGCCGCGGACGAGAAGTTCGACCTCGCCGGCGTCGTTCTCCTCGCCGTCGGCCTGCTCTCCGTCGTGTTCGGCGTCGTCAAGGGCGAGACGTGGGGCTGGACTTCGGGCGGCACCCTGGGCGCCATCGCGGCGGGCGTGCTGATCCTGGTGCTCTTCGGCCGGTACGAGACCCGGGTGACCTCCCCGCTCCTGCCGATGCGGCTGTTCCGCAACCCGGCGCTGACGATCGGCGCGGTCATCACCGCACTGAACTTCTTCGTGCTGCTCGGCGTGATCTTCTTCGTCATGCTCTACCTCCAGAACGTGCGCGGCTTCTCCCCCGTCGAGGCCGGTGTCCGCACCCTGCCGCTGAGCCTGGCCTCGGTCGTGGCCTCCCCGCTGGGCGCCGCGCTCACGGACCGCTTCGGCCCGCGCCTGACGATGCCGCTCGGCATGGCGCTCCAGGCCATCGCCTGCTTCACCATGCTGAGTTGGAGCGCGGACTCCTCGTACACCACCATGTGGCCGCCGTTCATCGCCCTCGGCCTGGGCGTCGGCATGGTGATGGCGTCCTCCTCCGACGCGATCGTCGGCAACGCACCCGTGAAGGACGGTGGAGTGGCGGGCGGTCTACAGGCGACCGCCCTCCAGATCGGCGGCGCGCTCGGTACGTCCGTGCTGGTCTCCCTCATCACGAGCCGCGTCGGCGCCACCCTCACCGATGAGTTGACCTCCGCCGGCGTCCCCACGGGCACGGCGGCCGGTCTGGCCGAGGCGAAGGACGCGGTGGCCATGGGTGCCGCGCCCGTCTCCGCGGAGATGCCGGCGCGGCTGAAGTCGGCGGTCGCCGAGGGCAGCCACCAGGCCTTCATGAACGGCGTACACACGTCGGTGCTGGTCGCGGGCGCGCTGTGCGTGCTGGGTGCGGTGGTGGCGGCGACGGGCGTACGGCGGGCGCCGGGACGCTAGACCAGGGTGCGCACCGGGCTTCCGTCCAGGAACGCGGCGATGTCCTCCACCGCCTCCCGGTAATACGTGCGGTAGTTGTGCTCGGTGACATAGCCGAGGTGCGGGGTGGCCAGCACGTTCGGCAGGGTGCGCAGGGGGTCGTCGGCGGGCAGGGGCTCGGTGTCGAAGACGTCGAGACCGGCGCCGGCGATCCAGCCCTCACGCAGGGCACGCAGTAGCGCCGCCCGGTCGACGATCGCGGAGCGGGAGGTGTTGACCAGGAAGGCGTGCGGGCGCATGGCACGCAGTTCCGGCTCGCCGAGGAGGCCGCGGGTGCGGTCGGACAGGACGAGGTGGACCGAGACGAAGTCGCTGCGGCGTAGCAAGTCCTCCTTGCTGTGGGCGAGTTGGACCCCCTCCGCCGTGGCCCGCTCGGCCGTGAGGTGCCGGCTCCATGCCAGGACCTCCATGCCGAAGGCGTCGGCGACACGGGCGACCCGGGTGCCGATCTTGCCGAGTCCGAGCAGCCCCAGGGTCCGCCCGGCGAGATCCTGCCCGACCGTCGACTGCCACGGCCCGCCTTCCCGCATCCCCCGGCTCTCCACGGTGATCCGCCGGGCGAGACCGAGCAGCAGCGCCCAGGTCAGCTCGACGGGCGGGGTCGAGCTGCTCGCCGTACCGCACACGGTCACCCCCTGGGCCGCCGCCGCGCCGAGGTCGATGGAGGCGTTGCGCATCCCGGTGGTCACCAGCAGCCGCAACCGGGGCAGCCGGCTCAACAGGTCGGCGTCGAAGGGGGTACGCTCCCGCATCGCGACGACGATCTCGCAGTCGGCGAGCTCGGCGGCCAACTTGTCCCGATCGGCGAGGTGTTCACGGAGCGAGCGGACCTCGACCCGGCCGTCGAGGCCACTCCAGTCCGCCAGGCCGAGGGCGGCGCCCTGGTAGTCGTCCAGCACAGCGCAGTAAACGGTCATACGGACATTCTGCCGCCCCCCGACCGGCCCGCGTCCGCACCGGCCACCCCACTCACTGCCGCATCCCGCCCATCTCCGCGGCGAAGAGCACGGGATCGCTGTCGTATCCCCGGACCATCCCGTGGAAGCGCCACGCCCCGGACGCGTCCCGGGTGAACTCCGCGACGGTCGCGGCCGTGGCCTCGGCGACGCCCGCGAAGTCGTCGGACAGCAGCGGCCGGTATCCGTCGAGGACGACCACGCCGGCGTTGAATATCTCGCCGAACGGACGAGGCCCGGTGTCCTGGTGGATGGCCACCCCGACCACCACCCGCCCGTAGGCGGGCGACACCCGGTCGAACTCCAGCACCATGGCCTCGACGAACCCGTACCCCATGCCGGTCTCGCTGTGCCGGGTCATGTTGATCGTGCCGTCCGGCGACCGGCTCTCGTAGTGCACGACATACACCGGCCGCCCGTACGGGTCGTCGACCGAGTAGGTCGCGGCGATGATGTCGAGATGCCGAGGCGGCTCCCCGTACGGGCTCGGATCCCATCGAAGCTTCACCTCGACCTTGCCCAGCCCGTCCCCGACCCCACTCACGCCGCCACTCCCCCTCACACCGGGGCGAGACGCCCCCGCACCGTGAAGTATGCGTCGTGGCCAGGACTTTGATGCCCCGCCAACGGTCCCACGGTTGGTCAAGATTTCTCCGGACCGGTGCGCGCCGTTCCTCATCCACCCCTGTGTCAGCGGGACTCGGCCAGCTCCAGCGCCACGTCCACGATCATGTCCTCCTGGCCGCCGACGAGCCCGCGCCTGCCGACCTCCACGAGGATGGTGCGCACATCGAGGCCATGGCGCTCGGCCGCCGTCTCCGCATGGCGCAGGAAGGAGCCGTAGACCCCGGCGTAACCGAGGGTGAGGCTCTCGCGGTCGACGCGCACCGGGCGGTCCTGGAGCGGTCGTACGAGATCGTCGGCGGCGTCCTGGAGCGCGAACAGGTCGCAGCCGTGGGCCCATCCGTTGAGGTCGGCCACGGCGACGAACGCCTCCAGCGGGGTGTTGCCGGCGCCGGCGCCCTGCCCCGCCAGCGAGGCGTCGACCCGGGTGACGCCCTCCTCCACCGCGGTCATCGAGTTGGCGACCGAGAGGGAGAGGTTCTCGTGGGCGTGGACGCCGATCTCGGTCGCCGGGTCGAGGACGTCCCGGTAGGCGCGGACGCGGTCGCGGACGCCGTCCATCGTCAGCCGGCCGCCGGAGTCGGTGACATAGACGCAGTGCGCGCCGTACGACTCCATCAGCCCGGCCTGTCCGGCGAGCGTCACGGCGTCGGTCATGTGGCTCATCATCAGGAAGCCGGACACGTCCATGCCCAGCTCACGGGCGGTGGCGATGTGCTGCGCGGAGACGTCGGCCTCGGTGCAGTGGGTGGCCACCCGCACCGACCGGACCCCGAGCGCGTACGCCCTCCTGAGGTCCTCGACGGTGCCGATGCCGGGCAGCAGCAGCGTGGTGAGACGGGCGTTCTCGACATGGGCGGCGGCGGTCTCGATCCACTCCCGGTCGGTGTGGCTGCCGGGACCGTAGGTGAGGGAGCCGCCGGCGAGGCCGTCGCCGTGGGAGACCTCGATGGCGTCTACACCGGCGGCGTCCAGCGCGGCCACGATCCGGCCGAGCCGCTCCGGTGCGAGGCGATGGCGGATGGCGTGCATGCCGTCCCGCAGGGTGACGTCCTGGATGAAGAGCCTGTCGACGACGGTCATGCGCCCGCTCCCTGGAGTTCGCTGCCGCGGGCGGCCATGGCCTCGGCCATGCGCAGGGCCGCGCTGGTCATGATGTCGAGGTTGCCGGCGTAGGCCGGGAGGTAGTGGGCGGCGCCCTCGACCTCCAGGAAGACGGACACCTGGTGGGTGACCCGCTGAGGGGTGAGGGTGTGCACGGGCTGGTCGACGGGGACCGGGGCGATCTGCACCCGCCGCTTGAGCCGGTAGCCGGGCACGTACGCCGCCACCCGCTCGACCATGGCGGCGACGGAGGCACGGATCGCCTCGCGCGTCCCCTCCTCCGGCGCGTCCACCAGGGCGAGCACGGTGTCCCGCATGATCAGTGGCGGCTCGGCCGGGTTGAGCACGATGACGGCCTTGCCGCGCCCGGCGCCGCCGACGCTCTCGATGGCGTGGCTCGTCGTCTCGGTGAACTCGTCGATGTTGGCGCGGGTACCGGGGCCCGCGCTCTTCGACGCGATGGACGCGACGATCTCCGCGTACGGCACCGGCGCCACCCGGGAGATCGCGGCGACGACCGGGATCGTGGCCTGACCGCCGCAGGTGACCATGTTGACGTTGTCCGCGGCGACATGATCGGCGAGGTTGACCGCGGGGACCACCATCGGGCCGATCGCGGCCGGCGTCAGATCGACGAGCTGCTTGCCGTACGGGGCGAGGGCGGCGGCGTTGGCGACATGGGCCTTGGCGGAGGTGGCGTCGAAGACGATCCGGATGCCCTCGAAGCCGTCCATGCGGACCAGCCCCTCGACGCCCTCGGCCGTGACCGGGACACCGAGCCGGCGGGCACGGGCGAGCCCGTCGGAGGCGGGGTCGATGCCGACCATCGCGCCCACCTCCAGGGTGTCGGACAGCCGCAGCACCTTGATCATCAGGTCGGTGCCGATGTTGCCGGAGCCGATGATGGCGACCTTGGTCCTCATACGGGGGTTCCTTCGTCGGCGGAGGCGGAGAAGCGGACGGACACCGGTCCGAGGCCACTGATCTCGGCGGCGAACACGTCACCGGGCCCGGCGACGACCATCGGCCCGAGGGCGCCGGAGAGCACCACCTGGCCCGCCCGCAACGGGTCGCCGACCTCCCGCGCGGTGCGCGCCAGCCAGGCGAGCGCGATCAGCGGGTCACCGAGGCAGGCCGCCCCGTCCCCGCGGGAGACGGTCGCGCCGCCCCGGGCGAGCGTCATCACGGCGCTCACCGGTTCGAACTCGGAGAGGGGCTTCATCGCCGCCCCGAGGACGTACAGGCCGCTGGAGCCGTTGTCGGCGACGGTGTCACCGAAGGTGATGTCCCAGCCGGCGACACGGCTGTCGACGATCTCCAGGGCGGGCAGGGCGTAGGCCACGGCACCGCGGACCTGATCCGCGTCCAGGGGCCCCTCGGCGAGGTCCGCGCCGAGCACGAACGCGATCTCGGCCTCCACCTTCGGCTGGAGGAGCCGCCCGCTCGGCACGAGGCCGCCGTCGGCGACCCGCATGTCGTCGAAGAGGACACCGAAGTCGGGCTGGTCCACACCGAGTTGGGCCTGGACGGCGGGCGAGGTGAGGCCGATCTTGCGTCCCGTGACGCGGGCGCCGGTCGTCAGACGGTGGGCGGTGAGCAGTTTTTGAACGGCGTACGCGGCCTTCACGTCGTCGCTGCCGATCAGGTCGCGCACCGGGGAACAGGGCACATGGTCGGCGGCGGCCGCGAGCAGGCGCCGGGCCGCCGCTGCCACGGCGTCGTCGTCGCCACGGGGGTCTTGGTTCATGCCTTCAGCTTGCGGAGCCCGGGCACGCGACGCCCAGCAAAAAGTTCCGCGAGCCGGAACTCGGAGAGTGACGTCTCAGTGCCGCAGCATTTCCTCGCGTCGCCCGAGAGTCGCGGTGATGCCGGCCGCCGCCGCCCGGACGCTGTTGGCGTGCCGGGCGGGCTGGAAGCGGTGCACGGGGCCGGTCACACTGATCGCGCCCAGGATCTCGTCCGCCGGTCCGAAGATCCCGGACGCGACGCAGACGATGCCGACCGCCGACTCCTCGTACTCGAAGGCGACGCCCTTCGCCACGACGTCGGAGAGCTGGCGGGTGAGGACGTCGACGTGGGTGAGGGTCCTGGGGGCCCGGCGTTCCAGCGGTCCGCGCAGCACCGACTCACGGACGTCGGCGGGCGCGTGGGCGAGGAGGACCTTGCCGAGGGCGGTGGAGTGCAGCGGCATGCGCCCACCGAGCCGGCTGGGCGAATCGGCCTGCTGATGCCCACCCATCTTCGCCACGTAGACCACCTCGACGCCCTCCCGGATGCCGAGGTGGACCAGTTCGTGCGTGCGCTCGTACAGGTCCTCCAGGAACGGGGTCGCCACCTCCAGCAGGCCGCGCTCGACGGAGGCGCGCATCCCCAGTTCGAAGACGAGGCTGGACAGCCGGTAACGGCCCTCCACCCGGTCGAGCAGCCGCCCGGCCACCAGATCGCCGAGCGTGCGGTGCAAAGTGGCCTTGGCCAGCCCGGTACGCCGCTGCAACTCGGCGAACCCGAGCGTGGTGTCCTCGACGGTGAACGCCTGCAACACGGCGAGCGCCTTGCTCAGCACACCACTCGGCGCACCCTCACCCACACCAGCCGCCCTTCACCACCGCCCGGATCAGGAGCCCTTCGCCACCGGCTCCAGAACCGCCACGCACTCCACATGATGGGTCATCGGAAACAGGTCGAACACCCGAAGCGACCGCACCCGGTACCCCCCGTCCCGGAAGTACCCCAGATCCCGGGCGAGCGCCGCCGGATCGCAGGCCACGTACGCGATCCTCCGTGCCCCCAGCCCGGCAAGATGCTCCACCGTCTTGCGCCCGGCCCCCGCCCGCGGCGGATCCAGGACGATCAGGTCGACCTCCGTGATCCCGGTGCGCGGCAGGACCGACTCCACCTTGCCCTGCTCGATGCGGACGCGGTCGAAGTCGGCGAGGTTGTGCCGGGCGTCCTCGACGGCCCGCTTGCCGGACTCGATGCCGAGGACCGCGCCCTTGTCGCCGAGCCGGTCGGCGAGCGCGCCCGCGAAGAGGCCGACCCCGCAGTACAGGTCGAGCGCCATCTCGCCCTTGCGCGGCAGCAGCCCCTGCATGACCGCCTTCACCAGGGTGTCGGCCGCCATCGGGTGGACCTGCCAGAAGCCGCCGCTGCCCACGCGGTGCGTGCGCCCGTCGGCCCGCTCGCGCACGAACGCGCGGCCGTGGACGCGGTGGATGCCGCCGTCCTTCTCGTCGACGCGCATGACGGAGACGGGCTTGTCGAGCTCGACGAGGGGGAGGCGGGCGCCCGGGCGGGGTTCCAGGATGACCATGCGGTCCTGCGACCCCGTCGCCGCGATCGCGTCCACCGACGCCATCCCGGACCAGTCCCGCGCTTCGATGCCCAGCTCGCTGACGCCCGGCGCCGCGATCATGCAGTGGTCGATCGGCTCGACCTCGTGCGAGCGGTGCCGGCGCAGACCGGCGTTGCCGTCCGCGTCCACCGCGTACTGCACGCGCGTCCGCCACGCGGGCACCTCACCGGCCGGCAGCTTGTCGCCCTCGGCCGGCATCACCGTGCCGTCCCAGCCGACGTCCTCCGGCGTGAGCCCGGCGAGGCGCTGCAACTGCTCGGCGACGACCTCGCCCTTGAGCCGCCGCTGCGCACCCGGCTTGGCGTGCTGCCAGTCGCAGCCGCCGCAGCGGCCGGGACCGGCGAAGGGGCAGGGGGCATCGATACGGTCCTTGGACGCGTCCAGGATCTCCACGGCGTCCGCCCGCAGGAACCGCGCCCCCTCCTCGCCCTCGGTCACCCGTGCCACGACCCGCTCGCCGGGCAGCGCGTGCCGGACGAACAGGACCTGGCCGTCGGCGGTCCGGGCGATGCAGTGCCCGCCATGGGCCACCGGGCCGACCTCGACCTCGAAGTCCACCCCCACCAGCGATTTCTTCGGTTCTGCCTGCATGGCGGGGTGACTCCACAACGTCGTCAAGGGAAAAGGGAAAGGGGCATGGACGGGGGCCGGACAGCGTCCGGGAAAACTCCCGGCCCGGACAACAGCCCACCAGTCTACGGCTGCGAGGACGTCTCCTTCGCCCGCTCGTGCGCCGGCCCACGCCGCACCGCACCCGGCGCGTTCCACTCCTGCCGCTTGCGGGCCCGGTTCTTCGCGGCCTCGGAGGACTGGAGCTGGTAGGGCACCGAGGTCACCATGACGCCCGCGGTGAACAGCAGCCGGCCCTTCAGCCGCAGCGCGCTCTGGTTGTGCAGCAGGTGCTCGTACCAGTGGCCGACCACGTACTCGGGGATGATCACGGACACCGCGTCGCGCGGCGACTCCTTGCGCAGGCTCTTCACGTACTCGATGACCGGCCGGGTGATCTCGCGGTACGGAGAGTCGAGGACCTTCAGCGGTACGTCGATCCCGCGCCGCTCCCACTCCTCGCGCAGCGCCTTGGTCTCGGCCGGGTCGACGTTGACGCTGAGCGCCTCCAGGGTGTCCGAGCGCAGCAGCTTGGCGTACGCCAGCGCCCTGAGCGTCGGCCGGTGGATCTTGGAGATCAGCACCACGGAATGCACCCGGGACGGGCGGACGCTGTCGTCGCTCGGTCCCTCGGGAGCCGCGATCTCGTCGGCGACGCGGTCGTAGTGCTTACGGATGGCGGACATCGTCGCGTAGAAGATCACCATGCCGAGCAGCGCGACCCAGGCGCCGTGCGTGAACTTGGTGACGAGGACGACCACCAGCACCAGGCCGGTGAAGAAGGCGCCGAAGGCGTTGATCGCCCGCGAGCGGACCATGTGGCGGCGCTTGGCCTCGTCCTTCTCGGCCGCCAGATGGCGGTTCCAGTGCCGGACCATGCCGGTCTGGCTGAGCGTGAAGGACACGAACACGCCGACGATGTAGAGCTGGATCAGGCGGGTGGAGTCGGCGCCGTAGATCCAGACCAGCAGGCCGGCCGCGCCCGCCAGGAGCACGATGCCGTTGGAGAAGGCGAGGCGGTCGCCGCGCGTGTGCAACTGGCGCGGGAGGTAGCGGTCCTGGGCGAGGATCGAGCCGAGCAGCGGGAAGCCGTTGTACGCCGTGTTCGCGGCGAGGAACAGCACCAGCGCGGTCGCCGCGGCCAGCACGATGAACAGGAAGCTGCCCTTGCCGAAGACGGCCTCCGCGACCTGTGAGATCACCGGGTTCTGGACGTAGCCGGAGCCGATCGCGACCCCGTCCTTCAGCAGGTCCTCGGCCGGGTTCTCGGCCATGCGGACCTTGGTCGTCATGGCGAGCGCGATGATGCCGCAGAACATCGTCACGGCCAGCAGGCCCATCGCCGCGAGCGTGGTCGCCGCGTTCTTGGACTTCGGCTTGCGAAACGCCGGAACACCGTTGGAGATCGCCTCGACACCGGTCAGCGCGGCACAGCCGGAGGAGAACGCCCGCAGCAGCAGGAAGACCAGGGCGAAACCGGCCAGTCCCTGGTGCTCCGCCTTGATCTCATAGCCGGCCGTCGGCGCCCGCATGGTCTCGTCGAGGACCAGCCCGCGGAACGCGCCCCACGCGATCATGA
Organism: Streptomyces sp. NPDC051913; assembly: GCF_044593635.1. Lineage (NCBI taxonomy): Bacteria > Bacillati > Actinomycetota > Actinomycetes > Kitasatosporales > Streptomycetaceae > Streptomyces > Streptomyces sp. NPDC051913. The sequence goes on along the minus strand of NZ_JBIUCI010000002.1, from coordinate 160,126 downwards.
TGAAGACGCCCGCGACGAAGACGTACGTCGGGATCGCGAACAGCGAGCCGGACTCCTTCACCCCGCGCAGGTTCATCAGCGTGAGCAGCACGATCACCGCGATCGCGCAGAGCACCTTGTGCTCGACCACGAACGGCACGGCGGAGCCGAGGTTCTCGATGCCGGAGGCGATGGACACGGCGACGGTGAGGACGTAGTCGACGAGCAGGGCGCTGGCGACCGTGAGCCCGGCCTTCGGGCCGAGGTTGGTGTTGGCCACCTCGTAGTCGCCGCCGCCGCTCGGATACGCGTGCACGTTCTGCCGGTAGGAGGCGACCACGGTGAACATCAGCACGACGACCGCGACGGCGATCCAGGGGCTGAAGTGGTACGCCGACACGCCCGCGATGGACAGGACCAGCAGCACCTCGCCGGGCGCGTACGCCACGGAGGAGAGGGGGTCGGAGGCGAACACGGGGAGGGCGATGCGCTTCGGCAGGAGCGTTTCCCCGAGCCGGTCACTGCGCAGTGCGCGCCCGATCAGGATCCGTTTGGGCACGTCGGTCAGTTTGGACACAACAGAGAAGCCTAAGCGTTCGAACGGGTGCGCAACCACCCGCCACCCCACATCGGCCCCGATCTGCCCTCCGAGTGAAATCGGCCAACCGCCCGGCAACGGATTCCGCAGCCGTTCGCGTCCTCATGCCTATATGACAAGACCCCCCGCCCGCACCGCCCCCGGAGGTCCCATGCATGCCAGCGCAGAGCTGATCGGCGCCGCCGCCGCGCTTCTCGGCCTCGGAATCCTGACTCTTGTGAGCCTGCGCAGCATCAGCCGCCGCTGATCGCCCCGGGCCCTGCACAGGGGTGCCCCGCACGGACCGCGCGTGTGTAGCTTGGTGGCCGGTCTGAGACCCTGTTAAGGCCAAGTCAACGACTCTTGACACTTGTCATTCGGAAGGACGGTCGTGCACATCGTCATCATGGGCTGCGGGCGAGTGGGTTCCGCTCTCGCCCAGACCCTGGAGCAACAGGGGCACACGGTCGCCGTGATCGACCAGGACCCCACCGCCTTCCGTCGACTGGGCTCGGGATTCGGCGGCCGCCGGGTCACCGGCGTCGGCTTCGACCAGGACACCCTGCGCGAGGCCGGCATCGAGGAGGCGGGCGCGTTCGCCGCCGTCTCCAGCGGCGACAACTCGAACATCATCGCCGCCCGGGTGGCCCGCGAGATGTTCGGCATCGAGAACGTCGCGGCCCGTATCTACGACCCGCGCCGCGCCGAGGTCTACCAGCGCCTGGGCATCCCGACGGTCGCCACGGTCCGCTGGACCGCCGACCAGATGCTCCGCCGGCTGCTCCCCTCGGGCGCCGAGCCGCTGTGGCGCGACCCCACCGGGGGCGTCCAGCTCGCCGAGGTGCACGCCTCCGCCGCCTGGGTCGGCCACAAGATCAGCCGGCTTCAGGAGGAGACGGGCGTGCGCGTGGCGTTCCTGACCCGCCTCGGTGAGGCGATCCTGCCCAGCTCGCAGACGGTGCTTCAGGAGGGCGACCTGGTGCACGTGATGATGCGCACCGACGAGGTCGACAAGGTCGAGGCGTCCTTCGCCAAGGGTCCCGAAGAGGAGGGCGGTCACTGATGAGGGTCGCCATTGCCGGTGCCGGCGCGGTCGGCCGCTCGATCGCGGGCGAACTGCTGGAGAACGGCCACGAGGTCCTTCTCATCGACAAGGCGCCGACCGCCATCTCGGTCGAGCGCGTGCCCCAGGCGGAGTGGCTGCTGGCCGACGCCTGTGAGATCACGTCCCTGGACGAGGCGGCGCTCCAGCGCTGCAACGTCGTGATCGCCGCGACCGGCGACGACAAGGTGAACCTGGTCGTCTCGCTCCTGGCCAAGACGGAGTACGGCGTCCCGCGCGTCGTGGCCCGGGTGAACAACCCGAAGAACGAGTGGATCTTCAACGAGTCCTGGGGCGTGGACGTCGCCGTCTCGACGCCCCGTCTGATGTCTGCCCTGGTCGAGGAGGCGGTCTCGGTCGGTGACCTGGTCCGTCTGCTCCGCTTCAGCCACGGCGACGCGAACCTGGTCGAGCTGACCCTGCCGGAGGAGTCGGCCCTGGCCGGCACGCAGGTGGGCGACGTGGAGTGGCCGGAGGACACCTCCCTGGTCACGATCATCCGCGGCACCCGCGTCCTGACTCCGACCCGCGAGGACTCCCTGGAGGCGGGCGACGAACTCCTGTTCGTGGCCGCGCAGGCCCGCGAGGAACAGCTGGAGGACCTGCTGTCGGTGCGTCGCGAGGACGCGTCCTAGACGGTACGACGACGAAGGGGCGCCCTGAGAGTTCAGGGCGCCCCTTCGTCGTCGTACCGAGAACTAGGCCTCGCGCCGGTGTCGTGCCCCGGTCGACTCGCCGCGCTCGGCGGCCAGGGCGGCCTTCCGCTCCTCCTCCGCCTTCTCGGCGGCTTCCATCTCCGCGAAGACGTCGATCGGCGCCGGTGCCTTCGCCAGGAAGACCCACGTCAGCCATACGGCGAGCAGGAAGGGCGGGATCTTCAGCGCGACCAGCACCCAGCCCAGCTGAGCCGTGTTGGCCCACCAGTACAGCGGGAAGAGGATCGCGCACTTGGCCAGCAGGATCGCGCCCCAGGCGTAACTCGCCTTGGCGTACGCCTTCTTGCGGCCGGGGTTGCGGGTGCGCCAGGAGAGGTTCTCCTTGAACACCGGCCCGAGGATGAGGCCGATCAGCGGGACGCCGCACAGCGTCGTGATGATGTAGGCGAGCCCCAGCCCGAGCGTGTACAGCATGCCCGGCAGATAGAAGTCCTTCGCGTTGCCGGTCATCATCGCGAAGACCACACCGAAGGCCACGCCGAAGACACCGCTGAAGGCGTGCTTGACGGTGTCCCGCTTCACCAGCCGGACCACGACCAGGACCAGCGACACCGCGAGCGCGGCGATCGCGGACATGTGCAGGTCCTTGTTGATCGTGTAGATCGTGACGAAGAGCAGGCCGGGCAGCACCGTCTCGACCATGCCCCGCAGGCCTCCGAAGGCCTCGAACAGCGCGGCCTCGGTCACCGCCCGGGCGTCGTGCTGATCGGTCTCTTCGGTCGGCTTGTCGAGCGACGTCACCGGCTACTCCCTACCGAGGGGTCTCAGTTCGTACTTCGGGTTGAACAGCACCCGGCGGCCCCGGCTCATCGAGATCCGGCCCGATGCGATCAGCTTGCGCCCCGGCTCGATCCCCACGATGGAGCGCCGGCCGAGCCACACCACGTCCAGCGCGGCGGAGCCGTCGAACAGCTCGGCCTCCAGCGCCGGGACACCGGCTCTGGGACGCAGCGTGACCGTGCGCAAGGTACCAGTAACCGTCACGATCTGTCGGTCGTGGCAGTCGCCGATACGGACACAGCCTGCGGTCTCGGCATCCTCCCGCAGCTCCTCCGACTCCAGGTCCTCCTGGGACGAGGAAAGCCGGTCGAGCATGCGCCGGAACCGGCCCACCGGCTTCTCGGAACGCGGAACAGCACTCATATGTGAAGCGTACCGGGGTGCGCTGACACCTTCGTACCCGCGGTGCTAGCCCTCGAACCGGTAGCCCATACCGGGCTCGGTGACGAAGTGCTTGGGGTGCGAGGGGTCCGCCTCCAGCTTCCGCCGCAGTTGCGCCATGTAGACCCGCAGATAGTTGGTCTCCGTCCCGTACGACGGCCCCCACACCTCCTGGAGCAGCTGCTTCTGGCTGACCAGACGGCCGGTGTTGCGCACCAGCACCTCCAGCAGATGCCACTCCGTGGGGGTCAGGCGTACGTCCTTGCCGCCCCGGTTGACCTTCTTCGCGGCGAGGTCGACGGTGAACTCCGCGGTCTCCACGGTCGTCACGTCGCTCTCTCCGGGGCCGACCGGCTCCGCCCGGCGCACGGCGGCCCGCAACCGGGCCAGCAGCTCGTCCATGCCGAAGGGCTTGGTGACGTAGTCGTCGGCGCCCGCGTCCAGGGCCTCGACCTTCTCGTCGGAGGAGTGCCGGGCGGACAGCACCAGGATCGGTACCCGGGTCCAGCCGCGCAGTCCGCGGATCACCTCGACGCCGTCCATGTCGGGCAGGCCCAGGTCGAGGACGACCACGTCGGGGTGGCGGGCGGCGGCGAGCCGGAGGGCGGTGGCACCGTCGTGGGCCGCGTCGACCTCGTACTTGCGGGCCCTGAGGTTGATCACGAGGGCGCGCACGATCTGCGGCTCGTCCTCGATCACGAGCACCCGGGTCATGTGGTCCGCCTTTCGGGTTGTACGGCCATGAGGGGTTCACGGCCCGGCTCCGCCGCCCTGAGCGTCAGCACCATCGTGAGGCCGCCGCCCGGCGTGTCCTCGGCGTCGAGGGTGCCGCCCATGGCCTCGGCGAAGCCGCGGGCGACGGCGAGCCCGAGTCCGACACCCGCCCCGCGCGGGGCGTCGCCGTAGCGCTGGAAGGGCGCGAAGATGCGCTCCTTGGCCTCGTCGGGGACGCCGGGGCCCCGGTCGACCACCCGGACCTCGACCCGGTCGGCGAGGGCGCTGGCGGACACCAGCACCGGCTCGTCCCGCCGGCTGTACTTGACGGCGTTCTCCACCAGGTTGGCCACCGACCGCTCCAGCAGCCCGGCGTCCACGGCGACCATGGGCAGCGTCTCCGGGATGTCCAGCTCCACGCTGTCCTCGGGCACCCCGCCGAGCGCCATCGGCACCACCTCGTCGAGGTCGATCTCCCGGATCAGCGGCGTGACCGTGCCGGTCTGGAGCCTGGACATGTCCAGCAGGTTGCCCACCAGGTGATCGAGCCGGTCGGCGCCCTCCTCGATGCCCTCCAGCAGCTCGGCCCGGTCCTCCTCGGACCACGCCACGTCGTCGGAGCGCAGAGACGACACCGCGGCCTTGATCCCGGCCAGCGGGGTGCGCAGATCGTGGCTCACGGCGGCCAGCAGGGCGGTGCGGATCCGGTTGCCCTCGGCCAGGGTGCGGGCCTGGTCGGCCTCCTCCCGCAGGCGCCGCCGGTCCAGGGCGACCGCGGCCTGCGCGGCGAACGCGGCGAGCACCCGACGGTCCTCGGCGGGCAGCACCCGGCCGGTCAGGGCCAGGGCCATGTGGTCGCCGACCGGCATGTCGACGTCGGCGTCCTCCGGCCGTTCCACGGGCCGGCCGAGTCCGGCGCGGCCCGCGCAGGTCCATGGCTCGACGTCGCTCGCCCGTTCGAGCAGGGCCGCCGACTCCATGCCGAAGGTCTCACGGACCCGCTCCAGGAGTTCCTCCAGGCCGGTCTCGCCGCGCAGCACGTTCCCGGCGAGGAAGGACAGGATCTCCGACTCGGCCCGCAGCCGGGCCGCCTGATGGGTGCGCCGGGCGGCCAGGTCGACGACCGAGGCCACCGAGACACCGACCCCGACGAAGATCACGATGGCGACGATGTTCTTCGGGTCGGCGATGGTCCAGTGGTGCAGGGGCGGTGTGTAGAAGTAGTTCAGGAGCAGGGAGCCGACCGCGGCCGAGGCCAGCGCGGGCAGCAGTCCGCCGAGCAGCGCGGCGGCCACCGTCAGCGTCAGGAACAGCAGCATGTCGTTGGCGAGGCCGAGGTGGACGGTGTTGAGCAGCACGGCCAGAACGGCGGGGCCGGCCACGCCGACCGCCCAGCCCCAGATGATCCGCGCTCTCCCGAGCCGTGCGCCGCGGGCGACCGGCAGTCCGCGTCCCTTGGCGACCTCGTCGTGGGTGACGATGTGGACGTCGAGGTCGGGACCGGACTCCCGGGCGACCGTCGCGCCGACGCCGGGTCCGAAGACGTACTGCCAGGTCTTGCGGCGCGAGGAGCCGAGCACGACCTGGGTGGCGTTGACGCCCCGGGCGAAGTCGAGCAGCGCGGCGGGTATGTCGTCGCCGATCACGTGGTGGAAGGTGCCGCCGAGATCCTCCACGAGGGTCCGCTGGACCGCGAGTTCCTTGGGCGAGGCCGAGGTCAGGCCGTCGCTGCGGGCTATGTAGACGGCGAGCACCTCGCCGCCCGCGCCCTTCTCGGCGAGCCGCGCGGCCCGGCGGATCAGGGTCCGCCCCTCGGGTCCGCCGGTCAGCCCGACGACGATCCGCTCGCGCGAGCCCCAGATCTTCGAGACCCGGTGGTCGCTGCGGTACTGCTTCAGATACTCGTCGACCCGGTCCGCCACCCACAGCAGCGCGAGTTCCCGCAGGGCCGTGAGGTTGCCGGGCCGGAAGTAGTTGGAGAGCGCCGCGTCGACCTTGTCCGGCCGGTAGATGTTGCCGTGCGCCATCCGGCGGCGCAGCGCCTGGGGCGACATGTCGACCAGCTCGATCTGGTCGGCCCGCCGGACCACCTCGTCGGGCACGGTCTCCCGCTGCCGCACGCCGGTGATGGACTCCACGACGTCGCCGAGGGACTCCAGGTGCTGGATGTTGACCGTCGACACGACGTCGATCCCGGCCGCGAGCAGCTCCTCCACGTCCTGCCAGCGTTTGGCGTTGCGGGAGCCCGGGATGTTGGTGTGGGCGAGTTCGTCCACCAGGGCGACGGCGGGGGCGCGCCGCAGCACCGCGTCGACGTCCATCTCCTGGAAGACGGTTCCGCGGTACTCCAGGTCCCGGCCGGCGATCCGCTCCAGGCCGTGGAGCATCACCTCGGTACGCGCCCGGCCGTGGTGCTCGACGTGGGCCACGACGCAGTCGGTACCGCGCTCGACGCGCCGGTGCGCCTCGGAGAGCATCGCGTACGTCTTGCCGACGCCCGGTGCCGCACCGAGGTAGATCCGAAGCCTGCCGCGTCCCATGGGTCCCATTGTCTTCCGGTCACTGCTGCCTACGCAGCGTCGACCTTACGGCCGTGCAGGGTGGCGAACGGGGTCCGGAGCCCCTGGGAGGCCGGTCCTTGACGCAACCCTGACGGCACGCGCGGCACCCGAGGACCCGCTCAGCCCTGGACTATCTCCCCGTCGCCCAGTTCCAGGACCCGGTCGGCCAGGTCCAGCAGGGTCGCGTCGTGCGTGGCGACGAGGGCGGTGACGTTCTCGCTGCGCACGACGGCGCGCAGCAGTTCCATCACGGCGTGCCCGGTCTCCGCGTCGAGCTGGCCCGTGGGCTCGTCGGCGATGAGCAGCGAGGGGCTGTTGGCGAGGGCGCGGGCGATGGCGACCCGCTGCTGCTGGCCGCCGGAGAGCTCGGTCGGCCGCTGGGCGGCGTGGTCGGCGAGGCCGACGAGGGACAGCAGCAGCTCGACGCGCTCCTCACGCGCGCGTGCGTCGGCCCGGCGCAGTCGCAGGGGGACGCCGACGTTCTCGGCGGCGGTGAGGATCGGGATGAGCCCGAAGGACTGGAAGACGAATCCGACGTGATCCCGGCGCAGGGCGAGCAGCCCGTCCTCGTCCAGTGCGGCGAGGTCGCGCCCGCCGACCTCGACCCGCCCCTGGTCCGGTGCGTCGAGCCCGCCGACGATGTTGAGGAGCGTGGTCTTCCCGGATCCCGAGCGCCCCTTGAGGGCGACGAGCTCCCCGCGCGGCACCTCCAGGGAGACGCCGCGCAGGGCGTGGACGACGCCGGCGCCTCGACCGTAGGACTTGTGGACGTTCTCGACCCGGACCATGGTCTCGGTGACCACCTGGCTCATGTGCCCTCCCCCGTGCGGACCGGGCGCCAGTATCCCCACCGGGCGCCCGGCTGTTCAACGGTCGGTCAGCTCGGATTGTCCCCGTGGGTGAGGGTCTCCCAGGCCACGAAGAGGTTGTTGGAGCCGGCCGGGCGGTTCCGCTCGGTCAGGGTCTGGGTGTTGGTCATGGCGATGCCGAGGCGGTTGTGCAGGGCGTTGTAGCCGACCTCCGTGACGGGCCCGAGCCCGAGCTTCAGCGAGCCGCCGCACAGCCAGCTGGGCACGGCGGTCCCCAGCTCGTACTTCGCCTGGAAGCCGAGCGCCTGCCGCAGCCGCTCGCCCACGTCGGTGCCGTACAGGTCCTGCCCCTGGACACGGCTGGTCTCGGCGATGTGCGCGATGGCCGAGATGCCGTAGCCGGTGTGCGTGAGGTCGCGGCAGGTCTCCTGGGTGAGGCCGGTGACGAAGGTGGACTGTCCCTGCCAGTACGCGACGATCTTCGCCGTGGTGTCGAGGTTCTGGCTCGGCACGGTCTTCGGCACGGAGCCGTCGGAGGCGAGGTACACATAGGCGGCCGTGCGCGTGCGGAACTTCGCCATGGCCTTGTCGTACGACGCCTTGTCCTCCAGGAAGACGGAGATGCCGACGGCGGCCTCCATCATCGACAACTCCCAGTTGCCGTTGGAGTTGGAGCCGTTGATGATCTCGGGGAGGTAGACGTTACGGAGCATGGTCGCGAAGCGCCCGGAGTTGGCCCAGCCACCGGTGTACGTGTACTTGATGATCTCGGCGGCCTTGGGCCAGGAGGAGCCGGCCCAGCCGGTCTGGAGGGGCGCGTTGCTGTTGGTGTGGTCCGTGAGGGTCGCGGACCAGGCGTCCATCAGCTGAATGGCCTTCTTGGCGTACCGGTCGTCGCGGGTGATGTACCAGGCGAGGGCGTCGGTGTACGCGGCGATCGCGTCCTCGCGCTCGTCGGTGCAGCCGTAGTTGGGGTTGGAGTAGGAGCCGCATTCGACGACCGCGCGGGGCTTGGGCGTGCGGTTCAGATCGGCGTACTTGCTCGCCAGCATCTGATCGAAGGCGCCTTTCCAGGGCTGGGCGCCGGCGTTGACCTTGGTGCGGGCGAAGTCCAACTGGCCCTGGGAGACGGTGACTCCGGGGTGGACGAAGGTGGCGGGGGCGGCCGGGGCGGCGGTGGGCCAGGCCAGAGCGCCGGCGACGAGGGCGGCCACGGTCGTGAGGAGAGCGGTTCTGCGCATACGTGGGGGGCCTTCCGTTCTCGTATATGAACGTAAAGCGCCTTTGTGAACAGACGCGTTGGGCCGAGACGGTAGGTACAGACCAATGCGCCGTCAAGAGTCCGCGCAGGACCTCGTGCATGACAAAGGGCCGTACCCCGCGACGGGGTACGGCCCTTGACGCCTACTTGCCTACCGGACCTCGGTGATCTCCGGGCCGCGCTGGAGCTGGCCCATGCCGCCGGAGAACCGGGAGCCCTCCTGGTCCTGCTGCTGGACACCCTCGGGGACCATCTGCGCGTCGTTCGGCAGTTTGAGGACGATCGGGTCGCGGGGCGCCATGGGGCCCTCGCCGCGGACCACGACCGTGTCCCGGAAGATCTGCTCCAGCAGACCGGCCGCCTGCGGCTGCACCGCGCCCTGCCCCGAGATCACACCGCGCAGGAACCAGCGCGGACCGTCCACCCCGACGAACCGCACGACCTGGAAACCGCCCGTGCCGTCCGGCAGCTGCACCGGCACCTGGGCCCGCAGCTCCCAGCCCAGCGGACCCTCGACCTCGTCGACGATGCCGCCCTGCTGGGTGATGCCGGTCGCGATCTCCTCGCGCACCTCACCCCAGATGCCCTCACGCTTGGGAGCGGCGAAGGCCTGCAGCTGGACCGCGCTGTCGCGCAGCACCACGGTCGCCGCGACGATCGCGTCACCCGCGACCTCGACCCGCAGCTCCATGCCGTCGACGCCGGGCACGAAGATGCCACCCAGGTCCACCCGGCCCTCGCCCGGTTCGCTCACCTCGGAGTCGTCCCAGGGCCCGTCGGGCCGCGGCTCGGGCTCGAGCCTCACCCGCTCGCGCTCGCCGTCTTCGTCGTCCGCCTCAGTGTCGACACTGTCGACGACCTGCTCGGCCTCGCCGGCCGCGCCCTCGGCGGCATCCTTCTTCTTGCGACGTCCGAACACGTCACTGTCCTTCCCGGTCGGATACGACCGATGCGTATCGATTCCCACCCGTTGCGCCGCCGACGGCGGCCTGACCGCTTGTGCTGTTCGTACCGGCCACCGCGGCATGGCCTCCGGTGGACCCGAAGCCCCCTTCGGCCCGCACCGAGTCGGGCAGCTCCGCGACCTCCTGGAAGCTGACCCGCTCGACCTGCTGGACGACCAGTTGGGCGATCCGGTCGAAGCGCTCGAACCGCACCGCCTCGCGCGGGTCGAGATTCACCACGATCACCTTGATCTCCCCACGGTACCCGGCATCAACCGTCCCCGGGGCATTCACGAGAGCGACACCGCAGCGGGCGGCGAGACCGGATCGGGGGTGCACGAAGGCCGCGTACCCCTCCGGCAGCGCGACAGACACCCCGGTGGGCAGCACGACCCGCTCGCCCGGTCGCAGTTCACAGCTCTCGGTGGTGCGCAGATCGGCTCCCGCGTCACCGGGGTGCGCGTACGACGGAAGCGGTACGTCGGGGTCGACGCGCCGGATCAGCACGCTCACGGGCTCACGGGTCACGGGTTCACCTCGAAGGCACGGGCACGCCGGACCTGGTCCGGGTCGTCCATGGCGGCCCGGATCTCCTCGGGGCGGCCGTTGTCGATGAAGTGGTCGACCTTCACCTCGACGAAGAGCGCGTCCGCGCGGACGGCGACGGGCCCCTCGGGGCCGCCGATCCGGCCGGTCGCGGTCGAGTAGATCTTGCGCCCGGCGACGGCCGTGACACGGGCCTCCAGATACAGCACCGTGCCCACGGGAACGGGCCGCGCGAAGTCGGTCTCCAGGCGTCCCGTCACCGCGATCGTGCGCAGGAGCCAGTTCAGGGAGCCGAGCGTCTCGTCGAGGGCGGTCGCCAGCACACCGCCATGCGCGAGTCCGGGAGCGCCCTGGTGGGCGGGGCGCACGGTGAACTCGGCGGTGACCGAGACGCCTTCGCCCGCGCGGGCCGCCAGATGCAGGCCGTGGGCCTGGCCGTCACCGCAGCCGAAGCACTCGCCGTAGTGCGCGCCGAGGAGCTCGCCGGGCGCGGGCGCGTCGGGATGACGCACCGGCGGCGCGGCGTCGGCCGGAGGCTGAAGAGCTGCGGAAGTACCACTCACAGCCGCAGACCTTACCCGCGCGTCGGCCGTGTTCTCACACCGTGCCAAGCTTGGATTCATGCAGCTCTCCGCGACCCCGTACGAAGAACGTCTCACCGCCCCCCGTTCCTGGTGGCTGATCTCGTTCCTGGTGGGGGTCTCCTTCGCCCTCATCCTGCTGCCGTTCGGCACCCTGCCGCTGCTCGGCGGCCTGGTCGGCGGCACCGCCGCGGCCGCGGTCGTCGCCAGCTCCTACGGCTCGCAGCGCATCCGGATCGTGGGCGACTCCCTGATCGCCGGAGAGGCGAAGATCCCGGTCACGGCGCTGGGCGAGACGGAGATCCTGGATGCCGAGGAGGCGCGCGCCTGGCGCACGTACAAGGCCGACACCCGCGCCTTCCTGCTGCTGCGCGCCTACATCCCCACCGCGCTGCGCGTGATGGTCACCGACCCCGAGGACCCGACGCCGTACCTGTATCTGTCGACGCGCGAGCCGGAGCGGCTGGCGGAGGCGATCCGGCAGGCGCGCGAAGCCGCGTAGAACATTCGCGCCAGTGGTCACCCGGCGGCCCGGCCACGGGTACTTCCGGGACTCTCACGGAACTCTTACCGGCCGCGTCGGCCCTCGCCGTGCCCGCGCCCGAGTTCCTTCGCGACGTCCCCCACCGTCAGGGGATCCGCCGGCGCCTCCAGCGGCGGAAGCTCGGGGAGCGCGTCCCAGGGCACCTGGATCCTCCGCAGGTCCGCGCGGATACGGGTCGCGAGCTTTCTGGTGTCCCTGCGGTTCATGACCGCGCCCACGGCGGCGCCGACCATGAACGGCATCAGGTTCGGCAGGTCGCGGACCATGCGCTTCATGATCTGCTGCCGCAACTGGTTCTTCATCGGGCCGCTGAGTGCGGAGTTGATCGTCGACGGCTTGGTCACGTCGATGCCGCGCTCACCCGACCAGGAGTTCAGGTACGCCGTGCTGCGGTCCTTGAGGCCGCCAGGCGGTCGCACACCGTAGACCTCGTGGAGCTCGGCGATCAGCTTGAGTTCGATCGCCGCGACCCCGGTGATCTCGGCGGCCAGCTCCGTGGGCATCGCGGGTGGCACAGGGAGCATCGCCGCCGCTCCGACACCCGCGCCGACCGTCGCGGTGGCCGCCGCGGCGCCCGCCACGAGCTTGTCGGCGAGCTGCTCGGGCCCGAGGCCCGGGAACTGCCTGCGCAGCGCCTGGAGGTCGCGTACGGGGATTCTGGGGGCGTTGTCGATGATCCGGTCGGCGAGGTACGCCAGGCCCGCCCTGGCCCGGCTGCCGCCCTTGCGGACGCCTTCCCCGACCTTTTCCCGGATCACCGCGACCCGTCGCTTGGCGACGGGCGCGGGGTACCGCTCCGCGGGGGCCGGGAGGTCAGCCCGGCCGGCCGCGGGTTCGAGCGAGGCCGATCCCGTACCGGAGATTCCTGTGTCGGAAGCTCCCGTACCGGATGAGCCCCGCTCGTCGTCACGCGCGCCGTGAGGGCCGTCGGACGGCCCTTGGTCCGCTCCCGGCAGGTGGGGGCGGCGCTTCCAGGGAGGGGTCGAGCCAGTCACGGCCGACCCGTCCTCAGTCGCAGTCGCGGCAGATCGGCTGACCGTTCTTCTCGCGGGCCAGCTGGCTGCGGTGGTGCACCAGGAAGCAGCTCATGCAGGTGAACTCGTCCTGCTGCTTGGGCAGCACCCGGACGGCCAACTCCTCGTTCGAGAGGTCCGCGCCGGGCAGTTCCAGGCCTTCGGCGGCCTCGAACTCGTCGACGTCCACTGCGGACGTCGACTTGTCGTTCCGCCTGGCCTTCAGCTCTTCAAGGCTGTCCGAGTCGACGTCGTCGTCGGTCTTGCGTGGGGTGTCGTAATCCGTTGCCATGTCGCTCTCCCCCTCTGGGTGTCTGCGGTGTCTCCAGCGCACGTAACGCGTGAGAGGCCGGACTTGTGCCCGACCCGAGGCGGAGATTTTGCCTCACATCAAGGTCTGTTACTCAATCGACACCCAACCGGACCCCTCATGAGTGATCGGCTGGGATGGCGATGGGGACCGTACACGGTCCGAATGCCGCACTTCAAAGGCGTCTCACCGTGTACTTCCCGTGATCAAGGCCCCCGAAAACCCGGACTTTCCCGGCTTTCCGACTGCCTTCTTGATCACTGTCAGTAGATGGCCGGAAATTCGCCCTTGTGATCGATCACACACGGGGCGGCTCGACGAGTGCCCAGAAAATTCCGCGCAAAGCGAACATCCCCGTGTGTCGGCGACATGGTCTCAGATCGGAAGGGTGACCCGCATCACGAGGCCTCCCCCCTCGCGCGGCTGTGCGTAGATGTGCCCGCCGTGCGCCCGGGCGACCGAGCGGACGATGGACAGGCCGAGCCCGACGCCCTTGTCGCTGCCGGTCCGGTCGGCCCCTCTCAGCCGCTTGAACGGCTCGAAGAGATTGTCGATCTCGTACGCGGGCACGACCGGCCCCGTGTTCGACACGACCAGCAGCGCCTGGCCGTGCTGGACCTCGGTGGTGACCTCGACCCAGCCGCCCTCCGGCACGTTGTACCGCACGGCGTTCTGCACCAGGTTCAGCGCGATCCGCTCCAGCAGTACGCCGTTGCCCTGGACGACCGCGGGCTTCTGCTCCCCGCGGATCGTCACGCCCTTGGCCTCGGCCTCCGCGTGCACCTGGTCGACGGCCTGCTCGGCGACCTCGGCGAGGTCCACGGGCTTGCGCTCGACGATCTGGTTGTCGCTGCGGGCGAGCAGCAGCAGTCCCTCCACGAGCTGCTCACTGCGTTCGTTGGTGGCCAGGAGGGTCTTGCCCAGCTGCTGGAGCTCCACGGGCGCGCCGGGGTCCGAGAGATGAACCTCCAGCAGCGTGCGATTGATCGCCAGCGGGGTTCTCAGTTCGTGCGAGGCGTTGCCGACGAAGCGCTGCTGGGCCGTGAAGGCCCGCTGGAGGCGCTCCAGCATGTCGTCGAAGGTGTCGGCCAGCTCCTTCAGCTCGTCGTCCGGGCCGTCCAGCTCGATCCGTCGCGACAGGTCCGAGCCCGCCACCGCGCGGGCGGTCCGGGTGATCCGGCCCAGCGGGGACAGCACACGGCCGGCCATGGCGTAGCCGAAGGCGAAGGCGATGATCGCGAGGCCGAGGAGGGCGAGGAGGGAGCGGCTGAGGAGGTTGTCGAGGGCGTGCTGACGTTGTTCGTTGACGCACTCGTTGAGGGCGTGATTGAGGTCGGCGGCGGGCAGCTGGGTCGAGGTGATGTTGCAGCTCTCGCTGGACACCGTGCCGGTGACGACCTTGAAGGGCAGGTCGCTCCCGACGTTCAGCGCGTTCGCCGCCAGCAGGTAGATGATCGACAGCAGCAGGATGCCGGCGATCAGGAACATCCCGCCGTAGAGCAGGGTCAGCCTTATCCGGATGGTGGGACGCAGCCAGGGGAACGGAAGCTCCGGCCTGCGGGGATCCCAGGTGGGTTTCGGGGGCGCCTCGGGCGGCGCGGGAGTGGCGGCCACGATGCGTCTCAGATCCGGTAGCCGGAACCGGGGACGGTGACGATGACGGGCGGCTCGCCCAGCTTGCGGCGCAGGGTCATGACGGTCACGCGCACGACGTTGGTGAACGGGTCCGTGTTCTCGTCCCAGGCCTTCTCCAGGAGCTGCTCCGCGGAGACGACCGCGCCCTCGGAGCGCATCAGCACCTCCAGGACGGCGAACTCCTTGGGCGCGAGCTGGACTTCCTTGCCGTCGCGGAAGACCTCGCGGCGGTTCGGGTCGAGCTTGATGCCGGCGCGCTCCAGGACGGGCGGCAGCGGCATGCTGGTGCGCCGGCCGAGGGCACGCACGCGTGCGGTGAGCTCACTGAAGGCGAAGGGCTTGGGCAGATAGTCGTCGGCGCCGATCTCCAGGCCCTCGACCCGGTCGCTGACGTCGCCGGACGCGGTGAGCATCAGCACGCGCGTGGGCATGCCGAGCTCGACGATCTTGCGGCAGACGTCGTCCCCGTGGACGAGGGGGAGGTCGCGGTCGAGGACGACCACGTCGTAGTCGTTGACGCCGATGCGCTCCAGGGCGGCCGCACCGTCGTACACGACGTCGACGGCCATGGCCTCCCGGCGCAGTCCGGTGGCCACCGCATCGGCGAGCAGCTGCTCGTCCTCGACGACGAGTACGCGCACGTCGCTTGTCCTTCCTGTGTCCACCCGTGTCCACTCGCGTAGCGCTTCTCGGGCACACGGGCAGGGGTGTCGGTGAGAGTGTTGACCTCCATCCTGCCCTTTTCGGCCATAAGTCGGCTGTAAGGCGGGTGAGCACCGTCTGAACGACAGGTATGAAGCCCGGGAATGCGAGATTTTCTCGTTCGGTTGAGGTTTCCGTGGAGGGGAGCGGGGGGAGGACGGCTTTACACCCCGCGATCACGCTCTGCATGTGCCGCAGCACCATGCGGTACACCGCAATCCGCTTTCCGCAGAGTGGGCGTGGGTGTCCGGCGCCGTCGCCGCCCAGCAGGGCAGCGCTGGGCATCTGCAGGAGACGTGATCGCCCCTTCCGAACGGCACACCCCCGTGCCACCGACCCACGACCCAGGACGAGGGGGCGCAGCATGGACGCATTCACCGCAGGACTTCTGCAGCGCATAAGGACGACCGAGTCCGACCTGACGCGGGCTCGCGACGAGGGCGACGACTTCCTCGTCGAGGTGGAACAGGCCGAGCTCGACGACCTGCGCCGCCTGGCCTTCGAGCACGGTGTGGAGGTCAGCGCGTAGCGTCTGATCGATACATCAGTACGACGGCGGGGCCCCGGTGAATCCAGCACCGGGGCCCTTGTCGTGCGTGGCGTCGCAGGACGTCAGTCGTGCCAGGCGCCGAAGTCCTCCAGGAGGCGCTGGAGGGGCTCGAAGACGCCCGGGGTGGCAGCGATCGCCAGATGGTGTGCGGGGCGCTCTCCGGGGCGTCCACCGGTCAGGGCGCCCGCTTCCCGGGCGATGAGGTCGCCCGCGGCCAGGTCCCAGGGGTGAAGGCCACGTTCGTAGTAGCCGTCCAGGCGTCCTGCCGCCACGTCGCAGAGGTCCACCGCGGCCGACCCGCTGCGGCGGATGTCGCGGAGGAGCGGGATCAGGCGGTGGGCCACCTCGGCCTGGTGGGTGCGGACCTCCAGGACGTAGTTGAAGCCCGTCGAGACCAGGGCCTGGTCGAGAGGCGGAGCGGGACGGCAGTTGAGCGCGCGGTCGCCGGACCAGGTGGGGCCCGTCGCCCACGCGCCCTCGCCCCGCACCGCGTGGTACGTCTCGCCCCGCATGGGGGCGGCCACCACGCCGACGACCGTCTCCCCGTCCTGCTCGGCGGCGATGGAGACCGCCCAAGTGGGGAGCCCGTAGAGGTAGTTGACCGTGCCGTCGAGGGGGTCGATCACCCATCGGACGCCGGTCATGCCCTCGTTGGACGCGCCCTCCTCGCCCAGGAAACCGTCGTCCGGGCGGTGCGCGGAGATCAGGTCCGTGATCAGCTTCTCCGCCGCGATGTCCATCTCGGTGACCACGTCGATGGGGCTCGACTTGGTCCTGGCGACCTCCAGGTCGGCCGGGCGGCCGTCCCGGAGGAGTTCGCCGGCGCGGCGGGCCGCCTCCTGGGCGAGCTTGAGCAGTTCGGTGTGGAAGGGGTCGGTCACCGGGGTCCTCACGCGTAGGGGCTGTCGGCGCCCGCGGCGGCCGGGCGGGGGGCTCTGGCGGGGCAGCAGCCCACCGGGCAGAGGTTGTGGCTCGCGCCGAGCGCGCCCAGCGCGCACGGGGTGACCTCCTGGCCGCGTTCCGTCGCCGCCCGCTCCAGGACCAGGTCCCGGACGGCCGCCGCGAAGCGCGGGTCGGCGCCGACGGTGGCCGAGCGCCGCATCGGCAGCCCCAGCTCCTCCGCCTTCGCCCTGGCCTCCGTGTCGAGGTCGTAGAGGACCTCCATGTGGTCGGAGACGAAGCCGATGGGGGCGATCACGACGGCCGGGACGCCGGCCTCGTGGCGCTCCTCCAGGTGGTCGCAGATGTCGGGCTCCAGCCACGGGATGTGCGGGGCTCCGGAGCGGGACTGGTAGACGAGCTGCCAGGGGTGGTCGATGCCCGTGCGGTCCCGGACCGCTTCGGCGATCAGCCGCGCGACCTCCAGGTGCTGTTTCACGTACGCACCACCCTCGCCGTGCTCCTCCACCGGGCCCGAGGTGTCCGCCGAGGCGTCCGGGACGGAGTGGGTCGAGAAGGCGAGGTGAGCGCCGTCGCGGACCTCGTCGGGGAGGTCGGCGAGTGAGGCGAGCACGCCCTCGATCATGGGCTCCAGGAAGCCCTCGTGGTTGTAGTAGTGGCGGAGTTTGTCGACCTTCGGCAGCTCCACGCCCTCGGCCTCCAGGGCCGCGAGGGAGTCCGCGAGGTTCTCGCGGTACTGACGGCAGCCCGAGTACGACGCGTAGGCGCTGGTGGCGAGGACCAGGACGCGGCGGCGGCCGTCGGCGACCATCTCGCGCAGGGTGTCCGTCAGGTACGGGGCCCAGTTGCGGTTGCCCCAGTAGATCGGCAGGTCCAGGCCGTGCTCGGCGAAGTCCTTGCGCAGGGCGTCGAGCAGGGCGCGGTTCTGGTCGTTGATGGGGCTGACGCCGCCGAACAGGAAGTAGTGCTGCCCGACTTCCTTGAGACGTTCCGTGGGGATGCCTCGCCCACGCGTCACGTTCTCCAGGAACGGGACCACGTCGTCCGGGCCCTCGGGGCCGCCGAACG
Organism: Streptomyces sp. NPDC051913; assembly: GCF_044593635.1. NCBI lineage: Bacteria > Bacillati > Actinomycetota > Actinomycetes > Kitasatosporales > Streptomycetaceae > Streptomyces > Streptomyces sp. NPDC051913. The sequence continues at coordinate 142,453 of NZ_JBIUCI010000002.1, read as the reverse complement.
AGAGCAGGAGCAGGGCGTCGTAGGGGGTGGCATCGCGCGCGTCTGGCATGGATCGATCCTGTCATCCGGTACTGACAGCCGGGAAACGGTGGGGTGGCGAACGGGGTTCCCGGGCCGTCCGGGCGGGTGCGTTAGGGTCGCCTTACTCGTAAGCTGTATCAGCTGCGTTCGCGCCTTACTGGGCCGTTGACCGCCGACTTCGCTGAGCCGCTTCACTTCCCTTGACCGGAGACCCCCGTGCCGAGCCCGTACCGCGCCCTGTTCGCCGCCCCCGGCTCCAAGGGCTTCTCCGCCGCGGGGTTCCTCGGCCGGATGCCGCTGTCGATGATGGGCATCGGCGTGGTGACCATGGTGTCCCAGCTGACGGGGCGCTACGGCCTCGCCGGGGCGCTGTCGGCCACCATGGCGCTGGCCGCGGCGGTGGCGGGGCCGCAGGTGTCGCGGCTGGTCGACCAGTACGGGCAGCGGCGGGTGCTGCGTCCGGCGACGCTCATCGCGCTCGTCGCCGCGGCCGGGCTGCTGTTCGCGGCGCACTACAGGTGGGCCGACTGGACGCTGTACGTGTTCAGCGCCGGCATCGGCTGTGTGCCGAGCATCGGCGCGATGATCCGCGCGCGGTGGGCCGCCCTCTACCGCGACACCCCGCAGTTGCACACGGCGTACTCCTTCGAGTCGGTCGTCGACGAGGTGTGCTTCATCTTCGGGCCGATCATCTCCATCGGGCTGTCCACGGCCTGGTTCCCCGAGGCCGGACCGCTGCTGGCCGCCTGCTTCCTCGCGGTCGGTGTCTTCTGGCTGACCTCGCAGCGGGCCACCGAGCCCGCGCCGCACCCGCGCGAGCACGACGGGCACGGTGGCAGCGCCCTGCGCTCCCCCGGCCTCCAGGTGCTGGTGGCCACCTTCGTGGCGACCGGGGCGATCTTCGGGGCAGTGGACGTGGTCACCGTGGCGTTCGCCGACGAACAGGGCCACAAGGGGGCCGCGAGCGTGGTGCTCGCCCTGTACGCGGCGGGATCGTGCGTGGCGGGCCTGGTGTTCGGTCTGCTGCGCTTCAAGGGAGCCCCGGAACCTCGCTGGCTGCTGGGCATATGCGCGATGGCCGTGAGTATGATCCCCCTCCTACTGGTCGGAAACTTGCCGTTTCTGGCCGTGGCGCTGTTCGTGGCGGGACTGTCCATCGCACCGACGATGATCACGACGATGTCCCTCATCGAGCAGCACGTACCACGCGCGCAACTGACCGAGGGCATGACCTGGATCAGCACAGGGCTCGCGGTCGGGGTCGCGCTCGGCTCCTCCGTGGCCGGCTGGGTCATCGACGCGGCCGGGGCGCAGGCCGGGTACGGGGTTCCGGCGGTGTCCGGAGCCGTCGCGGTCGCGGTCGGTTTCCTGGGGTATCGCCGGCTCAAGCGGCCGGTTCCGCGTCGGGGAGGCACCGTTGAGCACCACAGTGAGCGGGAAGAACGGCACGTGGCGTAACTGGGGCGGCAATGTCGCCGCCCGTCCCGCGCGGGAGGTCACTCCGGCCTCCGTGGAGGAGCTGGCGGACGCCGTCCGGAAGGCCGCCGAGGACGGGCTGAAGGTCAAGCCCGTCGGCACCGGGCACTCCTTCACCTCCATTGCGGCGACCGACGGTGTCTTGATCCGCCCTCAACTGTTGAGCGGCATACGCGACATCGACCGGGACGACATGACCGTCACGGTCGGGGCGGGCACGCAGCTCAAGAGGCTCAACCTGGCGCTCGCGCGCGAGGGGCTCTCGCTGCGGAACATGGGCGACATCATGGAGCAGACCGTCTCCGGCGCCATCAGCACCGGTACGCACGGCACCGGGCGGGAGTCGGGCTCGATCGCCGCCCAGATCAAGGGGCTTGAGCTGGTCACCGCCGACGGGACGGTGCTCACCTGTTCCGAGAAGGAGAACCCCGAGGTCTTCGCGGCGGCCCGGATCGGGCTGGGCGCGCTCGGCATCGTCACCGCCATCACGTTCGCGGTGGAGCCGGTCTTCCTGCTCACCGCGCGCGAGGAACCGATGCCGTTCGACCGGGTGCTCGCCGACTTCGACGAGCTGTGGGCCGAGAACGAGCACTTCGAGTTCTACTGGTTCCCGCACACCGGCAACACCAACACCAAGCGCAACAACCGCAGCGCGGGCCCGGAGAAGCCGGTGCCGCAGCTCCAGGGCTGGATCGAGGACGAGTTCCTCTCCAACGGCGTCTTCCAGGTGGCCCAGTGGGTCGGCCGCGCGGCGCCCGGCACGATCCCCACGATCGCCCGGATATCCAGCAAGGCCCTGTCCGCGCGGACCTACACCGACGTCCCGTACAAGGTCTTCACATCGCCGCGCCGGGTGCGGTTCGTGGAGATGGAGTACGCCGTGCCGCGCGAGGCGGCGGTGACGGTGCTGCGTGAACTGCGCACCATGGTCGACCGCTCCGGGATGAAGGTCAGCTTCCCCGTGGAGGTCCGCACCGCGCCCGCAGACGACATCACGCTGTCCACGGCGTCGGGGCGCGACAGCGCCTACATCGCCGTCCACATGGTCAAGGGCACGCCGTACCAGGCGTACTTCACCGCCGCGGAGCGCATCTTCACCGCGCACGAGGGGCGGCCGCACTGGGGCAAGGTGCACACGCGCGACGCCGAGTACTTCTCCGGGGTGTACCCGCGCTTCGGCGAGTTCACCGCGCTGCGGGATCGACTTGATCCTGATCGCCGGTTCCAGAACGACTACTTGCGGCGGGTGCTGGGGGCGTAGTCGCTTGGTTCCGTTTCTGGTGATTCCGTGAAATACGCCACGTTCAAGATCCCCAAATTCCTTGCCAGGAACGGCCAAGTCCCATCCCCCGCAGGAAGTTGGGCGGCGCGCCAATCCACGCACGTGGTCCGAATGGAGTACTGTTGCGAGCCCTGGGTCCGGTCTCCCGCCTGGGCGTCCGTGGCCTTCAAGGACCGCCGGGAGGGGGCTGGTTGCACAGGGTGACGGAGTTGGTCACTTAGCGTTGCGAATAGGTAACCGTGCCATAACGGCGACTCAGGGCCCGTGCCCGACACGCCGGGCAACTCGGCAAGGTTGTGGCAGGCTGCACCCGGGCAGGCCACACTCGACTAGCGGAAGCAGCGACGCACGTGACGTCGGCAGGCACCACCCGGGAGGTCCCCATGCCCGAACTGCGTGTCGTGGCCGTCTCGAATGACGGCACACGGCTGGTGCTGAAGGCTGCGGACAGCACGGAGTACACGCTTCCGATTGACGAGCGTCTGCGCGCCGCCGTACGCGGCGACCGTCCCCGCCTCGGCCAGATCGAGATCGAGGTGGAGAGTCATCTCCGCCCCCGCGACATTCAGGCACGTATACGCGCCGGCGCGACGGCCGAAGAGGTCGCGCAGATGGCCGGCATCCCCGTCGACCGGGTCCGTCGCTTCGAGGGCCCCGTGCTCGCGGAGCGCGCCTTCATGGCCGAGCGGGCCCGCAAGACGCCCGTCCGCCGGCCCGGCGAGAACGCCGGACCGCAGCTCGGCGAGGCCGTCCAGGAGCGACTGCTGCTGCGTGGCGCCGACAAGGACACCGTCCAGTGGGACTCCTGGCGCCGCGACGACGGCACCTGGGAGGTCTTGCTGGTCTACCTGGTCGCGGGCGAACCGCACTCGGCGAGCTGGACGTACGACCCGCCCCGGCGGCTCGTCCAGGCCGTCGACGACGAGGCGCGCTCGCTGATCGGTGAGTCCGACGACCTCGCGGCCTCGCCGGAGCCCAGCTTTCCCTTCGTACCGCGCATCGCCCGGCTGCCCCGCGACCGGCCGCTGGACCGTTCCCTCGACCGGGAGCGTCTTGGCCTGCCCGCGCCGGCGCCCGAGCCGGTCGAGGAGGAGAGCGCGAGCGAACGCGACTCGCTGACAAGCCTGTTGGAGGCCGTGCCCAGCTTCCGGGGCGACCTCGTGGTCCCGGAGCGCCCGTCCGAGACACCCGCCCCGGAGGAGGAGCCCGCCGACGAACCCGCGGCGGAGGAACCCCCGGCGCCCGCCGCCTCGGCCGGTTCCGCCTACGCGGACGTCCTCATGCCCCGCTCGGTCGGCGCCCACCGCGACCGTCTCGTCGGCGCCACCGACCGTCAGGCCGAGGCGGACGGCGTCCGCCCGGGCCGCCGGGCGGCGGTCCCGAGCTGGGACGAGATCGTGTTCGGGACCCGACGGAAGAAACAGGACTAGTCGGTCGTACGACGTCCATGAGGGCCCGCGCCGGGTGGCGCGGGCCCTCATGCCGCTGTGACCGGCTACTGCGGGTCCGGCCCCACGGCGACCGGCCGCGACGGGTCCGAGGACCACTCCGACCAGGACCCCACGTACAGCGCCGCGGGGATGCCCGCGACCGCCAGCGCCAGCACCTCGTGCGCGCCGGAGACGCCGGAACCGCAGTACACGCCGACGGGAGAGTCGTCCGAGACGCCGAGGGCCTTGAAGCGGGCGTGCAGCTCCTCGGCGGGCAGGAAGCGTCCGTCCCCCGCGACGTTCTCGTTGGTGGGCGCGGACACAGCGCCCGGGATGTGCCCGCCGACCCGGTCGATCGGCTCCACCTCACCCCGGTACCTCTCCCCCGCGCGGGCGTCGAACAGCACTCCGGAGCGGGCCAGAGCCGCGGCCGCGTCGGCGTCGAGGAGTTCCGTCGCGCGGGGCGCCGGCACGAAGTCGCCCTCCGCCGGGGTCGGCGCGGACGTCTCCAGCGGCCCCTCCCAGGACGGCAACCCGCCGTCGAGGACCCGCACGTCCGGGTGACCCGTCCAGCGCAGCATCCACCACGCGCGGGCGGCCGCCCAGCCCTGTCCGCCGTCGTAGACGATCACCGGCGTCCCGGCCGAGACGCCCGCCCGGCGCATCGCGGCGCCGAAGTCGGCGACGTCGGGCAGCGGGTGCCGGCCGCCCGCGCCGGGGGCCGCGGCGAGCTCCCGGTCCAGGTCAACGAAGACCGCGCCCGGAATGTGTCCGGCCGCGTACGCGGCGTGACCGTCGAAGGGCGGCTCCCCGGCCGCCTTGGCCATGCTCAGCTGCCAGCGGACGTCGAGGACGACTGGCGGGTTCTGACCGGCCAGGTCGCTCGCGAGTTCGGATGCGGAGATGATGGCGTTCATGGCCACCATCCTCGCGTACGGGGTGGCCGCATCGTCCATGTCCGGCTACTCTGCTCCGCCGGGCAGGCCCGATCACGAGGCGTACGGGATCGGGCACATGCTGTACAGCCGATCGACATCCGTCAGCAATCGCGCAGCAACGGGCGAGGAACCGCACGCCGGGCATTCTGCGGGAAGGGTACGGAGCAGCGGCGCGCCCGGGCGCGCGGCACCACGGGTGGTGCGAGCATCGGCACGGGGTTCCGGAGCACGGCGGCGACACGGCCGCCGCAAGGGGTCGAGGAGAGAGTGACGATGACCGAGGCACATGGGTCGGCCGGCCCGAACGGCACGCCCTGCTGGGTGAGTCTGATGGTGCACGGGCTGACCACGACCCAGGAGTTCTACGGCGAGCTGTTCGGTTGGGAATTCCAACCCGGCCCGCAGCAGCTGGGCCCGTACGTGCGCGCCCTGTTGGACGGCCAGGAAGTCGCCGGCATCGGCCAGCTACCGCCCGACCGCCATCTCCCCGTCGCCTGGACGCCGTACCTCGCCTCGGACGACGTGGACCTGACGGCGGAGACGGTGCGCCTGTGCGGCGGCACCGTGGGCGTGGGGCCGCTGGACGCGGGAGACGCCGGGCGCCTGGCGATCGGCTCCGACCCCTCCGGTGCGGTGTTCGGCGTGTGGCAGGCGGGAGCGCACCGCGGCACGGGCATCGCGGGTGTGGCGGGCACCCCGGCCTGGCACGAGCTGCTGACCTTCGAGACGGCGAGCGTCGCCAAGTTCTACGAGACGGTCTTCGGCTACGACGAGGAGCCGGTCGTCTCCGCCGACTTCGACTACGTCACCCTCCGCCTCGCCGATCGCCCGGTCGCCGGGATCCACGGCGTCGGCAACTCCCTCCCCCGCGACCGGGGCCCCCACTGGATGACGTACTTCCAAGTGGCCGACGCGGACGCGACCCTGCACCACCTCACCACCCTGGGCGGCCACGTCCTCAAACGTCCCCATGACACCCCCCACGGCCGCATCGCCACGGTCTCCGACCCGGAGGGGGCACGTTTCTCGCTGGTGGAGGCGGCGCGGTGAGGCCGCTCAGACCGAGTTGACCGGCAGCACGTCCGGGGACAGCGCCGCCGCTCTCGCCGTCGCCGCGGTCATACGGCGGCGGTGGTGACGGCGGCACAGGACCTCGTACCCGATGGCTTCCGCCTGGTTGACGTCGCCCACCACGACCTGAGCGCCTTCCACCACCATCTCGCCTCCTATGGTGCGGGCGTTGTGGGTGGCTCGGGCGCCGCACCAGCAGAGTGCCTCGACCTGGAGGACCTCCACGCGGTCGGCGAGCTCCACGAGGCGTTGGGAGCCCGGGAAGAGCTTGGAGCGGAAGTCCGTGGTGATGCCGAAGGCGTAGACGTCCAGGCCCAGGTCGTCGACCACGCGGGCGAGTTGGTCGATCTGTCCCGGCGCCAGGAACTGGGCCTCGTCGGCGATGACGTAGTCCGCGCGGCCGCCCTGGGAGAGGTGGTCGACGAGGTAGGCGTACAGGTCCTGGCCGTCCTCGACCTCCACCGCGTCCGTGACGAGACCGAGGCGGGAGGAGAGCTTGCCCTCGCCCGCGCGGTCGTCCCGCGTGAAGATCATGCCCTGCAGGCCGCGGGCCGAGCGGTTGTGCTCGATCTGGAGAGCCAGGGTCGACTTCCCGCAGTCCATCGTTCCGGAGAAGAACACCAGCTCGGGCATGGGAAGTCGAGGACCTTTCGGCAGGGAGGGCGCTACGGGGGTGAGGAGGGCTTCAGGAGCGTACTTCGAGCAGCGGGACGAACTGCTCGGCAGGGGTCATCGAACCGTGGTTGCCGACCATCGCCGACTCCTTCGGCTCCCGCTCGGACGCGATGATCAGGACGTCGTCCCGCGCGGCCGCGACCACGTCACCGAGGCGCGCGTACACGCGCTCGTCGATGTGCGGGCCGAACCAGCCCGCCGCGATCGCCTCGTCGCGCGAGGCCACCCAGAACTGCTCGCCGAGCACCTCGCGCCAGCAGGTCAGAACGTCGTTGGCGGCGCCCGGGACGGCGTAGACATGGCGGGCGCGACCCTCGCCACCGAGCAGGGCGACCCCGGCCCGCAGCTCCCAGTCCTCGTCGAAGTCGATGCGGTGCTGCTCGTCGAACGGGATGTCGACCATGCCGTGGTCGGCGGTGACGTAGAGCGCGCTGTTCGGCGGGAGTTGTTCCGCCAGCCGCTGGACCAGGCGGTCCACGTGCATGAGCTGGCCGCGCCAGGTGTCGGAGTCCACGCCGAAGCGGTGGCCCGCGCCGTCGAGTTCGGCGTAGTACGTGTAGACCAGCGCGCGGTCGGCGGCGGCCAGCTGCCCGGCCGCGAGGTCCATACGGTCCTCGCCGGACAGGCGGCCCAGGAACGTGCCGCCGCTCAACGCCACCTTGGTCAGCGGGGTGTTCTCGAACGTGGGCGACGACACCTGGGCGGCGTGCACCCCCGCGTCGTGGGCCAGCTGGAAGATCGTGGGGTACGGCTGCCACGCGCGCGGCTGGGTCCACGGCTGCCAGCGCAGCTGGTTCATCAGCTCACCGGTGTCCGGATTGCGCACGGTGTAGCCGGGCAGCCCGTGCGCGCCCGGCGGCAGTCCTGTGCCGACGGAGGCGAGGGAGGTCGCGGTCGTCGCCGGGTAGCCGGCGGTGAGCGGGCGGCCGGTGCCGCCGCGGGAGCTGTCGAGGAGTGCGGTCATGAAGGGCGCGTCCTCGGGGTGCGCCCGCAGCTGCTCCCAGCCGAGGCCGTCGATCAGGAACACGCAGTTCCGGTCGGCGGGGGCCAGTTCCGTGATCGTCGCGGTCGTCCCGGGCACGCCCATGCCCGCGGCCAGCGTGGGCAGGAGGTCGGCGAGGGAGCCGCTGCCGTACTGCGGCAGGGGCGCGGAGTCCACGGCGAGCGGTTCCGGGTGCGGGTCCCAGGCGGTGGGCTGTGCCATCAGCGGGTGATGTCCGCGGTCGCCTCGGAGAGGGACTGCGCGAAGGCGAGGGCCTGGCGCACCGTCTCCGGGCCGTCCCCGGCCTCGCTGACGCGCAGGCTGAGGTCGTCCGCCGTCGAGTTGCCCGTGTAGCCGTGGTCCGCCTCGCAGTTGGGGTCGCCGCAGGCGGCGGGCTCCAGGTCGATGCGGGAGACGGCGCCCCAGCCGATGGTCAGGACGACCTCGCGGGGCAGGGTGCCCGGCTGGTACTGCTCCGGGTTGGCGACGACGCGGCTGAGCACGACCGACGAGATCCGGCCGAGCTTGACCGACTCGGTGGAGGTGGTCGCGTACGGCGTCGGGGACGTGGTGTCGGCGGCCTGCTCGTCGGTGTGGCTGACGATGAAGCGGTGCTCGGTGAGGACGAGCACGGTCACGTGCCGCCGCACCTCGTTCTGGTCGAACGTCGTCTCCTGGTGGACCAGGTACGACCGGATGGGCTCGCCGCCCACGGCGGCCTCCACCGCCTCGGCCACGAGGGCCGGGTAGTAGCCGCTGCGCTCGATCGCCGCGCGCAGCCCCTGGGTCGTCGTACTGGTCTTGGCCATGACGTCCATCCTACGGGGGTGCACTGACTGCGAGGCACCGCTCACGAAGGTCTCAGTAGGCCGGCAGCGTCCGTGGGCCCAGGTCGTCGCGGGCGGGCGGCGGCGCCAGCCGGACGGACGCGCCGAGCACGCTCAGGCCGTGCGGGGCGACGACGACCGGTTCCAGGGTGACCGCGACGACCTCGGGGTGGTCGTCGACGAGGCGGGACACCCGCAGCAGCAGTTCCTCCAGGGCGGCCGTGTCGACCGGCGCCGAGCCGCGCCAGCCGAACAGGAGCGGTGCCGTCCGGATGGACCGGACCAGGGTGGCGGCCTCACGGTCGGTGACCGGGATCAGCCGGTGCGCGGTGTCGCCGAGCAGCTGCGAGGCGGCTCCGGCGAGCCCGAAGGAGAGCACGGCGCCGGCCGCCGGGTCGATGACGGCCCGTACGACGGTGTCCACGCCGCGCGGGGCCATCCCCTGCACGACCGGGCGCAGCTCCTCGGGCGCGCCGAACAGCTCGGTCAACTCGGTGTACGCGCGCCGCAGTTGTTCCTCGTCGGCGAGGTCGAGCCGGACGCCGCCCAGGTCAGCGCGGTGGCGCAGGTGGGGGGCGGTGGCCTTGAGGGCGACGGGGTAGCCGAGGGTGCGCGCGGCGGCGGCCGCGTCGTCGGGGGTGGGGGCGGCGAGGGCTCGGTGGACGGGGATGCCGTACTTGCCGAGGAGGTCGCAGGTCTCGTCGGCGCCGAGCGTGAGGCCCTGTCCGCGCGCGAGGAGGCCGTCGATGAGCCGGGCGGCGCCCTTCTCGTCGATGGCGGCGTCGATGGACTCCGGGACCTTGCCGGGGTCGGCCGCCTCGCGCCGCCACTGGGCGTACTTCACTGCTTCGCCGAGGGCGCGGACCGCGCGTTCGGCGGCGGGGTAGGCGGGGATGAGGCGGGGGCCGGCCTTGGAAGTCTCCTCGGGGTCCTTGGCGGCGAGGCGGTCCAGGGCACGGAAGGGGTGGGACGCGCTCGGTGTCGCGGCCTGCGGTGCCGTGCTGGTCGCGGCGGAGAGAGCCTCGGCCAGCCCGCCCAGCTCCACGTGGACGACGAGGACGGGCTTGCCGGGCACCCGCTCGGCCGCCGAGCGCAGCGCCTCCGCGAGCGCGGCGTCGCCGGCGGCGCCCTCCCCGACCGCCGGTATCGCGGTCACCACGACCGCGTCGCACGTGTCGTCCGCCAACGCGCGCGAGAGCGCGGCGTGGAAGTCCTTCGCCGAGGCGGCCGTCGTCAGGTCCAGCGGGGGCAGCGGCCTGAGCCCCTCGGAGAGGCAGGCGTCGTAGGTGAGCAGTCCGAGCGACTCGGAGTTGCCGAGGATCGCCACGCGCGGGCCGCGCGGCAGGGGCTGACGGGCGAGGAGCAGGCCGGTGTCGACCAGCTCGGTGATGGTGTTCACGCGGATGACGCCGGCCTGCCGCAGCAGCGCGGACACGGTGGCGTGCGGCAGCCGCGTGGCCCGTACGGCGTGCCCTTGAGGGGCGGAACCGGCGCCCTGGACCACGACCAGCGGCTTCGCCGCCGCGGTACGGCGGGCGAGGCGGGTGAACTTGCGGGGGTTGCCGATGGACTCCAGGTACATGAGGACGACGTCGGTGTCCGGGTCGTCGTACCAGTACTGGAGGACGTCGTTGCCGGACACGTCGGCGCGGTTGCCCGAGGAGACGAACGTGGAGACGCCGGTGACCCCGGTGACGCCGCCGCCGCGTCGGTGCAGTCGGGACAGCAGGGCGATGCCGATGGCGCCGGACTGGGCGAACAGCCCGATGCGGCCGGGCCGTGGGGTCTCGTTGGCGAGGGAGGCGTTGAGCCGGACGTCCGGGTTGGTGTTGATGACGCCGAAGGCGTTGGGGCCGATGATCCGCATGCCGTACGCGCGCGCGTGCCGGACGAGTTCGCGCTGGCGCTCGCGTCCCTCGGGGCCGCTCTCGGCGTATCCGGCGGAGATCACGACGAGGCCCTGCACTCCGTGTTCGCCGCACTCGGTGACGACCTCGGGGACGTGCTCGGCGGGCACGGCGACGACCGCGAGGTCGACGGGGCCCTCGATGTCGCGCACCGAGCGGTGCGCGGGGATCCCGTCGAGCTCCTTGTCGGTGAAGGCCTTGTTCACGGCGTACAGGCGGCCGGTGAAACCGGCCTCGCGGATGTTGTCGAGGATGCTGCGGCCCACCCCGCCGGGGGTGCGGCCGACGCCGACGACGGCGACCGAGCCGGGCTTGAGCAGCCGCTCCACGGACCGGCCCTCCGCTCGCTGTTCGCGTGCGTACTGCACGGCCATCGAGCGGTCGGTGGGTTCGAGGTCGAACTCCAGGCGCACGACGCCGTCCTCGAAGCTGCGCTTCTGGGTGTACCCGGCGTCCATGAACACCTTGATCATCTTGGTGTTGGCGGGCAGCACCTCGGCGGCGAAGCGGCGGATGCCGCGCTCGCGGGCGACGGCGCCGATGTGTTCGAGGAGGGCGGAGGCGACACCGCGTCCCTGGTGGGCGTCCTGGACCAGGAAGGCGACCTCGGCCTCGTCGGAGGGCGCGGTCGCGGGCATTCCGTCGGCGCCGATGCGGTCGTAGCGTACGGTGGCGATGAACTCGCCTCCGACTGTGGCGGCGAGTCCCACCCGGTCCACAAAGTCGTGGTGCGTGAAGCGGTGGACGTCCTTTGCGGACAGGCGCGGGTAGGGCGCGAAGAAGCGGTAGTACTTCGACTCGTCCGAGACCTGCTCGTAGAAGCTGACCAGGCGCTCGGCGTCATCAACGGTGATGGGGCGGATGCGCGCGGTGCCGCCGTCGCGCAGCACCACGTCGGCCTCCCAGTGGGAGGGGTACTCGTGCCGGTCCGACGAGGTCTGCATGGGCCCCAGAGTACGGCTCGCGTACGACAACGGCGCGAGGCAGTCTGTGGAGAGCGCGACAGGATCGCAAGAGGACGGAAGCCGGACCGAGGCCGCGGTCCGACGACTCACCCCGGAGGGGACGAAGGTCCGCTCCGGAGACACTTCACGTGTGGGAAACTGGTCTAGACAACCCTGAACACCGAAGGGCAGCATCACATGGCTGAGCGCCGCGTCAACGTCGGCTGGGCCGAGGGCCTCCACGCCCGCCCCGCTTCCATCTTCGTCCGGGCCACCACGGCCTCCGGTATCCCCGTGACGATCGCCAAGGCCGACGGCAACCCCGTCAACGCGGCCTCCATGCTGGCGGTCCTGGGCCTGGGCGCCCAGGGCGGCGAGGAGATCGTCCTCGCCTCGGACGCCGAGGGCGCGGACGCCGCCCTCGACCGTCTGGCGAAGCTGGTCTCCGAGGGGCTCGAGGAGCTTCCCGAGACCGTCTGATTTATCGGGGCCGGTTGAATCACGGCACCACTGAAGGGCTCGTCCGAGTTTATCGGGCGAGCCCTTTCCAATTCCCTCGCACGGGCAGCAGAAATTCTCCCCCGCGAATTACTTCCCTCTTTGTATACGGCTCTCGTGTTAATGCCGCAGGCTCGTCATGTTTACGGGAGGTTGCGAGTTCCTCACACGGTCGGCCCGATCTCCCGCGGCGCGGAATCGGAGCCGGTGCGCGGCGGTCGAGCGCTCGGTGTGCAGCGCGGTGACCGTACGCGCGCGTTCCCCGTCGCCGCGCGCCACGGCGTCGACGATCGCGCCGTGCTCGGCCCAGGACTCGGCGGGGTTGGCGGGCGCCTCGACGGTGTACATCCAGGAGATCTTGTGGCGCAGCTGGGTCAGCATCGAGGTCAGCGCGGGGCTGCCGGAGGCCTGCGCGAGCGTCTCGTGGAACCAGCCGCCCAGGGAGCGCAGATCCTCGCTGTTGCCCCGCCTGGCCCGCTCCTGCCCCAGCCTGACCAGGCCGCGCAGGACCTTGAGGTGTGCCTCGGTGCGGCGCTGGGCGGCCCGGGAGGCGCCCAGCGGCTCCAGGAGCATCCGCATCTCCAGCAGGTCGGCGGCCTCCTGCTCGGTCGGTTCGGCGACGCACGCGCCCGCGTGCCGCCGCGTCACCACGAAGCCCTCGGCCTCCAGCGTGCGCAGGGCCTCCCGGACGGGGACACGGGAGACGCCGTAGCGGCGGGCGAGGAGTTCCTCGGTGAGGCGGCTGCCGCGCTCGTGGACACCGGAGACGATGTCGTCCCTGATCGCGGTGCATACCGAGTGCGCCGGAATACGCATGACCGACCTCCGTCTTAATCCCCGTGAAACGTCGATGATTGACGTGTGTTCAGTGACTCTATTGCAAAGAACGGGAATTTCCGATGGCGGACCGGAATCCATGGATATTTTTTGGACAGCCGGGTACCGAAAACGGCGAAACCCCGGCTCGGGTGAGCCGGGGTTCCGGGAGATCCTGCGATCCGTCGTCAGACGTTCACACCGGGCGTCAGACGTTCACACCGTGCGAGCGCAGGTAGGCGACGGGGTCGATGTCCGAGCCGTACTCGGCGGTCGTCCTGGCCTCGAAGTGCAGGTGCGGGCCGGTGACGTTGCCGGTCGCGCCGGACAGGCCGATCTGCTGGCCCGGGGTGACCGTCTGGCCGACCGAGACCCCGATGGACGACAGATGGCCGTACTGGGTGTACGTGCCGTCGTTCATCTTGATCACGATGTTGTTGCCGTACGAGCCGCCCCAGCCGGCCTCGACGACGGTGCCCGAGCCGACCGCGTGGACGGAGGTGCCGCTGGCGGCGTGGAAGTCGACCCCGGTGTGGCTGCCGGAGGACCAGACGGCGCCGCCGGCCTTGTAGCCGGTGGAGATGTACGAGCCCGAGATCGGGGCGACGAAGGAGTTGAGGCGCTTGCGCTCGGCGGCGGCGCGGGCGGCGCGCTCCTTGGCCTCGCGCTCCTTCTTGGCCTTGGCGGCGGCCTTCTTGCGGGCCAGCTCCTCGGCCTTCTTCTGCGCGGCCTCCTCGGCGGCCTGTTCCTGGGCCTCGGCCTGGGCGTCGATCTGGTCGGCGACCGAGTCGCCGATGGTGACGACCGGGATGAGGCCGGTCTGCTCGGCCGCGGGCTCCGCGGCGAGGGCCGGGGCGGCGAGGGTGCCGATGACGCCGGTGGTGGTGAGCGCCGCGATCCCGGCCGCGCGGGCGGTGGAGCGCTTCATCCGGCTCGGGGCACGATGCTTCCCGGTGGGGCGCGTGAACGCCATGTAGTGGCTGGTCCTTTCCTTCCCTCTCGCCTACCGGGTTAGCTGACGGGTTCGGAGCAGGAAGGTCTCCTACGGACCCCCTCGCTGACGCGCGGGCGTCCGATTCACCCCAGGGACTGCATGGGTCCCCGGCTCCCCTGGCTCGCGCCGTACGGGGACTCGGCGATGGCTGTCCGGTGCCGCGGGCGCGGCGCACTGCGTGACGAACAGCCCGGACGACGCTAAGGGGGGCCACTTTCAATCCCCAAACAGATCAGGCAGTTTGTAGCGCATCCCACAGGGCAAACAGGCAACCAGCCTGCAATTCATTCATTATTCGGACATTAAGGGGCCCTGGTGACGCTTCCGTCACCAGAGCCCCTTCACGCGCGTGTGCTTCTACTCGGCCGACACCACGGTCACTTCACCGATGCCGAGAGCCTCCACGGGCTCCTTGATGGCCGCCGCGTCGCCGACCAGGATCGTCACCAGACGGTCCACCGGGAAGGCGTTGACGGCCGCCGCGGTGGCCTCGACCGTGCCGGTCGCGGCGAGCTGCCGGTACAGCGTGGCCTGGTAGTCGTCGGGCAGATGCTGCTCGACCTGGTCGGCCAGCGTGCTCGCCACGGCCGCCGCGGTCTCGTACTTGAGCGGTGCCACACCGACGAGGTTCTGCACGGCGACGTCGCGCTCGGCGTCGGTGAGTCCCTCCGCGGCGAGGGTGCGCAGCACCGTCCACAGGTCGTCGAGGGCGGGGCCGGTGTTCGGGGTGTCGACGGAACCGCTGATGGCCAGCATCGCGGCACCGGTGCCGTCCGGGGCGGACCTGAGGACCTGCCCGAACGAACGCACGCCGTAGGTGTAGCCCTTCTCCTCGCGCAGGACGCGGTCCAGGCGGGAGGTGAGGGTGCCGCCGAGGCAGTAGGTGCCGAGCACCTGCGCGGGCCACACGCGGTCGTGCCGGTCGGCGCCGATACGGCCGATCAGCAGCTGCGTCTGGACGGCGCCGGGGCGGTCCACGATGACGACCCGGCCGGTGTCGTCGGCGGTGATGGCCGGCACCGGGCGCGGCTCGGCCGCGGAGCCGGTCCACGAGCCGAGGGTGTCGCCGAGCAGCGCGTCCAGGTCGAGGTCGGTGAGATCGCCGACGACCACGACAGTGCCGGTGGCCGGGCGGACGTGCTTCTCGTAGAAGGCGCGTACCGCCGCCGAGTCGATGTTCTGGACGGTCTCCTCGGTGCCCTGGCGGGGGCGGGACATGCGCAGGTCCGCCGGGAACAGGGTCCGGGAGAGCTCCTTGGCTGCCCGGCGCGAGGGGTTGGCCAGCTCGTGCGGGATCTCGTCCAGGCGGTTGGTGACCAGGCGCTCGACCTCGTCGTCCGCGAACGCGGGCGCCCTGAGGGCGTCGGCGAGCAGCCCGAGCGCCTTGGGCAGCCGGGAGACCGGGACTTCGAGGCTCAGCCGGACGCCGGGGTGGTCGGCGTGCGCGTCGAGGGTGGCGCCGCAGCGCTCCAGCTCGGCGGCGAACTCCTCGGCGGAGTGCTTGTCGGTGCCCTCGGAGAAGGCACGCGCCATGATCGTGGCGACGCCGTCCAGGCCCGCCGGTTCGGCGTCCAGGGGGGCGTCGAGGAGGACCTCGACGGCGACGACCTGCTGGCCGGGGCGGTGGCAGCGCAGCACGGTGAGGCCGTTGTGGAGCGTCCCGCGCGTGGGGGCCGGGAACGCCCAGGGCTTGGCCTCGCCCGCCTGGGGCTGGGGGTGGAACTCCATCGTGGCGAGCTCGGTCACTTGGCCGCCTCCTCGTTCTTGTCGCCGGCCTCGACGGTGGCCTCGGCCTCGGGGTCCTCGGGCGGGTCCGCGTCCTCGGCGGTCTCCCCGGAGACGGGTTCGTAGACGAGCACCGCGCGGTTGTCGGGGCGCAGGCGGGCCTTGGCGACCTCCTGGACCTCCGCCGCGGTCACCTCCAGGACGCGGTTGACCGCGGTGAGGGCGAGCTGCGGGTCGCCGAACAGGACCGCGTAGCGGCACAGTTCGTCGGCGCGGCCCGCGACGGTGCCGAGGCGGTCCAGCCACTCGCGCTCCAACTGGGCCTGGGCGCGCTCCATTTCCTCCTCCGTGGGGCCCTCCGCGGCGAACCGCGCGAGCTCCTCGTCGATGGCCGTCTCGATGACCGGCACCTCGACGTCACCGGACGTCTTCACGTCCAGCCAGCCCAGGGAGGGCGCTCCGGCCAGCCGCAGCAGACCGAATCCGGCGGCGACGGCCGTACGGTCGCGGCGGACGAGCCGGTTGTAGAGGCGGGAGGACTCGCCGCCGCCGAGGACGGTGAGGGCCAGGTCGGCCGCGTCGGCCTCGCGCGTGCCGTCGTGCGGCAGGCGGTAGGCGGCCATCAACGCGCGCGCGGGGACCTCCTCCTCGACGACCTCGCGCAGCTGCTCGCCGATGACCTCGGGCAGCGAGCCGTCGCGCGGAGCGGGCTTGCCGTCGTGGGACGCGATGGAGCCGAAGTACCTCTCGACCCAGGCGAGCGTCTGCTCGGGGTCGATGTCGCCGACGATCGACAGCACCGCGTTGTTGGGCGCGTAGTACGTCCGGAAGAACGCGCGGGCGTCCTCCAGGGTGGCCGCGTCCAGGTCGGCCATGGAGCCGATCGGGGTGTGGTGGTAGGGGTGGCCCTCGGGGTAGGCGAGGGCGGTGAGCTTCTCGAACGCCGTGCCGTAGGGGACGTTGTCGTAGCGCTGGCGGCGCTCGTTCTTCACGACGTCGCGCTGGTTCTCCATCGACTCGTCGTCGAGGGCGGCGAGCAGGGAGCCCATGCGGTCGGCCTCCAGCCAGAGCGCGAGCTCCAGCTGGTGGGCGGGCATGGTCTCGAAGTAGTTGGTGCGCTCGAAGCTGGTGGTGCCGTTGAGCGAGCCGCCGGCGCCCTGGACGAGCTCGAAGTGACCGTTGCCCTTGACCTGGCCCGAGCCCTGGAACATCAGATGCTCGAAGAGGTGAGCCAGACCGGTACGTCCCTTGACCTCGTGGCGCGAGCCGACGTCGTACCAGAGGCACACCGCCGCGACCGGGGTCAGGTGGTCCTCGGAGAGCACCACGCGCAGCCCGTTGGCCAGGCGGTGCTCGGTCGCTGTCAGGCCCCCGGTGCCTGCCTGGTCTGTGGCCGTGTGACCCATGGGCATGTACGTCCCTTCGATCGCGGTGCGGTTGCCGTAACCGCGTTTTCCTGCCGGTCCTGCCACTGTATGCAAGCGTGTGGACCCCCGGTGAAGTTCCCGGTGGTCGTACGCCGACAGCGAGATCCCGTAGCCTGCGGACGGGCCGCCGTGCGGCGCGGGTGAACTTCCGGCGGGAGAGCTGACGTCGGGTCGTCGTCCGCGTTGTCAGTGCCGGGGTCCACAATGGTCCGCGTCAGATCCCGTTCACGCTTGAGCAAGAGTGAGCCGAAGGGGCGCGAGCGACCCATAGGCGAGCGACCAGAAAAGAGGAGCCGGCAGCGATGGCCCGCCGCAGCACGAAGACCCCGCCGCCCGACGACTCGTACGAGGAGAAGATCCTCGACATCGACGTCGTCGACGAGATGCAGGGCTCCTTCCTCGAGTACGCGTACTCGGTCATCTACTCCCGAGCCCTGCCGGACGCCCGCGACGGCCTCAAGCCGGTGCACCGGCGCATCGTCTACCAGATGAACGAGATGGGGCTGCGTCCCGACCGCGGCTATGTGAAGTGCGCGCGCGTGGTCGGCGAAGTGATGGGTAAGTTGCACCCGCACGGCGACTCGTCGATCTACGACGCCCTGGTGCGCATGGCCCAGCCCTTCTCGATGCGCGTGCCGCTGGTCGACGGCCACGGCAACTTCGGCTCGCTGGGCAACGACGACCCGCCGGCCGCCATGCGGTACACCGAGTGCCGGCAGGCGCAGGCGACGAGCCTGATGACCGAGTCGATCGACGAGGACACGGTCGACTTCGCGCCGAACTACGACGGCCAGGAGCAGGAGCCGGTGGCCCTGCCCGCCGCGTTCCCGAACCTGCTGGTGAACGGCTCATCGGGCATCGCGGTCGGCATGGCCACCAACATGCCGCCGCACAACCTCTCCGAGGTCATCGCCGCCGCCCGCCATCTGATCCGCTATCCCAACGCGGATCTGGACACCCTGATGAAGTACGTGCCGGGCCCCGACCTGCCCACGGGCGGCCGGATCGTCGGCCTGGCCGGCATCCGGGACGCGTACGAGACGGGCCGCGGCACCTTCAAGATCCGCGCCACGGTGTCGGTGGAGACGGTGACGGCCCGCCGCAAGGGCCTGGTCATCACCGAGCTGCCCTTCGCGGTCGGCCCGGAGAAGGTCATCGCCAAGATCAAGGACATGGTCGGCTCGAAGAAGATCCAGGGCATCGCCGACGTCAAGGACCTCACCGACCGTGCGCACGGCCTGCGTCTGGTCATCGAGATCAAGAACGGCTTCGTGCCCGAGGCGGTCCTGGAGCAGCTCTACAAGCTGACGCCGATGGAGGAGTCCTTCGGCATCAACAACGTCGCGCTGGTCGACGGCCAGCCCCTGACGCTGGGGCTGAAGGAGCTCCTGGAGGTCTACCTCGACCACCGCTTCGAGGTCGTCCGCCGCCGCAGCGAGTTCCGCCGCACCAAGCGACGCGACCGACTGCACCTGGTCGAGGGCCTGCTGACGGCCCTGATCGACATCGACGAGGTCATCCGCCTCATCCGGCAGAGCGAGAACTCGGCACAGGCGAAGCAGCGCCTGATGGAGCGCTTCTCCCTGTCGGAGATCCAGACCCAGTACATCCTGGACACCCCCCTCCGCCGTCTCACCAAGTTCGACCGCATCGAACTGGAGACGGAGAAGGAGCGGCTCAACACGGAGATCGAGCAGCTGACCGCGATCCTCGACTCGGACGCGGAGCTGCGCAAGCTGGTCTCCACCGAACTCGCCGCGGTGGCCAAGCAGTTCGGCACCGACCGGCGTACGGTCCTGCTGGAGTCGGCGGGCGCCCCCACAGCCGCCGTGCCGCTCCAGGTGGCCGACGACCCGTGCCGGGTGCTGCTGTCCTCGACGGGCCTGCTGGCGCGTACGGCCAACGGCGAGCCGTTCCCGGCCGACGCCGACGGCAAGCGCGTCAAGCACGACGTGATCGTCTCGGCGGTCCCGGCGACCGCGCGCGGTGAGATCGGCGCGGTGACCTCGGAAGGCCGCCTGCTGCGGATCAACGTCGTCGACCTGCCGCAACTGCCCGAGACGGCCTCCGCTCCGAACCTCTCCGGCGGAGCCCCCCTGACGGAGTTCGTCTCCCTGACCGACGGCGAGACGGTGGTCTGCCTGATCACCCTCGACGAGTCGTCGCCGGGCCTGGCGCTCGGCACGGAGCAGGGCGTCGTGAAGCGTGTCGTCCCCGACTACCCCTCGAACAAGGAGGAGTTGGAGGTCATCACGCTCAAGGACGGCGACCGGATCGTCGGCGCGGTCGAGCTGCGCACCGGCGACGAGGACCTGGTCTTCGTCACCGACGACGCGCAGCTGCTGCGCTACCAGGCCGCGCAGGTCCGCCCCCAGGGCCGCCCCGCCGGCGGCATGGCGGGCATCAAGCTCACGGACGGCGCGAAGGTCATCTCCTTCACGGCGGTGGACCCGGCGGTGGACGCGGTGGTCTTCACGGTCGCGGGCTCGCGCGGCACGCTGGACGACTCCGTCCAGACGACGGCCAAGCTGACCCCGTTCGACCAGTACCCGCGCAAGGGCCGCGCCACCGGTGGCGTCCGCTGCCAGCGCTTCCTGAAGGGCGAGGACTGCCTGTCCTTCGCCTGGGCGGGCGCCGTACCGGCGAAGGCGGCCCAGAAGAACGGCACCCCGGCCGACCTCCCGGAGATCGACCCGCGCCGCGACGGTTCGGGCGTGTCGCTGGCGAAGACGGTGTCGGTGGTGGCGGGGCCGGTCTAAGCCTCTTCGAGGAGCTCGGGGATTTCGTCCCCCGGGCCCTGTACGTAACGCAGGACGCCCCACATACCGTGCTCGTCGGCGGTGTGCGGGGCGTCTGTCCTGCACGCCTCCAGTTCCTTGCCGAGCGCGGGGGTGTCGAGGCCGGAACCGATGAGGACGAGCTGGGTGAGGCGCCGGCCGTCGGCGGGCCAGGGCTCGGGATAGAACCGCAGGAACCGCCCGACGGCGTGCACGGCATACCGGTTGTGGACGTCGTACGGCCCGAAGTCGACGTACCCCTTGATCCGGTACAGCCCCGCGGACCGCCCGTCGAGGAACTGCATCAGCCGGCGCGGGTCGAGCGGCGCTTCGGAGACGAAGGAGAGGCTGTCGTAGCCGGTGTGCAGATGCCCGGGGTGGTCCTCGGTGCCCTCGGTGTCGTGCCCGCGGTGGAGGTCGTCGAACGACAGCTGCCCGACGCGCTCCTCGCCGGGCCGGCAGTCGAAAAGGAACTCGGGGTCGATACGGCCGTAGGTGGCGGGGGCGACGGCGGCACGCTCGGTCAGCTCGCGGACCAGCCCAACGACACGGTCCCCGTCGGCGGCGCGGTCGAGCTTGTTGACGACGACGAGGTCGGCGAGGGCGAGATGCCGGTCGATCTCGGGGTGCTTCGCACGCGTGTCGTCGAACTCGGCGGCGTCGACGACTTCGACGAGCCCGCCGTAGACGATTCCAGGATGCTCGCTGGCGAGCACCATACGCACGAGTTCCTGCGGTTCGGCGAGCCCGCTGGCCTCGATGACGATGACGTCGATGCCGGTGTCGGGCCGGGCAAGCCGCTCCAGGTAGACATCCAGCTCGCCGGCGTCCACGGCACAGCACAGACAGCCGTTGCCGAGCGAGACGGTGGAGTCGCCGAGGGCGCCGGCGACGGCCATGGCGTCGATCTCGATGGCACCGAAGTCGTTGACGATCGCGCCGATGCGACTGCCGCCGCTGCGGTGGAGGAGGTGGTTGAGGAGGGTGGTCTTGCCGGAACCCAGGAATCCGGCGAGAACGACGACCGGGATCTGCCGCTGACCGGGGCTCGGCTGACGCAACGTACGACCTCTTTCACGCTGGTGCGCGCACCGGATCGCGGTTCCGGCGCACGTACGAGGTTTGAATGCCGGACCAGGATACGAGCCGGAAGAATCACCGCGAAGTGAACGATTGTTAGCAGCACTTGCGGGGCAGACGTTGGGCATGGCGCCGGTTCGTGCGACCCTCACTTCCCTCCGTGCGCCTCCTCTCCGCCTCCCCCGCCGATCAGAGCCGCTCGGCACCCTGGGAGACGGCAAGCGCCGCCCTCCGCTCGCCGGTCCCCAACAGTCGACCCGCAACCCGACGACCGGCGGACGGCCGCCTGACTCGGGGGTTGACATGGCCACACGGAACTATGGGATACGCGGGCTGATGATGGCTGGGCTCGGTGCGGCCGCCGGTGCCCTCGCGACGACGGCCGCACAGCACAACACCATCCAGGGGTTACGCATCCGCCTCGAGCACTTGGAGCAGGCAGCACACTCGCAACGCCAGACCAATTTCGCTCATCAGCAGCGCCTTCACTGGGAGTTGCTGAGCAAGGCCATGGACGACCCTGATCTCGCCGAGGTGCTGGACGCCTACAACGGGACCGTCCCACCTCGGAAACAGCGGCAGTTCCTCTTCGCCAACGCCCTCTACACCAACGCGCTCTGCTACTACCGGATGGGCAACCTGACCCGCGAGGAGTTCTTCGGACATGCGCGGAGCATGCTCCAGATCCCCGTCTTTCGTGAGTACTGGTACGCGACGCGACCGCATCGGGCGACGTTGATCGACTCGTCCGACGAGGCCAAGATCGGGCGCATGGTCGATGATCTTCTGGTGCAGTTGGAGGAGACGGACGCCGACGAGTGGTGGGTCATCGGGTACCCACCGAGCGAGTAGGGCTCCTCGGCCCGGCGCGAAATCCGGTCCGGGCGCCACCTTCCCCGGCACTTCACACGGTTGGGCGGTAACAAAGCAGTAAACGGTGGCGTTTCCCCAGAGGCCAACAAGGTTGACTACTGCGCATCTCTCGGAATGGGCCTATCCCTGCCACACCACCGTCCACGCTGCTGGTTGTCGAGGCTGTGACCCCACCCGGGCCGCATCACAACGCGCAGCATCAAATGCGCACCTGACTCGACACCAGAAGGAACGCCAGAACAGTGAGCCGGATCATCCGTCGGATCGGTACCCCACCCATCGCCAGGGGGAGCACCACCGGTGCCAATTGCCCTGACATCTTCGAACTCTCCGACGGAAGGTTCGCGGTCATCGGCACGGACATCACCGACGAACTCGAGGCAGAGCTTCCTGCCGACGCGTCCAGAGCCGACTACGAACGCATCGTCGTGGTCACCCGGGAGACTCTCATCCATGCCAAGGCTGACATCCCTGACGCATAGTCGGCCGGAGTAGTCCCCTCCCCCGGCGCATTCACCTGCTCCGTCCGCCTCCGCAGGTTTACCTTCGGCAGGCCCGGCGCCCTGCGGTTCCCTCCGCAGGGCGCCTCGGCGGGGCAGCACCCTGCAAGGTCCCACAAGGGGCCGGCATCCATGCGAACGATCATCGTTCCTCGAATCGGCACCTAGACCACGGAAGCCCTCGACCGCTGCCTATGCCGATGCCGATGCCGATGCCGGCGGAACGGCAGATTCGGCACCGACCGTCACGCCGAAGCCGGTCATCAGGTCACGCCGGCACCGCCACCGGCGCCCCCGGCCCCACATACCGCGCCACCGGCCGAATGATCTTCGAGTCCTCCGCCTGCTCCAGGATGTTGGCGCTCCACCCCACCACCCGCCCCGCAGCGAACGTCGGCGTGAACATCTCGCGGGGCAGGCCGCACAGTTCCATGACCACGCCCGCGTAGAACTCGACGTTGGTGTGGAGTTCACGGCCGGGCTTCAACTCGGCCAGGATCGCCTCGACTTGACGTTCGACCTCGACGGCGAAGGCGACGCGCGGGCCGCCGAAGCCTTCAGCGATCTCACGGAGCATGCGCGAGCGCGGGTCTTCCGTGCGGTAGATCGCGTGACCGAATCCCATGATCCGCTCCCCGGCGAGAACGCGTTCGCGAATCCACGGGTCGATACGGTCCGGCGTGCCGATGGCGTCGAGGGTGTCCAGCGCCCGGCTGGGCGCCCCACCGTGCAGGGGCCCCGACAGGGCTCCGACGGCGCCGACCAGGCAGGCGGCGACATCCGCACCCGTCGAGGTGATGACACGGGCCGTGAAGGTTGATGCATTGAATCCGTGGTCAACGGTTGAGATCAAGTATTGCTCGATCGCCCTCGCCTGACGCGGCTCCGGCTCCGAACCCGTCAGCATGTAGAGGTAGTTGGCCGCATACGACAGATCCTCGCGCGGCTCGACCGGCTCCAGCCCCCGACCCAACCGGTGCAGTGCCGTGAGCAGCGTCGGCACGGCCGCCGTCGCCACGATCGTGTCCTGGCGCCGCCGGTCCGCGTCGATGTCGTACACCGGCCGAAGGCCGTTCGCCGCTCCCAGCAGCGACAACGCCGTACGCATCCCTGCCAACGGGCCGGAGGCCGTGCCCGCCGACGCGATGGCCGGCAGCGCGGCGCGAACGCCCTCCGGCAACCGGCGCAACGCCGCGGTCTCGGCGGCGAAGGCGGCGCTGCGGGCGGCGTCCGGCAGCGTGCCGTGGACCAGGAGATGCCAGACGTCCTCGAAGCTGCGGGTCCGCGCGAGCTCGACGGCCGAGTACTGGCGGTAGTGGTAGAAGCCCTCGACCCCTCGGACGTCACCGATCTCGGTGTCGGTGACGACGACGCCCGCGAGTCCTCGCGGTACGTCGACAAGGGTGGCTGAGGTCCTGTTGACGGACATGTTTCCTCCCTGGACTTGATTCGACTGTCTATGATTGACTCAATCGCTGTCAATATTGATTGAATCAATATGTAGTCCATGCGGATACGGTGAGGCCCATGCGCGATCACGAACCCGCCCCCACCCCTCACGGCGACCGGCGGCTGAGCACCAAAGAGGCAGCCGAACTGCTGGGCGTGAAGCCCGAGACCGTGTACGCCTACGTGAGCCGCGGTCAGCTCAGCAGCCGACGCGTGCCCGGCGGCCGCGGCAGCACCTTCGACGCCCGAGAGGTGGAGACCCTCGCCGGCCGCAACAGGCGTGAGGGCGGCGGGAGTTCGGGCGCCGTCGGAGAACTGGCAGTACGGACCCGGATCACGCTCATCGACGCGGACAGGTACTACTTCCGTGGTGTGGACGCGACCGAGCTGGCCGCACGCCACTCCTACGAGGAGATCACGGAGTGGCTCTGGACCGGGCGGATGCGGCCCGGCACCACGTTCACCGCACCCGACGCCTCCGTCACCGTCGCCCGCCGCGCCGTCGACGCCCTGCCCGAACACGCCTCGCCCACCGACCGGTTGCGGGTCGCGGCCATCGCCGCCGCGGCCTCGGACCCGCTGCGCTTCGACCTGTCCGAGGACGCCGTCCTGGGCACCGCGCGGGTCCTCATCCCCACCCTCGTCGCCGCCCTGCCTCCGGTGCGGGCCGGCCACCGCGACGAGGGCTCGCTGGCACGGCGCCTGTGGGCGCGCCTCAGCGGGCGCGCCGCCGACGAGGCGTCCCTGCGCGTGCTGGACACCGCTCTGGGCCTGCTGGTCGACCACGACCTGGCCGCCTCCACACTCGCGGTGCGCGTGGCGGCCTCGGCCCGGGCACACGCCTACGCGGCCGTCTCCGCCGGCCTCGGCGTGCTGGAAGGCCCGCTGCACGGAGCAGCCAGCGGCCTCGCCCACAGGCTGCTGAACGACGTACTGGAACAGGGCGACGCAGGCCCCGTGATCGCGGACGAACTGCGCGCCGGACGCCGTATCCCCGGGCTCGGCCATCGCCTCTACCGCGGCGAGGACCCACGCGCACGTGCCCTGTTCGAGCTTCTGGAGGAGATCCCCCGGGCCGAACCCGCCCTCCTCGCGGCCCGCGACGTCGTGGCCACCACGGCCCGCCACACCCCGCTGCACGCCAACGTCGACCTGGCGCTCGCGGTCCTCACCTCCTCCGCCGGGATGCCCGCCACCGCCGGCGAGACGATCTTCGCCGTCGCCCGGACGGCGGGCTGGATCGCCCACGCCCTGGAGGAGTACGGGGAGCGCCCGCTGCGCATGCGGCCGAGCGGCTTCTACGTAGGCGCCAAGCCACCTCAGCCCCTCCCCGAGTAGCTCACCAGCGCGCCCGGAAGTCGCCATCGGGCAAGTCAGGTTAGGCTCACCTCTGTGAGTACGTGTTCAACCGTCTCCCGGGACCTCGACGAGCCCATCGCGGGCACCGCGGCCACCGCCAGGACCTGGCTGCTCCTGGAACAGCCCGGCCCCTGGGGCGCCCACGCGCTCACGTCGAGCCATCTGGACCCCGTGCTGGGCCGTGCCCTGGAGCGGGCGGCGAAGGGCACGGGCGTCCGCGTCGCGCTCATCCGCCGCCCCGGACGGCACGCGGACTGCGGGACCCCGTCCGCACGCCGCGTGTACGTGTCCCACACCGCCCCCGGAAACGTCTGGCTGCGCAGCGCCACGATCCGTGATCCGCGGCGCCTTCTCGACCTGGACCTCACCGCGCTCGGCTCCGGCGACCACCGCAGCTTCGACGCGGCACTGGACGGACGGGCCCACACCGGTGCCCCGCTCGCCCTTGTCTGCACCAACGGCAAGCGCGACCGCTGCTGCGCCCTTCTGGGGCGGCCGCTCGCGGCCGAGCTGTTCGCCTCCGGGGGCGAGGGCGTCTGGGAGGTCACCCATCTGGGTGGACATCGCTTCTCGCCGACGCTCCTCGTGCTGCCGTACGGCTACGCGTACGGCCGGGTCGGGGCACCCGCCGTCAAGGAGATCCTCCACGGCGTCCAGGACGGCCGGATCGTTCTGGAGGGATGTCGCGGGAGCTCGGCCTGGGAGCGACCCGGGCAGGCGGCCGAGCTGGCCGTGCGGGCGGCGGTGGACGAGTACGCGGCGGACGCCCTGGTCGTCGTGCGAACGGAGGGCGCTGCACCGCGGTGGGAGGTGACCGTCGCGCACGTGGACGGCCGTCACTGGCGGGTCGTGGTGGCCCAGGGCGCGTCTCTGCCGCCCCGCGCGGAGAGCTGCGGGACGTCGGTGCTCGGTTCGCCGGCGCGGATGGACGTGGTGGCGGTGCGGGAGTTGACGCCCCCTTCGGCCCTGGCGAGCTGAACAAGCCGAACAAGGTGGTCAAGGGGTTCATCCACTGATCAAGCAGGCCATCCGCTGATCAACTGGGTTGATCAAGAGATCCACGCCACACCCCTACGGCAGCCCGTACCCCTCCGCGTACCGTCATGGGTATGAGCCGCCCCACTCCCCCCGTACGACGCCTCCGCCTCGGGCTGCCGCGGCGGATGTTCTCGCAGGTGCTGCTGATGCAGCTCGCGATCGCCGCGGGAGTCACGGTGCTCGCGACCGGGCTGTTCCTCGCACCGCTCAGCAACCAGCTGGACGACCAGGCGATGCGCCGCGCCCTCGCCATCGCGCAGACGACCGCGCAGCAGCCGCAGATCGCGGAGGACCTGCAGACCACGCCCTACTCGGTCGACGGACCGGTGCAGAAGGAGGCCGAGCGGATCCGCAAGGCCACCCAGGCCGAGTACGTCGTGATCATGAACAACCAGGGCATCCGCTGGTCCCACACCGACCCGAAGGAGATCGGCGGAAAGGTCTCGACCGACCCCGCGCGGGCGCTCGCGGGCGAGGAGGTCATGGAGATCGACGAGGGCACCCTGGGGCGCTCGGCCCGCGGCAAGGTGCCCCTGCGCGACAGCGACGGGACCATCATCGGGGCGGTCTCGGTCGGCATCGCGTACGACAGCGTCCGGGCCAGGCTGATCCACGCCATCCCGGGACTGCTCGCCTACGCCGGCGGCGCCCTCGCCGTCGGCGCGCTGGCCGCCTGGCTGATCTCCCGGCGGGTCCAACGGCAGACCCGGGACCTTGCCTTCTCCGACATCTCGGCGCTGCTCGCGGAGCGCGAGGCGATGCTGCACGGCATCAGGGAGGGCGTCGTGGCCCTGGACCGGGCCGGCCGGGTCCGCCTCCTCAACGACGAGGCGCAGCGGCTGCTGGGCATCGGCGACGAGTCCGTGGGCCGCTCCCCCGACCAGGCGCTCGGCGAGGGCCGCACGGCCGACGTGCTGGCCGGGCGCGTCACCGGCACCGACCTGCTCACCGTCCGCGGCCAGCGGGTCCTGATCGCCAACCGCATGCCCACGGACGACGGCGGCGCCGTCGCGACCCTGCGCGACCGTACGGAGCTGGAGCAGCTGGGCCGCGAGCTCGACTCCACGCGCGGGCTGATCGACGCCCTGCGCGCCCAGGACCACGAGCACGCCAACCGCATGCACACACTGCTCGGACTGCTCGAACTGGAGATGTACGACGACGCCGTGGAGTTCGTCGGAGAGGTGGTCGGCGACCACCGTGCCACCGCGGAACAGGTCACCGAGAAGATCAAGGATCCGTTGCTCGCCGCCCTGCTGGTCGGCAAGGCGACCGTCGCCGCGGAGCGCGGGGTCGCACTGTGGATCTCGGACCGGACCAGGCTCCCCGACCGGCTGATCGACCCCCGGGGGATCGTCACGGTGGTCGGCAACCTGGTCGACAACGCGCTGGACGCCGTAGGAGGAAAGCCGCACGCGCGCGTGGAGGTCGAATTGCGCTCGGAGGGCCGTACCGCCGTCCTCAGGGTGCGGGACACAGGGCCTGGCATTCCGGCGGAGCATCGCGACCTGGTCTTCACCGAGGGGTGGTCCACGAAGCAGCCGCCCGCGCACGGAAAGCGCGGCATCGGTCTCTCGCTGGTCCGCCGGCTGGCCGAACGGCAAGGTGGCAGCGCCGCGGTGACCGAGGCCGACGGAGGGGGCGCGGAGTTCACCGTCGTCCTGCCCGAGGCGCTGACCGGTGACGACCTGGAGCCGGCGCTGACCGTTCCCGCCGCCCCCGAGGAGGAGTCGTGATGATCGAGGTGCTGGTCGTGGACGACGACACGCGGGTCGCGCGGGTCAACGCCGCCTACGTCGAGAAGGTGCCGGGCTTCCATGTGGCGGGCGAGGCCCACAGCGCGGCCGAGGCGCTGCGTCAGGTGGAGCTGCTGCCCCGCGTCGACCTGGTCCTCATGGACCATTACCTGCCCGACGAGACGGGTCTTTCGGTGGTCCAGGAGATGCGTCGCCGGGGTCACCAGACCGACGTGATCATGGTGACGGCCGCGCGGGACGTCACGACCGTGCAGGCCGCGATGCGGCACGGGGCGCTCCAGTACCTGGTCAAGCCGTTCGCCTTCGCGGGTCTGCGCGCCAAGCTGGAGGCGTACGCCGAGCTGCGCCGTACGCTCGACGGCGGCGGCGAGGCCGAACAGGCCGAGGTGGACCGTATCTTCGGCGCCCTGTCCGCGTCGTCGGAGCCGGATCTGCCCAAGGGGCACTCCCCCACGACCGCGGAGCTCGTACGGCAGTCCCTGATGAACGCGGAGGGGCCGCTGTCGGCCCAGGAGATCGCCGACCGGACGGGGGTGAGCCGGCAGACCGCCCAGCGCTATCTGAAGCTTCTGGAGCGCACCGGACGGGCCCGGCTCACGCTCAAGTACGGCGACGCGGGCCGCCCGGAACACCGTTACGTGTGGGCGACCCGCGCCTGAGGGCACGGCCCGTGGGGGCGGGGGAAGGAACCGTGCCCTCCCCCTATACGGATGCCGTCGTCACAGGCGTCAGTCCGTGACCTTGTCGACGAACTCGGTCGTGTACGTCTTGTCGAGGTCGACGTCGGCCTTCTGGACGGCAGGGTTGAACGCCTTGAGCACCTTCTCGACGGTCTCGGGGCCGTTCTTCGGCATCACGCCGTCGTCGGTGAACATCGGCAGGGTGCTTTCGATGGCTGCCGCGTAGAGGATCTTGTTGCCCTGGGAGTAGTCGGCGGGCATCTTCTCGGCGATCTCCAGGGCGCTGTGTGTGGACATCCACTTGAGCGTCTTGACGAATGCATTGACCATCTTCTGGACGGTGTCCTTGTGTCCATTCACCCAGTCCGTCTGCATGTACAGACTTGACGACGGATACGGACCGCCGAGCGCCGCCTGGGATCCCGCGGGCGTGCGCATGTCGAGGAGGACTTTGCCCGCCTTCTTGTCCAGGATCGTCGCGACGGTCGGGTCGGTCGTCATGCCCCCGTCGATCGCGCCCTGCTGGAGCGCGGAGATGAAGGTCGGTCCGGCGCCGACGGCGACCGGCGTGAACTCGCTGACCTTCACGCCGTTCTTGACGGCGAGGTACTTGGTGAGGAAGTCGGTCGACGAGCCGAGACCCGTGACGCCCAGCTTCTTCCCCTTGAAGTCCTTGGGTGAGGTGATGTCGTCCGCCTTCTTGGTGGACACGATCTCCACCTCACCGGGCGCGTGCGAGAACTGCACCACGGACTCGACGTGCTTGCCCTTCACCTGGAGGTCGAGCGTGTGGTCGTAGAAGCCGACGGCGCCCTGGACCTGACCGGAGACGAGCGCGGTCTCGGCCTGGACTCCGGCCGGTTCGCTCAGCAGCTCCACGTCGAGGCCCTCGGCGTCGAAGTAGCCGAGCCGCTGGGTGAGCATCGCGGGCAGGTAGATGACCTTGTCGAGGCCGCCGACCATGATCTTGACCTTCGTGCCCTTGCCGTCGCCCTTGCTGCCGGAGGAGGCGGTACTGGCCGCGTCGTTGGCGCAGGCGGTGAGCGAGGAGAGGGCGAGCAGGCCGGCGGCGGCCAGGGCGGAGTATCTGGCGGTCTTGCGCATGAGGGTTCACGTCCTTGTGAAGGGAAGCAGGCGGAGGGGAGCCGGGGAGGTCTCGGGTCAGCTGTCGGAACCCGACGGCTTCCAGCGGAAGATGCGGCGCTCGGCGAAGGTGAGCAGTCCTTCGGCGACGAGCGCGACGACGGCGAGGATGACCATCGCGGCGTACACACCGGCCGCGTTGAAGGTGCCCTGCGACTGCGCGACGAGCAGGCCGATCCCCTTCGTCGCGCCGATGTACTCGCCGACGATCGCGCCGATGAGAGCGAAGCCGAAGCTCACGTGGAGGCTGGTGAAGATCCACGAGGTCGCGGACGGGATGACCACCTGGAGCGTCACCCGGCGGTCGCTCGCCCCGAGGATGCGGGCGTTGGCGACCAGGTTGCGGTCGACCTCGCGGGCGCCCTGGAAGGCGTTGAAGAACACCGGGAAGAAGACGAGCACGACCGCGGACGCGACCTTGGAGGCAGGCCCGAGGCCGAACCAGATCACGAAGATGGGTGCGAGGACGATCCTGGGTATGGAGTTGAGCACCTTGATGTATGGACCAAGGACATCGGCGAGAAAGGTGATCCGCCCCAGAGCGATGCCGAACACCACACCGGCGGCCACGCCGAAGACCCAGCCGAGCAGCGCCTCGTGGAGCGTGGCCCAGATCTGTTCGCCCAACGACCCGAGCGCGGTCCCGTGCGTGACCCACGTCCAGATCTGGTCCCAGATCTTCGTGGGCATCGAGAAGTTGAACGGGTCGATGACCTCGGCACGGGCGAGGACCTCCCACAGTCCGAGCACCACCACTAGGAGCAGCGCCCGGGAGGCGGCGACAACGATCCGGCGTCGCCGGGCGGCACGCGCGCGTGAATGAGCGCGGTCCGGCGGTGTCTTGGCCGTGTCGACGACCGGTGTGCTGATGACCTCAGGCGACATGGGCGGCACCTCTCTGGCGCGTGATGCGGACCTCTTCGCCGAGGGACTCCCAGATCTCGCGGTAGATCTCGATGAACCGCGGTTCCAGACGCACCGACTCGACCTTGCGCGGGCGGGGCAGGTCGATGTCGAAGACGTGTTTGACGGTGGCCGGCCCGGCCGTCATCACGACGACCCGGTCGGCAAGGGCGATGGACTCCTCCAGGTCGTGGGTGACGAACACGACGGAGGCGCCGGAGCCCTCCCACAGCTCCAACAGTTCGTCCGACATCAGGGCCCGGGTCTGCACGTCGAGCGCCGAGAACGGCTCGTCCATCAGCAGGATCTCGGGGTCGTTGACGAAGGTCGCGGCGAGCGCCACGCGCTTGCGCTGTCCGCCGGACAGCTGGTGCGGATAGCGGTCCTCGAAGGCGGAGAGCCCGACCCGGGCCAGCCACTCACGCGCCTTCCGCTTCGCCTCCGCCTTCGGCACACCGCGAAAACGCGGGCCGGCCATGACATTGGACAGGACCGTGCGCCAGGGGAAGGTGGCGTCCTGCTGAAAGACGAACCCGACCTTGTCGCCCACGCCGCGAACCGGCTCCCCGGCGACCACGACCTCGCCCTCGGAGGGTTCTTCGAGGCCGCTGACCAGGGTCAGCGTGGTCGACTTACCGCAGCCGGTGGGCCCGACGACGGCCACGAACTCCCCACGCCGGACCGTGAGATCAAGTCCCCGGACCGCCGTGTGCAGGCCCCCTGACGGGGTCCTGAACGTCTTGCTCGCGCCCCGCAGCTCGATGACGGGGCTGGTGTCTGCGCTCATGGCCGGGGACGGTAGGCGCGACCTGGGCGACGGCAGCAGCCTTCTGAGCGCATGCCGTTCTTTTGCTTGCAACAGCCTGTTGTGCTCGTTTTGCGCGCGCTACAACAACGGAGCCGAAGCACGGGCACACCGCTCGCCCGGCCGCCACGGAGAGAGGCCCGATGATTGACGTCCTGGTCGTGGACGACGACTTCCGTGTCGCCGAGATCAACGCCAAGTACGTGGGAAAGGTTCCCGGTTTCCGGGTCGCCGCCCGCGCCCACACCGCCGCGCAGGCCCTGGCGACCGTCCAGCGCGGCACCATCGACCTGGTCCTGCTCGACCACTACCTGCCCGACCAGACGGGCCTCGATCTCATCCATCGGATGCGGGAGCAGGGCCACGGCACCGACGTCATCATGATCACGGCCGCCGGCGACGTCACGACCGTCCAGACCGCGATGCGCCTGGGCGCCCTGCACTACCTCGTCAAGCCGTTCACCTTCGCCGCCCTGCGCTCCCGCCTCGACTCCTACGCCGCCCTGCGCCGCACCGTCGACCGCGTCGGCGGCCGTGGCATCGCAGGCCAGGAACAGGTCGACCGCATCTTCGGCGCCCTGCGCACCACCCCGGCGCCGCCGTCACCGGGCCTGCCGAGCGGCCACTCGGAGCCGACGACCGACCTCATCTGCCGCGTCCTGCACCACGCCGACCACCCCCTGTCGGCCCACGAGGTCGCCGCCGAGACCGGCCTGAGCCGCTCCACCGCCCAGCGCTACCTCCGCCACCTGGAACAGGCCGGCCGCCTCCGCCTCTCCCTCAAGTACGGCGACACGGGCCGTCCCGAGCACCGCTACGCGTGGGTGGCGCCCTGACGGCAGGGCTGCGGCTGCGGCTCTGCCAGCCGTACGACAATGAAGGCTCCGTACGACGAAGAAGGCACTGCCGGCGAAGGCAGCATCCGGCATGGCAAGCGCCGTACGCCGGTGAGGGCGCCGCTTCCTACGCGGCCCCCGCCCCCGTCAGCGACCGCACCTCGGTCTCCGCGTGCTTGGCCTCGTCGGCCACCTCCGCCGAGGTGACCGTGCCGAGCCAGCCGGCGACGAAGCCCAACGGGATCGAGACGAGCCCCGGGTTCTGGAGCGGGAAGTACTGGAAGTCGACGCCCGGGAAGAGCGATTCGGGACTGCCCGACACCACGGGAGACAGCAGCACGAGCGCCATCGCCGGGATCAGCCCGCCGTACACCGCCCAC
The DNA here is from genome assembly GCF_044593635.1 of Streptomyces sp. NPDC051913. Lineage (NCBI taxonomy): Bacteria > Bacillati > Actinomycetota > Actinomycetes > Kitasatosporales > Streptomycetaceae > Streptomyces > Streptomyces sp. NPDC051913. The sequence goes on along the minus strand of NZ_JBIUCI010000002.1, from coordinate 109,860 downwards.
ACCGCGCCACGGGTCGTGAAGCCGCGCCAGAACAGCGAGTAGAGCAGCACCGGCAGATTGGCGGACGCGGCGACCGCGAAGGCGAGACCCACCAGGAAGGCCACGTTGAGATCCCGGGCCAGCAGGCCCAGGGCGATCGCGACCACGCCGATGCCCACGGCGGCGACACGTGCCACGGCGACCTCGCTGCGGGGCTTGCTGTTCCGGCGCCGCAGGGACGCGTACAGGTCGTGGGCCACGGACGCCGAGGAGGCCAGGGTGATGCCGGCGACCACGGCCAGGATGGTGGCGAAGGCTACGGCGGCGACGATCGCGAACAGAACCGTTCCGCCGGTCGAGTCGGCGCCGCCGCCCAGGTCCAGGGCCAGCAGCGGAACCGCCGTGTTCCCGGCCGCGTTGGATCCCCGCACCGCTTGCGGTCCCACGATCGCGGCCGCCCCGAAACCGAGGACGATCGTCATCAGATAGAAGCCGCCGATGAGCCCGATCGACCAGACCACGGAACGGCGCGCCGCCCGCGCCGTCGGCACGGTGTAGAAGCGCGACAGGATGTGCGGCAGTCCCGCGGTGCCCAGCACGAGTGCCAGCCCCAGGCTGATGAAGTCGAAGCGCGCGGTCCAGTCCCCGCCGTACTTCAACCCGGGCGCCAGGAACTTCTGACCGTGTCCACTGCGTTCGGCCGCGCTGAGCAGCAGTTGGTCGAAGTCGCCGTGAAAGCGCACCAGGACGAGCACGGTCAGGGTGATGGTCCCGCCGAGAAGCATGACCGCCTTCACGATCTGAATCCATGTGGTGGCCCGCATCCCTCCCAACGACACATAGATCACCATCAGCGCGCCGACCCCGATGACGGTCCAGGTCTGCGCCGCCTCACCGGTGCCCCCGAGCAGTAGCGCCACCAGGCTCCCGGCACCCACCATCTGCGCCACCAGATACAGAACGGACACGGTGACCGAGGAGGTTCCCGCCGCGATCCGCACCGGCCGCTCACTCATCCGCGCGGCCACCACGTCGGCCAGCGTGAACCGCCCGCAGTTGCGCACCAGTTCGGCGACGAGGAACAGCACCACCAGCCAAGCCACCAGGAAACCCACCGAGTACAGCATCCCGTCGTACCCGAAGAGCGCGATGAGCCCGGAGATCCCGAGGAACGACGCCGCCGACATGTAGTCGCCCGCGATGGCAAAACCATTCTCCATCGGCGAGAACAACCGCCCGCCCGCGTAGAACTCCTCCGCGGAGCCATGACGGTTGCGGCTCACCCACGTCGTGATCGCCAGAGTGACCGCGACGAATGCGCTGAACAGCAGCAACGCCAGCGTCTGATGATCGCCCGTCACGACGCACCACCCCGGATCCCGCGCGTCAGCTCCTGGGTGTCCCAGCGCAGCTCCAACGCCGCCCGATCCCTACGCAGTCGCGCATGCCGGGCATACGCCCAGGTCAGCAGGAAGGTGGTGAGGAACTGGCCCAGCCCCGCGACCATCGCCACGTTCACCGCGCCCGCCACCGGCCGGGCCATCAGCCCCGGCGCGGTCGTCGCGGTCACGACGTACCCCACGTACCAGCCGAAGAACCCGATGAACGCCGGCACCACAAACCGTCGGTACCGACTGCGCACCTCCTGGAACGCCGCGCTGCGCTGTACCTGGAGGTACACCTCCGCGGCCGCGTCCTCACGCCGCGTTCGCCCGGTCTCGGCGACGGACAGCGGCACCGCCGCGCCGGCGTCGTTCAACTCCCCCCAGCCGGACGCGAGTGCGTCGTACCAGGGGTCGTCGTACCTCACGGCTGCGGGCGCCTCGGAGAAAGCCGGGTCGAACCCGTTGTGGCTCTCGGTCGCACTTTCGGGATCACCCCCGCCGCCGCGGGGACGACCGTTGCTTGACTGCATGCCCAAGGATGGACAGAACGGGAAGATCCCCGACTCTTCTTCTCCTCACGCTTCACCCCATCAGGTGATTCAACCCGCGGGAGGCCGCACAAGTCCCTTCGCATAGGCGTAACGCACCGCCTGCGCCCGGTCCTTGAGCCCGGTCTTGGAGAACATGTTGTTGATGTGAGTCTTCACGGTCGCCGTGGAGACATGCAGCCTGCGGGCGATCTCCTGGTTGCTGAGGCCCTCGGCGATCAGCAGCAGCACCTCCGTCTCCCGTCCGGTGAGCCCGTCCGGCGGCTCCGCCGGCTCGGTCGTCCGGGGTTCCGGTTCCGACAGCCGCTCCAGGAGTCGCCGTTGGACGCTCGGTGACAAGCCAGCGTCCCCGGACAGCACACTGTGCACCGCCCGCACGATCTCGTCGCCGCCCGCGTCCTTGGTGAGATAGCCACGCGCTCCCGCCTTCAGGGCCGGGAACAGCGACTCGTCGTCCCCGAACGTCGTGAGCACCACCACCTGCGTCCCCGGATGCTCGGCGCGGATCCGCCGGGTCGCCTCCACTCCGTCGCAGCGAGGCATGCGCAGGTCCATCAACACCACGTCCGGTGCGAGTTCGGCGACGAGCCGCACCGCCTCGTCCCCGTCTCCGGCGGCTCCGACGACCTCGACCCCCGGCAACAGCCCGAGCAGCATCACGATGCCCTCCCGGACGACGGTCTGATCGTCCGCGACCACCACCCGAGCGACCTTGCCGCCGGCCTCCTCCGTCATACGGGCACCTTCAGCGTCACCGCGAATCCCTCCTCCTCCGGCCCTGCGTCCAGCGATCCGCCGAGCAGCTCGGCACGCTCCCGCATGCCCAGCAGACCGTACCCGCCTCCCTCGGCCGTGAGTTCGCCCGGCGAGCCTCCCGAGTCCCGTACATCCAGAATCACTTGATGCAGCCCGTAGTCCAGCCGGAGCCGCACCTTGGCGCCCGGCGCGTGCTTGCGGACGTTGGTCAGAGCCTCCTGCGCGACCCTTCGCACGGCCTGCGAAGCCTCGGCCGGCAGCGCTCTGCGCTCACCCGTAATGGTGACCTCGGCCCCCCCGGTGGTGCTCACGAGCTGGGCCAGGAAGTCCTCCAACGGGGTCAGCTCACCGCGCAGGGCCGAGAGTGCCTGTCGCGTCTCGGTGAGGCCGTCCCGCGCCATCCCCCGCGCCGCCACGACCCGTTCGAGGATCTGGTCGCGGTCCGCTCCCCTCTCGATCAGCAGCCGGGCGGCCTCCAGGTGCACGAGCTGCGCCGATAGGCTGTGGGCCAGCACGTCATGGATCTCCCGGGCGATACGAGCCCGCTCGGCGAGCGCCGCCGACTCCGCCTCGGCCGCCCGCGCGACCCGCTCCTGGGCGAGCAGCCGCTGGGCACCGCCCCGGGCCTCGGCGTCGAGGCGCAGCGTGTACCCGGCGAGGGCCAGCCCCAGACAGGTGACCACGGTCGTCAGCACATCGTCGTCGTTGAGGGCCCCGTAGGCACCGAGCGCCACTGCCGATACCGGCACGGCGGCGGTCAGGGGCAGCCGTTCCAGAGCGGCGACAGCGGACGCGCACCAGATGACGAGGGCCGGCACCGGCAGCCCGGATGCGTGGGCCACGATCGCGACGCCCTGGAGGAGACCCCACGACACCAGCGAGAGCCAGAGCCGGTGCTGAAGGGTGGCGCGGTAGAAGGCCCAGGCCAGCAAGGCGGCCAGGGCGAATCCCCCGGCACCTGCGGCGATTCTCCAGCCGTGGGCGGAGCTGCTTGTCAGGGCACCCCACAACAGCAGGGAGACGAGCAGCAGCCTCACCGCCCAGGCGAGCACGCGTCGGGGCCGTGAGATCCCCGCACGCCCGAGCGCCTCCCGGGACGGCCAGCGTGTCCAGGCGTTCTCCTTCACACACGCTCCTTCCAGGCACGCCGGGGCATGTCGTCACCGTACGCCGCGCCTCGGACGGGAGCCGTGCGGGAGGACGAGGACTGAGCGCGCCAGGCAAGGATTCCCGAGCGGACGAGCAGTGTGGCAGCCAGGGCGAGGAGCAGAGCGGACGAGTCCTGGTGGATGCCGAGCGCGGCGCCGAAGGCGTAGAGGCCGGCGCGCAGGGCTATGCCGATGAGCCAGACCAGCCCGCTCGCCTTGGTGCTCCTGCTCCACACGGCGCCGTCGGCCTCCGTCCAGATGCGTGAGGTCCAGGCCCAGGCCGCTCCGATGGCGAGACCGATGAGCAGCTCGGCCGTGAGCAGGGCGACCGACGCGGTGTGGTGGTGGGTGTCTATGAGGCCGGGTTCCCTCAGCGCGACGAAACCGAGCACGACCGGCAGCAGCCACCAGCGCCGTTCCGTGTCGATCCGCTGCGCGCGGAACTGGCGTGCGACCACCACGACGACAACGGCCGCGATCAGGAATCCGTCGACCAGCCCGGCCATCAGAGCCTCCGTGAGCGAAGAGGGACGCTGCCGACAGCGAGCGCTGCCGACGCCTTCGACGCTACGGAAGTTCGCTGGTCAGGGGATCGGAGCAGGGGTGGATCGTGGGTGGAGGCACCACCGCGGTCGGGCTCCACCCACGGGTGGAGAGCCTTGAGGCACGGCTGGTTCGAGCAGGCCTCGCGGTGGCGCAGTCCTCTGGGCGCGCCGAAGCGCTGGACTGGTGCGGGGCCCGGGACGTGGGCCCGGAATTGAGCCCAAGGTGAGAGGGGCCATTACCCGCCTCAGGTCCGAGACCGGCTCGGACCTGAGCCCAGCCCAGATCCAAGCCATGCCCAGGACCAACCCGAGCCCAGAACCCACCCGGGCCAAGAACCCACCCCATCCAAGCGCAGCGCTACGCGTCGATACGCGACCGATCCAACGTCGCGGCCGAGCTGGAGATGAACTCCTTGCGCGGCGCCACGTCGTTGCCCATCAGCAGGTCGAAGACCTGCTCGGCGGCCTCCAGGTCGGAGAGGTTCACCCGGCGGAGGGTGCGGTGGCGCGGGTCCATGGTCGTCTCCGCCAGCTGGTCGGCGTCCATCTCGCCGAGACCCTTGTAGCGCTGGATGGAGTCCTTGTACCGGACGCCCTTGCTCTGGAACTCCATGAGCTTGTCGCGCAGCTCACGGTCCGAGTACGTGTAGACGTACTTGTCCTGCCCCTTCTTGGGCTGGACCAGCTCGATGCGGTGCAACGGCGGCACCGCCGCGAAGACCCGCCCCGCCTCGATCATCGGCCGCATGTAGCGCTGGAACAGCGTCAGCAGCAGCGTCCGGATGTGGGAGCCGTCCACATCGGCATCGGTCATCATGATGATCTTGCCGTAGCGGGCCGCGTCGATGTCGAAGGTCCGGCCCGACCCCGCTCCTATGACCTGGATGATCGCGCCGCACTCGGCATTCTTCAGCATGTCGGTCACGGACGACTTCTGGACGTTGAGGATCTTGCCGCGGATCGGCAGCAGCGCCTGGAACTCGGAGTTCCGGGCCAGCTTCGCCGTACCGAGCGCGGAGTCTCCCTCGACGATGAACAACTCGCTGCGGTCGACGTCGTCACTGCGGCAGTCCGCCAGCTTGGCAGGCAGCGACGAGGACTCCAGGGCCGTCTTCCGGCGCTGCGCGTCCTTGTGCTGACGGGCCGCGATACGCGTCCGGGCGGCGGCGACGACCTTCTCCATGACGACCCGGGCCTGCGCCGCGGCGTCGCGCTTGGTGGAGGTCAGGAACGCCTTGAGCTCCTTGGAGATCACGGTGTTCACGATGCGCCGGGCCGCCGACGTACCGAGGACTTCCTTGGTCTGGCCCTCGAACTGCGGCTCGGCCAGGCGGACCGTCACGACCGCCGTGAGGCCTTCCAGGGCGTCGTCCTTGGCGATGTCGTCCTCGGCGACACGCAGCAGCTTCTTGGCGCGCAGCACCTCGAGCATGGTGCTGGTCACCGCGGTCTCGAAGCCCGCGACATGGGTGCCGCCCTTGGGCGTGGCGATGATGTTCACGAACGACTTCAGGGTCGTGTCGTATCCCGTGCCCCAGCGCAGCGCGACATCGACGTCGAGTTCCCGGGTGACCTGGGTCGGCGTCATCTGGCCGTGCTCGTCAAGGACGGGGACGGTCTCCCTGAACGTGCCCTGGCCGGAGAAGCGGAGGATGTCGCAGACCGGCTTGTCGGTCGCCAGGTACTCGCAGAACTCGCTGATACCGCCGTCGAAGCGGAAGGACTCCTCACCCTTGCTGCCACCCTCGCCGAGGCCGAACTCGTCGCGTACGACGATGGTGAGGCCCGGGACGAGGAACGCGGTCTGACGGGCGCGCTGGTGGAGGTGGTCCAGGGAGAGCTTGGCGTCCTTGAGGAAGATCTGCCGGTCGGCCCAGTACCGCACGCGTGTGCCGGTGCGGGTCTTGGGGATCTTCTTGGCCTTGCGCAGGCCACTCGTGGCGTCGAACTTCGCGTCCGGCCCGGCGCCGGCGAAAGCGCCGGGGACACCGCGCCGGAAGCTGACCGCGTGGGTGTGCCCACTGCGGTCGACCTCGACGTCCAGTCGCGCGGACAGGGCGTTCACCACGGAGGCGCCCACGCCGTGCAGACCGCCGGAGGCCGCATAGGAGCCGCCTCCGAACTTGCCGCCGGCGTGCAGCTTGGTCATGACGACCTCGACGCCGGACAGGCCGGTCTTGGGTTCGACGTCGACCGGGATGCCACGGCCGTTGTCCCTGACCTCCACCGACCCGTCGTCGTGGAGGATGACCTCGATGTGGTCGCAGTAGCCCCCGAGGGCCTCGTCCACGGAGTTGTCGATGATCTCCCACAGGCAGTGCATCAGGCCACGACTGTCGGTCGAGCCGATGTACATGCCCGGGCGCTTGCGCACGGCCTCGAGCCCCTCAAGGACGAGCAGGTGCCGCGCGGTGTAGTTGGAACCGTCCCGGTCTGCTCCTGCCAGCAGCGCTGTGGACGGCACGGACGTCTCGGCGGTCACGCGGTTCGCTCCTCGCTGAATTTCAGGTGTGGCCCTTGTGGGTAAGGGCGCGGCTTCGGCCGCCGCCAAGAGGGTACCGAGGCCTGGTAGAGCCGTTGTAACGCCACCCTCGTCTGAACTCACACTAGTCCAGAGTCGTATGCATGTTCGATCCCTCGTTGGAGTGAAGTACATATCACGTTCCCTTCGGGGCATGAACCATTTAGGCTCCGGGCACGTCCTCATGAACAACCGGCAACCCAGCCGGGAGGACAGACATCGACAGACAGCGCGAACCCGTAAGACACATAGACACGCAATACGGCACATTCGCCGCCAACCGGCAGCAGACGGCCGGCCTCGAAAGATTTTTTCGAGGAGAAGCCCCGAGCGGGAACGTTTTCGGGCTGGTTGGATGTTGACCCTGGTACGACAGCTCGTCGAGCTAGAGAAGAGGCGACGTGACTACTGTTCTGACCCCCGCGAGCCCGTTGACGGCCGCCGATCGCTGCGACCGCTGCGGCGCCCAGGCATACCTGCGCGTCGTCCTGCTCAGCGGCGGTGAACTGCTCTTCTGCGCCCACCACGGTCGCAAGTTCGAGCCGGAACTCAAGAAGATCGCCGCTGAGATACAGGACGAGACGGAGCGGCTGACGACCGTTCCTGCAACGGCTTCCGAAGACGAGCGCTGACACCTCGCATCCACTACGAGCCGGTATCGGCACAGGCCGACAGGCGGACGGCCGCCCCTGAAAGCAGGGGCGGCCGTCCGTGCTCATACCGACGATCGCCGCCGGAGTCTCCACAGGATCCGAGCGGCCATCGCTCTCAAAACCTCACAAGGCCCGACCCGTCCGCCCGCAGAAGCTCCGCAAGACAGGCGCTCTCAGGGCTCCGAACTTGCCATCGGGCCCAAGGCGCCCAAGGGAGCCGCGTGGGACCCGCTGGGCCCGTCGGGTAAGCGTTCACGGCCCTGTCAGGGCCCCGTGCTCGCTTCCCCGTCCCTGCTGACGCCCCAACCGAGCGTCCGTACGACGTCGGACACGCGCGTGTACACGCCAGGACTGCCCTGCAGCCCACAGCCGCTCCCCCAGGACACGAGACCGACGAGTCTGCCCTGCGCGACCAGCGGCCCCCCGCTGTCGCCCTGACAGGCGTCGCGACCGCCCTGCTCCTCCCCGGCGCACAGCATCGAGTCGGCGCGATAGGTGCCGTCCGCGTTCCCCGGGTAGGCCTGCTCGCAGAGGCCGTCGGAGAGGACGTGGACGCGCGCGGCCCGCAGGCTGTGCGCATAGTCGCCGCTGCCCGAGATATCGCCCCACCCGTACACCGTCGCGTCCGTGCCCGGCTCGTACGCCGCGTCGCCGTCGGCCGCCATCGTGATGACGGAGTCGCGCGGCAGCGGCTCTGCGAGACTGAGCACCGCGAAATCCCCGGCGTTGGTGGCGGGGTCGTAGCCCGGGTTCACCCACGTGGCACGTACGCGGATCTCCTGTCCCTGATCCGAGAGCAGATCCGTACGCCCCGTGATGGCCTTGAGGTCGCGCACCCGGTTCGGCGGGGCCCCCAGGACCTCCTCACCCACACAGTGGGCCGCGGTGAGCACAGTGGTCCGGCCGACGGCCACGCCGCCGCAGAACTGCCCCGCGCGCGTACCCCCGAACCGGTCACGACTGGACAGCGCCACGGTCCACGGGCCGTCAGAGATGTCGACGGGAAAACCGCCCACGACGATGCTGTCGGCGGCCACAGGGGCCGCTGACGCCAGCGGTATGGCACCCGCCACGGCCGCCAGGACCAGCGACCGGTTCAGCGCCCGGGAAAGGGGACGACGCATGCGCGTTCCTCACTCTGGGGTGGACTTGGAAAACCCAGAGTGATTCACCACGCCGCCGCGCGCACCCGCGCCCACGACGCCACGGCCGCCCCCGACCCGCGCCCGCCCAACACAAGGCCCAGCACGAGGGCCCAGCACGAAGGCCCGGCTTCCTCGCGGAAAACCGGGCCTTCGACGTCGTACGACCGCGTCCTAGTCGAGGTAGTCGCGCAGCACCTGCGAACGCGACGGGTGGCGCAGCTTCGACATGGTCTTGGACTCGATCTGGCGGATGCGCTCACGCGTCACGCCGTACACCTTGCCGATCTCGTCGAGGGTCTTCGGCTGACCGTCGGTGAGACCGAAGCGCATCGAGACGACGCCCGCCTCGCGCTCGGACAGGGTGTCGAGGACGGAGTGCAGCTGCTCCTGCAGGAGCGTGAAGCTGACCGCGTCGGCCGGGACGACGGCCTCGGAGTCCTCGATGAGGTCACCGAACTCGCTGTCGCCGTCCTCGCCCAGCGGGGTGTGCAGGGAGATGGGCTCGCGGCCGTACTTCTGGACCTCGATGACCTTCTCGGGGGTCATGTCGAGTTCCTTGGCCAGCTCCTCCGGGGTGGGCTCGCGGCCCAGGTCCTGGAGCATCTGACGCTGCACGCGCGCGAGCTTGTTGATGACCTCGACCATGTGCACCGGGATGCGGATGGTGCGGGCCTGGTCGGCCATGGCGCGGGTGATCGCCTGACGGATCCACCAGGTGGCGTACGTGGAGAACTTGTAGCCCTTGGTGTAGTCGAACTTCTCGACCGCGCGGATCAGACCGAGGTTGCCCTCCTGGATGAGGTCCAGGAAGAGCATGCCGCGACCGGTGTAGCGCTTGGCCAGGGAGACCACCAGACGGAGGTTGGCCTCCAGGAGGTGGTTCTTGGCGCGGCGGCCGTCCTCGGCGATGATCTCCAGCTCGCGCTTGAGCTTGGGGGCGAGCTTGTCGGCGTTGGCCAGCTTGTCCTCGGCGAACAGGCCGGCCTCGATGCGCTTGGCGAGCTCGACCTCCTGCTCGGCGTTGAGCAGCGGGACCTTGCCGATCTGCTTCAGGTAGTCCTTGACGGGGTCGGCGGTGGCACCGGCCACGGCCACCTGCTGGGCAGGCGCGTCGTCCTCGTCGTCGTCGGAGAGGACGAAGCCCTTGCTCTCGCCGCCCTCCTCTTCCTCTTCGCCGGGCTTGATGTCCTCGAGGACCTCGTCCTCGACGACCTCGGCGTCGTCCTTGCCGCCGGCGGTCTTCTTCGCCGCCGTCTTCTTGGCGACGGTCTTCTTCGCGACCGCCTTCTTGGCGGTCGTCGCCTTCTTGGCGGCGGCCTTCTTCGCGGGCGCCTCGTCCTCGGCGGAGGCTTCGGCAGCGGGCGCCGCGGGGGTGGCGGTGGCGGTGGCCTTCTTGGTGGTCACCGTCTTCGCAGCGACCGTCTTGGTGGCGGTGCGCTTGACCGGACTCTTCGCTGCGACGCTCTTTCGGGTGCGCTTGGGCTCCGCGGCACTGACCATCAGCGTCACACCCTCTTCCTCGAGGATCTGGTTGAGGCTGCGCAGTACGTTCTTCCACTGAGTGGCCGGAATCTGGTCAGCTTCGAAGGCCCGACGCACGTCGTCGCCGGCGATCTGCCCCTCAGCCTTTCCCCGCTCAATCAGAGCCATGACAGAGACGGACTCGGCGATCTCCGGCGGGAGCGTACGGGATGTGCTGGCCGACACGAACAACCTCTCGGAACGTTGGAAAACGGCTTCCGGCCCCGTCCGGGATGGACAGGAACCGACCACCGGCCGTGGAGATGGGCCGACGGTGCGGGCGGGGGGCCGGGAAGATGCACAGCGCCATACATGGCGTCCGTATTCCCTCCGCGGCTGTCACCTCTTAGGTCATCGCGTTGTTTCCACAAGCGTTACGCCCAATCTGCGTGGCCCGAGTCACACCCCGTAAGCGCTCAAAAAAGGTCAGACACGGACAGAAGAGGTCACCTATGGGCGCCAGGGGAAAGAAAACACCTTGCGAACCACCTCGCGAACCACCCTGCCCGCACCGTCGGACCCCGCAGGATTCCGAAGGATCCTGCGGGGTCCGACGGTGGGCGGCCCGTCGGCCGAACGGTACCCAGGAGGGGGAGGCACCCTCCGGCCGCGCCGCCCGCGGTGCGTGGTCAGTGCTCGCGCGGCGCCGGCACCACGCGCTCCACCTCCGGGTGGACGGTCAGCAGCTGGCGCATCGCCGCCTCGGCCGCCGTGCCGTCGCCGGCGGCGAGGGCGTCGGCGATCCTCCCGTGCTGCGCCAGCGAGGCCTCGTTCGGCCGGTCACATCCGGTGACCGGGCCGCCGGACACCTGGAGCGCGGCCGACACGATCCCCGAAAGGTGCTCCAGCATCCGGTTGCCCGCGAGCTGGATCAGCAGGGAGTGGAACTCGGCATCCGCGCGGGAGAACGTCAGCGCGTCACCCTGCGCCATGGCGTGCCCCATGATCTCCACCATGTCGGTGAGCCGCTGCTGCACCTCCTCGCGCCCATGACCGGCGGCGAGGCGCGCGGCGAGCGGCTCGATCGTCCAGCGCAGCTCGCTCAGCTCACGACGCTGGTCGTCGCGCTGCGGCCCGAAGGCGCGCCATTCGATGATGTCCGGGTCGAGGAGGTTCCAGTCGCTGACGGGGCGCACGCGCGTGCCGACGTTCGGCCGGGCGCTGACCAGGCCCTTGGCCTCCAGGACGCGGAGGGACTCGCGGACGACGGTGCGGGAGACCTCGAATCGCTGGCCGATCTCCTCGGGCACCAGGGGCCGGTCGGCGCCCAGGTCGCCGGAGACGATCATCTGGCCGAGTTGCTGGACGAGTTGGCCGTGCAGTCCGCGTCCACGGCTGCCCGCCGTGCGTCGGCCCACGCGGCCCAGCTCGGGTTCCGCGGTGTCCCAGGCGGAGGTCCCGAGGCGGTCTGCGGCGGGCGCATCCGCGTAGGGGTAGCGGTCGAGTTCGCCCGGGCCGGCGAGACCGGAGTCTGCGGAGCGGGCGGCGGTCATCATGGTGTGCGCAAGGGTACTCACGGATCCTTTGTCGGCGCCGTCCCCAACTCCCTTGAGGTCTTTGGTGAAAAGCACACGAAAGGGTGATCGCTCACCCCGTCGCAATTGACGCCTTATCGGAAAGAAATGGGCTTTCCGTGGGGAGTTGCGCGCAGAGCGGGACCGGGAGGTCGCAGACGGTCGTCATTGGACCCTGCTACGCAGGCTCGTGAGCAGATATGCGCAGAGCAGAGCCATCAACGACAACGCCAGCGCCCCACCCACCGGTTGGGCGATCACACGCGCCACGGCGGACAGATAGCGCTCTCCACCAAAGGGCCACTGCAAGAGAAACGTCTCGCGAAACCGCAGCGGAAACCCCGCGGCCGTCCGCACAGCCGGTCCTTCCAAGGCTTTTTGTACGAGGGGTACGACGACGACCGGTACGGCGACCACGGCGGCCAGCCCGGCCGTGGTGGACCGGAAGATGCCCGCGGCCAGCACGCCCGCCCAGGCACAGCCCACCACGAGCCCCATCCAACTCGCGCTCAGTGAAAGCCAGTCGGCGGGAACTCGCGCGAGCTCCCGTCCGTACACGAGATAGAGCACTTCGGCGTCGCAGCCCACCGTGAGGAACGCCAGCAGCAGCGCGGTGGCGGCGGAGACGACGAGCTTGGCCGTGAGCAGCCCCAGCCGCCGGGGCACGGTGCCGCGGTCCGCCGCCAGGGCGGGGTGGCGGAACTCGTCACCGAAGGCGAACGCCCCGAGCAGCCCCGCACCGAGCGCCGCGGGCGGCAGCGGCAGCTCCTGCGGCCATGCGGCCAACAGTCGGTGCTGCGGGGTGTGGCCGATACGGGCGAGCAGCAGGGCGGTGAGGGCGGACACGACGAGCACGGCGGCCGCGGTGAGGAACCCGGTGCCGACTCCCGCGGCACGGCGCAGCTCGTACCGGAGCGGGCGCAGGGGGCTGGGGGCGGGGCGGACCGAGATGGGGGGTGGGAGTTCGGAGGAGGCGTCGAGCGTGGCGACCGTCGAGGGACGGGGGCCCCGAGCGAAGGCCGACGTCGCGCCGGGCGTGGCGGGATGCGGGGCGTCCCGGGCGGGATGTGCGGCGTCTCGGGCGGGATGCGGTGACGGTGGGTCCGTCAGCGGTTGCGATCGTGGCCGCGACTCCGACTGCGGTACGTCGTCGGCTCGCTGAGTTGGGTTGGTGGCCGTCGGTTCAGGCGCGGTGCTGCTGGAGCCGTGGGGCATGTCGGTTTCGCCTGGTGGGGCGATGTCGGCCAGGGGTGCGCCGGTCTTCTCCGCTGTAGCCGCTTCCCTCAGCAGGGTGGTGGCGAGCGGGTCGGCTGACGGTGTGCCGCACTGCCCCGAGGCATCCGACTCACCGGGCAGGGTCGTCGTACCCGAGTCGGCGGATGCGTCGCCGCAGGTCATCGGGGTTTCGGCAGCGAGGCCATCGCGCCTCGGAGCCGTTCCCGCACCCGGTCCCATGTCGCCGATCTCGTCCGCGAGTTGGTGGACGAGGACGCCGTGGCGGAAGGCGGCCTCACCGACGTCGGCGCAGGTGCTGCCGTACACGGAGAGACGGTTGCCGCCCTCGCGGACGACCTCGACGGAACGGTGCCTGGTGCGTGCTTCCTTGGCGAGGAGGGCCGCGAGGCGGGCGGCGTGCGGGGTGCGGACGGCGACGCGGGGCCGCAGCCGGGTGCGGGCGAACTCATCGGCCTCCTGATCGGCGACGAGTCTGCCTTCGTCGAGTGTGACGACCCGGTCGGCGGTGCGGGCGGCCTCCTTGGGATCGGCGGTGGTGATCAGCACCGTGCCGCCCTGGCTCGCGTGGGCGCGCAGCAAGCCGTACAGCCAGCGGCTCTCGCGAGCGGAGAGTCCGTCGGCGGCGTCGTCCAGCACGAGCGTGTGCGGGTCGGACAGGAGGGCGCAGGCCAGGCCGAGGCGTCGGTCCATGCCGCGCGAGAGCGTGCCGAGGCGCTCCTCGCGCAGGCTGACGAGCCCGACGACCTCCAGGACCTCGTCGGCACGCCGCACCGGAACCCCCGCGGCGGCGCACAGCATGCGCAGATGCCCGCGGACGGTTCGGGACGGATGGCCCGGCACATCGCCGAGGAGCACGCCGACCTCGCGTGACGGGTGCGCGATCCGGTGCATTGGGCGGCCTCTGAAGTAGGTGACACCGCGGCCCTGTTGGAGTTCGAGCATGAGCCTGAGCGCCGTCGTCTTGCCCGCCCCCGGCGCGCCGAGCAGCGCGGTCACGCGGCCTGCCCGAGCTTCGAAGGAGACGTCGTCGACGGCGGGCGGAAGCTCCTTGCGGGGGTTGCTGGTCAGTCCGAAGGCCTGGATCACCCGAAGCAAGATAGCGCGCTATGTCCGCTTTTTCCGTCACCGCACGGCCCGCTCCGCAGGCGGTAGTCAGGCCTCTCGTACCGGTGTTCGCCGCCGGGCCGTCCCTGTCCGTATCGCCAGACACCCCAGCACTCGCCGCGGCGACGGAGGTTGGGGCGACCTCACACTTCGGGGCGCAGCATCGGCGGGTTGAGCAGAGTGGCGCCGCCGGCCCGGAAAAGCTGGGCGGGGCGGCCACCTTGGCGCGTGGTCGTCCCACCGGTGGGCACGAGGAAGCCCGGCGTACCGGTCACCTTGCGATGGAAATTACGCGGGTCCAGGGCCACCCCCCACACCGCTTCGTAGACCCGACGCAGCTCTCCCACGGTGAACTCGGTGGGGCAGAACGCCGTGGCCAGTGACGAGTACTCGATCTTGGAGCGGGCTCGCTCCACACCGTCGGACAGAATCTGCGCATGGTCGAAGGCGAGCGGAGCCACCGCTTCGCCGTCGCGCCCGTACCCGCCTTGCTGAAGCAGTTCCTCGACCGGCGCCCAGCGTGCGTTGCTGGCGTCACCGCCCGCCCGGGGTGCGGGCAGGTCGGGGGCGAGCGCGAGGTGCGCGACACTCACGACCCGCATGCGAGGGTCCCGCTTGGGGTCGCCATAGGTCGCGAGCTGCTCCAGGTGAGCGCCGTTGTCCTGCGCCGGGGCCGCCGGTTCATGGGCGCGCAGCCCGGTCTCCTCGGCGAGTTCACGGGCCGCCGCCTGCGACAGGTCCTCGTCGGCCCGTACGAAACCGCCGGGAAGCGCCCAGCGCCCCTGGAAGGGCGGTTCGCCCCTGCGCACCGCCAGCGCGCACAGAGCATGGCGGCGCACGGTCAGCACGACCAGATCCACGGTGACGGCGAAGGGCGGAAAGGCTGACGGGTCGTAGGGCATGCCGCGATCATAGTCGTCTGCCTGACGATAAACACTCCCTTCGTCGGCCGCATCGGTGGCTGATCCACTTCGGTCCGGTACCTGCCCACCACCCGCTCACGGCTTCGCGAGGCGACGCGTCGTGCGAGGTCACGTTCCCAGTTGCAGTCCGTCGGCCGCCTCCTCGACCATGGCCAGGCCGAGCCGGCCGACCCGCACGGAGAACGCGCCGCCCGCGATCCGCAGCCCGGTCAGCACGATCTCGCCCAGCGGCGCACTGCGCACGGGACGCAGTGTGACCGTCCCGGCGGGGGCGTCGGGACGGATCCCCGCGAGCGTGGTCAACAGCAGCACCCCGGCGGCCGCCGCGGTGGCCGCCGGTCGGCACGCCGCCGGGTGGGGGACGGGAGCGCTGCCGTCCGTGCGCTGCTCCCCCGCGAACATCTCGGGCAACCGGTGGCCGAACGTCTCGGCCGCCGCCAGGACGCCCCGGAGCAGTGACGTCGCCTCCTTCTCGTACCCGGCGGCGGCCAGGCCCGCGACGGCGACCGCCGTCTCCTGCGTTCTGACGGCGCCCCCACGGTGCCCGAAGGGGTTGTAGCCCACCTCCTTCGCGCCCAGCCCCCTCAGTCCCCAGCCCGAGTCCATGGCGGGGCCGCCGAGCAGCCGGGCGAGCTGTTCGGTCTGCACTTTGTCGAGCAGCCCGGGCGCCAGTTCGCCTGCGCCCAGCAGACCGGTGTCGAGGAGGTGGACGGTCGCCGCACCCAGGTGCGGGACAGGCCGGCCGTCCGGGGCCCGGGCCAGCACGGGTCGGCCGCCCCCCAGGTCGTCGATCCAGAAGTCCTCCCGGAAGGTGGCCCGCATTTGCTTGGCCCATTGCCTCAGCCCGGCGCCGCCCGGTCTGCCGCAGGTGTCGAGCAGGTCGGCGCCGAGCAAGGCCGCGCGATGGGCATGGGCCTGTGTCTCACAGCGAAGCGGGCCCCCGGGTTGCGGGTCGCACAGATAGGGAGCGTCGCCGGCTGTGGTCCGCAGCCAGGTCAGGCAGCGCTCGGCGGCGGGAAGGAGCTCCTCCGTTTCGGCGTCGGGCAGCCCCCAGCGACGGGCTTCGGCGAGCAGCACCGGGAAGAGCAGGGTGGCCTCCGTGCCGGTGCAACTCGGTGGCAGGTGGGGGCCCGCGTCGCGTCTGGGAGCGGGGATCATGCCGGACTGCGGTCCAGGGCCCTGGAGTTGGGTGCGGGCGAGGGTGCGCAGGGTGCCTGCGGCGAGGCGGGTGCCGAGGGACAGGGTCATGCGGGCCGCGGTGAGTGCGTCGACCGGGGCCAGACCGCAGCGCCAGGGCGCCCCGGCGGCCAGGTGGATGTCGGTGGGGTGGGCGGGGTCGCGCAGGAGCAGGGCCTGGAGGTCCTCGATGCTCGTCCGCAGCAGATGCTGCGCCCTGGGGTCGTCCCCCATCGCCCGGGCGGGAGCGAGAGGGCTCGTCGCGGCCCGGCCCACGGCCCGGACGGGTCCCGCACCGTCCGGTCGCACTCGCAGCTCCACGCTCGCGCTGCCGCCCGGCGGCAGGACGAACTCCCAGCGCAGCAGCCCTGCCGAGGCCAGCGCGTCGGCGGGTGGCGGGTCGGCCGTGACCGACACGTTCCCGGTAGGGGACGCCCAGCGCAGGCCGGAGTCGTGGACGCTCGCTGGCAGTTCCGGTGCCGGGCCACCGCCCGCGATGGCCCCCAGGTCTGCCAGATCGGTACCGAGAGCCACCTCGACCGGCAGCCTCAGTGGACGAACCGCCGCGCTGGACAAGGTGATCCGCTCCGTACCGTCCGCGTACCGGATGCGCTCGACGACCACGTCCGGGTCCGGACCCACATGCGGTGAGGTTCGGACGGTACCCAGGAACCGGACGCTGTCCGCCGCGGTCATCCGCGCCTGGATCGCGAGCGGTTCACGCCCTGCCACCCGGAGCAGGCAGCGGGAGAGCACACGCCGGCCGGACCGGTAGAACCCCTCCAGTCCTTGACCGGTCAGCTGCCCGTGTTCCGTGGAGATGGCGAGGCCGGGGAGGGCGAGACAGATCAAGGCGGTGTGGGTGGGTGGCAGGTCGGCGGAGCGGCGGGGCGGTGGGAGCCGGCCGGCCTGAGCAGGTGAGGCCGAGGGGCGGCCTGCCTTCCCGACGGCCTGCGGTGGTGTCGAGGCGTGAGGCCTGGGCCGGACTGTCGCCGACTGGCTCGAGAGACGTGACCGGTCTGCCGCTGTTACGGAGCGCGGCCCGTAGCCCTCGAACGCGTCCAGGTCCGGGTCCGGGCCCTCTGAGTTCAGCGGAACTTGACCTCTCGTCCGACTGAGACGTTCCGCAGGGTCGACCTCCCAGGAAGAGGAAGGGGGTGAGGGGGAGAGTCCGGGAGAGCCGCTCCGTTCGCCCGGGTCGTCGCGCCGTCCGGTGCCGTCGGTGAAAGGGGGCAGGTCAAGGCGTTGCTCCGAGGTCAAGGCGGCGGAGCGGTTGTCGTCGGCGGTGGAGTGCGGAGTCGGCTGATTCATGGGCGGCTTCTTCTGCGCTCGGTGCGCCTCGGGCGGGTACGACGTCGGCGGGACGGGACTCTGGACCGTGGCGGAACTGTGTACGGGGGCACGGCGGCACGCCCGTCCAGCCGCTGCGCCACTCAGGTGAACGGAGCAGGGCTCCCCTGGGTCACGCCTCTGGCCGCCCAAGCCGACCGGATGGCGGCGGGGCCGTGCCGATACGGCCCTATTGGCGCCACACCCGACCCATGCAAGACACCCGACCCAGGCAAGACACCCGCCCCGCCAAAGCATCCGCCCCGTCCAAGCCGTCCAAGCCGTCCAAGCCGTCCAAGCCGTCCAAGCCGTCCAAGCCGTCCAAGCCGTCCAAGCCGTCGAGTCGGCCATATCCGCCCTGGGCGCCGTCATGCGGTCCCCGTATCCCCCGCGTCCCCGGCTCGCGCACCACCCTCGCGAGCTCCCGGGCCGCTGCCCTCGACGCCCTTGCGCGTGCGCCCCGTCCGCACGGAGCCGGGACGTGTACCTCCCGCCACTGAAGCGCGAGCACGTGGCGCACTCGCCCCCGACCCGCGCCCCTCCCCCTTCCCGGAACGGGTGCCGCTCGCAGCCGCATCGCCGGACCGCGTCCGGCGTCGTCGGCCGGAACCCGTCGCCGCCGCCGGACACGGCACGGACTCGGCGGACTGGCCACGTCCCGCGGCCCCACCCCGCCTGGCGGACGCACCGAGCCCTGTGGAGTCGCAGGACCCCGCCACCCCGTCGGGCGTTACTGCGTCACCGCATCCCGCCGCCTCGGCGTCCGCGTCGCCTCCGAAACTTCCCGACCCCGGCCAATCCGTCTCCCCACCGGCCACAGAGTCGCCGGCTTCTGACGCTTCCGGCCGCCCCCTGTCGCCCCGTTCCGCCCGCAGGCAGCGGCGGATCGACTCCGGGTCCAGGCCCTCGTTGCAGGCCTGATGGAGCAGGCGCGCGAAGAGGTAGTCGGGGTCGGCGCCCAACGCCATGGCCAGGGCTTCCCTGGCCTCCAGCTGGTCGCCGGTCGACCAGGCGACCCAGCCGGCGAGGGTGAGCGGCGCCGCTGCATGTTCGCCGTACGGCCCGACGCAGCGCCGGGCCAGCGCGCGCCAGAGTCGGAGGGCCGGCCCTGCCACGTCTCCTTCCATCCACTCGGCCGCGCGGTCGCGGGTCGTCCGGTCCTGGAGGCCGAGGATCAGCGACGCCGCCTCGTCGTGCCCCAGCAGCTGATCGTCACGGAGATCCGCGGTGAGAATGCCGGAGACCGCTGGGGCCTGCGCGAAGCGCCGCATGACCACCTCGGCCAGCTCCAGGGTCTCGGCAGCCACACCACTGCGACCGGCCCCGTCGAGAATCCTCGGGACGATCGCCATGCCCGCCGTGTCCAGCGCGATCTCCTGGGCCAGTACGGCGGCGTTCTCCCAGGGCATCAGCCTGGCCCGCAACTCCTTCAGAGTGCCGCGCACTTGGAGACCGGCGTAGGTGGCGGCCGCCGCCAGCACCGAGGTGCCCGGCAGACCCATGGACTGCCCCTCGGGCGGACAGCACACCTCGCTCACACAGCAGTACGACCAGAAGCGACCGTCGGAGATGCACAGCGCCTCGATCACCGGGACGTCGCGGGAGCCGCACTCGATCCGCAGTTGCTGGGCAAGCGGTCGCAGCCGTTCCATCACCTGTCGGCCGGATTCGCCCGGCCCGGGTTCCTGGCAGAGGTAGGCGACCATCTGGTCCGGACGCGCTCCCCTGCGCTCGCTGCCGGTGACCAGCCCATGGGCCAACTGCCGTGCCACGGCGGACCAGTCGTCGGAGCTCGCGGGGATGCCGAGCCTGGCCCGGCCTCCGAACCGGCCTCGTCCGTCCTTGTCGCGGAGGGCGACCAGGACGATGCTGTCCTCCGGCCGGTAACCGAGCAGATAGGGCAGGGCGTCGGCCAGTTCGGCCGGGGTGCGCAGTGTCACCTGGTCGTCGCCGTGGCCGTCGTACGCGATGGAGCCGTCGCGTACCGCCTGTCCCGGATGCTCCTCCCCCGCGCCGACGGCCTCGCGTGCGCCGCTCCCTTTCGCCTCGCCGCTCCCTTTCGCCTCGTGGCCTCCCTCTGCCTGGCCGCTTCCCTGCGCCTGGCCGCTCTCCTGCGCCTCACCGCTGCCCTGCGCCTCGCCGCTGCCCTGCGCCTCACCGCTTTCGAAAGCCATGAGGCTTTCCTCAGCAGATGCTGCACTTTCGGCAGATCCAGAGCGTTCGGGGGATCCAGTCGTTTCGCTGTGATTCGTCATGCCCTGACGATCTCGCGCATCGCGAAATCCCGCTCCGGCCTGTGGATAACTCCGGCCGCGGACACGTCAATTCAGTTCCCGCCACGCGCCGCACCGCTCAGCCCGCCGCCGCAAGCACCAGCGGGAGCACCTGCTCGCTCCCCGCCCGCAGCAGCAGACGCGCAGCGACGGCCAGCGTCCAGCCGGAGTCGGTGTAGTCGTCCACGAGCAGGACAGGGCCGGGAGTGCGAGCCAGCGCTTCGGCGAGCTCGTCGGAGACTCCGAAGCTGCCGGACAGCGCCCTGAGCCGCTGGGCGGAGTTGCTGCGACGCGCCGCGTGCGCGCCGCCCGGGCCCGTGTACGTCAGGGTGCCCAGCAGCGGGAGCCGGCCAATGCCGGCGATGCCCTCGGCGAGGGAACCCACGAGCTGGGGACGGGCGAGGGACGGTACGGCGACGACGCCCACCGGCCGGGGCGCCGCATCCGGCGTGTTCGATGCCCAACCGCCCGGCGAGCGCGCCCAGTCGGCGAGGACCGACACCGCCGCCCGTAGCACGTCGTCGGGGACCGGACCGTCGGGAGCACCCTCGGCCAGCAGCGGACGCAGGCGGTTGCCCCAGCCGATGTCGGAGAGTCTCCCCAGCGCGCGCCCGGTGGAGCACTGCTCCTTGGTCGGGATACGGCCCTTGAGGTCGATACCCAGCGCGGGCATTCCCGTCGGCCACATCCGGCGTGGTTCGACCTCGACGCCCGGGCGGTCCAGTTCCTTCGTCGCTGCGGTCAGCGTCTCCGCCGAGACGGAGGTGTCGGCCCAGGGCCCCGCGCAGTTGTCGCAACGGCCGCACGGGGCCGCTCCCTCGTCGTCGAGCTGGCGGCGCAGGAACTCCATCCGGCATCCGGTCGTGCTCACGTAGTCGCGCATGGCCTGCTGCTCGGCCGCGCGCTGCCGTGCCACCCAGGCGTACCGCTCGGCGTCGTAGACCCATTCCTGGCCGGTGGCGATCCAGCCGCCCTTGACCCGCTTGACGGCCCCGTCCACGTCGAGGACCTTGAGCATGGTCTCCAGGCGGGTGCGCCTGAGGTCCACGACAGCCTCCAGGGCGGGCACGGAGAGCGGCCGGCCCGCGTCGGCCAGTGCCGCGAGGGTCTGGCGGACCTGAGCCTCGGGCGGGAAGGCGGTGTCCGCGAAGTAGCGCCAGATGGCCTCGTCCTCCTTGCCCGGCAGCAGCAGCACATCCGCGTGTGCCACGCCCCGTCCCGCGCGGCCGACCTGCTGGTAGTAGGCGATGGGCGAGGACGGTGAGCCGAGATGGATGACGAAGCCCAGGTCAGGCTTGTCGAAACCCATGCCGAGTGCCGAGGTCGCGACCAGTGCCTTGACCCGGTTCGCGAGCAGGTCGGTCTCGGCCTGGAGGCGGTCGGCGTTCTCTGTGCGCCCCGTGTAGGAGGCGACCTGGTGACCGCGCTGCCGCAGATGGGCGGTGGCCTCCTCTGCGGCGGCGACCGTCAGCGTGTAGATGATTCCGGAGCCCGGCAGCTCGTCCAGATGCTCGGCGAGCCAGGCGAGTCGGTGTGCGGCGTCAGGCAATTGGACGACGCCGAGGCGCAGGCTCTCGCGCTCCAGCGGGCCGCGCAGCACCAGCGCTTCTCCGGCGCCGGTGCCGAGCTGTTCGGCCACGTCCGCCGTGACCCGCGCGTTGGCGGTCGCGGTGGTCGCCAGGACCGGAACTCCGGGAGCGAGCTCGGTGAGCATCGCCCGCAGGCGTCGGTAGTCCGGTCGGAAGTCGTGCCCCCAGTCGGAGATGCAGTGCGCCTCGTCGACCACGAGCAGACCGGTCGTGGCCGCCAGCTTGGGCAGCAACTGGTCGCGGAAGTCGACGGAGTTGAGACGTTCGGGACTGACCAGGAGCACGTCGGTCTCTCCCCGCTCCACCTCCTCGTGGCTGGTGTCCCACTCCTCGGGGTTGGCCGAGTTGATGGTGCGCGCCCGAATGCCGGCCCGCGCCGCCGACTCGACCTGGTTGCGCATCAGCGCCAGGAGCGGCGAGACGATCACCGTCGGACCGGCTCCCCGTCGGCGCAGCAGCGCGGTGGCCACGAAGTACACCGCGGACTTGCCCCAGCCCGTGCGCTGCACGACCAGCGCGCGTCGGCGGTCCTCCACCAGCGCCGCCACCGCCTGCCACTGGTCCTCGCGCAATCGCGCGGAGCCCTCCGGGGCCCCGACCAGCTCGGCGAGAACGGCATCGGCTTCGGCGCGGAGCTCCAGGTTGTCCATGTCTCCATGCAACCCGATGGCACTGACAATCGGCCACTTCACACGGCGTGACACCAGGCATCCTGTCCGTCAGGCCCGCGCGCGTATCTGGCGTCGCACGGCTAAACAGCGGGTAGGGATATAAACCACACACCGCCATATACCGGTCGGTGGCCCCAATTGCTCGTTGCCGCATCCAAGTTCGACAGGAAGAATTGAACTCCGCTCCCCGCACGGCTCGTCCGTGGTCCGGTAGGGCTCTGCTGCGGTGTGCGCTCCCCCGAATCCGACCCCGCCCGCAGTGTGGGCGCGTAGCCGAAGGGAGGACCGTGACCTTCGGATTCGCTCCGTCCTCGGCGGCATCCACGTCGACGTCTGCCGACCTGTCCGCCGCATCCAACCCGCTGACCCGTCTGCTCGAACCCGCGGAGTGGGCCGCAGCCGGGATTCCCCTGCTGCGCAATCCCCGCGAGGTCGTCAGCGGACTGCACTCCCGGCACCGTCCGACGACCGCGACGGCGATCGTGGCCGTCCTCGATCCGGACGAACGGCTCAGCGCGAGCGCGTCGTTCACCCGCCGCCCGGCACCGGCCGACGGGTGGATGTTCCGCAACGCGCTGCTCTCGCAACTGCGCCGGGTCATCCCGCACGACCTGCGCCGCCGCACACCGGTACGCACGGCGGTGCTGCTGTACTGCCGTGACGGCGACGCGCGTTGGACGGAGGAGGACGGCGCGTGGATGTGGGGACTGCGCGACGCGTGCACGCTGCACGGACTGCGTTGCGGCGCCTACATCACGCTGACCCGTGACGGCTGGCAGGTCCTCGGCGAGGGTCGCGGCGGTCGCCGCCCCAACTCCACGTCGGCACCGGAACCCTTCGCCCTGTCCGAGGCACCGCCCCCGCTGCCCCGCACCGGCGGTGCTGCGTCAGAGGTACTGCGCCGCGCGGCGGCCCGCTGAGACTCCGGAGGGTGCCTCAAGGCGCCTTCCGGGACACCGGCCGGACCGAGCCGGGCCAACACTGCTGCCGAAGCCCCCGCGTCCGCCGTACGGCGAAGTCGTACGGCGTGGGCGACGGGGCGTGCGGTTCTACGACGTGAAAGTCGGGCGGCACGCAAGAGAACTCACGCTCGCCGAGCAGGCATCCGGCCACCGTGCTCACGGCGGGACTCCCCCGGCCCACGGCGGGACTACCCTGGCCCGCAGCCCATCACGGCAGCAGAGGGCGGGCCGGAGCACACCTGGGCGAGGGCACGCGCACGGACCGCCGCCAGCGTCCGCGCACGACAAACCCCCCACCGTGCTGGAGCCGCCGCGGCGGCTCCTTCGTCACCCCGGTGTCCCCCCGGACGTACCGGAACGGGCTCAGACGCCCGCGCCCAGCACCGCGTTGATCTGCTGCGGGTCGCCGCAGACGATCAGCAGGGCGCCGGCCCGGCTGTGAGCCAGGGGCAGAACGGTGGCGGCGACGGCGTCGGAACCGCCGTTGACGGCCACCACGACGACCGGGCGCGTGACGGCTCGGCCCGCGGCGTCGGCATGCACGTAGAAGACGTCGTCACCCGCGTCGTGCTGAGCCCAGTAGGAGGCTTCGCCGAAGGACAGCTCGTGGGTGGCCCACGGGTGCTGCTCGCCGGTGGTGACCACCAGCACGTCGCCAGGGGCACGGCCCGACTCCAGGAGCAGGTCCACGGCTTCCTCGGCGGCGTCGAGCGCGCCGTCGGCGGAGGCCGGGATCAGCTGGAGCTGCGGGGTCGCCGGAGCCGGGGCGGCGGCGCTGGGCGCCGGGCCCGAAGGTCCGGGCTTGGCGGCCACGTCGTGCGGTGCGCGCTGCACCGGAGGCGTGGGCCGCAGGGGGCCGGGGCGGCCGGGACGCGGGTGCGCCGCGGGCCTGGGGCCGGGTACGGGACGGGGGGTCGGCGCGGTGCGGCCAGTGGCCGAAGTGGCGCGGGGACCCTGGGCACTCTCGTGAATCTGAGGCTCCTCGGGAAGGAGAGGCATGAGCTGACTTTTATCAAACATTGGTGCGGCTCGCGTCGGCGGGTGGCACATAAGTGCGAGCGGAACGGTCAGAAGTCGAAGCCGAGCTGGCCCTCGATCTCCGGAACGCGTCCGTCCGCCCAGTTGCGGACCTTCTTGAGGTGCCGCCACTGGGGCAGCGCATCAAGATACGCCCACGACAGCCGGTGGTGCGGGGTGGGTCCCCGCTCCTCCAGCGCGGCCTTGTGCACGGGTGACGGATACCCGGCATTGGCCGCAAAACCGAAGTCTGCATGGTCGATGCCCAGTTCGGCCATCATTTTGTCGCGGTGGACCTTGGCGATCACCGAGGCAGCCGCGACCGCCACGCACGACTGGTCGCCCTTGATCACCGTACGGACCCTCCACGGCACGCCGAGATAGTCGTGCTTGCCGTCGAGGATCACCGCCTCGGGACGCACCGGCAAGGCCTCCAGAGCGCGGACCGCCGCCAGTCGCAGGGCGGCGGTCATGCCCAGTTCGTCGATCTCCTCCGGGGAGGCGTGCCCCAGGGCGTACGACGTCACCCACTTCCGGAGTTCCTCGTCCAGTACGGCGCGCCGTTTGACGGTGAGCAGCTTGGAGTCGGTGAGGCCTTCGGGGGGTCGGCGCAGTCCGGTGATCGCCGCGCAGACGGTGACGGGGCCGGCCCACGCACCGCGCCCCACCTCGTCGACACCGGCAATGACCTTCGCTCCGGTCGTGGCGCGGAGGGAGCGCTCGACGGTGTGTGCGGGTGGTTCGTACGGCATGGCGCCCTTAGCCTACGCCGCCTGGATCACCCGGCGACACCCCGGCTTCCCGAGTGGCGTCACGGCCGGGGCGAAGCCCTCTCAGTCGCCGCTCGGCCGCAGTAGGGGGACCATGAACTGGTCGATCATCTCCTGCAGCTCCTGATCGCTCCATTCGCTTCCGCTTATCTTGGAGCGGTACATCATCATGGCCGGCATGGCGTCGAAGACATAGCTGTTCGCGGCGTCGTCACGGACCTCTCCCCGCTCGATTCCACGGGTGATGACCTCGCCGAGCAGTCTGAGCGTCGGCTCGACAACCCCTCCGAAGATCACGCCATGAAAGCGCTCCACCTGTGCGTCATCGCATTCGTGAATCACTGCGCGAAGGGCGAAGCCCGGGCGGGAGTACATCGCGTCGCGCGCCTGCCGGCAGAGTGCGAGAAGGTCCTCGCGCAGCCCGCCCAGGTCGGGCGCCTCGTCGATCAGGGGCAGTCCCGCCTTGAGCGCGTCCGCGACGAGATCCTCCTTGGAGGGCCACCGCCGGTACACCGCGGCCTTGCCGGTCTGTGCGCCCGCGGCGACGCCCTCCATCGTGAGGCCCTTCCAGCCGACGGTACTGAGCTGGTCCAGTGCGGCGTCGAGGATCGCGCGTTCGAGCACGGCGCCGCGCCGACGGAGGGAGGACGCCTGAGCGGGGGCGGCCGTCCAGCGCGAGGTAACCATCTGAGTTTCTCCAGCGAGCAGGGGGAGCGGGGGGTTCGAGGCGAGCGGGAAGGCGCGCGGCGACATCGGGGGAACACGCCACACGACCACAATCTAAGTGAACGCTTGCGTTCACTATGGAGGACTCACTACCGTGGACGCGACAGTGAACGCGAGCGTTCACTAACGCACTTGTGGGGGACCCATAGTGACAACCTCTCAGTTGATCAAGGATCAGAAGCCAGGTGCGGCCCGCCGGGAGGGACGTCCCGGCCTCGCGCTCACCGTCATCGCGGCCTGCCAACTCATGGTGGTACTCGACGCGACAATTGTGAACATCGCGCTCCCGCACATTCAAGACGCTCTGAAGTTCAGCACCACCGACCTCACCTGGGTCGTCAGCAGTTACACGCTCACCTTCGGCGGACTGCTGCTCCTGGGCGGCCGCGCAGGTGACATCCTCGGTCGGCGGCGGGTGTTCACCGCCGGCATCCTGCTGTTCACCCTCGCCTCGCTGCTCGGCGGACTCGCCCAGGAACCCTGGCAGTTGCTCGCGGCGCGCGTCCTGCAGGGAGTGGGAGGCGCGATCGCGTCGCCCACCTCGCTGGCCCTCATCACCACCACCTTCCCCGAAGGCCCGGAGCGGAACCGGGCCTTCGGAGTCTTCGCCGCGGTCTCGGCGGGCGGCGGCGCCATCGGCCTGCTCGCGGGCGGCATGCTCACCGAATGGTTGGACTGGCGGTGGGTGCTCTTCGTCAACGTGCCGATCGGTGTCCTGATCGCCGTCCTCACCCCGTTGTACATCAGCGAGTCCGAACGGCACACCGGCCGCTTCGACATAGCGGGGGCGCTGACCTCGACGGCGGGCATGGCCTCCCTCGTCTACGGCTTCATCCGGGCGGCGGACGAGGGCTGGCGGGACAGTCTGACGATCGGGTCCTTCGCCGCCGCGGTCGTCCTGCTGTTGTCCTTCGCGTTCATCGAGAGCCGCGCGAAGGAGCCGATCACCCCGCTGAGGATGTTCGCCGACCGCAACCGCTCGGGCACGTACGTGATCATGCTGAGTCTGGCCGCCGCGATGTTCGGCATGTTCTTCTACATCGTGCTGTTCGTGCAGAACGTGCTGGACTACACCCCGATCGAGGCGGGCCTCGCCTTCCTGCCCGTGACGGTGGTGATCGCCCTCGGGGCGGGGCTGTCGCAGCGGTTCCTGCCGGTGCTCGGCCCCAAGCCCTTCATGCTCGCGGGCTCGGCTCTCGCAGTGCTCGGTCTGTTCTGGCAGACCCTGCTCAGCTCCGACAGTTCGTACGTCGGCGGCATCCTCGGTCCGATGCTGGTCTTCGGCTTCGGCATGGGCCTGAACTTCGTGACGCTGACGATCACCGCGGTCTCCGGTGTCGCCCAGCACGAGGCGGGCGCGGCGTCCGGACTGCTCAACGCCACGCAGCAGGTGGGCGGGTCGCTGGGCCTGTCCATCCTGACGACCGTGTTCGGCTCGGCCAGCAAGGACGAGGCGGAGAAGCAACTGCCGCAGTTCATGGCCGACGGCACGGCGGAACAGAAGGCCGAGTTCGCCAAGACCCATCAGTTGCCGGCGCCTTGGGGGCACGAGGTGCTCGCCCAGGGCATCTCCACCGGATTCGTCGCGGCGGCCTCGATGGCGGTACTCGCCCTGATCACCGCCTGGCTGGTCATCCGGGTCCGCAAGAGCGACCTGGAGGCGCTCGCGGGCACGGCGGGCCCCGGCCTCGGCTGACCGGAGCGGGCTCACGCAGAGCCGTGGATGGCCGGACGGGAACCTCGCCCCCGGGACGGACGGCGAGGACACCGGTCCGGTCATCCACGCTGCGAGGGCCGACAGACCCAGCAGAACCCACACCCCGTACATGGCACCCCCTCCGCCGCTTGTACGTCATCTGGCCGCACCTGTCGCGGTCCCCATGGATCACACAGCGGACACCACGACAACGCCTGGATGATTACGCAGAGTTCCCGTCCGACACGGAGAGTTTCACGTGCAGGAGGCGATCACGCAGCTGATCACCCAGCCGCCTGAGGCTGGGGACCGGAAGCCGCTGAGGCGCCGGTTCAGCCGACCGTCGTCAGCCACTCCGGAAGCGCCTCGGTCCGTCTCGCCCACTCCGCAGGAGGCGTGCCCGCCTTTCCGGAGGCGATGATGCCGCCCACGATGGCGCAGTTCGTGTCCACATCGCCGCCCACCTGAGCGGTCGACCAGAACGCCTCCTCGTAGTCACCGAGGGACCGGGCGGCCGACCAGATCGCGAACGGCACCGTGTCATGAGCCGTCGTACGCCGTCCGCAGCCCAGCACGGCCGCGACGGTGCTCGCGTCGCCGTAGTCGAGCATGTCCCTGGCCCTGCGCAGGCCCGCTCCGACGGCGCTCTTCGGGACGAGCGCGATGACACCGTCGAGGAGTTCCTCGGCGCTCGGCGGGCCGCCGGGAGCCGCGACCAGTGAGGCCGCAGCGGCGACCGCCATGGCCCCGACCACGGCCTCACGGTGCTGGTGTGTGGGGTAGGCGGAGATCTCCGCCTGATGCGTCGCCTGCTCCGGGTCGTCCGCGTACCAGGCACCTAGCGGGGCGATCCGCATCGCGGCGCCGTTGCCCCAGGACCCCTGTCCGTTGAACAGTCCGGCGGCGAGTTCGCGCCAGTCGCCGCCCTCGCGGACCAGCCGCAGCAGGCGGTTGACCGCAGGACCGTAGCCGCGGTCGAAGTCGTGATGGTGAGCGAAGGACTGGGCCAGCGCGTCCTGGTCGATGCGATGGTGGGCGGCCAGCACGGCCACCACGGAGCACGCCATCTCGGTGTCGTCCGTCCACTGCCAGGGCTCGGACGGCAGCTCGCGGCGCTTGAGCAGCGGGTAGTTCACCGGCACGAAGAACTGGGAACCGAGCGCGTCCCCCACCGCGAGTCCGCGCAGGCTGGACAGGGCGCGGTCCAGGCGCCCGTCGGGAGAGGAATCAGCGGTCATCGCTCTGCCACTCTATCCGGTGATCCCGTACGGTTCCGGATCTCGCCAGCGGTCGAAGGGCCGGTCAAGGGCGTACCGGCCGTCGTCACCGAGAACGAGCATCCGCATCTCCGCGTTCCCGGGATTCGACAGCGACTCGAATTCCGCGACGCTCCAGTGGAACCAGCGCATGCAGAACAGCCGCATGGCGAGCCCGTGAGTCACCAGCAGCACGTTGGGCGGGTGGTCGGGCGCCTCGAAACTGCGGAACAGGCTCTCCAGGAAGCCACCGACCCGGTCGTAGACATCGGCACCGGACTCACCCTGGGCGAAGCGGTAGAAGAAGTGGCCGTACGCGTCCCGGTAGGCCTTCTGCAGCCGTACGTCGTCGCGGTCCTGCCAGTTCCCCCAGTCCTGCTCGCGCAGCCGAGGCTCCTCGCGCACGCGTACCTGCTCGGGGTCGAGATGGAAGGCGCGGAAGGTCTCGTGGGTGCGGCGGTACGGCGACACGTAGACGCTGACGCGCTCGCGGCCGAAGACCTCGCGCAGCCGTTTGCCCGTCTCCTCCGCCTGCTGCCAGCCCTGCTCGGTCAGCGCCAGGGCGTGGTCCGGCTCGCGCTCGTACACGGTGTCATCAACATTGCCCGTTGACTCGCCGTGCCGGACAAGGACGATGCGCCGTGGTCGTGCCATGCCAAGACCCTAGATCGGGTGACGGCCCGTCGAGCACCCGTACGGCCTCCATACGGCGTAGGTCACACATTTTCTGCACCACAGGCCTCACGAACAGCACCTGTACGGATGTCAAACCGTCCAGGTCGGCTCGAGCTCCACGATGTCCCCCGTGAGTGCGGCCACGTCCGCCTCGATCTGGGCCCGCAGGGCGAGTCGCTCGACCCGTTCCGTGCGGTACTTGCCGTGCTCGGCGGCCGACTGCCACATCGACAGGACGAGGAACTCATGCCCCGGCGCCTCGCCGAACAGACCGCGGATCATGCCGGGCGAGCCGGCCATCGCCGGGTTCCAGACCTTCTCCTGCATCAGCGTGAAGTGCTCGGCACGTTCCTCGTGGACCCGGCAGTGCGCGACGCGCACCAGGTCGGCGTCGGTGAAGCGCGGCTCGAAGCCGGTCTTCACGTCGAAGCGATAGTCGAACAGCCTGACCTGCGCGTCCTTGAACGTGCCCGACTGCGCGGACGCCAGACGATCATGGGAACGGGCCATGAAGGAGTCGTAGAACGAACGGCTCTCCCAGAAGGAGAAGATGTGCGCCACTCCGGTCCGCCCCCGGCTCCAGCCTCCGCCCTGTCCCCGAAACCCCGGCTCACCGAGTAGCCCCGCCCACTTTCGCTGCCCCCGCTCGAAGCCGCGGCGGTCCACCACGGTGCAGCGAATCCACTTGACCAGCACCGCGCCATCGTAAGGCCACGCAGCGTGGCGTCGGTCACGCTCCGGCAGAGATCTCTTCCCCGGAGGACACCGCGCGCGTGGCAGGATGGACAACCGGCCCTGACCTCATGGCAGTTCGGGCCGTGGACCACGGGGAAGGGGAAGCCTGGTGAACGGCCTCAACAAGGGGATCCGCAAGGTCGAAGTCGCGCTGAAGTGGGATCCGAGTCCCGTGAACCAGGCGGCCACCGATCTCGACATCGTGGCCGCGCCCTACCTGGCCGGCGAACCCTACGGCGATCCCGCCTACGTCGTGCACTTCGACAGCCGCTCCCCCGACGGCACCATGTATCTCAACCGGGACAGCAAGGACGGCAAGGGCTTCGGCTGGGACGAGGTCATGACGCTGGAACTCGACCGGCTCGACAGCCGCTACGCGCGCGTGGTCGTCGGTATCGTCATCCAGCAGCGCTCCGAGGAGCGCACGTTCGTCGGCGTGGCCAATCCGGCGCTGCGCATACGCGAGGGCTACACGGTCCTGACCGAGGACGACTTCGGCAGCGTCCTCGGGTCCACGGCGGCGACCGTCGCGGAGTTCGTCCGGGACGACGACGGCACCTGGGAGTTCCGTCCCGGCATCCACGGCTTCGAGGACGACCCGGCGGAGTTCACCCGAGTCATGGGGACGGCGCACCGGTCCTGACCGCGCTCGGCGCACAAGGGCAAGCAAGAGGCGGTGGAGCCGGAACGGCCCCACCGCCTCACAGATCACTCAGACGCGCGGTCAGCTGCAACCGCTGGTCGAACCGCAACCCTCGCAGATGTAGCAGGAACCGGCCCGCTGCATCTTCGTACCGCAGGAGAAGCAGAGCGGGGCGTCGGCCTGGATGCCCAGCTGCATCTCCACCAGCTCGGCGCTGGTGTGGGCCTGCTTCGGAGCGGGCTTGGCCGCCTCGACCTCGGCCTTGGGGGTGACGACGGCCTTGAGCTCCTGGGCGCGCGGCGCCGACTGGGCCAGCCCCTCGACGTCGACCTCGTCCTCCGAAGGCTCGTACGAGCCGGTCTCCAGGTGGCGCTGACGCTCGTCCGCGGAGTGGATACCGAGCGCGGAACGCGTCTCGAAGGGCAGGAAGTCGAGCGCCAGACGACGGAAGATGTAGTCGACGATCGACTGCGCCATCCGGACATCGGGGTCGTCCGTCATGCCCGCCGGCTCGAAGCGCATGTTCGTGAACTTCGAGACGTACGTCTCCAGCGGCACGCCGTACTGGAGGCCGACCGAGACGGCGATGGAGAAGGCATCCATCATGCCCGCGAGGGTGGAGCCCTGCTTGGACATCTTCAGGAAGACCTCGCCGAGACCGTCGTCCGGGTAGGAGTTGGCGGTCATGTAGCCCTCGGCGCCGCCCACCGTGAAGGAGGTCGTGATACCGGGGCGGCCCTTGGGGAGGCGCTTGCGGACCGGACGGTACTCGACGACCTTCTCGACGGCCTTGCGGATCTCCGCCTCGGCCTTCTCGGTGACCTCGGTCTTCTCCTTCTCCTTGGTCTTGGCGGAGAGGGGCTGACCGACCTTGCAGTTGTCGCGGTAGATGGCGAGCGCCTTGACGCCCATCTTCCAGGCCTCGAAGTAGACCTCTTCGACGTCCTCGACGGTCGCCGTCTCCGGCAGGTTGACCGTCTTGGAGAGCGCGCCGGAGATCCAGGGCTGGATCGCGGCCATCATGCGGACGTGGCCCATCGCGGAGATGGAGCGCTCGCCCATGGCGCAGTCGAAGACCTCGTAGTGCTCGTGCTTGAGGCCGGGGGCGTCGACGACATTGCCGTTCTCGGCGATGTGGGCGACGATCGCCTCGATCTGCTCCTCCTGGTAGCCCAGGCGGCGCAGGGCCTGCGGGACGGTGCCGTTGACGATCTGCATCGAGCCGCCGCCGACCAGCTTCTTGAACTTGACCAGCGCGAGGTCGGGCTCAAGGCCGGTGGTGTCGCAGGACATCGCGAGACCGATGGTGCCGGTCGGGGCGATGACCGACGCCTGGGCGTTACGGAAACCGTTCTTCTCACCGAGACGCAGCACGTCCTGCCAGGCCTCCGTGGCGGCGGCCCAGATCGGCGTGTCCAGGTCGTCCATGCGGACGGCCTTGGTGTTCTCGTCCGCGTGCTGCTTCATGACCCGCAGGTGCGGCTGTGCGTTGCGGGCGTAGCCGTCGTACGCGCCGACGACCGAGGCGAGTTCGGCGGAACGCTTGTACGACGTGCCGGTCATCAGGGAGGTGATGGAGCCGGCGAGGGCGCGGCCGCCGTCCGAGTCGTACGCGTGGCCGGTCGCCATCAGCAGGGCGCCGAGGTTGGCGTAGCCGATGCCGAGCTGGCGGAACGCGCGCGTGTTCTCGCCGATCTTCTGCGTCGGGAAGTCCGCGAAGCAGATGGAGATGTCCATCGCGGTGATGACGAGCTCGACGACCTGGGCGAAGCGCTCGACCTCGAAGGACTGGCGGCCCTTGCCGTCGTCCTTGAGGAACTTCATCAGGTTCAGCGAGGCGAGGTTGCAGGACGTGTTGTCCAGGTGCATGTACTCGCTGCACGGGTTCGAGCCGTTGATACGGCCGGACTCCGGGCACGTGTGCCAGTGGTTGATGGTGTCGTCGTACTGGATGCCCGGGTCGGCGCACGCCCACGCGGCCTCGGCCATCTTGCGGAACAGGGACTTGGCGTCGACCTCTTCGATGACCTCACCGGTCATCCGCGCGCGGAGGCCGAACTTGCCACCCTGCTCGACGGCCTTCATGAACTCGTCGTTCACACGGACCGAGTTGTTGGCGTTCTGGTACTGGACGGACGTGATGTCGTCGCCGCCCAGGTCCATGTCGAAGCCCGCGTCACGCAGGGCGCGGATCTTCTCCTCTTCCTTCACCTTGGTCTCGATGAAGTCCTCGATGTCGGGGTGGTCGACGTCGAGGATGACCATCTTGGCCGCGCGGCGGGTGGCGCCACCGGACTTGATGGTGCCCGCGGAGGCGTCGGCGCCGCGCATGAAGGAGACGGGACCCGAGGCGTTGCCGCCGGAGGACAGCAGTTCCTTGGAGGAGCGGATCCGGGAGAGGTTCAGGCCGGCACCGGAGCCGCCCTTGAAGATCATGCCCTCTTCCTTGTACCAGTCGAGGATCGACTCCATGGAGTCGTCGACGGCCAGGATGAAGCAGGCGGACACCTGCTGCGGCTGGGGCGTACCGACGTTGAACCAGACGGGGCTGTTGAAGCTGAAGATCTGGTGCAGGAGGGCGTACGCCAGCTCGTGCTCGAAGATCTCGGCGTCGGCGGGCGAGGCGAAGTACTTGTAGTCCTCGCCGGCCTTCCGGTACGTCTTCACGATGCGGTCGATCAGCTGCCTGAGGCCGGTCTCGCGCTGCGGGGTGCCGACGGCACCCCGGAAGTACTTGCTGGTGACGATGTTGACCGCGTTCACCGACCAGAAGTCGGGGAACTCGACGCCACGCTGCTCGAAGTTGACCGAGCCGTCGCGCCAGTTGGTCATGACGACGTCACGACGCTCCCACTGGACCTCGTCGTACGGGTGCACGCCGGGGGTGGTGTGGATGCGCTCGATACGCAGTCCCTTGGTGGCCTTGGCACCCTTGGCTCGGGAACCTCGTGCCGGACCGCTCGCCGTCTCTGTCATGCCGCCTCCCTGTACGGGCGAAAACGCCCTGAAGTGCCCCGATGTTCCCGTGGCACGGTGTTCTGTCTGGTATTGCGGGCACCCACTCACTACCGCCCGCAACAGGTCCTCATCGCCGCCGTGCGGCCGCCCCGGTGTCTCCGACCGGGCCGGGCCGCGGATCAGTCGGCGGCACCCGCGGGCTCGGGGACCGATACGGTCTCTCCCGCCCCGCGGTCGTCTTCCTGGCTCCCCACGTCCGCGTCCACGTCGGGACGCCCCGTCGCCTCCCTCAGCTCCGCGATCGCGGCCTCGAAGTCGTCGAGCGAGTCGAACGCCCGGTAGACGGAGGCGAATCGCAGATAGGCGACCAGATCGAGCTCTTGCAACGGGCCGAGTATGGCCAGCCCCACGTCATGGGTGGTCAGCTCGGCGCTTCCGGTAGCTCGCACCGCCTCCTCGACCCGCTGGCCGAGCTGGGCGAGTGCGTCCTCGGTGACAGGCCGCCCCTGGCATGCCTTGCGCACACCGTTGATGACCTTGGTACGACTGAAAGGCTCGGTGACTCCGGATCGCTTGACCACCATGAGCGAACACGTCTCCACGGTCGTGAAACGACGGGAGCAGTCCGGACACTGGCGGCGCCTGCGGATCGACGTGCCGTCGTCGGTCGTACGACTGTCGACGACGCGGCTGTCGGGGTGCCTGCAGAAGGGGCAGTGCATGAACTCCCAACCCTCCTCACAGCAGACTCAATAGCCTCGCTGAGCCCCATGGGCCCCTCGAAGCAGCCCCAAGCATAGGCGATCGCAGAGGCTCCGAAGACCCGGGGGACCACAACTTCTGGGCTGCTGTAGCAATCCAAGCACTAGATGTAGGGATCGTCACCGGAAACACGCCGTACGCGCGTGTCGCGCCCGTATTGGCATGTGCCCCATGACAGCGCCGCCACGCGGGACATGGCCGTGCACAGGCGTACCGCTGCGACACATGCGGAGATACCGTGGTCGCCACACGGAGGGCGCGTGGGACTCCCGCGTAGATGGGGGCCGGATCCCGGTTGCCGGGACGCCGGATGGCAGACTGGGTCAACAGCCCGCAAGGTCGTCACCGGCGGTGAACAGTACAACAAAGGGCCCTTTTGTCCGCCAGGCGCCGCGTTAGCCATACACCCAGACACATGATCACGTCCGGTGAATCAGACTTTTTCACTCGAACGTGTGTTTGGCGCAACCTTTCGAAAGCAACTACCGTTGTCCAGCAGGGAGACCATCGAGAGGGGCCGACGTGACCACCACCGCAGACAGTGCCACCATCACTGCCCAGGACCGCTCCCAGGGCCGACTCGAGCCGGTGCATGCGATGAACGAAGCCGTGAATCCCGAGGGGCACAAGCGCTCCCTACCGGGCCGACCTCCAGGCATCCGGGCCGACAGCTCTGGGCTCACCGATCGGCAGCGCCGGGTGATCGAGGTCATCAGGGACTCCGTGCAGCGGCGCGGCTACCCGCCGTCCATGCGGGAGATCGGACAGGCGGTCGGCCTCTCCAGCACGTCCTCCGTCGCACACCAGCTCATGGCACTGGAGCGAAAGGGCTTCCTGCGCCGCGACCCGCACCGCCCGCGCGCGTACGAGGTACGCGGCTCCGACCAGGCCGCCTCAGTGCAGCCCACGGACACCGCGGGCAAGCCCGCCGCGTCGTACGTCCCGCTCGTCGGCCGTATCGCCGCCGGTGGCCCGATCCTCGCGGAGGAGTCCGTCGAGGACGTCTTCCCGCTCCCGCGCCAGCTCGTGGGCGACGGTGAGCTGTTCGTCCTCAAGGTGGTCGGTGACTCGATGATCGAGGCCGCGATCTGCGACGGCGACTGGGTCACGGTCCGCCGCCAGCCGGTCGCCGAGAACGGCGACATCGTCGCCGCCATGCTCGACGGCGAGGCCACCGTCAAGCGCTTCAAGCGCGAGGACGGCCATGTCTGGCTCCTCCCGCACAACGCCGCGTACGAGCCGATCCCGGGCGACGACGCGACGATCCTCGGCAAGGTGGTGGCGGTGCTGCGCCGCGTGTGACGGTGCGGCGGGCGGACCCACCGAGGTCCGCCCTCTGACCGGGCCCCGGGACCCCTGCGCCGGTTCCGGGGCCCAGTGCTGTCCGGGTGCTCGCGGGCGCCCTGGGCGTGGGGTGGGCTGGCCTGTGCAGGTCAGTCCACCCCGCACCCCACACCGTTCACTCCTCCGACTGCTTCGCCACCGTGTCGATCGCGGCCAGTGACTTGCGGACCTGGTTGCGGTCCGTCGTGAACCAGAAGTCCGGCAGGGACGCCTTCAGATAGCTCCCGTACCGCGCGGTCGCGAGCCGCTGATCGAGTACGGCCACCACACCACGGTCCCCCGACGCCCGTACAAGACGGCCGGCGCCCTGAGCCATGAGCAGCGCCGCGTGCGTGGCGGCGACTGCCATGAAGCCGTTGCCGCCGGCGTCCTCCACCGCCTTCTGGCGGGCGCTCATCAGCGGGTCGTCGGGGCGTGGGAACGGAATCTTGTCCATGACGACCAGCTGGCAGCTGGGGCCGGGGACATCCACGCCCTGCCAGAGCGAGAGCGTGCCGAAGAGGCACGTCTTCGGGTCGGCCGCGAAGTTCTTGATCAGCTCACCGAGAGTCTCCTCGCCCTGGAGGAGTATCGGGAACTCGGGGATACGGGAGCGCAGTTCCTCCGCGGCGAGCTGCGCGGCCCGCATCGAGGAGAACAGACCCAGAGTGCGGCCACCGGCTGCCTGGATCAGTTCGGTCAGCTCGTCCAGCATGTCCGCGCGGTCGCCGTCGCGCGCGGGCCGCGCGAGGTGCTTGGCGACATAGAGGATGCCCTGCTTCGGATAGTCGAAGGGCGAGCCGACGTCGACGCCCTTCCATTGCGGGATGTCATCGCCTTCGGTGCCCTCCGGGGCAAGGCCCAGGGATGCGCCGACTCCGTTGAAGTCACCGCCCAGCTTCAGGGTCGCCGAGGTCAGGACCACGGAACGGTCCGCGAAGAGCTTCTCCCGCAGCAGGCCCGACACGGACATGGGAGCCACCCGCAGGGACGCCCCGAAACGGTCATGGCGCTCGTACCAGACGACGTCCCACTCTGAGCCGTTGGTGATCCGCTCCGCCACGTCGTGCACGGTCTCCACCGAGGCCAGCGCCTGCTTGCGGACAGCGTCTTCGTCCTGGACGGACTTGTCGCGGGTGGCACCGATCGCGGAGATGA
The DNA here is from genome assembly GCF_044593635.1 of Streptomyces sp. NPDC051913. Classification (NCBI taxonomy): domain Bacteria; kingdom Bacillati; phylum Actinomycetota; class Actinomycetes; order Kitasatosporales; family Streptomycetaceae; genus Streptomyces; species Streptomyces sp. NPDC051913. The sequence goes on along the minus strand of NZ_JBIUCI010000002.1, from coordinate 73,163 downwards.
CGGTCCGAGCCGCGTCGCGCAGGGCCATGAGGGCGTAGGCGAGATCCTCCGGGATCTCCTCCAGACGGCCCGGAAGGGCGAGCTCCATCAGCCGCTCGAAGCCCTCGGCGGCGGTCTGGAGCTGATCGGCGGCCTTCTCGTTGACGAGTTTCGCCGCCCGCCGCACCGCCCGGTTGACCTGTCCGGGCGTGAGCTCGCCGGTGGCGACTCCGGTGACCCGGGACACCAGTTCGTGCGCCTCGTCGACGATCAGCACCTCGTGCTGCGGGAGGACCGGGGCGCCTTCGATGGCGTCGATGGCGAGCAGCGCGTGGTTGGTGACGACGACCTCGGCGAGCTTGGCCCGCTCGCGGGCGTTCTCGGCGAAGCACTCGGCACCGTAGGCGCACTTCGTGGCCCCCAGGCACTCTCGCGAGGAGACCGACACCTGGGCCCAGGCCCGGTCGGAGACACCAGGGGTCAGATTGTCGCGGTCGCCGGTCTCCGTCTCGTCCGACCAGTCACGCAGTCGCAGCAGGTCCTGACCCAGCTTGCTGGTGGGGGCGGCCGCCTCGAACTGGTCGAAGAGGCCCTCCTCCTCGTCCTGGGGCACGCCTTCGTGCAGGCGGTGCAGACACAAGTAGTTCGATCTGCCCTTGAGCATTGCGAACTCCGGACGGCGGCGCAGCAGCGGATGCAACGAGTCCACCGTGCGCGGCAGGTCCCGCTCCACCAGCTGGCGCTGGAGGGCCAGGGTGGCGGTCGCGACGACGACTCTCTCCCCGTGCGCGAGCGCGGGCACGAGATAGCCGAGCGACTTTCCGGTGCCGGTGCCGGCCTGGACCAGCAGATGGGAGCCGTCGTCGATCGCCTCGGCGACGGCTTCGGCCATGGTCACCTGACCGGGGCGCTCCGTGCCGCCGACGGCAGTGACGGCAGCATGCAGGAGTTCGGGGAGTGAGGGCTTCGTCATAGCGCGACAACCCTACGGCCCAGCACTGACAAACGAGTGGTCACGGGGGAGACGAGGGGTTGGATCAAGACCCGACGGGTTCGGTACGGCGATCGGATGAGGTCGCTCAGGGGCGGCGGGGGTCGGGATCGGTCGGCAGCGGTCAACACCGGGCGACTGTGTCGGTGCATGCCTGGTTTCGGCGAAATCCACTCGGCTGGAAATGAGTGTGGCGGGAGTGGGAACCGGTTCGGCCCGAGCGGTGTACCAAAAGTGATGACGATGTGACGCGACGTGACAGGACATGAGGTGACACGACATGAGCCGCTGCGGCGTAGTCGGCGTGGGACGTGATGCGGCGCTGGATTGCCCGTGGAATGAGCTGACACGGCCTGGCATGGCATCGCGTCACATCAGAGTGCGCAGGGACCGGTCGCGGATCATGAGGGCCGCCCGTTTGTCCGGCAGATCGATCTCGGCGGAGAAGCGGAAACCGGCGCTCAGAAATGCGGAGACGGAAGGAGTGTTGCGAAGGTCGGGTTCGGCAATGACACGCGCGCAGGCCGGCCGCTTGTCGAGCGCGAGGTCGGCGACACTTCTGAGCAACGCGCTGCCGAGCCCTCGCCCACGGTCGGCGGCGGCGCCGATGAGGAGGTGGATTCCGGTGTCATGAGGTCGAGCGGGATAGTGGCGGGCCACGGGATCGAGGTCGGCCCGGTAGATCTCCCAGTAGCTCATCGGCACGCCGTCCAGCACTCCGAGACACGGCACGCATCGCCCGTCTCCGGCCAGCTGGGTCCGCACATGGTCCTCTGCCCGGTTCTGGGGCCCGTCCAGCTCCCAGTACTTCGCGACAGCGGGGTCGTTCATCCAGCCGCCGATGAGCGGAAGATCCTGCTCTGGCCGCACAGGTACGAGGTGGAACAGACCGACAGGTGTGGCCACCGGCCCCCATTCGGCGACTGAGTCCAGGAGGTCCTCGCGGGCGGAGCCGACCCCATCGGCCTGGAGTGGGTTGCCGACGCCGGCCTGAGTCCTGCTCGCTGCGTCGCTCTGCTGCGCAGCGGCGCCGAGGCTCTCGTTGGCGATGAGCGCGAGGAATTCGTCGGGCAGGCGGAGGTCAAGGGTGTCCTCACAGTCCGTGCCGGGCACCTCGGCAGGGACACGGGCGGTACAGCCATCGGCATCGGCATCGGTGGTAGTGGCGGCGTTGGCACTCGCGTCGGTGGGAGGCACGGCGACGCTCCTCTCAGAAGACGGGTCGGGGCATGTTCCTCGGGACTGAACGGACAGAAATGACAGAAATGACGAGACTGACCGGACTGAACGGACTGATGGGTACGGCCCGAGTGGCCAGGTGGCCGGTATGAGCAATCAGCTGCGAAGGGGGTTGGTGATGGTGGTGTAGACGGACTGGGTGTCGACGGGGCCGACGAGTTCATCGAGACCGTGCAGCCGGGTCAGCAGGTTGGCCTTGCAACGCAGGACGGGTGAGTCCAGCAGGCGGGCGGGCAGCGAGGTGCGCAGACGAGCGGGTCCGGAAGCGAGGTCGCTCAGGAAGCGTCGGAAGGCGGCCAGCAACAGCCGTTCGTCGGCGAGGCGTTGGGAACCGAAGGCACCGATGAGTCCGAGCACGTTGTTGATGGCGAGGTAGTACGCGAAGCGTTCGTCGGTGACCTCGTCGGAGACGAACGTGTCGCTGTGCTCGCCGATGCCGGGAAGGCGGGCGTCCAGGTCCGCACGCCGGGATTCACGGAAGTAGTAGCCCTGGTTGTCCCGGTAACGGCCGCCGACGGGCCAGCCGTCACCGTCCAGCAGGACCAGCGTGTTCTGCTGATGTGCCTCCAGGGCGATACCCGCCTCCGCGTCGAACCACAGCACCGGTCGGACGACCTGCTCCAGATAGCGCAGGAACCACTCGGCGGCTACGGCGCCCAGCGGACGACCGGTCCGGCCGGCCAAGCGGGTGACGACCTCGGCCAATCGAGACCGCATGGCCGACCGCATGGCCGACCGCGCGGCCGACTGGTCCTCAGTTGGGCCGCAGGCGCCGGTCGGCCGCGGGGAGGGCCTCGGCGCGACGAGTCCGGCGACGCAGGAAACGTCGTCCGCGGCGGTGAACGGGTTGTGCCGGATCATCACGTCGAGCCCTGGCACGGCCTTGCCGTCCGGCCCGTCGACGGCCAGCCAGGCCGGATCGCGGACGATGTCGAAGCCGGGGTGCGCCGCCCGCCACTGCTCGGCCAGTCCGCTGCGCAGCAGGCGGTGGACCTCGACACCGCGGTGGAGTTCTTTGCGGAGGTTCTGACGACGGGAGTTGGTGATGCGCAGGCCGAGCGACAGCTTGAGCATGGCAGGCGCGCCGGACCGGTGGACGGTGCGTACGGAGGAGGTGGGGTGCCAAGGGGCGCCGTGCGCTCCGAGGTCGCGGAGCAGGCCGACGTCGAAGAGAGCTGCGGTCGCGGGGTCGTGCCGGACCTCTCGCAACTGCCAAGGGTGCAAGGGCAGGGCCGTGTGCTCTTCGGGGAGCGGGAGGCCGGATCCGGCGAGGCGGGCGGTGAGTTGAGCCGCGGGAATGAGCCGCCCGCGCTCGGTCCAGGCCGAGTCGGTGGCGAGGAGGGAGGGAGCGACGGCGATCCAGTGCAGAGGGAAGGAGCCGTGCAACTCGGGTGAGTACAAACGCGCTTCGGCGTCGGTCAGACCCTCCCGGCTCTTCGGTGTGGGGTGCAGAGGATGGCCGAGCACAAGAGCCTGTTCGGCGCCGAGGAACAGGTCGGGCTCGTCCGAATGCCGTTCCCTGCGCTCACGGATGAAGGTGGCGGTGCGGCGTACGGTGTCGGCGACGCGGGCGACGAGGTCGGTTCCGTCTGTGGCGGGGGCCGAGGGCGAGGCTGTGGCGTCGGGATCCTCGGGCCCTTGGGGGGCGCTGTCCCCTGAGGGCTCTCTGGCCAGGAGTGCCGCGAGAGTGACGGCGTCGAGGGGCGGGGACGGTTCAGGGACGTCGGCCAGATACACGGGGCCGAAGCGGTGCCAGCCGGTCGGGGACCAGTAGTGGACGGCGGCCAGCAGCGCGGTGCCGCTGGCGGGGAGCGGGATGCGGAGGGTTTCGTGAACGGGGGCGAGGAGGCCGGCCTCGCGTACCCAGCAGCGGAGGAGGTTCTCGACGGCTGCGGACTCGGCGGCGATGTGCGCGTCGGGATGTTCCAGAGGGTCGACCGTGTCGCCGCGCAGCCAGGCGGCGTTCGGGCGGGGTGCCGAGGGACCCTGTTCCCTTTCCCTTTCCCACTCGCCGCCTCGATCCCGCCCTCGCCCCTGCTCCGGAACCCGCTCTAGCGAACGGCCACCGGATTCCCCCGTCGGTCCGGAACCCGGCACCGACTGTGACTGCCGGGGAGCTTCCGTCGTGCCGTGGGTTGATGACGGCGAGTGGCTGGGGGCGCCGGGGGTCGGGGTGGTGTTCAAGGCTGTTCCTTGTGAGCGGGTCAGGAAGGGGTGCGGAGAGGTACGTGAGTGCGGCGATCTGTGATGCGGGGTTCGGGTTCCTGGAGGTGGGGGTTCTTGAAAGGGCTGGTTCTTACGGCGGTAGGGATGCCATGCGGGACACGCGGCGCGAGGGTGGGCGCTGTGGTGCCTCCGTCCGCTGGGCTCAACCCGCGCGTGCGGCGTGGTCGCCGTGCCGTTGGGGGGCGGGCTCCACGCGGGCCGTCGGGCCCGGATGGGTCGGATGGTTCGGCTGATGCTCTTGGTCTGGCTGATGCTGTTGGTCTGGCTGATGCTGCTGAGGCCGTTCTCGGTCCGGTCCGCTCCGCTGCGATTGCTGTCTCTCGCCGCGCGCGGCGTGGTCGCGGGCTGCGATCTCCACCGCGTCGGCCAGACGGTCGAGCACCGCCTCCGCCTGCTCGTCGCTGATGGTCAGGGCCGGAAGGAGGCGGATGACGTTCGCCCGTGAGCCGCCGAGTTCGACGATCAGGCCGCGTCGCAGGCACTCCCGTTGGACAGCGCCGGCAAGTTCGGGCGCGGCGGCGGAAGGAGCTGCGGTCGGGGATGGTGCCTCGGCGAAACGGGCCGCTGTGACTACCCGGTCGGCGCCGGGCAGCGCCCAAGTGGCCGCGCCCTCTCCTCCTCCGCCACCTACACCGCCACTCGCACCCATCCCACCCTCGCCGCCACTCGCACCGATCCCACCCTCGACCTCCGGGTCCACCAGCTCCACCCCCAGCATCAGCCCTCGCCCCCGGATATCCCCGACGCAGTCGAACTGCCCTTGCAGGGAGCGGAGACGAGCGAGCATCCGGGCGCCCAGGACCGAGGCCCGTTCCGCGAGGCGGTGTCGGCGGACGTGGGCGAGGGTGGCCGTTCCCGCGGCCATGGCGAGTTGGTTGCCGCGGAACGCACCTGCGGGGGCGCCGGGTTCGGCGATGTCGAGGGTGTCCCCGTAGACCACGACGGAGAGCGGCAGACTGCCGCCGATGGCCTTGGACAGCACCATCACGTCGGGAGTGATCCCGCTGTGCTCCACGGCCCAGAAGGTGCCGGTGCGGCCCACTCCGGTCTCGGTCTCGTCGACGATGAGTGGGAGGGACCGGTCGGCAGAGAGCTGCCGCATGTGCCACAGCCAGGCATCCGGTGCCGGGACCACACCCCCCTCGCCCTGGACGACCTCGAGAATCACCCCGGCGACGTCGCCTTCACCCGGCTCGGTGAAGGCCGCGTGGGACAGCCCGTCGCAGGCATCCGCAAAGGCAAGCCCCCCGGCCCGCCCCGTCGCCTCCCGCACAAGCCCGAGCGCCGCTTCCACCGCATCCGTGTCGCCCGGGCCGCAGAACCGCACGCGTGCGTGGTCGGCCAGACCGGGCGGCAGGCCACGAAACAGCTCGGCGAGGAAAGCGTCCTCGACAGGGGTCGCGAGGCCCAGGGTATGAAGGGGGGCACCGGAGTCGAGGACCTCGCGGATCGCCTCCAGCACCACGGGGTGGTTGTGACCGAGGGCCAGAGTCCCGGCGCCGGAGAGGCAGTCCAGGTAGCGGCGCCCGTCCGCCCCTTCGACGGTCAGCCCACGGGCCCGCACGGGCACGATCGGCAGGGCACCCGCGTAGGTGCGGGCCGCTGTCGGCTCCCTTGTCGACTGGCGTCGTGGGTTCCCCTCGGACGCACATCCGCCGTACGAAGCCTCGGCCACGTCTGTCTGCCCTCCCGCTGTGGTCCGACGCCCCGGCCGAGCCGAACTCGCGCCAGGGGCACAGGGGACCGCACCCGGACAGCAGGCCCCCCACCGCTACCAACCCCGGACGCCGCACCGGGTTACGGGTTGCCTCAAGATCCTTGCCGTGACGGAACCGTTGCCGTTCCGTGGGAAGTCCCCCACAGCGAGCGCATAGTGTGTGATGCCGTTCCAACAGGCCGTGGGAACACCGGGATCAGCGCGGGATCGACGCGGGACAAACGCGGGATCAGGCGCGGGATCAGATGCAACCGGCGTGCGATCACGCCGCGTTCGACGTGGGCTCATGGCCACCGCACCTAGTTCGTTCACCTCAGGGGGAGTCAGATCATGCGATCCACAAGGCCGTCGTTCACCGCCCGCCGGGAAAGGGGCGCGCGCCGCAGAACCTCCCCCGTGCTGGCCGCCGTGGCCCTGGCGTCGGCGCTCGCGCTCACCGCCACCGCGTGCGATTCGGGCGACGACCAGGCCGGTGGCAGCGCCTCGGCCTCGGCTTCCTCGGACGGGAAGATCACGATCCCGGACGACATCAAGGACCGGCTCAAGGAGCACGGGATCGATGTCGACAAGTGGAAGGACGGCGCCTGGAAGGACTGGAGCAAGGACGACTGGCTGCGCGAGGCCCAGGACTTCGTCAACCCGATCATCGAGGGTCTGTGGGATCCGGACCGGATGCGGGACGCCGAGGACCCCGAGCAGGGCAAGGGGGTCGACGACAGTGACATCTCCGGGGACCAGGGCGTGACCGACCCGGAACCGGCGCCGGTGGACGCCAAGGCCGTGTCGGCTACGTACCACGACAGTGTTCCCGAAGCGGGCAAGGTGTTCTTCGACTCCCCCGAAGGCACGATGGTCTGCTCGGCGACGGTCGTGCAGGACCCGGCCCACCCCGGGAAGTCCAACATGGTGTGGACGGCGGGCCATTGTGTGCACGCGGGCAAGAAGGGCGGCTGGTACCGCAACATCGCGTTCGTGCCGTCGTACAACAACGACGCCCTGTCGACGGCGGAGTTGGAGAAGGCTTCCCGGGAGGAGGTCGCTCCGTACGGTGTCTGGTGGGGTGACTGGGCGCAGACCTCGGACCAGTGGATCGAGCAGGGCGGTGCGACGGGCGGTGACGGTGCCTCGTACGACTTCGCGGTCATTCATGTGACCCCGGAGAAGGGCGGGTCCGGCAAGTCCCTGGAGGAGATCGTCGGTTCGGCGCTGCCGGTGAACTTCAAGGCCCCGGCGGCGGCGAAGATCCAGAGCATGACGGCGACGGGCTATCCGGCGGCGGCGCCGTTCGACGGCGAGACGATGTACCAGTGCCAGGACAAGCCGGGGCGGCTGTCGCTCAACGCGTCGGACCCGACGATGTACCGCATCGGCTGCACGATGACGGGCGGTTCGTCGGGTGGTGGCTGGGTCGCGACCGGTTCCGACGGCAAGCCGGCGCTGGTGTCCAACACCTCCATCGGCCCGGTGACGGCCGGCTGGCTGGCCGGACCGCGCCTCGGTGACGTGGCCAAGGGTGTGTACGACTCGGTCAGCGAGAAGTTCGCCGGCCAGTGATGTGATCGGCGGCGGGGCGGGCCCAAGAAATCTTCACCGCCCCGCCGCCGTTCGCCCTCAACTGCACGGGCATAGTGGGGTGTCGCGCGCCCGAGGACCTCAGCAGCCCGCCCTCGCCATGACGCGCGCATGACACAGCAGTACCAGAACAGCTTCACGACGACAGTTCCAACGGGGGTCACCGCACCATGCGTTCCACACGTACGTCCAGTACGTCTTCCCAGCGGCGCCGCACCGCACTCGCCGCCACCGGCCTGGTCGCCGCCCTGGCGCTGACCGCGACGGCCTGCAACGGCTCGGACGAGGCCAGCGACAAGCCCGGGGCCACCACCTCCCAGGCGGCCGACAGCGGCAACGACAAGATCCAGATCCCGGCCGACATCGCCGACAAGCTCAAGAAGCACGGCATCGACGTCGACGACTGGAAGGACGGAGGCTGGAAGAACTGGGACAAGGACAAGTGGCTCAGTGAGGCCAAGGACTTCGTCAACCCGGTCATCGACGGTCTGTGGAAGCCGGAGCGGATGAAGTCCGCGAAGGAGGCCAACAAGACGTACTCGACGAAGGACGCGGCGGCCGACACGGGCGTTACCGACCCGGACCCGCTGCCCGTCGAGGCGTCCGCGGAGAAGACGCCGTACCACGAGAACGCGGCCCCGGTGGGCAAGATCTTCTTCGACACCCCCGAGGGTCATGCCGTCTGTTCGGGCACGGTCGTCAAGGACGCGAACCACCCGGGCAAGTCCAACCTGGTGTGGACAGCGGGTCACTGCGTGCACGCCGGCAGCGGCGGCGGCTGGTACCGCAACATCATGTTCGTCCCGGCCTACAACGACTACGGCAAGTCCGAGGCGCAGCTGACCAACTCCGACGCCACGCAGATCGCCCCGTACGGACAGTGGTGGGCGGACTGGGCCTCCACGTCGAACGAGTGGATCGCGGGCGGCTCGGAGACCGGCGGCGACGGTGCAGCGTACGACTACTCGGTGCTGCATGTGAAGCCGGAGTCCGGCGCCAAGTCGCTTGAGGAGACGGTCGGCGCCGCGCTGGACATCGACTTCTCCGCCCCGTCCGCGACCGAGGTCGCCAAGATGGGCGCCTGGGGCTACCCGCAGGCGGCGCCGTACAACGGGCTGAAGATGTTCAAGTGCATCGACCAGCCGGGCCGCCTCTCGCTCAGCACGACGCTGCCGACGATGTACCGCATCGGCTGCACCATGACCGGCGGTTCGTCCGGCGGCGGCTGGTTCCGCGTGGTGGACGGTGAGACCAAGCTGGTCTCGAACACGTCGATCGGCCCGGCCGACAACACCTGGCTGGCGGGCCCGCAGCTGGGCCGGACCGCCGAGGCGATCTACCAGAACATGAGCAAGACGTACGGCGGCAAGTAGCGCCGGTAAGCACGGGAAGGCCCGCCCCTCGCATCGAGGGGCGGGCCTTCCCGCGTACGTGGTTACGCCACCGGCGCCGGAACGTACGGCGCGAGATCCGCCGCCAGTTCCTCGTGCACCCGCACCTTGAGCAGGGTGCCCTCCGGGGTGTGCTCCTCGGAGATCACCTCGCCCTCGGAGTGGGCACGCGCGACCAGCTTGCCGAGCGTGTACGGCACGAGCGCCTCGACCTCGACCGAGGGCCGCGGCAGCTCGTTGTCGATGAGGGCGAGCAGTTCCTCGATGCCCTGGCCGGTACGGGCCGAGACCGCGATGGAGCGCTTCTCGATCCGCATCAGCCGCTGGAGCGTCAGCGGGTCCGCCGCGTCGGCCTTGTTGATCACGACGATCTCGGGCACGCGCGTGGCGCCCACGTCCGTGATCACCTCACGTACGGCGGCCAGCTGCTCCTCCGGGTTCGGGTGCGAGCCGTCCACCACGTGGAGGATCAGGTCGGACTCGCCGACCTCCTCCATGGTGGAGCGGAACGCCTCGACCAGGTGGTGCGGCAGATGCCGCACGAAGCCGACGGTGTCCGCCAGCGTGTACAGGCGCCCGCTGGGCGTCTCGGCCCGCCGGACGGTCGGGTCCAGGGTCGCGAACAGGGCGTTCTCGACCAGGACGCCGGCACCGGTCAGACGGTTGAGCAGCGAGGACTTTCCGGCGTTGGTGTAGCCCGCGATGGCGACGGACGGCACCTTGTTGCGCTTGCGCTCCTGGCGCTTGATCTCGCGGCCGGTCTTCATCTCCGCGATCTCCCGGCGCATCTTCGCCATCTTCTCGCGGATCCGACGCCGGTCCGTCTCGATCTTGGTCTCACCGGGACCACGGGTGGCGAGACCGCCGCCCTTGCCGCCGCCCATCTGACGGGACAGCGACTGACCCCAGCCGCGGAGCCTCGGCAGCATGTACTGCATCTGCGCGAGCGCGACCTGCGCCTTGCCCTCTCGGGACTTGGCGTGCTGGGCGAAGATGTCGAGGATCAGGGCCGTACGGTCGATGACCTTGACCTTGACGACGTCTTCGAGATGGATGAGCTGGCCGGGGCTGAGCTCACCGTCGCAGATGACAGTGTCAGCGCCCGTCTCTAGGACGATGTCCCGCAGTTCGGTGGCCTTGCCGGAGCCGATGTAGGTGGCCGCGTCGGGCTTGTCGCGGCGCTGGATGACGCCGTCGAGCACCAGTGCGCCCGCGGTCTCCGCGAGGGCGGCGAGCTCCGCGAGGGAGTTGTCCGCGTCCTGCGCGGTCCCCGTGGTCCAGACGCCGACGAGTACGACCCGCTCCAGGCGGAGCTGGCGGTACTCGACCTCGGTGACGTCCTCGAGTTCGGTGGAGAGGCCCGCCACGCGGCGCAGAGCCGCGCGCTCGGAGCGGTCGAACTGGTCGCCGTCCCGCTCTCCGTCGATCTCGTGGCTCCAGGCGACGTCCTCTTCCATCAGGGCATCGGCCCGAAGACCGTCGGGGTATGTGTGCGCGAAGCGCTGTGTGTCCTGGGAAGGGGATGAAGAGGAGGTCATTGGGTCCTTACGTCGTTGGGGATGCCGATTCGGCGGTGGTGACTGCGTCACCCTTCACAACGCACGAGTACCCCGGGAGATTCCCGTGTCCCGTGCCGCGCCGACCGGAAGATGGTCGCACGGGACGAGGCGTCTCGTCATCGCCTTATTTGCCCGGTGCGACGGACTTCCACTCGGGGTGCCCCGGCATCGGCGGGGTCTTCTCGCCGTACAGCCACTCCTGGAAGAAGCCGCCGAGGTCGCGTCCGGACAGTTGCGAGGCCAGGCGCACGAAATCCTCCGTCGTGGCCGTGCCGTCGGCATGCCGGCTCACCCAGACCCGTTCCAGACGCTCGAAGGTCTCGCGGCCGATCTCCTGGCGCAGGGCGTACAGGGCGAGCGCGGCGCCGTCGTAGACGTTCGGCCGGAAGATGCTGATCTTCTGGCCGGGGTCGGGAGCCTTGGGCGCGGCGGGCGGGCCGCCTGCCGCGCGCCACCGGTCGGAGGCGCCGTACGCCGCCTTCATCCGGGCCTCCATGGTCCTGCCGGCCTTCTCCTCGGCGTACAGGGCCTCGTACCAGGTGGCGTGCCCCTCGTTGAGCCAGAGGTCGGACCACGCGGCCGGGGCGACGCTGTCGCCGAACCACTGGTGGGCCAGCTCATGCACCATGATCGACTCGACGTACCACTTGGGGTACGCGGGCTCGGTGAAGAGCTCTCTCTCGAAGAGAGAGAGCGTCTGCGTCTCGAGTTCGAAGCCGGTGTCGGCGTCGGCCATGAGCAGGCCGTACGTCTCGAAGGGGTAGCGGCCGACCTTGCTCTCCATCCAGGCGATCTGGTCCGGGGTCTTCTCCAGCCACGGTTCGAGCGCCTCGCGATGCTTGGTGGGCACGACGTCGCGGACCGGCAGTCCGTGCGGGCCCGTGCGGTGCAGCACCGTGGAGCGGCCGATGGACACCTGGGCGAGTTCGGTGGCCATCGGGTGCTGGGTGCGGTACGTCCAGGTGGTCGCCCCGGCGGCCCGGTCCACGCCGGTCGGCAGGCCGTTGGCGACGGCGGTGTAGCCGTCGGGCGCGGTGACCCGGATGGTGAACATCGCCTTGTCGGAGGGGTGGTCGTTGCAGGGGAAGACCAGGTGGGCGGCGTCGGCCTGGTTGGCCATGGCGAGCCCGTCCGTGGTGCGCACCCAGCCGCCGTCGCGGTCGTCGGACGACACGGGGTCGCTGGTGTGCTTCACGGTGATCCGCATCCAGCTGCCGCGGGGCAGCTCGTCCTCGGGCGTGACCACCAGGTCCTCGTCGGCGCCGGCGAACGTGGCGGGCTTCCCGTCGACCTCCACCGACTCGACCTTGCCGTGCGCGAAGTCGAGGTTGATGCGGTCGAGGGAGGTGGTCGTCCAGGCGTCGATGGTCGTGACGGCCTGGAGCGGCTCGCTGTTGGAGCCGGGATAGGTGAAGGAGAGGTCGTACGACGCCACGTCGTATCCGGGGTTGCCGAGGTGCGGGAAGAGGCGGTCGCCGACCCCCAGCGGGGCGGCGGGGGCGCTCGCGGCGACGAGGCAGACGGCGGAGGCGAGCAGCGCGGCCGCCTTCAGCCGACGGGGTGTCCTGGCGTGGGGGGAGAGCAGCATGCACCACCGCTACCAGCGCGCGCGTGCCGTGCGGCGACGACTCGCACCCGGCCCACCCGAACGAGTAACGACCTGGTTGGATGCGGACGTGGACGCGCATGCGGAGTCGGGGGTGGAGAAGGGCGTCTGGAGCGACGCGGACTTCGAGCGGATGGGGTGGCACGACGTCAGGATCCACGGGCTCTTCGTGGAGCGAACGGACGCGGTGCTGCCCCGCCTGCTGTTCGACCTGGACTATGTCGTCCGCTGGGTCCGTCCCACCCCGCCGGAGACGCACTTCAGCTTCTGGGTGGCTCCCGCGACGCTCGTCTTCGAGGACGTCTGGGACCTCGAAGGGGATCTCGACTTCTCGGGTCTGTTCCTGGACCTGGAGATCGACGCGTTGCACCGGCTGCCGCCGAAGGACGACAGGCCCACGTGGAGCGAGGTGCCGCTCTGGCACATCGAGGGCCACGCGTTCGACCTCAGGTTCCGTGCCGACGGCTTCCGCCAGTTCATCCGGCAGCCGCCTCGGCATACGCGCCGCCTGGTCCTGGGGCACGCCGAGCGCGGTGGCGCCTCCTTCGCGGAGACGGCCTTCGTGTGACCCACCGGGCCCGCCCGGCGCATCGGGGCCTCAGGCGCTCGTCGTCTGCGCCCGGCCCACGTCGTACACCCCGGGAACGTTGCGCATGGCCCGCATGAGCGCGGGCAGCAGGGCCGCGTCCGGCAGCTCGACCGTGTAGCTGTGGCGGACCCGCTGCTGGCTTGGGGGTTCGACGGTCGCCGAGACGATCTCGGCGCCTTCGAGGGCCATGGCCTCGGTGAGGTCGGCGAGCAGATGGGGGCGGCCGAACGATTCGGCGAACAGCGTGACGCGGCACCCGGCGGTCTCGCCCCAGCCCACTCCGACCTCCGTGCGCCCCGCCTGCGTCATGCGCGCCACCGCCGCACACTCGATCCGGTGCACGGTGACCACTCCCCCGCGCACCGCGAAGCCGGTGATGTCATCGGGCGGTACGGGCGTACAGCAGCCCGCCAGCCGGACTGTCGCGCCCGGCTGGTCGACGAGGACCTCGGCGCCACCGGGGCGCAGGGCCGGACCGTCGGCGACCGGGGCCTCGGCCGCGCGCGGCGCGACCTCGCGCTCCGCGGTCTCGTCGGCCTCCAGCGACTCCTCGTGCGAGGGATGTGTCGCGATCCACCGCTGGATGGCGATCCGCGCGGCGGGTGTGTGCGCGTGCTCCAGCCACTCCCTGGAGGGCTCGGAGGCCGGGTCCTGTCCCATGAGGAGCTGGACGGTGTCGCCGTCCCGCAGAACGGTGCTCAGGGTCGCCAGCCTGCCGTTGACGCGGGCGCCGATGCACGCGTGCGCGTCCTCGCCGTACTGCGCGTACGCGGCGTCCACACAGGTCGCCCCGTCGGGCAGGCCCAGGGTGCCGCCGTCGGGGCGGAAGACGGTGATCTCGCGGTCCTGGGCGAGGTCCTCGCGCAGCGTCGACCAGAACGTGTCGGGGTCGGGCGCGGCCTCCTGCCAGTCGAGGAGCCGGGAGAGCCAGCCGGGGCGGGTCGGGTCCTCGCGCTCGCCGTCGACGGGCTCCTCCGAAGGAGGAGCGTAGGGATTACCGAGGGCGATGACGCCGGCCTCGGCGACCTTGTGCATCTGGTGGGTGCGGATGAGGACTTCGGCGACCTGGCCGTCGGGACGGGCGACGGCGGTGTGCAGCGACTGGTACAGGTTGAACTTCGGTACGGCGATGAAGTCCTTGAACTCCGAGACGACGGGCGTCAGACAGGTGTGGAGCTCGCCGAGCACGCCGTAACAGTCCGCGTCCTCGTTCACGAGCACCAGCAGCCGGCCGAAGTCCGCGCCGCGCAACTGGCCGCGTTTGCGGGCCACTCGGTGCACGGAGACGAAGTGCCGTGGCCGGATGACGACTTCGGCCGGGATGTCGGCGTCGCGCAGGACACCGCGCACCTCGTCGGCGATCTCGGCGAGGGGGTCGTCCGCGCGGGAGGCGTTGTCGACGATCAACTCCCGCGTGTGCTCGTACTCCTCGGGATGCAGGATCGCGAAGACCAGGTCTTCCAGTTCGGTCTTGAGCGCCTGCACACCGAGCCGTTCGGCGAGCGGGATGAGGACGTCGCGGGTGACCTTGGCGATGCGGGCCTGCTTCTCCGGGCGCATGACGCCGAGGGTGCGCATGTTGTGCAGCCGGTCGGCGAGTTTGATCGACATCACGCGGACGTCGCTGCCGGTGGCCTTCAGCATCTTGCGGAAGGTCTCCGGCTCGGCGGCGGCGCCGTAGTCGACCTTCTCCAACTTCGTGACGCCGTCGACGATGTAGCGCACCTCGGCGCCGAACTCCTCGCCGACCTGATCGAGCGTCACATCGGTGTCCTCGACGGTGTCGTGCAGCAGCGAGGCGGTCAAGGTCGTGGTCTCGGCGCCGAGTTCGGCGAGGATCAGGGTGACCGCGAGCGGGTGCGTGATGTACGGCTCGCCGCTCTTGCGCATCTGGCCGCGGTGCGAGGACTCGGCCAGCACCCAGGCACGGCGCAGGGGTTCGAGGTCGGCGTCGGGGTGGTGGGCGCGGTGGGCCTCGGCGACATGGCCGATGGCGTCGGGCAGCCGGTCGCGGGCGGCCGGGCCGAGCAGGGCGGCGCGGCCCAGACGGCGCAGATCGATCCGCGCCCGCCAGCGCGCCGCAGGTCCTGTTACCGGACCTGGGGTCACGGGGTTCGTGGCCTCCGCACTCATGCGCACCTCCGGCTGCATTGACCGGCGGACGGGGTGCCCCAGGGCGGACACGGCTCGGGGGATGGCATCGGTCCCCCGTCCGGGCCGGTGCTTGATGCTACCGAGCCCATCACGCGCGGCTGACCGCCTCTCGTCGAGCGTGAAACGGATCACCCATTCGAGCGACGGTTTTCAGGTTTACGGTTTCGCGCCACCCGACCTGCGGTTCTCCGTCGTTTTGTAGCACCGGGGCCGGGTGAGGCCGCGGATCCCAGCGTTCCAAGCCGTCGGAACCCGCGTTTCACTCGGTCAACGCGCTGCGGTTTCCAGCCATTCCCGATCGATCTCGCCCTCGGCGACGATCACGGCCGGACCGGTCATCTCGATCTCTCCGTCGGGCCGCTCGGTGATCACGAGGGTGCCGCCGGGCACGTCGACGGTGTACGTCGCCGGGGTTCCGGTCACGGCCGGGTCGACGCCGTCCCGGCGGGCGGTGGCCACGGCGACCGCGCACGCGCCCGTGCCGCACGAGCGGGTCTCGCCGGAACCGCGCTCGTGCACGCGCAGGGCCACGTGCCGCGGACCGCGGTCGACGACGAACTCCACGTTGACCCCGTCCGGGTAGGCGGCGGCGGGGCTGAAGGGCGGCGCGTCGTACAGGGTGCCCGCGTGGGCGAGGTCCTCCACGAAGGCGACGGCGTGCGGGTTGCCCATGTTCACGTTCCGCGCGGGCCAGCTGCGCTCGCCGACGCTCACCTCGACGTCTCCTTCGGGGAGACGGGCCCTGCCCATGCCGACGGTGACGTCACCGTCCTTGGCGAGGTGCACGGTCTTCACACCGCCGCGGGTGGCCACGGCCAGGTCGCCCTCGGTGACATGCCCCGCGTGCTGGAGGTAGCGGGCGAAGACGCGGACGCCGTTGCCGCACATCTCGGCGATCGAGCCGTCGCCGTTGCGGTAGTCCATGAACCACTCCGCCTCGCCCGCCATGCCCTTGGCCTCGGGGTGCGCGGCGGATCGCACGACGTGGAGCAGGCCGTCACCGCCGATGCCGGCCCGACGGTCGCACAGCGCGGCGACGGCGGCCGGGGGCAGGTCGATGACGTTCTCGGGGTCCGGGACGATCACGAAGTCGTTCTCCGTGCCGTGACCCTTGAGGAAGGCGATCCGCGTGCTCATTCCTCGATCGTACGGGGTGGGTACGACAGCAGGTCACCGGCGGCCGTACGGCCCCGCACGCGCGCGTACAGGTCAGCGCAGCCGCGCCACGCGGAGCACCGCCAGCGCGACCACCGCGGCCACGAGCACGACGTACAACAGCACCACACGCCAGTCCGCACGCCGACCGGAACCCCGCTGCGGCAGCCCCGGCCAGGTGTAACCGACCCGGCGGGCGGCCATCATGCCCCAGCCCGCCGCGCACGAGCAGATCAGCAGGCCCAGCATGGCGATCACGGCCCCGCTGTCGCCGAAGTCGAAGGCGAGCGGGAAGGCGAACATCAGGGAGCCGAGCGCGGCCAGCGACACGATGGGCGCGAGCTGCCAGATGCGCATCCGGCGCTGGGGACGCAGCTCGACCTCGACCTCGGGGCCGTCGGCGAACATCTCCTCGGGCTCGGGGCCGTCGGCGATCACACCGCCCTGCGTCTCGTCGGGCCCGTCGGGGCTCAGACGGTCGCCGTCCTGCTCCGGTTCACCGCCGTCTGCGGTGCGGGGCTCGGTGCTTCGTGCGGTGTCGCGAGGGCCGGCCTCCATCGCCACGCGCCCTCCCAACTCGGACTCCACTTGGTCGATCGAAGCTCGATGATGGCACGGCGCCGACGGGCCGGATGACGGCCTGAGCGTCCCGATGCCAGGACGTGATCAGGCTGTAACCGGTCGTTCGACCAACGCCAGTGCGAGCTTTGGAAGTTCTGTGAGATCCGCCGCAGCCCCACTGAGCCAGTGCACCCGCGGGTCGCGCCTGAACCATGAATCCTGACGGCGCGCGAAGCGCTTGGTGGCACGTACGGTCTCGGCCCGCGCCTCCTCCTGCGTGCACTCCCCGGAGAGCGCCGCGAGCACCTGCTGGTACCCGAGCGCGCGCGACGCCGTGCGCCCCTCGCGCAGGCCCTGCGCCTCCAGGGAGGCCACTTCGTCCACCAGTCCGGCGTCCCACATCCGGTCGACGCGGCGCGCGATGCGTTCGTCGAGTTCGGGGCGCGCCACGTCGACGCCGATCTGGACGGTGTCGTAGACCGAGTCGTGGCCGGGGAGGTTGGCGGTGAAGGGCCGGCCGGTGATCTCGATGACCTCCAGGGCGCGGACGATACGGCGGCCGTTGCTGGGCAGGATCGCCTGCGCTGCCTCGGGGTCGGCGGCGGCCAGACGGGCGTGCAGCGCGCCGGAGCCGCGGAGCGTGAGCTCCTCCTCCAGACGCGCCCTGACCTCGGGGTCGGTGCCGGGGAACTCGAGGTTGTCGACGGCGCCACGGACGTAGAGGCCGGAGCCGCCGACCAGGATCGGCCAGCGTCCGTCGGCGAGCAGGGCGTCGATCCGCTCGCGGGCGAGGCGCTGGTACTCCGCGACGGACGCCGTGACGGTCACGTCCCAGATGTCGAGAAGGTGGTGCGGAACGCCGCCGCGCTCCTCGGGCGTCAGTTTGGCGGTGCCGATGTCCATCCCTCGGTAGAGCTGCATGGAGTCGGCGTTGACGACCTCGCCGCCGAGACGCTGGGCCAAGAAGACGCCCAGATCGGACTTTCCGGCCGCGGTCGGTCCGACGACGGCGATGACTCGGGGGGCGGGGGGTGCGCTGCTCACCGCCCCAGTCTCGCAAACGTCGCGGTGTGGCCTCGAACGAGTTACGTGACGGCACGGGCCGGGGGTCGTTGCCTGTTGCGAGGTTTTCGCCGCCGGTTCGCGGAGGCGGCACCCCGGCCGACGCAAATGGGCGCACCGGGCAACGCGGGATTTCGCCCGCACGAGTACCGTATGGAGCGTATATGGGTGTTTTCGCACGACTTCTCCGGAGGTCGAAGGCTGCGGAGGAGACGTCAACCGTCGAGGCGGCGGCCGCCACACTGACGGCCGACCCCGAGACGGAAGAGGCGGCGGATACGGCGGCGGCGAAGGAGTCGGCCGAGGCACAGACCGAGGCCGGGGCCGGAACCGAGGAAGCGGCCGCGTCGACGGAGACAGCGACGGCCACGGAGCCCGGCGACGCCGGTTCCGCCGAGAGCGCCGACGGTGTCGACATTCCCAAGCAGCAGTCCGCCGAGCAGCAGTCCGCGGAAGAGGCGGCCGGCAGTGCGGCCGGCGAGAGCGCCCGCACGTAACTGCCCCCGCGCGGGAAGGTGAACGATGGGTCTCCTGGACAATTTGAAGGCCAAGCTCAACCCGGCCAAGGACAAGGTCTCCGGTCTGGCACAGCAGCACGGCGACAAGATCCAGCACGGTCTCGACAAGGCCGCGAAGGTCGTCGACGAGAAGACCAAGGGCAAGTACAGCGACAAGATCCAGACGGGCACGGGCAAGGCCAAGGGCGCCATGGACCGACTCGCGCACAAGGACGACGGCGGCACGGGCGGCCCGACCACGCCCCCGTCCTCACCACCGCCGGCTTCCTGAACGGCACATCGACGGACGGCCGTGGAGCAACCGCTCCCGGCCGTCCGCCGTTTCACGGGGGCGGCGCAGGGGCCGGTCCGGGCACGCGCGCGTCAGGACCAGGCCGCGACCACGTACCCCACGCCGTACGGCGCGTCCTCGTACAGCAGCTCCCCGCCGAGCCCCGCCCCCTCGGCCGCGCCCGCGAGGACCTGCCAGGGGGCCCGCCCCGACGCCTTGAGTTCGTACGCCAGGTCGCTGTCCAGCGCTTCCAGGGCCGCCACGTCCGCCGCGCCCAGCGCCCGCGCGACCTCCGCGTCGAAGGGTGCCGCCCGCTCGTCCAGGTAGCCGGGTGCCTTGAGGGTGCGGCAGGCGCTGGCGTCGCCCATCACCAGCAGCGCCACGCGCTCGTCCCGCGCGGCGATGCCCCTTCCGACTTCAATACACCGCTCGGCCGCGAGTGGTTCCCCCACACCGAGTCCCTCGATCGGGGCGTCCGACCACGCGGTCCTCGCCAGCAGCCACGCGGCCACGGCCAATGAGGTGGGCAGTGTGTGCTCAGCAGCGACACCGGTGTCCCGCCCCAGCCGTACGTCGACCTCCACGCCGAAGCCCCGGAACGAACCCCGCGCGCCCTCCGCGTGCATGCCCCGCCCGCTCTGCTCGGCGGGCCCGATCACCACGAGTCGGTCAGGCCGGGCGGCGGCGAGCACGCCGAGCGCGTCCGTGCAGGCGGCACGCGCGGCCTCCAGCTCAGGCGCGGCACCCGCGGCGACCTCGGGCACAAGGAGGGGCGGACAGGGGCAGACAGCGGCGGCGACAAGCATGATCGGCAGCGTAACGCCGTCCGGCACCGACGCGGCACTCCGCCGACGCCGTCCGACGCCGACATGTCACTCCGCCGACGCCACCCGACGCCGAACCCCGGCCCTCAGTGCGCCGCGCACCCACCCGTGGCCGCCGGCAGCGGCTCCGGTACGCCGATCTTCGGCAGGCCCAGCAGCACGCCCGCCGGCTTGGCCGCCTCGGCGGCGTTGCGCTTCTCCCAGGCGTCCCCCGCGCGCGTGCGGCGCACGTTCAGGACGTCGCCCTCGGCGAGGAGGTGGTGCGGGGCGGCGTAGGTGATCTCGACCGTCACGACGTCACCGGGGCGGACTTCCTCGTCCGGCTTGGTGAAGTGGACCAGGCGGTTGTCGGGGGCGCGGCCGGAGAGGCGGTGGGTGGTGCCGTCCTTGCGGCCCTCGCCCTCGGCGACCATCAGCTCCAGCGTGCGGCCGACCTGCTTCTTGTTCTCGTCCCAGGAGATCTCCTCCTGGAGGGCGACGAGACGCTCGTAGCGCGCCTGGACGACCTCCTTGGGGATCTGGCCCTCCATGGTCGCGGCCGGGGTTCCGGGGCGCTTGGAGTACTGGAAGGTGAAGGCGTTGGTGAAGCGCGCCTCGCGGACCGTGTGCATGGTCTGCTCGAAGTCCTCCTCGGTCTCGCCGGGGAAGCCCACGATGATGTCCGTCGAGATCGCGGCGTCCGGCATCGCGGCGCGCACCTTCTCGATGATCCCGAGGAAACGCTCCTGCCGGTACGAGCGGCGCATCGCCTTCAGGACCGTGTCCGAGCCGGACTGGAGCGGCATGTGCAGCTGCGGCATCACGTTCGGGGTTTCCGCCATCGCCGCGATCACGTCGTCCGTGAAGTCGCGCGGGTGCGGAGAGGTGAAGCGGACCCGCTCCAGGCCCTCGATCTTCCCGCAGGCCCGCAGCAGCTTGCTGAAGGCCTCGCGGTCGCCGATGTCGGAGCCGTACGCGTTGACGTTCTGGCCGAGCAGCGTGATCTCGGAGACGCCCTCGGACACCAGGGCCTCGATCTCGGCGAGGATGTCACCGGTGCGGCGGTCCTTCTCCTTGCCGCGCAGCGCCGGGACGATGCAGAAGGTGCAGGTGTTGTTGCAGCCGACGGAGATCGACACCCAGGCCGCGTACGCGCTCTCGCGCCGGGTCGGCAGGGTCGACGGGAACGCCTCCAGGCTCTCGGCGATCTCGACCTGTGCCTCCTCCTGCACGCGCGCGCGTTCCAGCAGGACCGGCAGCTTGCCGATGTTGTGCGTGCCGAAGACGACGTCCACCCAGGGCGCCTTCTTCACGATGGTGTCCTGGTCCTTCTGCGCCAGGCATCCACCGACCGCGATCTGCATGCCGGGCCGCGAGGTCTTCTTGGGCGCGAGGCGGCCGAGGTTGCCGTACAGCCGGTTGTCGGCGTTCTCGCGGACCGCGCAGGTGTTGAAGACCACCACGTCGGCGTCGCCGTCGGAGCCCTCGGGCGCGCGCACGTACCCGGCCTCCTCCAGCAGTCCGGACAATCGCTCGGAGTCGTGGACGTTCATCTGGCACCCGTAGGTACGGACTTCGTAGGTCTTGGGCACTGAGACGTCCACTGCCGGGCTCCGGTCGCTGCTGATGGTCATCCCTCAAGAGTAGGCGGTCCCGGGAACGCCTCGCGCAGCCCCGTAGGGGGCCGGGGAGCGGCCGGGGTGCGGCATCCGCGGGGCGAGATCACCATGAGGAGCAGGTGGTCCATGGAACCCGTGACCTCGCGCAGGGTGCTGCGCGTCCTCGCCTTCGCCGCGGCCGTGCTCTGCACGCTGATCGTCGCCGTGGCGGCCACCGCGCGCGCCACCATCGTGTCGGAGGGGTTCTACCGGTCGGTGCTGGACGAGGAGTCCGCGTACGACCGGCTCTACGACCAGGTCCTGGTCGATCCGCAGGCGGCGGCCGTGGCCCGGAACCTGCTGGCCGGGCTGCCGGTGCCGGAGGCCGTGGTGACCTCCAACATCAAGTTGGTGCTGCCTCCGGAGACGGTACGGGACCTCACGCACGAGCAGATCGGCAACGTCGTCGGGTACCTCCGCGGCGACCGGGACCCTCTCGATCTGTCCGTCGATCTGCGCCCGGTGCTGGACAACGTCAACGACCTGGCGCAGATCTACTTCGGCGATCTCGTCGCCTCCGCGCAGAACCGGGCCGAGCCGGACTTCGGCGCGTTCTCGGCGGACCTGTCGACGGCCCTGGAGGACGTCGTCGCCGGGCGCGCCCCCGCCTCGCTGCCCGCCCTCCCCCTCAGCGAGGAGCAGGCCGCCAGGGCCGCCGAGCAGGTCCTCGCCGCCCTGCCCGCGGAGCGGCGCGAGGCGTTGCGGGCGGACGTCGAAGTGGCTCTGGGCGACGGGGACATCGGCACCGTGCTCGCGACGGTGGCGCCCGCGCTGGTGTCCGAGCGCACCCACGCCTCGGTCGCCCGGCTGCGGACGCTCGCCGGGGGCGAGGACTGGAACCTCGACCGGTCCCTCGACCTCACGGGCCTGCACCGGATCCATCCCTACACGGCGGTCGGGCTCGGGATCGTGGAGGCCGTCGCCGCCGCGCTGCTCGTCGCCGCCCTGGTGGTGCTGTGGCTCACCGGGTCCCCCGCGCCCGGCCGCAGACCGATGCTGCTGGGCTGGGCGCTGGCCGCCGGTGGCCTGCTCACCGCGCTGTTCGTCGTTCTCGTCCGCCTCGTCGGCGGCGGCCGGCTCGTCGATCCGCCGGCGAGCTGGCCCCCCGGCCTCGCCCGCCTCGTCGACGACCTCCAGGACACGGCCCTCGACGACATCACGGTCGCCGCCCTGGGCAGCGCCCTGGTCCCGCTGGCGGCAGGGGCGCTGCTCGCCGGGTTCGGGTGGGCGGTGCAGGTACGGCCCCGGCTGCGGACGGCGACGGCGTACGTCCGTCCGCTGGCGACCGGCGCGAGCGCCCTCGCGCTCGCCGGTCTCGTGCTGGTGCCGCTCGCGGCGCCCTCCGCGCCCCGCCGGTGCGAGGGCAGCGTGCGGCTGTGCGACCGGCCGTACGACGAGGTGGCCTTTCTGACCTCGCACAACGCCATGTCGACCACCGTCGACCGGTTCATCGGCCCGCTCCAGGACCCGTCCATCACCACACAGCTGGACGACGGCGTGCGGGGCCTCCAGATAGACACCTACCGGTGGGAGCGGCCCGACGAGATCACCGCGCGGTTGAACGACTCCGACTTCTCGGCCGAGCAGCGGGCGCTGATCGCCAACGTCGTCAACCGGGTCAACCCGCCCCGGGAGGGGCTGTGGCTGTGTCATGCCGTGTGCCGGGCCGGGGCGATCGAACTGGTGCCGGAGCTGCGCGAGATCGGTGACTGGACGCGCGACCATCCGACCGAGGTGCTGACCCTGATCGTGCAGGACGCGATCTCGGGCGAGGACACCGCGGAGGCGTTCGCGCGGGCCGGGCTGACCGACCTCGTCCTCACACCGGACGAGGATCCGGCGGCGCCCTGGCCGACGCTGGGCGAGATGATCGACAGCGGCCGGCGGCTGGTCGTCTTCGCCGAGGAGGCCGACGGGCCGGCCGCGTGGTATCGCAACTTCTACCGCTACGGCATGGAGACGCCGTTCTCCTTCCAGCGCCCCGACCAGATGAGCTGTGTGCCCCATCGGGGCGGCACCGGCAAACGCCTGTTCCTGCTCAACCACTTCATCACCGCGGGCGGCGGCAGCCGGCTGGACGCGGGCGAGGTCAACGCCCGTGACTTCGTCCTCGACCGGGTCGAGAAGTGCGAGCGGGCGCGGGGCCGGCCGGTGAACTTCGTCGCCGTCGACTACACGACGATCGGCGACGCGCGCGGAGCCGTGGACGCGCTGAACGCCAACCGGTAGCGCCAGTCGACCCGTAGCGCCTTCCGACCGGTGGTGCGATCCATTAGGGCCCGCCGAAGTGGCCGGGCCGTCCGCTCGCCCGCAGGATGGGAACGAATCGTGACAACTGCCGCCGAGAGGACCTCATGTCACATCCCACGCAACGGCGTCGGACCGCGACCGCGATCGCCGGCGTCGTCCTGGCCGCGCTGAGCGCGGCGTCGCTCGTCTCGTGCAGTTCGGACAGCGACGACGGCTCCACGTCCAGCGCTTCAGCGGCCGACACGGCGTCGTTCTCCGGGTCCGCCCCGTCCGCTCTCGCCTCCGTCAAGGAGTCCGTCAAGGAGTCGGTCTCGGCAGCCGCCTCGTCGGCCTCCGCGCGCGCCTCCGCACGGGCGTCGGCCTGGCTGGCCTCGGTGGACGCGGAGACCGAGCGCGCCAACGAAGCGGCCAAGGACGCGCTGAAGGACGTCGACGGCAAGGGCAACGCCACCGCCGACGTCTCCCTCACCGGCAAGCCCCGCTCCGAAACCGCGGGCCTGCTCGCCCTGGTCGTGAACATCACCAACAGCACGGACAAGACCGCGTCCTACGCCGTCCAGGTCGACTTCCGCGACCCCGACGGCAAGGTCGTCCAGACCCGGTACGTCGGCGCGGAGGACCTCAAGCCGGGCGGCAAGGCCCAGCCGCTCGCGATCAGCACCGCGCCGGCCGAGCCCCAGCTGACCGCGGTGGTCGCGAAGGCGCAGCGCTACTGACGGGTGCTCACGGCTCGATCAGCCCCGCGCGGATCGCGTACCGGGTCAACTCCAGCCGGTCCCGCATGCCGAGCTTGGCCAGCAGGTTCGCGCGGTGCCGCTCGACCGTCTTCGTGCTGATGAACAGCAGCTCGCCGATCTCCTTCGAGGTGTGCCCCTCGGCGACGAGCTTGAGGATCTCCTCCTCGCGCTCGGTGACGGCCCGCGCGGGCAGTGCGTCACCCCGGTGCAGGCGGTCCAGATACGACCGTACAAGAGCGCGTTCCGCGCCCGGGTAGACGAACGGCTCGTCGCGTACGGCACTCCGGCAGGCCGCGACCAGGTCCCGGTCGGCGACGGACTTGAGCACATAACCGCTGGCCCCGGCCTTGAGCGCCTCGAAGAAGTACTGCTCGTTGTCGTACATGGTGAGGATCAGGATCCGCAGGTCGGGCAGTCTCCGCGACAGCTCCCGGGCCGCCTGGAGCCCGGTCATCCGGGGCATGGCGATGTCGAGGACGGCCAGGTCCACGTCACGCGCGCGTGCCAGCTCGACGGCCTCGGCCCCGTCCCCGGCCTCCGCCACGACCGTCAGATCCTCCTCGCTGTCGAGGATCAGCCGTACGCCTCGTCGTACGAGGGTGTGGTCGTCGGCGAGCAGTACACGAACGGGGGTCATCGGTTGCCCCGGACGAGCAGTCGCACATCCGTTCCCCCGCCTGGCGCTGCCGTCAGACTCAGCTCCGCCCCGATGAGCAGCGCCCGCTCCCGCATCCCCCGCAGCCCGGCCCCTTCGGTGGCGTCTCCCAGCCCCTTGCCGTTGTCGCGTACGAGGAGTTCGACACCGTCCGCGAGCGGCTGGAGCCGGAGCTCGGCGCGGTCGGCGGCGGAGTGCCGGGCGGTGTTGGTGAGGCCCTCCTGGGCCACCCGGTAGAGCACGAGTTCGGACTCCTCGGTCAGGGGCGGCAGTCCGCCGGGGACGTGGTGGCGCACCGTCAGACCATGCACGCTGAACTCTCCGGCGAGTGAGCGCAGGGCACTGGCGAGACCGAGTTCCTCCAGCACACCGGGGCGCAGGCGGCGGGCGATGCGGCGGATCTCGTCGAGGCCCGCGCGGGTGGCCTCCTGGGCCTGGGCGACCTCCTCGCGCAGCTCCTCCGGGGCCCGGTCGGCGACGCGTTTGAGCTGGAGAAGAACGGCGGTCAGGGTCTGGCCGACCTCGTCGTGCAGCTCGCGCGCGATGCGATGGCGTTCGCGCTCCTGCGCGGACAGGGCCCGGGCGGCTCCGGCGGCGCGCTCGGCCTCCAGCCGGTCGAGCATGGTGTTGTACGTCGTGATGAGCTCGGTCGCCTCCGCGGGGCCGGCGACGGTCGCGCGCGCCCCGGGTCGCAGCAGGTCGGCGGCGGCCATGGCACCGCCCAGCCGCTTCAGCGGGGCGAGGCCGATGCGCAGGACCAGCGCGTTGGCGGCGAGCAGCAGGGCGAGGCCGACGACCACGACGACCGCCTCGGCCGCGGTCACGGGGGTCGACACGGTGACCGGGCCCAGCAGCAGCGCGGCGGCCACGACCAGACCGGCGGCGTTGAGCGAGAAGATCCGCCAGAACAGCGACACGTTTCTGGTCCCGCCCCTCTCTCCCGATGTCCGCCATACCAGCTTCGGACCGTCTCCCCGCTCGCGTATATCCGTGACGCCACCCATGTCGCCACCGTACGGGGCGATGGCAGCATGCCAATCCGGTACACGCGATCACCGACCGTGAAGGGAAGAAACGTGTCTGCACCGCGCCTGAGGGCGACGCCGCTGCCGGGAATCGGGGTCCAGTACGACCTGGTGACCCGGGAACACCGCCATCTGTCCGTGGTGGCGCACCGCGACGGAGCCCGGACGGTGAGCGTGTACCGGGCCGACGACCCGGACTCCTGCGCCCAGTCGCTGCGGCTGACCGGCGCGGAGGCGGGCTCGCTGATCGACGCGCTCATGCCGTCCCACCACAGCGCGAGCCTGCTTTACACCACCGACCTGGGCCTGGTCGCCGAGCGCATCGAGGTCGCCGCCGCGTCGCACTGGAACGGGCGGCTGCTCGGCGAGACGCGGATGCGGACCGACACGGGCGCGTCGATCGTCGCCGTGCTGCGGCGGGCCGAGGCGATCCCGTCACCGGCGCCCGACTTCCGGCTCGTGGGCGGGGACACGGTCATCGTCGTCGGCACCCGCGAGGGCGTCGACGCCGCCGCGGCGATACTCGGGCGGGAGTGAGGCGACCGGTGCACTCC
Source organism: Streptomyces sp. NPDC051913 (assembly GCF_044593635.1). NCBI lineage: Bacteria > Bacillati > Actinomycetota > Actinomycetes > Kitasatosporales > Streptomycetaceae > Streptomyces > Streptomyces sp. NPDC051913. The sequence goes on along the minus strand of NZ_JBIUCI010000002.1, from coordinate 46,891 downwards.
GCGGTCCTGTTGATCGAGTTCGGTTCCATCATCCTCGGCCTCGGCCTGCTCGGCCGGTTCGCCGCTCGTTTCCGCCTCTCCCCCATCCCGCTGTACCTCCTGGCCGGCCTGGCCTTCGGCGAGGGCGGGCTGCTGCCGCTCGGCGCGAGCGAGGAGTTCGTCGCGACCGGCGCCGAGATCGGCGTCATCCTGCTCCTGCTGATGCTCGGCCTGGAGTACTCGGCGGGCGACCTGGTCACGAACCTCAAGGCGCACTACCCGTCGGGGCTGGTCGACGCCGCCCTGAACGCCCTGCCGGGAGCGGCGGCCGCGCTGCTGCTGGGCTGGGGCCCGGTGGCCGCCGTGGTGCTGGCGGGCGTCACCTGGATCTCGTCGTCCGGCGTCATCGCGAAGGTCCTCGGCGACCTGGGACGCGTCGGCAATCGCGAAACCCCGGTGATCCTCAGCGTGCTGGTCCTCGAAGACCTGGCGATGGCGGTCTACCTGCCGATCGTCACCGCGCTGGTGGCGGGCGCCGGGCTGATGGCCGGAAGCCTGACGCTGGCCATCGCGCTGGGGGCGGCGGGCCTCGTGCTGTTCGTGGCGGTCCGCTACGGCCGGCTCATCTCGCGGTTCGTGTCGAGCGACGACCCCGAGAAGCTGCTCCTGGTGGTGCTGGGGCTGACGATCCTGGTGGCGGGCGTCGCCCAGCAGCTCCAGGTGTCGGCGGCCGTCGGTGCCTTCCTGGTCGGTATCGCGCTGTCCGGCGAGGTGGCCGAGGGCGCGCACACCCTGCTCAGCCCGCTGCGGGACCTGTTCGCCGCGGTCTTCTTCGTCTTCTTCGGCCTGCACACGGACCCGGCGAGCATTCCGCCGGTGTTGGTGCCGGCCCTGGCGCTGGCACTGGTCACGGCCGCGACGAAGATCGCCACCGGTTACTGGGCGGCCCGGCGGGCCGGCATCTCCGAGAAGGGCCGCTGGCGGACCGGCGGGGCACTGGTGGCCCGCGGCGAGTTCTCCATCGTCATCGCGGGCCTGGCGGTCACGGCAGGCATCGAACCGTCCCTGGGCCCGCTGGCCACGGCATACGTCCTCATCCTGGTCGTCCTCGGCCCCCTCACCGCCCGCTACACGGAACCGCTGGCGTCACGGTGGTCCGGTCGATTCCGCGCCCGCCGGGAGGAACCCGCGGTGCGGGAGCCGTCGGTCGTTGATTGAGGCGGCGTGCTAAGGGGCGGAGGCGCGAGGCCGGCTCCGAGAACGCCGGGCGGCGCGGGGCGGGCGGCCTGTTCCGCCGAGCGGGGCCGAGTGAGGCGGACGGGACAGCGGGTACAGGCGGGCGCGCGAGCCCAACGGCGCCGCCAAGGAAGCGGCCGAGGAGTCCGGACAACTGGCCTGGGCGACCGTAGGACAAGTCGGCGCGAGCGGTCGGCCCGGAGGCGGCCCCAGCGGCCGACCGAACGGCATCAGCAGCCCGGAAGCGGCCAGCCGTCGGGCCGAACGGGGTCAACCCTCAGAGGCAGCCGGGCAGCCACGTCCTGAGCGGGATCAGCGACCCGGAGGCGGGTCCTCCCGGGAACAACCCGTTGGACAGACCGGGGCCGGCCAAGTGGACAAGCTGGGGTGTCCGAGTCGGCGAGCATGGCCGCCGGTGGGCAGGCCGGGTCGGTCAGGCCACCTCCCCCGGCACCAGGTCACCGTCCCCCTCCGGCTCCCACCCCTGCCGCCGCAGCACCCCGGACACATCCGGCGCCTCGTAATGCTCCCCCTTGAGGACCTTGCCGTCGGCCCGGCGGGCCACGCGTCCGTCGGGCCCCAGCTTGGTCATGTTGGAGCGGTGGATCTCGGCGATGACCGCGTCGAGGTCGATGCCGTGCACCAGGGCGGTGCCGTACGCGACGTAGACGACGTCGGCGAGTTCGTGCGCCAGCCGGTCCAGGGGGCCCGCCACGGACACCTCCGCCACCTCAGCGGCCTCCTCGGCGAGCAGCTCACCCCGGTGGGCGGCCAGCTTCGGCGACACTGCGGTCGGCGTAGTGCGGGCGTCGAGCCCCATGGCGAGGTGGAACGCGCGGACGAGGTCGGCGGGCGAAGAACTCATGCGCCGACCCTAGCGGCCACCACTGACACCGCCCCACGCCCGCGTTGCTCGCCTCGCCCGCCGTGCCGACCTTGCTCGCGCCTCGCACCCCATGGCCTCCCGAGGTCCCACATCGACGACCGCCAACGCCACCCCACGCCTCCCGAAGTCCCACACCGGCGTCCGCTAAACGCCACCCCACGTCCCGAAGTCCCGCCCCGCCGTCCGTCGAACGCCACCCCACCGCTGCCGCTCATGGCCCCGCATGGCCTCGCGGCCACCCGCGAAAGCCCGCCTTCGCTGCCCCGCCACACCCCTGACTGCCATCCCCGCGAACCCCCACCACTGGCCCTCACATGGCCCCGCCACCGCCCGCGAAAGCCCCCACCACACCGCCCAGACATGACCTCCCGAAGTCCCACACCAGCGTCCGCCGAACACCACCCCACCGCTGCCCCCCACATAGCCCCGCGGCCACCCCGCGGCCACCCGCGAAAGCCCCACCCCGCCGCCCCGGCACGCCCCTCACCGCCATCCCCGCAAACCCCCACCGCTGCCCCTCACACCCCGCCCCACGCCCAAAACAGGCCCCCCACTGCCCCCTTCCCCCATGCCCCGCCTTTGCCGCGCCTCGCCCCCCTCCCGCCACCCCCTGTGACCCTCACCCTGGCCAGCACCGTGTCCGGCCTGGCAGGATCGCGCGCATGTCCAGCATGTTCCCCCGCATCAGCAGGAGCCGGGCGCTTCAGGGCGCGGCCGCCGGTTTCGTCGCCTTCGGGCTGCTGCTGTGGTGGCTGCTCCCGCTGGGCGAGGAGCCTCCGGGCGGCACCATCAGGTTCAGCACCGGCTCGCGCGGCGGGGTCTACGCGGAGTACGGCAACCAGCTCAGCGACGAGTTCGCCAAGGACATGCCCGACCTGAAGGTGGAGCTCCAGACCAGCGCCGGCTCCCAGGACAACGTCGCGCGCGTGGCGTCCGGCGAGGCCGACTTCGCCATCGCGGCGGCCGACGCGGTGGAGACGTACGCGCTCGACCACCCGACCGAGGCAGGCCGCCTGCGCGGTGTCGCGCGTCTGTACGACGACTATGTGCAGCTGATCGTCCCGCCGGGCTCTGACATCCGGTCGGTCGCCGACCTGAAAGGCAAGCGGGTGGCCGTAGGGCTGCCCAAGTCGGGGGTACGGCTGATCGCCGACCGGGTGCTGGAGGCGGCCGGTATCGACCCGGACAAGGACATCACAGCGCTGCCGTACGGCATCAACGACGCCTCGCGGCTCGGCCGTACGTTCGACGCCTTCTTCTGGTCCGGCGGGCTGCCGACCAGCGGCCTGAAGACGCTCGCCGAGAACGAGTCCTTCAAGTTCGTGCCGATCGACAGCAGCCTGATCACCAAGCTGCACACCCAGGGCGCGGCCATGCGCTACTACCGCCCCACCAACATCCCGGAGTCGACCTACGACGTCCAGGAGGGGTACTCGGTCCCGACGATCGCGGTCTCCAACCTGCTGATCACCCGCAAGGACCTGGACCCCCGGCTCACCGAGTGGCTGACCCGTACCGTCCTGCGCAGCCGGGACAAGATCGGCGCCGAGGTGCACTCGGCCCAGCTGGTCGACCTGCGCACGGCGATCTACACGTCCCCGCTCCAGCTCCACGAGGGCGCGCGGAGCTACTACCGCTCGGTCAAGCCGTAACCGATCCGACCCGACCCTCAGACGGCGCTGCGCGGCACCGTCACCGTCACCTTCAGGCCGTGCGGTTCGTGGTGCTCGTACGAGATCGCGCCCCCGCCCGCCGACAGCAGCGCGCGGGAGATGGACAGGCCGAGGCCTGAGCCCTTGATGTTCTGATGGCGGCCACTGCGCCAGAAACGGTCGCCGACGCGGGCGAGTTCCTCGTCCGTGAGACCGGGACCCAGGTCGGTGACCACCACGGTGGCCCTCCCGCCGTTGGTGGAGACCGTCACCTCGACGCACTCGTCCTCGGGCGTGAACTTCACGGCGTTGTCGATGACCGCGTCCAGCGCGCTGGACAGGGTGATCGGGTCGGCCCAGGCGGTGGTCGGCGGGCAGTCGCCGACCAGACGTACGCCCTTGGCCTCGGCGGTCGGCGCCCAGGCCGCGACCCGCTCGGCGGCCAGCGCGCCGATGTCCGTGATGCGCAGGTCCGCGTCGGTGTGCTCGGCCAGGGCGAGGTCGAGCAGGTCGTCCAGGACCTGCGCGAGGCGCTTGCCCTCCGTCTGGACCGAGGCGATCTCCTTGTTGCCCTCGGGGAGTTCGAACGCGAGCAGCTCGATGCGCAGCAGCAACGCGGCCAGTGGGTTGCGCAGTTGGTGGGAGGCGTCGGCGACGAAGGCGCGCTGCTGCTCCAGGACGTCCTCGACGTTGTCCGCCATCTCGTTGAACGAGTGGGCCAGGCGCCGGAGTTCCGGCGGCCCGCCGGCGGCGGCGACCCGGGACTTCAGGCTGCCGCTCGCGATCGCGTGCGTGGTGGCGTCCAGGACGCGTACGGGCCGCAGCACCCAGCCGGTGAGCCGCAGCGCGGCACCGACGGCCAGCAGCATCGCGGCCATCAGGCCCGCGCCGATCACCAGCCAGTTGTGCAGGATCCGCGACCGCATCTCCCCGGTCGGCGAGTCGGTCACGACGACCGCGACGACGTCACCGTCCCGGATGACCGGGGACGCGACGACGAGCCGGGTGCGCTCCCAGGGCCAGACCTGGTGCGGGTTCTGGCTGCGCCGGCTGAGCCGCGCCTCCTCGAACGCCTCGCGCACCTCGCCCGTCTCGGGGAGGAACCAGGTCGTCGGCGCGTTGGCCATGGGTACATCAGTGCGATAGAAGACGCCGACACGGATGTCGTAGACCTCGTAGTAGCTCTCGAGTTCGCTCTCCAGCGTGTCCTGGCGTTCGTCGTCGGGCCCGGTCACGTACTGGGCGAGGGCCGCGAAGTGCGCGGTGTCGTCGATCCGGTCGACGACCACTTTCTGCTGCTGGGCCGAGGCCATGCCGATGCCGAGCGGAATGCCGAGCGCCAGCAGCATGGCCGCCATCAGAACGATGAGCAGCGGGAGGAGTCGTGTGCGCACCCGGGCCCGCTACGAGGACGGGGCGACGAGTCGGTAGCCGACGCCGCGCACGGTCTCGATGAGGGCCGGCATGCGCAACTTGGCGCGCAGGGAGGCCACATGGACCTCCAGGGTGCGCCCGGTCCCCTCCCAACTGGTGCGCCACACCTCGCTGATGATCTGCTCCCGGCGGAAGACGACACCGGGGCGCTGGGCCAGCAGGGCGAGCAGGTCGAACTCCTTGCGGGTCAGCTGGACGACGGAACCGTCCACGCTGACCTGACGGGTCGGCAGTTCTATGTGGACCGATCCGAGGACCAGCGTGGTGTCGGCGCCGCCCGCGGTGTCCTCATGTGTGGTGCGGCGGCTGACGGCGTGGATCCGGGCCAGCAGTTCGCCGGTGTCGTACGGCTTCACCACGTAGTCGTCGGCCCCGAGGTTGAGGCCGTGGATGCGGGAGCGGACGTCGGAACGGGCGGTGACCATGATCACCGGGGTGCTGGTGCGTTTGCGGATCTTGCCGCAGACCTCGTAACCGTCCTGGTCGGGCAGCCCCAGGTCGAGCAGGACGACGCCGAAGCCGTCGCTTTCCGGGACGAGTGCCTGGAGAGCTTCCTCCCCGCTTCGGGCGTGCGTCACGTCGAACCCGTGGCGGGCCAGGACCGCGGACAGGGCGGCGGCGACGTGATTGTCGTCCTCGACGAGGAGCAGTCTCATCCGGCCCTCCTTCGCTTCATCAGCCGTACGATCGAGATGGGTAAAAAACGCGTGCACGCGCGCGCGTGCACGTTGCAGTCACGCTGATGGAAGAGGACGGCGTCAAGTGGGTTCCGGTTGCGGGCCGCTTCCGTTACCCGGCCGATATGCGGCCTGCTGACAACTGCTACGACACGTGTCCGATTGCTATCGGATCGTGATGCTCAGATTCCCCTCAAAGGTAATGACGCAGGTCGCGTGGGGTCACTACTGTCCTCCGAAACCGAGGAGGACGGAGCCCGAGAGCGATGACCGAAGTATCGGTGGCCAAGCAAGACGCGGCCGCAACCGGCGAACTGGTCGTCCTGAAGAGCGTCAACAAGCACTTCGGCGCGTTGCATGTTCTCCAGGACATCGATCTGACGATCGCCCGCGGTGAGGTCGTCGTCGTCATCGGACCCTCCGGGTCCGGCAAGTCGACGCTGTGCCGCACCATCAACCGTCTGGAGACGATCGACTCCGGCACCATCGCCATCGACGGCAAGCCCCTGCCCGCGGAGGGCAAGGAGCTGGCACGGCTGCGGGCCGACGTCGGGATGGTCTTCCAGTCCTTCAACCTCTTCGCGCACAAGACCGTGCTCGAGAACGTGATGCTCGGCCAGATCAAGGTCCGCAAGGCGGACAAGAAGGCCGCCGAGGAGAAGGCCCGGTCCCTGCTCGACCGGGTCGGTGTGGCCAGCCAGGCGGACAAGTACCCCGCGCAGCTCTCCGGCGGCCAGCAGCAGCGTGTCGCCATCGCCCGGGCGCTGGCCATGGACCCCAAGGTCATGCTCTTCGACGAGCCCACGTCGGCGCTCGACCCGGAGATGATCAACGAGGTCCTCGAGGTCATGCAGCAGCTCGCCCGGGACGGCATGACCATGATCGTCGTCACCCACGAGATGGGGTTCGCCCGTTCGGCGGCGAACCGGGTGGTCTTCATGGCGGACGGCCGCATCGTCGAGGAAGCTGTGCCCGACCAGTTCTTCAGCGCTCCGCGCAGCGACCGCGCCAAGGACTTCCTGTCCAAGATCCTGCACCACTGACAGCGACCACAGGCAGCGACCACAGGCAGCGGCCACTGTCACCACCGACAGCGCGTCAGACCCACGTCACCCGCCTCGACGGCCCGCATCTCTCTTCACACAAAGGATGTTCACCATGAAGCTCCGCAAGGTCACCGCGGCGGCCGCCGCTGCGCTCGTCCTCTCGCTGACCGCGACCGCCTGCGGCGGCGACGACAAGGACGACAGCGGCTCCGGCTCCGGCGGCGGTGACAAGATCAAGGTCGGCATCAAGTTCGACCAGCCCGGTCTCGGCCTCAAGCAGCCCGACGGCTCCTTCTCCGGCTTCGACGTGGACGTGGCGACGTACGTGGCCAAGCAGCTCGGCTACAACGCCGACCAGATCGAGTTCGTCGAGACCAAGAGCGCCGACCGTGAGAACGCGCTGGCCCGTGGCGACGTGAAGTTCATCGCCGCGACCTACTCGATCAACGACGAGCGCAAGCAGAAGGTCGACTTCGCCGGCCCGTACCTGCTCGCCCACCAGGACCTGCTGGTCAAGTCGGACTCGGACATCGCCAAGGGCACCGACCTCAACGGCAAGAACCTGTGTTCGGTGACCGGTTCGACCTCGGCGCAGAACGTCAAGAACGACATCGCGCCGAAGGCCAACCTCAAGGAGTACAGCGGCTACTCCGAGTGCATCGCGGCCCTCCAGAGCGGCACCGTCGACGCCGTCACCACCGACGACTCGATCCTCGCCGGTTTCGCCGCCCAGTCCCAGTACAAGGGCAAGTTCAAGCTGGCCGGCCTCAAGCTGAGCAACGAGAACTACGGCATCGGTGTCAAGAAGGGCGACACCGCGACCGTCGACAAGATCAACAAGGCCCTCGAGAAGATGGTCAGCGACGGCAGCTGGGACAAGGCCGTCAAGGACAACTTCGGCCCCGCGAACTACCAGAACGAGCCCGCCCCGAAGATCGGCGTCATCGTCAAGTAACAGCGCAACGGTCCCTGGGCGTGCCGCCGTCCTCCGCGATGTCGGCGGCGGCGCGCCCTGCCGTCCACGTACGCCACCCACCCGGAAGCGCGGGACATCGTGTTCGACTTTCTCTCCGACTATGACAACCCCACCCTGCTGGGCGCGTTCTGGATGACGGTGAAGCTCACGTTCTTCTCCGGCATCGGCTCCCTGGTCTGGGGCACCCTGCTGGCCGCGATGCGGGTCAGCCCGGTCCCGCTCATGCGGGGCTTCGGCACGGCCTACGTGAACATCGTCCGGAACATCCCCCTGACCGTCATCATCCTGTTCTGCTCGCTGGGTCTCGCGGACATCTTCCATGTGACGATGGGCGCCTCGGACTTCAAGGTCCAGGGCTTCCGGCTGGCGATCCTCGGCTTCACCGCCTACACCGCGGCCTTCGTCTGCGAGGCGCTGCGCTCCGGCATCAACACGGTGCCCATGGGCCAGGCCGAGGCGGCCCGCGCGATCGGCCTGAACTTCTCCCAGACCCTGCGGCTCATCGTGCTGCCACAGGCGTTCCGCGCGGTGATCGGCCCGCTGGCCAACGTGCTGATCGCGCTGACGAAGAACACCACCGTGGCCGCCGCGATCGGCGTCGCCGAGGCCGCGTACCTGATGAAGGAAATGATCGAGAACGAGGCTCAGACGCTGCTCATCGGCGCGGTCTTCGCCTTCGGTTTCGTGGTACTGACCCTGCCCACCGGCCTCATCCTCGGCTGGCTGAGCAAGCGACTGGCGGTGAAGCGATGAGCTCGGTCCTGTACGACACTCCGGGCCCCCGCGCCAAGCGGCGCAATGTGATCCTCTCGGTGGTCTTCGTCGTCCTGCTCCTGCTCCTGGCGTGGTGGGTCTGGTCGGCACTGGACGACAAGGGCCAGCTGGAATGGTCCTTGTGGAAGCCGTTCACCCAGTCGGAGACCTGGACGACCTACCTCCTGCCGGGCCTCGGCGAGACCCTCAAAGCGGCGGCGCTCGCCATGGTGATCGCCCTCCCGCTCGGCGCGGTCTTCGGCATCGCCCGCCTCTCCGACCACCGTTGGGTGCGGGGCGTGGCCGGCACGGTGGTCGAGTTCTTCCGCGCCATCCCGGTCCTGCTGCTGATGCTGTTCGCCAACGAGATCTACGCCCGCTCGACGGACGTCGGCACCGAGAACCGGCCGCTGTACGCGGTCGTCACCGGCCTCGTGCTGTACAACGCCGCGGTCCTCGCCGAGGTCGTCCGGGCCGGCATCCTCGCGCTGCCCAAGGGGCAGACGGAGGCGGCCCAGGCGGTCGGTCTGCGCAAGGGTCAGACGATGACGCTGATCCTGCTCCCGCAGGCCGTCACCGCGATGCTCCCGGCCATCGTCAGCCAGCTCGTCGTCATCGTGAAGGACACCGCCCTCGGCGGCGTCATGATCGGCTTCACCGAGCTGCTCAGCGAGCGCGCGACGCTGGCGGCGAACTACGCCAACGTCATCCAGAGCTTCGTCATCGTGGCGATCATCTACATCGTCGTGAACTTCATCCTGACCAGCTTCGCGAGCTGGCTGGAGAAGCGGCTGCGGCGGAGCAAGAAGAGCACGGGGGCGGTGCTCGGCGCGACCGACATGGAGGAGATGAACCCGGCGGCGGTCGGCGGCACCTTCGGCACGGGCGCCGGCGGCACCATCTGATGAGCAGTCAATTGACCTGAACGACTTGCTCGTACGACGCGGAGGCAGTGGCATGATCGCCACTGCCTCCGTCACTTGACGCAAGCACCGGCAATGGGTTGCATACGTTCTGTGATCGTGCACCCCGCTCCAACCCTCTGTTCACCCACGTCCCCCGGGACGCCGCCGCGGGCAGGGGGCGCCTCGCCGTGGACCCGGTGATCATCGTCGGAGCGGGGCCCGTCGGGCTCACGCTCGCCCTCGCGCTGGCCCGCCAGGACGTACCGTCCGTCGTCCTCGACGAGGGCCCCGGCAAGGACGAACCCCGCCCGGCGCGCACGGTCGTGCTGCGCGAGGACAGCGCCGCCCTGATGGAGCGGCTGACCGGCGTCGCGCTCGACGGGGCCGGCTGCCACTGGGCCGGATGGCGGTCGTTGCGCCGCAAGCAGGTGATGCGCGAGGTCTCCTTCGACGACGCCCCCCAGACGGCTCCGCTGCACATCGCCCAGCACGTCCTGACCGGCCTGCTCCGCGAGGCCGCAGCGCACGAATCGCTCGTCAAGATCGCCGTCGACAGCCGCCTCGACACCGTCGAGCAGGAGAAGTCCGGCGTCACCGCGCACACCCGCGGCCCCAAGGGCACATGGTGGCGCGGCAGTTACCTGGTCGGCTGCGACGGCCCACGCTCCACGGTCCGCAAACTCCAGGACATCCGCTTTCCCGGCCGTACGGCGGTGGAGCGCCACGCCGTCGCCGCGCTGCGCACGGAACTTCCGTGGGAGGGCGAGGCGTTGCTCCATCGGATGCCACCGTGGCGGATGTCCGGACCTTCGGCCGGGGAGGTGACCGGACGGCCGCTCCCGGACGGCGTCTGGCGCCTCGACTGGCTGCTCCCGCCGGGCAAGGACCTCGTCACACCCGAGCTGCTGCTGGCCCGGATCCGCGAGACCCTCGCCGGCTGGAGCGACGGCCCGACACCGTCGTACGACCTCCTCGACACCGGTGTGCACACCGTCCATCACCGTCTCGCGCGCCGCTGGCGGGTCGGCCGGGTGTTCCTCGCCGGGGACGCGGCGCATCTGCTCGGCGCGCTCGGTACGCAGGGGCTGGACGAGGGGCTCAGTGACGCCGACAACCTCGCCTGGAAGCTGGCCCTCACCTGGCACCACGGGCCGCACGAGGCGCTGCTCGACAGCTACCAGGCCGAGCGCCGTGGCGTGGTCGCCGCCCGGCTGCGCGCCGCCGACCAGGCCCTGCCGCTGGTGCGCGGCGGGGGCGGACTGCGCGCGTACGTGCCGGGCTCGGCCCGGGGTCACGACGCGCTGCTCGCCGACGGCCACCTGGGGCGCGGTGCGCTCGGTGCGCCGGGGGCGTACGCCGACTCGCCGCTGGCGCCCCGACACCTGGAGGCCGAGGTCGCGGTCGACACGGCTCCGGGGGCGCCGGTCGCCGATGTACGGGTAACGGCCGAGGACGGCTCGTTCGTACGACTCCGGGACCGGCTCGGTCGCGGGACGCTCCTCGTCGTCCTCATCGCGCCGGGCACGGGCGTGTGGGAGCGCAAGCACTGGGTGACCGCCGGGGTCATGCCGCGCCTGGCGGCCGCGGTGACCGCGTTGCCGCATCCCGCCGAGCTGCTGGTCGCGGAGAGTTACCCGGGCGCGGCGGCGCACAGCGTCCTGCTGGTACGTCCCGACGGCCACCTCGTGACCGCGCTGAGCGGAGTCCGTCCTGCCGACCTGTACGCGGCGGCGGAGGCGACGCTGGGCGGGCCGGCGAGGGCGGAGGCGGAGGCCGGTGCGGGAGCGGGGTCGCGCTGAGGCGAGCGGAGGCGCGGGCGGGGCGCGCTGATGAGGCGGTTGCGGCGTTCGCACTGGCGTGCGTTCCACATAGTGACGGTGAGTTGACCCTTGTGCACCGTCATGCTGTACTCCGCACCATGACCGACACCTGTGTGCGCCTGTGGCGGAGGGTCCATATGGACCTGGTCCGCTATGCGGGCTGCGTGTGTCGTCCGTCCTGCTGATTCGCATCCCTCTCCTCTCGCGCGTGCCGTGCCCGTGATGCCGTCGCGCGCGTTCCGCGAACGCTTTTCAGGACGGTGTCCGTGTCTGTCTCCCCCGCTCCCTCCACCCCCGCTTCGGCCTTTGCGGCGCCGACGCAGGCGGACCTTCTCGACTTCGTACGTCGTACCGCCGCCGACGCCGAGCTGATCGCCTCACTGCCGCTCGACCCCGAGGGCCGCACCTGGGTGCGCCTGGAGGGGCCCGGCGGGAGTGAGGCCTGGCTGATCGGCTGGCCGCCCGGCACGGGCACCGGCTGGCACGACCACGCCGAGTCCGTCGGCGCCTTCGTGGCGGCCTCCGGCGAGCTCAAGGAGAACTCGCTGGCCGCCCGCCTGCCGGCGGACGGCTGGAGGACCCTGGAACTCACCGAGGGCGTCGACCGGCAACGACGACTGCCGGCCGGCAAGGGGCGCTCCTTCGGACAGCACCACGTCCACGAGGTGCTCAACGAGTCCGCGGACGAGCACGCGATCTCGGTCCACGCCTACTACCCACCCCTGCCGCAGATCCGCCGCTACAGCCGGTCGGGGCAGGTCCTGCGCCTGGAGCACGTGGAGCGCCCGGAGGACTGGCAGTGAGCGGAGCAGACGAAGGGCGGAGCGTGCAGTCGGCCGAACAGCCCGTCGGTATCGACGAGTTGCTGGAGCGGGTGCGCGAGGGCTACGACCGGATCGAACCCCAGGAGGCGTACGACGCCGCCCAGCGCGGCGAGGCGCTGCTGGTGGACATCCGCTACGCCGCCCTGCGCGACCGGGACGGGGTGATCCCCGGCGCCCTCGTCGTCGAGCGCAACGAACTGGAGTGGCGCCTCGATCCGCGCGGCAGCCATCGCGCCCCCGAGGCCACGAGCCACGATCTGCGGGTCGTGGTGATCTGCAACGAGGGCTATGCCTCCAGCCTGGCGGCCGCGTCCCTGCACCAGTTGGGTCTGCGTCGGGCCACGGACCTGGTGGGCGGGTTCCAGGCGTGGCGGGCGTCGGGGTTGCCGGTGACGTCGGCGTAGCCGTGGCGGTGGTGTCGTCCAGGGTGTCCCGGTCAGGGGCGGGGGCTCAGTCGGCGTCGGTGGCTCAGGCGGCGTCGGGATCGGGGTCGCAGTAGAGCGGAGCCGTGTCGGCGGTGCCCTTGGTCACCAGGCGGACCCGGGTGGTGGCGACCTTGTCCACATCGCCCTCGCCACGGAGCAGCGCGAGGGCGTTGGTCACCGCCAACTCGCCGGTGTCGGCGGCCGAGTTGGCGACCGTCGCCGCGAAGCGTCCGTCCTTCAGCGCGGCCAGCCCCTCGTCGGTGCCGTTGACGGTCACGATCTTCACGGCCTTCGCGCCGGCCGCGTCGAAGGCCTCACGGACGGCGAAGGCCATCTCCTCACTGGCGACGAACGCGTAGTCGAGGTCGGGATGGGTCTCGATCATGCCCGCGGCGACCTTCCGCGCCTTGGCCGGGCTGAACATGCCGGGCTGGTTGGCCACCACCGTGGCGTTGGCCGGCAGGGCATCCTTGAAGCCGCCGACGAGCAGGTCGGAGGCCGCGCCCGGCGCACCGGCGACGACACCGACGTTCACCTTCTGCCCGGCGGCGTCCTTCTCGATCCAGCCCGCGTCGAGAGCGCCCACCTGCTTCAGGTCGACGACGACGGCCCCGAGGATGTCGGCGGTGTCGTCGGTGACGACCGAGGTGAGGAAGATGGGGACGCCGGCCTTCTTGGCCCTGGCGATGTCCTTCTGGAGGGCGTCGACGTCGACGGTCTGGACGATGAGCGCGTCCACATGTCTGGCGATCATGTCCTGGATGTTGGCCAGCTCGGTCGCTGCGTCCTGCCGGGACTCGGCCGTGTGGATCCGGGCACTGTTGTTGAGCGCCGTGTCCTCGACGGCCGCCTCGAGACACTGATGGAACCGGGTGGACCCTCCATTGACGAACCCCAGAGTGACGGGTCCGACGACCGCCGGTGCCGCATCCTCCGCCAGGAGCCCGCATCCACTCAGCACCAGGCAGCCGCAGCTCCCTAGGACCGACGCGACGAACGCTCTGTGGGAGCGGGCGGATCTGGACATGGCGGGGCCGCCTTTCAGGATGTGCTGTGCTGAGGCACGGTGCGGGGCAACGCGGCGGTCGAGCTGTCCGGGCGCGCCTCACCACTCGTCAGCGGTGAGCCGACGGACCGGTGGAGTCCACGGCCTCGGACGCCGAGCGACGGTGGCCGACGGTACCGGCGGACAAGGAAGGCTCACCCTTCACGGGACGCAAGGTAAGGGTGCGCCACCCGACATCCCCTCGCCGAAGTGGCGTGGACCTGCGCGTTTCAGGTCGTGTCCGCAAAGTCCCGCCTGCCGCCCGTCCCAAGCCAAAGCACACAGATCTCAGGCCCGCACCCCACGCAGCCCAGCCCGCCTCAGAACCCCTCCCCCTCGAAGAGCTCCGCCTCCTCGCCCTCCTCCTGGAGCGCCTGCCGCACCACCCTCAGCGCCATGCCCTCGGAGTAGCCCTTGCGGGCGAGCATCCCCGCGAGGCGGCGCAGGCGCTTGTCCCGGTCGAGGCCACGGGTGGAACGCAGCTTGCGGTCGACGAGCTCACGCGCGGTCGCCTCCTCCTGCTCGGAGTCGAGCTGGGAGACGGCCGCCTCGATGAGCGTGGAGTCCACGCCCTTGGTCCGCAGTTCCTGGGCCAGCGCGCGCCGGGCGAGCCCACGGCCGTGATGCCGGGACTCCACCCAGGCGTCGGCGAACGCGCTGTCGTTGATCAGCCCGACCTCCTCGAACCGCGACAGCACCTCCTCCGCCGCCTCGTCGGGGATCCCCTTCTTGCTCAGGGCGTCCGCGAGTTGCTTGCGTGTGCGCGGGGTCCCGGTGAGCAGGCGCAGACAGATCCCCCGTGCCCGCTCCACCGGGTCCCCTGAAGGCTCCCCCGTCTCGGCCCTCGACGAGGAGGGGACGCCTCCGTCCTCACCGGACGGCTCTCCTTGCGACTCGCCGTGCGGTTCCCCGAAGCCGCGCCGACGGCGCCCACGTCCCCCGCGTGAGCCACCTTCGCCGCGCGCTCGTCGGCCGCCTCGGCGCGAGCCACCGCCGCCCGAGTCCGCTCCGTGGTCGCTACCGCCCTCCGGCCACTCGCCCTCGGTCGGCGCGCCCTCGTACAGCGCGCCGTCGCCGGGCGCGCCGCCGCCGTACTCCCCGTCCATGCCGTACGACGGCGCCCTGTCGTATCCCCCGTGACTGCCCTGGGCCGCCTCGGCGCCACCGGCGCCCCTCCCCGGCTCGCGCGGAGCGTCCGGGTAGGCGTACTCGGCCCAGTCGGTTCGCCGAGTCACCGCATCAGCTCTTGGCTGCCGCGGCCTTGGTCTTGGCCGTCTTGGCCGCCGCCGGTGCGGGGACCGTCTTCGCGGCGTCGTCCGCGGGGGCGGTGACCGCGGCGTCCGCGCCCGGCTCGGCGGTCGGCTCCGGACGGACGCCGACGCCCAGCTTCTCCTTGATCTTCTTCTCGATCTCGTTGGCCAGGTCGGGGTTGTCCTTCAGGAAGTTGCGCGCGTTCTCCTTGCCCTGGCCGAGCTGGTCGCCCTCGTACGTGTACCAGGCGCCGGCCTTGCGCACGAAGCCGTGCTCCACGCCCATGTCGATCAGGCCGCCCTCGCGGCTGATGCCCTGGCCGTAGAGGATGTCGAACTCGGCCTGCTTGAAGGGCGGCGCGACCTTGTTCTTGACGACCTTGACGCGGGTGCGGTTGCCGACCGCGTCGGTACCGTCCTTCAGGGTCTCGATGCGGCGGATGTCCATGCGCACCGAGGCGTAGAACTTCAGCGCCCGGCCACCGGTCGTGGTCTCCGGGGAGCCGAACATCACGCCGATCTTCTCGCGGAGCTGGTTGATGAAGATCGCGGTGGTCTTGGACTGGTTGAGCGCGCTGGTGATCTTCCGCAGCGCCTGGCTCATCAGACGGGCCTGGAGACCGACGTGACTGTCGCCCATCTCGCCCTCGATCTCCGCGCGCGGGACGAGCGCGGCGACGGAGTCGATGACGATCAGGTCGAGAGCGCCGGAGCGGACCAGCATGTCCACGATCTCCAGAGCCTGCTCGCCGTTGTCCGGCTGGGACAGGATCAGGTTGTCGACGTCGACGCCGAGCTTGCGCGCGTACTCGGGGTCGAGGGCGTGCTCCGCGTCCACGAAGGCCACTTGGCCGCCGGCCCGCTGCGCGTTGGCCACGGCGTGCAGCGTCAGGGTCGTCTTGCCGGAGGACTCCGGTCCGTACACCTCCACCACACGGCCGCGCGGGATGCCGCCGACGCCGAGCGCGACGTCGAGTGCGGTCGACCCGGTGGGGATGACCTCGATGGGCTCGTTCGGCCGCTCGCCCATGCGCATGACTGCGCCCTTGCCGAATTGCCGTTCAATCTGTGCGAGCGCGGCGTCGAGCGCCTTCTCGCGGTCGGTTCCTGCCATGGGTTCCACCCGGTTTGCTTGAGTCGATCGCTTCACGTGAAAGACGCTAACGCCTGCCACTGACAATGGGCCCCGACGCCCGTCCGGCCTGTGGATAACTCGGGCACTTTCCTACCCAAACCATCCCGAAATACCCACCGCGAGCCCCTCTCGAGCCTTGCCGGAGCTCCCATAAGAATGGATGTTCGATTTTCGTGTCAAGCGCACCACGCGGCACTCCCGAGCCCGTGTCTCCCCTTCCCACGAAGACCTGCCACGGGCGCCTGACCACGTACCTCTAGGAACCGCCGGACCCGGACCCGGCCCCGGGCTCCTGCCCCTCGGGCTCCCGCTCCCCCGACCGCCGCCCCCAGAGATCACGCGCGCGCTTGAACAGCCCCTCCGACACCCGGCGCCGGTGCCCGTGCACCCGGGGGTCGTCCGTGACGTCGTACCGCTTCACGTACGCCCCCAGGAACGCCTGGAGCGTGGCGACCACCGGGATGGCGATCAGCGCGCCGACGGCCCCGAGGAGGGCGGTGCCGGCGATGACCGAGCCGAAGGCCACGGCCGGGTGGACGTCGACGGTCTTCGAGGTCAGCTTGGGCTGGAGCACATAGTTCTCGAACTGCTGGTAGACCACGACGAAGATCAGCACCCACAGCGCGTACCAGGGATCGACCGTGAACGCGATCAGCATGGGCAGAGCACCCGCGAGATACGTACCGATCGTCGGGATGAACTGGGAGACCAGGCCCACCCACACGGCGAGCACGGGCGCGTTGGGCACTTCCAGCGCCTGGAGCAGGATGTAGTGGGCGACGCCGGAGATCAGCGCCATCACACCGCGCGAGTACAGATAGCCGCCGGTCTTGTCGACCGCGATCTCCCAGGCGCGCAGCACCTCGGCCTGCTTGGCGGGCGGCAGGACGGAGCAGAGCGCACGGCGCAGTCGCGGGCCGTCCGCGGCGAAGTAGAACGAGAACAGAGTGATCGTCAGCAGCTGGAAGAGTCCCCCGATGACCTGGGCGGACAGGTCCAGGACACCGGTGGCGCTGTTCTGCACGTAGTTGCGCAGCCAGTCGGACTTGAGCAGCCCCTCCTGGACGTCGATGCGCTTCAGATCGGTGTGGAAGTGCGTGTTGATCCAGCTGATGACGGAGTCGATGTAGTCGGGGAAGTCCTCGACGATCTTGATGATCTGCCCCGCGAGCATCGACCCGAGCAGCGTGATGAACCCGGCGGACACGATCATCACGGCGAGGAAGACGAGGAAGGTGCCGACCCCTCGGCGTATCCCGCGCGAGGCCATCCAGCTCACCGCGGGCTCGATGGCCAGCGCCAGGAAGAACGCGATGAGGATGTTGATCAGCAACCCGGTGAGCTGGTGGAACGCCCATGTGCTCAGCTGGAAGGCGGCGTAGAGGCCGAGCGTGAGCACCACGGCACGCGGCAGCCAGCGCGGCATGCGCGCGTCCGTCCCGGCGCCGCCCTCGGCCGGAGGCCGGGCGGGCGGCGTCGTGCCGAACGGGGACGCGTGCTGGGGGAACTCGTCGGTCTCGTCAGTGGGTGCCACGGTGCAAGTTTCGCCTACGCCGCTGCCAATGCGCTGCCCCCCTGCGATCTTCGTGACCTGTCAACGCTTCTCTTGCGGAACGTTCATGACCCCGCACACCACGCGCCACACGTCCTTGGCGTCCCAGCCCGCGTCCAGGGCCTCGTACACCGTGCGCCCGCCGAGCTCCGTCATGACGTGGTCGCGCGCGAAGGTGTCGTCGTACCCGGGACCGAAATGGTCCGCCATCCGCTGCCAGAAGACCGTCAACCGCATGACCCCAGTATCCCGCCCCTGAGAGTGGGCCTCGGCCGGGACCGCTTGCCGACACCGCTTTCCGCCCTACGGTCTGACGCATGGCCGAAACAGGAGCTTCCCCACTCCCCCCGACGCCCCCGGCGCACTCCCCGCTCTTCCGCGCCGAGCACTTCGTCTGGCTCACCGCGCGCGTGCTGGAACAACGCCTCTTCGCCCACCACTTCCTGAACGGTGACGCCGACCCGGTGGAGACCGCACTCGACGCCTACCGCAACGAGGACGGCGGTTACGGCCACGCCCTGGAGCCCGATCTGCGTGGCCCGGTGAGCCAGCCCCTGCACACCGGGCACGCTCTCCGCGTCCTGGACGCCATCGGACGCTGCGGCGGCCAGCGGGTGGAGCGTGTGTGCCGCTATCTGACGTCGGTCTCCACCGCGGACGGCGCCCTGCCGGCGATCCATCCCAGTCAGCGCGGCTATCCCGCGGCGCCCTTCATCCCGATCGTGGACGACCCGCCCAGCGAACTCCTCGCCACCGGCCCCGTCGTCGGCCTGCTGCACCGCAACGAGGTGTGGCACGCCTGGCTGTTCCGCGCCACGGACTTCTGCTGGCACGCGGTCGAGTCCCTGCGGCAGTCCCATCCCTACGAGGTCCAGGCCGCCGTCGCCTTCCTGGACTCCGCTCCCGACCGCCCGCGCGCGGAGGCGGCCGCGGACCGGCTGGGCCGCCTGGTGCGCGAAACCCGCCTCGCGGTCCTGGACCCGGAGCACCTCGACACCCACCCGGTCGCTCCCGGCTACGCCCCCGGCGAGCACCACTTCCCGCACGACTACGCCAGGACGCCATACTCGCTCGCGCGCGCGTGGTTCACCGACGCGGAGATGGAACGCTCCCTGGACTTCCTGGCGGCGGCACAGCACGAGGACGGCGGCTGGCCGATCCGCTGGCGCCAGTGGGCACCCGGCACCTCCCTGGAGGCCCGCCCCATGGCGACGATCGAGGCTCTGCGCACCCTCAGGGCGTACGGCCGCTCGATCGGCTAGGGCCTGTCCGGCGGATCAGGTCGCAAGGAAGCGCGGCGCCCCGCGTCTGCGGCATGATCCGCCGGACAGGCCCTGGCGCTCACCCGCCCATGGCCCGCACGCCGGCCGTCACCGCCACGGCCGCCGCGACGACGAGCAGGAACGGCGCCCGCAGCACGAGCGCCACCGCAGCCGCGGCCACCCCCGCGAGCCTGGCGTCCAGCACCAGCTCATGCCCGTCGGCAAAGGTCTGCTGGGCCGTGAGGGCGGCCAGCAGGGCGACCGGCAGCAGCGCGGCCAGCCGCTTCACCAGCGGTCGCTCCAGAGCACCCGCGGGAACAAGCAGCCCGACAAGCTTGACGACGTAACAGCCCACGGCCGTGACGCCGATCGCGATCCAGACGTTCACCGATCCCCCTGCCGACCCTGCCGACGCCCCTCGGCCCACAACACCACGGGAGCCGCGAGAGCGGCCGCCAGCACCGGCACCCCGGCGGGCAGTACGGGCAGCAGCCCGAGCCCCAGCAGCACGGCGAGCGCGGCGACGGCGCGCTCGGTGCCGCTGTTCAGCATCGGCGCGAGCAACGCCAGGAAAACAGCGGGCCCGGCGGCATCAAGCCCCCAGGCATCGGTGTCGCCGATGGCCTCGGCCCCCAGCGCGCCCAGCAAGGTGGTGAGATTCCACAGCACATAAAGACTCAGCCCGGTGACCGCGAACCCGATCCGCACGCTCCGCCGCCCCTTCTGCGCCAAGGCGACAGCGGTCGTCTCATCGATGACCCACTGAGCGGCGAACGGCCGCACCGCGCGCGGAAGCGCCAGCAGCTGCGACAGCCGAAGCCCGTAGAAGGCGTTGCGCACACCGAGGAAAAACGCCCCCGCGGCCGCGGTCAGCGGATTCCCCCCGGCGGCCAGCGCCCCCACAAGGGCGAACTGCGAGGCCCCGGTGAAGACCAGAAGGCTGAGCGCACACGTCTGCAAGACCGTGAGCCCACTCCCCGCCGAGGTCACCCCGAAGGCGAACCCGGACAGTCCCACGGCCACCCCGACTCCGAGGGCATCCCGTACAACAGCGATGTCCGCCTTCCGCCTGTCACCGGCGGGTATGTCTACAAAAGCAGTCTGTTCTCCCACGCACCGGACGCTAGACGAGCCCCCGCCCGAACGTCTTGTACGTTCTTGCGCTCACGCTGATACGCCCCAGGCGGCACCCCGACGATCCGGGCGAAATGCCGATTCAGATGCGGCTGATCACTGAACCCCACGGCGACGGCGGCCTCCCCCGGCGACGTACCACCGTCCAGCAACAGCCGAGCCCGCCGCACGCGCGCGTCGGTGAGCCAGGCGTGCGGCGGCATCCCGTACACCTCCCGAAAGGCCCGCAACAGCGCGAACGACCCGACTCCGAGCTCCTGAGCCAAACCCTCCAGACTCGGCGGCTCCACCATCCGCTCCTCCAGCAGGGCACGCGCGCGAACAGCCACCCGAGCCCCCGCCGACCGCACCTCCCGCCGCGGCAGGACCCCGCCGTTGAGCCGCAGCAACCGGGTCACCACAACCCGCAGCAAGGTGTCGGCGGCCAGCGCATTGCCCTCATCAGCGGCCCGCAACACCTGATGCACGAGCCCGACGGCATACGGATCAGCAAAAACCGGATCGACGAACCCGGGCGTCCCCCGAATCGAAGTGGTCTCGGCAGCAATCCCCGCAACCACCTCGACCGACGGGTACACAGCCCCGTACCGCCACCCCTCCGGCACCGCCGCCCGCCCGGTGTGCGGCGTCTCCGGATTGACCAGCGCAAGCGCCCCGGCCCCCGCGTACCGATCAGCACCCCGATGGTGAAAGACCTCGACCCCGTCCGCGATGGCAGCGATCACGAAGCTCTCATGCGTGTGCCGCACAAAGTTCTTCCGCACATACCGCGCCCGCAACAGATCAACCCCAGGCAACTCGGCATACCGCCAATGCCGCGCCCGCTCACCCGAAGCTGCCATACGCCCATTCTCCGCCAACCCGCGGAGCCGCAGCACGCGACGATGGGACGCGCGCCCCCACGGCGGGGCACCCGCGTACGGCGGCAAGGGGCCGTGTCGGGGGGGTGTCCGCCCGCAGCGGTTGGCGCGTCAACACGGGCGCCCCTTTATAGATGACCGATTCCGCGCCGTTCCGAGGACGGACACCCCCCGGCGCGGCCCCGACCCCCAACGCACCCGCACGCGCACAACGCAAGCCCCCACCGGCCCCACGCAAACCCCAGCTCAGCAGCCGTTGTCAGTCCCCGGGTGCAGGATGGACGCATGGTCAGCTCCCACCGCCGAGCCCTGGACGGCTTCTCCCCCGCAACCCGCGGCTGGTTCACGGGCGCCTTCGACGCCCCCACCGCGGCCCAGGCAGGCGCATGGACCGCCATCAAAGAGGGCTCGGACGTCCTGGTCGTCGCCCCCACCGGCTCCGGCAAAACCCTCGCCGCTTTCCTCGCCGCCCTGGACGACCTGGCCTCCACACCCCCACCCGCCGACCCCAGGAAACGCTGCCGAGTCCTCTACGTCTCCCCGCTGAAGGCCCTGGCCGTGGACGTGGAACGCAACCTCCGCAGCCCCCTCACCGGCATCCGCCAGGAATCCGTACGCCTCGGCCTGCCCGAACCCGAGGTCAAGGTAGGCATCCGCTCCGGCGACACCCCACCGGCCGAGCGCCGCGCGCTGTCCACCCGCCCCCCGGACATCCTGATCACCACCCCGGAGTCCCTGTTCCTGATGCTGACGTCGGCGACCCGCGACGCGCTGACCGGCATCGAAACAGTGATCCTCGACGAGGTCCACGCGGTGGCCGGCACCAAGCGCGGCGCCCACCTCGCCCTCTCCCTGGAGCGCCTCGACGAGCTCCTCCCGAAGCCGGCCCGCCGCATCGGCCTCTCCGCGACCGTCCGCCCGGTCGACGAGATCGCCCGCTACCTCTCGCCCCGCCGCAAGGTGGAGATCGTCCAACCGAAGTCGGGCAAGGAGTTCGACCTCTCGGTGGTCGTCCCCGTGGAGGACCTGGGCGAACTGGGCGGCTCCCCCGTGGCGGACGGCACCGAGGGCGCGGAACGCCCCTCGATCTGGCCGCACGTCGAGGAGCGCATCACCGACCTCGTCCAGGCCCACCGCTCCACCATCGTCTTCGCCAACTCCCGCCGCCTCGCGGAGCGCCTCTGCAACCGCCTCAACGAGATCGCGTACGAACGCGCGACCGGCGAACCCCTGACAGAGCACCACGCGCCGGCCGAGCTGATGGGCGGCTCAGGAGCAGCCCAGGGTGCGCCCCCCGTCATCGCCCGCGCCCACCACGGCTCGGTCTCCAAGGAGCAGCGAGCCCTGGTCGAGGAGGACCTCAAGGCAGGCCGCCTCCCCGCGGTGGTCGCGACCTCCAGCCTCGAACTCGGCATCGACATGGGCGCGGTGGACCTGGTGGTCCAGGTCGAGTCACCCCCCTCCGTGGCCTCCGGACTGCAACGCGTGGGCCGCGCGGGCCACCAGGTCGGCGCGGTCTCCACCGGCGTGGTCTTCCCGAAGTACCGCGGCGACCTGGTCCAGGCGGCAGTCGTCACCGAACGGATGCGCACGGGCTCCATCGAGTCCCTGAAGGTCCCCGCCAACCCGCTGGACGTCCTGGCCCAGCAGCTGGTCGCGATGACCGCCCTGGACACCTGGCAGCTCGACGACCTCCTCGCCACGGTCCGCCGAGCGGCCCCCTTCGCCTCCCTCCCGGAGTCCGCCTTCACGGCGGTCCTCGACATGCTGGCGGGCCGCTACCCCTCCGACGCCTTCGCGGAACTGCGCCCCCGCGTCGTCTGGGACCGGGTCGCCGGCACCATCACCGGCCGCCCCGGCGCCCAGCGCCTCGCGGTCACCTCCGGCGGCACGATCCCGGACCGCGGCCTCTTCGGCGTCTTCCTCGCCGGCGCCGACCCCAAGAAGGGCGGTGGCAGGGTCGGCGAGCTGGACGAGGAGATGGTCTACGAGTCGCGCGTGGGTGACGTCTTCACGCTCGGCACCAGCTCCTGGCGGATCGAGGACATCACCCGCGACCGTGTCCTGGTCTCCCCGGCCCCCGGCGTCCCGGGCCGGCTGCCGTTCTGGAAGGGCGACCAGCTGGGCCGCCCGCTCGAACTCGGCCGCGCGGTGGGCGCGTTCCTCCGGGAAGTCGGGTCGATGCCCAAGGAGAAGTCCCGCCCACGCCTGCTCGCGGCGGGCCTGGACACCTGGGCGGCCGACAACGTCCTCACCTACCTCGACGAGCAGCGTGAGGCCTGCGGCCACATCCCGGACGACCGCACGATCGTCGTGGAGCGCTTCCGCGACGAGCTCGGTGACTGGCGCGTCGTCGTCCATTCCCCCTTCGGCGCCCAGGTGCACGCTCCCTGGGCCCTCGCCCTGGGCGCCAAGCTCTCCGAGCGCTACGGCATGGACGCCCAGGTGATGCACGCGGACGACGGCATCGTCCTGCGCCTGCCCGACGCCGACCTGATGGGCCTGGACCTGCTGGACCAGGAACCAGTGAAGCTCGGCACGGAGTACGACGCCGACCAGGCCCCGGTGGGCGCGGCGGACGTGGTCTTCGACAAGGGCGAGGTCGACCAGATCGTCACCGACCAGGTCGGCGGCTCGGCGCTGTTCGCCTCCCGGTTCCGCGAGTGCGCCGCCCGCGCCCTGCTGCTCCCCCGGCGCAACCCCGGCAAGCGCACCCCGCTGTGGCAGCAACGCCAGCGCGCCTCGCAACTCCTGGAGGTGGCCAGCGAGTACGGCTCGTTCCCGATCGTCCTGGAAGCGGTCCGCGAGTGCCTCCAGGACGTCTTCGACGTCCCCGGCCTCGTCGAGCTGATGGGCGACCTGGAGTCCCGCAAGGTCCGCCTCGTCGAGGTCACCACCCCCGAGCCCTCCCCCTTCGCCCGCTCTCTCCTCTTCGGATACGTCGCCCAGTTCCTGTACGAGGGAGACTCCCCGCTCGCCGAGCGCCGTGCCGCGGCCCTGTCCCTCGACTCCCGGCTGCTGGCGGAGCTGCTCGGCCAGGCGGAGCTGCGCGAGCTGCTCGACGCCGAGGTCCTGACGGAGCTGGAGCGGGAGCTGCAGTGGCTCACCGAGGACCGCCGGGTGAAGGACGCGGAAGGCGTGGCGGACCTCCTCCGCCTCCTCGGCCCGCTCACGGAAGCGGAGTTGGCGGAACGCGGCGCGGAACCGCAGTGGGCGCAGGACCTCGCCAAAGCCCGCCGCGCCATCCGGGTCCGCGTCTCCGGCACCGACCACTGGGCGGCGATCGAGGATGCCGGCCGACTGCGCGACGCACTGGGCACCGCCCTGCCCGTCGGCGTCCCTGAGGCCTTCACCGAGCCGGTCAAGGACCCGCTGGGCGACCTCCTCGCGCGCTACGCCCGCACCCACGGCCCGTTCACCTCGGCGACCGCGGCGGCCCGCTTCGGCCTGGGCGTGGCGGTCACGGAAGGCGCGTTGCAGCGCCTCGCCGCGAACGGCCGTGTCGTACAAGGGGAGTTCCACCCGGCGGGCATCGGCCAGGAGTGGTGCGACGCGGCCGTCCTCCGCCGCCTGCGCCGCCGCTCCCTGGCCGCGCTGCGCCATGAGCTCGAACCGGTGCCGCCGCCCGCGCTCGCGCAGTTCCTGCCCCAGTGGCAGCACATCGGCAAGGGGCACGGCCTGCGTGGCATCGACGGTCTGGTGCGTGCCGTGGAGCAGTTGCAGGGCGCGTCGGTCCCCGCCTCCGCTCTGGAGAAGCTGGTCCTGCCGTCCCGCGTGGCGAACTACACCCCGGCGATGCTCGACGAACTCACCTCCGCCGGTGAGGTGGTGTGGGCCGGAGCGGGCTCCCTGCCCGGCAAGGACGGCTGGGTCTCCCTCTATCTCGCGGACGCGGCCCCCCTCCTCCTGCCGCCCCCGCACCCCCTGGAGCTGACGGCGCTGCACGAGTCCGTCCTCACCGCCCTCTCCGGCGGCTACGGCCTGTTCTTCCGCCAGATCGCCGACCAGGTCCGCGCGACCACCCACCCCGACGCCACCGACCCCCACCTCGCCGACGCCCTCTGGGACCTGGCCTGGTCCGGCCGCCTCACCAACGACACCCTCACGCCCATGCGCTCCCTGCTGGGCTCGGGCCGCACGGCCGGTTCCACGGCCCACCGCGCCAAGCGGACGATCCCCCGCGGCCGTTACGGCTCCCTGACCGCCGCCGCCCGCCCGGCGTCCCGCACCGGCCCGCCCACCGTCGCCGGCCGCTGGTCCCTGCTGCCCGACCGTGAGCCCGACGCCACCCTGCGCGCCCACGCCCTCGCCCGCACCCTGCTCGACCGGCACGGCGTGGTGACCCGGGGCGCGGTCGCCGCGGAGGGCGTCGAGGGCGGCTTCTCGGCGACGTACCGCATCCTGTCCGCCTTCGAGGAGACCGGCCAGGCCCGTCGCGGCTATGTGGTGGAGGGCCTCGGCGCCGCCCAGTTCGCGATGGACGGCGCCGTGGACCGCCTCCGCGCGGCGGCGAACGCCCGCGAACGCGGCCAGGCCCACGCCACCGCCCCGGCGACCGACGACTTCACCACACACGGCGACTTCAGCACCACGGACCCCGGCACCGACTTCTGGCAGACCAGCGGCGACCAGGCCCCCCTGGGCCTCGACGACACCTACGACCCGCTGCCCCCGCCCCAGGCCCCCACCTCACGCGACCACTACGTCTCCCCCCGAGACCACCGCGCGCCCGCCCCTCACCGCCGCGACCGCTCCTCCCCCGACACCCGAGCCGTCGTCCTGGCGGCCGCCGACCCGGCGAACGCCTACGGCGCCGCCCTCCCGTGGCCCGAGCCCCCGACCGGCGCCGGCCACAAGGCTGGCCGCAAAGCGGGCTCCCTGGTGGTCCTGGTCGATGGCGAGCTGACGCTCTACATGGAGCGAGGCGGCAAGACCCTCCTGGCCTGGCCCGAGGACCCGGACGCCAAACCCACCGACGACCCCCGCCTCCAGGCAGCAGCCGACGCCCTGGCGGCAGCCGCCCGAGCCGGCTCCCTGGGCACGGTCACCGTGGAACGCGTCAACGGCACCTCAGCCCTGACCTCCCCCTTCGGCACCCTCCTGGAGGGGGCAGGCTTCATCGCCACCCCCCGGGGCCTACGGCTCAGGGCCTGACCCGCCCCATCACAGCAGCGCCCCACCCACCGGCTCCTCCCGTGCCACCCTTGACCCATGCCCGAAGGAGACACCGTCTGGCAGACAGCGACCCGCCTCCACGACGCCCTCGCCGGCCAGACACTCACCCGCAGCGACCTCCGCGTCCCCAGGTTCGCGACAGCGGACCTCACCGGCCGCACCGTGCTGGACGTCACCCCGCGCGGCAAGCACCTCCTGACCCGCATCGAGGGCGGCCTGACCCTCCACTCGCACCTCAAGATGGACGGGTCCTGGAAGGTGTACGCCAACGGCCGGCGCTGGACCGGCGGGCCCACCCACCAGATCCGCGCGATCCTCGGCAACGCCGACAGGACAGCCGTCGGCTACCGCCTGCCCATCCTGGAGCTGCTCCGCACCAGCGACGAGGAACGAGTCGTAGGCCACCTCGGCCCCGACCTCCTGGGCCCGGACTGGGACGCCGACCGCGCGCTCACCAACCTCCTGAGCGACCCCGCCCGCCCTCTCGGCGAGGCCCTCCTCGACCAGCGCAACCTCGCCGGAATCGGCAATGTCTACAAGAGCGAGCTCTGCTTCCTCCTCGGCGTGACCCCCTGGCTCCCCGTCGGCGCGCTCCCCGCCGACCGCGCCGCCAAGCTCCCCGCGCTGGCGAAGAAGCTCCTGGAGGCCAACCGCGACCGCCCGGTCCGCACCACCACGGGCCGCCACGGCCCGGACCTCTTCGTGTACGGCCGCGCCCGCATCCCCTGCCTGCGCTGCCACACCCCCGTCCGGCTGGCCAATCAGGGCGACGGCTCCCGCGAACGCCCCACCTACTGGTGCCCCACGTGCCAGACGGGACCTGTTCCCGCGACCGCCCCGCACCCCGGAGCCCCACACCGTACGACCAATTGACGCTCCGTCAGAAACCCTCGTACCGTCCTCTCATGACCGTGAGCGCGTACGACCTGACCGGACGCACCGCCTTCGTCACCGGTGCCGCCGGCGGTATCGGCCGCGCCACCGCGGTCCTCCTCGCCGAAGCGGGCGCCACCGTGCACTGCGCCGACCGCGACCCACAGGGCCTGCACGAAACGGCGACCCTCATCAAGGACGCGGGCGGCACCTCCCGCACCCATCACCTCGATGTGACGGACCGGAATCAACTCCGCGAGGCCATCGCCTCCTGCGAGCACCTGGACGTGCTGGCCGCGATCGCCGGGATCATGCACAGCAGCCCCGTCCTGGAGACGGCGGACGAGGATCTCGACCGCGTCCTGAACGTCAACTTCAAGGGAGTCCTGTACGCCTGCCAGGAGGCGGCCCGCCTGATGATCGCCCGGCAGACCCGGGGCAGCATCGTCACCATGGCCTCGGGCGCCGTCGACACCGGAGGCCCCGGCCTGCTGGCCTACGGCGCGGCCAAGGCGGCCGTCGTCCAGCTGACGAAGACCCTGGCGGCCGAGGTCGGCCGGCACGGCATCCGGGTCAACGCCGTCGCCCCGGGCTGGATCCGCACGCCGATGACCGACCGCCACGGCGAGGCCCAGGAACGGACCGAGGCGCTGATGGCCCGCATGTCACCGCTCGGCCGGGTGGGCCGGTCCCACGAGGTGGCCCATGCCGTGCTGTACCTGGCCTCGGACGCCGCGTCCTTCACGACGGGCCAGATCCTGCGTCCGAACGGCGGAGTGGCGATGCCGTGGTGACGGCGCTCGTGGCGGCCTGCGCCGCCGCGCCCCGCCAGGCCGACCGCCACCGCCCCGCGGCGAGCGCCCCGGGCGCCCGCGCCCGCGACACACAGTGCACCGGCAGCAGGCTCAGCCCCCAGCCCCCGGCGGCGACGGCACCCTCCAGCACCCCCGCGTCGGAGGACAGCGCCAGTCGCAGCACAGCCCACCACCACAGCGCGCCCAGCGTGAGGGCCGTCCCCCACCGCACTATCGGAAGCCCCATGACCCCACCTCCAGCCCACAGCCCCCAAAGCCCTCAGGACTGCGGAATCCGACGCTAGGCCCCCGCGCCACCCACCGACAGGGCGCACCAACGGCACACCGAGGCACCGCTGGCCCCCGCGTCACCCGTTCTCGGCCTGGAACATCCAGTGGTGCTTCTCCAGATCCGCCGTGATCCCGATGAAGAGATCCTGGCTGACCGGGTCGGCGTCGCCGGTGGCCGCCACCCGCTCCCGCATCCGCCCGATCACCGCGCCCAGCGCGTCCACCAGTGTCCCCACCGCGTCCGCGTCCTTGACCCACCCCTCGGACACCGCGCCGATGCCGCTGCCCGCCGCCACGGTCGCCGCACGCCCGTCCGGCGGGACGCCCAACGCGGAGGCCCGCTCGGCGACGGTGTCGGAGTGGGTGCGCGCGATGTCCACCACCTCGTCGAGTTGCAGATGCACGGACCGGAACCGCGGCCCGACCACGTTCCAGTGGATCTGCTTCGCCACGAGGGCGAGGTCCACGAGATCGACGAGCGCCCCTTGCAGGGCCTCGGCCACGGTCTTCAGGTCCGCGTCGGACAACGGGCTCTTCACGACGTACATGCGCATGCTCCGATTCCTGTACACGGCTTCACGGCCCCGAGCCCCGCCCGTCCCACGATGCACGAAAGCCCCGGCCGACGCCTCTCCAGATGTTCCGGAGAGGCCCGGTCGGGGCTTCGCGCACTTCGCAGAGTGCTTTGCACTTCTCAGTGCATCGTCAGCTCGTCCTCGAGCGGAACCCGAGGGCGTACGCGCGTGACGCTCAGGCGGCGACGACGTCCACTGCCTCGGCGGGCGCCTTGATGGTCACCCGTTCCGGTGGCACACCGGTCACCGAGACGGAACCCAGCATCGGACGTACCGGCGTGGGTACGGTCTCGCTGGGGGTGGCCGCAGCGGACTGGGCCAGCTCGGCGAGGGCGAGCTCGTCGCTCACTTCCCGCATCAGTTCGGACATCCGTACGTCCAGCGCGTCGCAGATGGCGGAGAGCAGCTCGGAGGAAGCCTCCTTCTGCCCCCGCTCCACCTCGGAGAGATAGCCGAGTGAAACTCGGGCGGACGAGGAGACTTCGCGCAGAGTACGGCCCTGGCGTTGGCGCTGCCGACGCAGCACGTCACCCAGCAGGCGACGGAGCAGAATCATCGGTGGCTCCCTCCTCGGACCGCGTAGCCGCATCCTTCACGCCCCACCGTACCGCCTTGCGCCGCGGCCGTGCGGGGAGCGATGTCGTGTTCACTCAGGGCTGCAAACATCAAAACCCCCCGTTCCGTTCCGTATCCTGTGCCCGCTCATTCCCGGTCTGTTCGCCCGCAAGCTCCTGAAGGAGCAGTGCGAGTACGCTCCGTACACTCTCCATACGAATTTCCGCACGGTCGCCGTTCAACCGCAGCGACGCGACTTTCCCGCCATCGGAGAGCTCCGAGGCCGGGCCGTCGACCGCCACATAGACCGTCCCGACGGGCTTTCCGTCCTGTTCCTCCGGTCCGGCGACTCCCGTGGTCGCGATGCCCCAGTCGGCACCGAGCGCCCTGCGGACGCCGGCCGCCATCTGGGCCGCGACCTGCGGGTCCACCGCGCCACGCGCCGTCAGCAGGGCGGCGTCGACACCGAGCACTTCGTGCTTCAGTTCGGTGGCGTAGGCCGTCACCGAACCGCGGAAGGCCTGCGAGGCCCCGGGAGCCGCTGTGATTTCCGCCGCGACCAACCCACCGGTGAGCGACTCGGCGACCGCGAGGGTCTCACCCTTCACCGTCAGTAGTCGCACCACTTCAGTGGCCGGGGAACTCACGCTTCCGTCTCCTCCAACGCCGCCTCGCGCTCGGCGATTCCCTGCCGGCGCAGCACAATGGCTTGTCTCACATAGTCGAGGCCGGTCGCCACGGTGAGGACGACCGCCACAGCCATCACCCAGAACCTCGCGGTGGCCAGCCACCCCGTCAGCGCCAGGATGTACATCCCGACCGCGATGCCCTGGGCGAGGGTCTTGAGCTTGCCGCCGCGGCTCGCCGGGATGACGCCGTACCGGATGACGATGAAACGCAGCAGCGTGATCCCGAGTTCCCGACCGAGAATGACCGCGGTCACCCACCACGGCAGATCACCGAGGGCGGACAGACAGATCAGCGCCGCCCCCATGATCGCCTTGTCGGCGATGGGGTCGGCGATCTTCCCGAAGTCGGTGACGAGGTTGTAGGTGCGCGCCAGATGGCCGTCGAAGAGGTCGGTGATCATGGCGATCGAGAAGGCGGCCCAGGCGAACGAGCGCCACGCGGGGTCGTGTCCGCCGTCGGCCAGCATCAGTGCGACGAATCCCGGCACGAGCAGCAGCCGGATCATCGTCAGGATGTTGGCGATGTTCCAGAGGCTGGCCTGGTCGACGGCCGCGGCCGCGATCTTCCCGCCGCGCGCGGCCTTGCCGGAGTTGTCGACACCGGAGGCACCCATCTGGGCAGCGCCCGCCTTGGCGGCGCCGCCCGCAGCGGATGCCGGTGCTCCGGTCATCTGCCCGCCTCCTCACTACACGCGAGCGAGTCCGTCACCGGCTCGGCCACCAGATCGACACCCTCGGTACCGACCACCTTCGCCTCGACGATACGGCCGACGCTCAGGTCCTCGCCGCTCGTGAGCAGCACCTGGCCGTCCGTCTCCGGCGCCTGGTGCGCACCGCGCCCGTACACGCCCTCGTCGTCCACGGACTCCACCAGCACGTGCACGGTCTCGCCCACGCGCTCCTCGGCCCGCTGCGACACCAGCTCCTCGGCGAGCCGGGAGACCCGCGCCAGCCGCTCGGCGACGACGTCCTCGTCCAGCTTGTTCTCGTAGGTGGCCGCCTCGGTGCCCTCCTCGTCGGAGTAGCCGAAGACACCGATGGCGTCCAGCCGCGCGCCGTTGAGGAAACGCTCCAGCTCGGCCAGATCGGCCTCGCTCTCACCGGGGAAGCCGACGATGAAGTTGGAGCGCACACCCGCCTGCGGGGCCTTGCTCCGGATGGTGTCGAGCAGCTCCAGGAAGCGGTCGGTGTCGCCGAAGCGGCGCATCGAGCGCAGCACGTCGGGCGCGGAGTGCTGGAAGGACAGGTCGAAGTAGGGCACGACCTTGGGCGTGGACGTCAGCACGTCGATGAGGCCGGGCCGCATCTCGGCCGGCTGGAGGTAGCTGACGCGCACCCGCTCGATGCCGTCGACCTCGGCGAGCTCGGGCAGCAGGGACTCCAGCAGCCGGATGTCGCCCAGGTCCTTGCCGTAGGAGGTGTTGTTCTCGGAGACCAGCATGATCTCCTTGACGCCCTGCTCGCCCAGCCAGCGCGCCTCGTTGAGCACGTCCGAGGGGCGCCGGGAGATGAACGAGCCGCGGAAGGACGGGATCGCGCAGAACGTGCAGCGCCGGTCGCAGCCGGAGGCGAGCTTCACCGAGGCGACCGGGGAGCCGTCCAGACGCCGGCGCAGGGGCGCGCGCGGGCCGGAGGACGGAGCGAGTCCCTCCGGGAGGTCCACGGGGCCGTGCCCGGGCAGGGCCACCTCGGCCG
The DNA here is from genome assembly GCF_044593635.1 of Streptomyces sp. NPDC051913. Lineage (NCBI taxonomy): Bacteria > Bacillati > Actinomycetota > Actinomycetes > Kitasatosporales > Streptomycetaceae > Streptomyces > Streptomyces sp. NPDC051913. The sequence continues at coordinate 15,393 of NZ_JBIUCI010000002.1, read as the reverse complement.
CCGACTCCTGGCGCTCGGCCGGGCTGATGGGCAGCAGCTTGCGCCGGTCGCGCGGGGTGTGCGAGGCGTGGATGCCGCCGTTCAGGATGGTCTGGAGGCGGTCGGAGATGTCGGCGTAGTCGTCGAAGCCGAGCACGCCGTCGGCCTCCGGGAGGGCCTCGGCGAGGTCCTTGCCGTACCGCTCGGCCATGCAGCCCACCGCCACGACGGCCTGGGTTCTGCCATGTCCCTTGAGGTCGTTGGCCTCCAGGAGGGCGTCGACGGAGTCCTTCTTGGCGGCGTCGACGAAGCCGCAGGTGTTGACGACGGCGACATCCGCGTCCGCGGCGTCCTCCACGAGGTCCCAGCCGTCCGCCTCCAAGCGGCCTGCGAGCTCCTCCGAGTCCACCTCGTTACGGGCGCAGCCAAGAGTGACGAGTGCGACGGTACGGCGTTCAGGCATGGGCTCAAGACTACTTTGTCCCACCGACAACGAACGTCGACGGGGTTGGTGAAGATCACCAACCCCGTCGAACACGCACCGAGCCTCAGCCGACCTGCGGGTCGCCCTTGGTGTACGTCAGGCGCTCCACGGCGCCGGGCGCCCAGTCGTCGTCGATCTTCTTGCCGTTCACATACAGCTGGATCGCCCCGGCGTCACCGAGGACGAGGTTGATCTTCTCGCTGTCCTGGAAGGTCTTCGACTCGCCCTGCTGGAGCAGGCCGTCGAACAGCAGCCGGCCGTTGTGGTCCTTGGCGGAGATCCAGCTCCTGCCGTCGGGTGCGCTGACCTTGACGGTCACCTTGTCCTGGGGAGCCGCCGCGATGGCGCTGTCGGACGGGTCCGGCTTCGGCGACTCGGGCTTCTCGCTCTTCGGAGTGGGCGTGGCGGACTTGCCGGCCGTGGGCGTCGAACCCTCGGCGACCTGTGCCTTTCCGCCGTCGTCGCCACCCTTGAACGCGGTGAACCCGACGAACCCGATCACCGCGACGATGGCGGCGACCATGGCCGCCGTCCAGTTGGGCCCGCGACGCTCGGGGCGGATGCGTTCCGCCTCGAACAGCGGGGCCGCCGGGGTCGGCGCCGGACGGCCGCCGTGATCGGCGTCGTACTGGGCGAGGAGGGGGGCCGAGTCGAGGCGTACGGCCTTGGCCAGGGTCCGGATGTGGCCTCGGGCGTAGACGTCACCGCCGCAGGGCGTGAAGTCGTCCGCTTCGATGGCATGCACGATGGCGATACGGACCCGGGTGGCGTTGCTGACGTCGTCGACGGTCAGCCCGGCCGCGATACGTGCCTGCTTAAGGGCACGGCCGACGGAGATTCGGGCTTCCTCGCGGTCGTCTTCGAACGGACGCTCGTCTTCAGGGGAGTTGCCGATGGACACGGGGGCGCCTTTCGAGCGTTTAAGCCACCTGTGCTGGAGGTTCAGTCTAGGGGGGGTGCGAAAGGGTGGGGCAACCGGGCGGTGGGACTTTGTACGCCATCGGTATGGCCGGACACGCCGATGGTGGGGCAGCAGCTTTTCGCTTCCCTCAACTTGACGTACGCCGAAGGGAAACGGTTGCTCAATGATCCCTTACGGGTGAGTCACGATCGAACACCCATCAGTGGCCCGCCCGTCCGCAAGGTGACCCTTGCGCCCCGTTTCCGGAGGTGACGTCCTCTTAAGCCTCCCCGCGGATCACCGCGAGCACGCCATCCAGCTCATCAGCCTTCACAAGAACGTCACGTGCCTTGGATCCCTCGCTCGGCCCGACGATCCCGCGCGACTCCATCAGGTCCATCAGACGCCCCGCCTTGGCGAACCCGACGCGCAGCTTGCGCTGGAGCATGGACGTCGAGCCGAACTGGGTGGAGACCACCAGCTCGGCCGCCTGGCACAGCAGGTCCAGGTCGTCGCCGATCTCCTCGTCGATCTCCTTCTTCTGCTTGGTGCCCACGGTGACGTCGTCCCGGAAGACCGGCGCCATCTGGTCCTTGCAGTGCTGGACGACGGCGGCGACCTCGTCCTCGGTGACGAAGGCGCCCTGCATACGGGTGGGCTTGTTCGCCCCCATCGGCAGGAACAGCCCGTCGCCCTTGCCGATCAGCTTCTCGGCGCCGGGCTGATCGAGGATGACCCGGGAGTCGGCCAGGGACGAGGTGGCGAAGGCGAGCCGTGAGGGCACGTTCGCCTTGATCAGACCCGTGACGACGTCGACCGACGGCCGCTGCGTGGCGAGCACCAGGTGGATGCCGGCGGCGCGCGCGAGCTGCGTGATGCGCACGATCGAGTCCTCGACGTCACGCGGCGCGACCATCATCAGGTCCGCGAGCTCGTCGACGATCACCAGCAGGTACGGGTACGTCTTGAGCTCCCGCTCGCTGCCCTCGGGCGTCTTGAGCTTGCCGTCGCGGATCGCCTGGTTGAAGTCGTCGATGTGCCGGTACCCGAACGCCGCCAGGTCGTCGTACCGCAGGTCCATCTCCCGTACGACCCACTGGAGCGCCTCGGCGGCCCGCTTCGGGTTGGTGATGATCGGCGTGATCAGGTGCGGGATGCCCTCGTACGCCGTCAGCTCGACGCGCTTGGGGTCCACCAGGACCATCCGCACGTCCTCCGGGGTCGCGCGGACCATGATGGAAGTGATCAAGCAGTTAATGCACGACGACTTACCGGAACCGGTGGCTCCGGCGACGAGCACGTGCGGCATCTTCGCGAGGTTGGCCATCACATAGCCGCCCTCGACGTCCTTGCCGAGCGCCACCAGCATCGGGTGGTCGTCCTCGGCCGCGGCGGCCAGTCGCAGCACGTCACCGAGGTTGACCATCTCCCGGTCGGTGTTCGGGATCTCGATGCCGACCGCGGACTTGCCTGGGATCGGGGAGATGATCCGTACGTCGGGACTGGCGACGGCGTACGCGATGTTCTTGGTCAGCGCGGTGATCCGCTCCACCTTCACGGCGGGGCCGAGTTCGACCTCGTAGCGCGTGACCGTCGGCCCGCGCGTGAAGCCGGTGACGGCCGCGTCGACCTTGAACTCCATGAAGACGTTCTGGAGCGAGGCGACGACCGCGTCGTTGGCGGCGCTGCGCGTCTTGCCGGGTCCGCCGCGCTCCAGGAGGTCGAGCGAGGGCAGCGAGTAGGTGATGTCACCCGAGAGCTGGAGCTGCTCGGCGCGCGGTGGCAGGTCGTCGGGCGCCTCGGGCGCGGGCTTGGTGAGATCCGCGACCTCGACCTTCAGCTTCTCCTGCTTGGGCCGAGCGGCAGGCACCGGCGTAGAGGCCGGAGTCGAGGCCGGGACCGGAGTCGGAGTGGTCTCCTCCCGGTCCCCCACACTCACCCCCTGGGTGAGGTCGGCGACGATCGGCGACGGCGGCATCCCGTGAAGCACGGCTCCGTCGAGGGCGGCCGCGGCGGCCGCGGCGACGTCCACGGCGTCCATCTGCCGGTCCATGTCGGGCTGCGGCACAGCGGAGCGCCTCGGGCGCCCACGACGCCGCGAGAGAGCCTCCTGCTCGGCACCCTCGGGGTCGTACGCCACGGGCGTCTGGGCGCGCTTGCGCGCGCGTGGGGGCAGCGCCTCACGCCACTGTTCGTCGTAGCGCTCGTCGTCCGCGGAGAACTCGTCGAACTCGTCCGCTCCCGGATCGTGCAGCACCCCGAGCCGCACCCCGAGCTCCCGCAGCCGCCGCGGGATGGCGTTGACCGGCGTGGCCGTGACGACGAGCAGGCCGAAGACGGTGAGCAGCACGAGCAGCGGTACGGCGAGGACCTCGCCCATGGTGTACGTCAGCGGGGTCGCCGCACCCCAGCCGATGAGGCCGCCGGCGTCCCTTATGGCCTGCATGCCATCGCTGCGGGCGGGCGCGCCGCACGCGATGTGGACCTGCCCGAGCACACCGATGACGAGCGCGGACAGGCCGATGACGATCCGGCCGTTGGCCTCGGGCTTCTCGGGGTGCCGGATGAACCGCGCGGCGATCACCGCGAGCAGTATCGGCACGAGCAGGTCGAGGCGCCCGAAGGCGCCGGTCACGATGATCTCCACGAGGTCGCCCACCGGACCGCGCAGGTTCGACCAGGTGCCGGCCGCACAGATCAGCGCGAGGCCGAGCAGCAGCAGCGCGACACCGTCCTTGCGGTGCGCCGGGTCGAGGTTCTTCGCGCCGTTCCCTATGCCGCGGAACACCGCGCCCACGGCGTGCGCCAGGCCCAGCCAGACGGCGCGTACGAGCCTGTAGATGCCGCCGGTCGGGTTCGGCGCCGGCTTCGGAGGCGGCGCGGCCTTCTTCGCCACGGCCTTCTTGGCGGGCGCCTTCTTCGCCGGAGCCTTCTTCGCGGCGGCCTTCTTCGCCGGAGCCGCCGCCTTCTTCGCGGGCTGCTTCTTGGCAGCGGAGGGACGTGAGGCCATAGGTGTGAGGTTACCGGTGGAGACGAGAAGGGACACGCGTGCCCACTGCTTCACCCGTTCGTGTCGCCCTTGCGGGGACTGGAAACTGACGTGTGCTCACGCGCAACTGGGCCGCGCCGGGGCCTCAGTTCTGGGAGGGCACCGCCGACGTGGATCCGGCGCCCGGTTCGAGGGCGTCCAGCGCCCGCCGCAAACCGGTGAGTTTGCGTTCGAGATGCGCTGCCGTGGCGACCGCCGCCGCGTCCGCCGACTCGTCGTCGAGCTGCTTGGACAGCGCCTCGGCCTGCTCCTCGACCGCCGCCAGCCGCGCCGACAACTCGGCGAGCAGCCCGGCCGGCTCCTTCGCCTCGCCGGCCGCCGGCGCCTTGCCGCCCGTACCGCCCTCCAACTGGAGCCGCAGCAGCGCCGCCTGCTCCCGCAGCTGGCAGTTCTTCATGTAGAGCTCGACGAACACCGAGACCTTCGCGCGCAGCACCCACGGGTCGAACGGCTTGGAGATGTAGTCGACCGCGCCGGCCGCGTACCCACGGAACGTGTGATGGGGGCCGTGGTTGATCGCGGTGAGGAAGATGATCGGGATGTCCCGGGTGCGCTCCCGCCGCTTGATGTGCGCGGCGGTCTCGAAGCCGTCCATGCCCGGCATCTGGACGTCCAGCAGAATGACCGCGAAATCGTCAGTGAGCAGCGCTTTGAGCGCTTCCTCCCCGCTCGATGCCCGCACCAGTGTCTGATCGAGCGCGGAGAGGATGGCCTCCAGCGCCAGCAGATTCTCCGGCCGGTCATCGACCAGGAGGATCTTGGCCTTCTGCACCATGGCCCGCCCTCCTCGCCCCGGATGTGCACCGGGCGCCGCCCCTGGGGACGACTCCCTTTCGCCGCCCAACCTTGTGCCGGTCATGGTAGCCGCACCCCGCCCGTCGCCACACCCTGTCACCGCGATGTCACTGTGCACGTAGCAGAAACGCAAGCGGAGACCAGAAGGTTCCCCGAATCCCGTACTTCTACACGGCTTCGAGCACACTGAGTCAGCAACTCCGCGTGAACACAGAAGGTTCCCCAGCATCCACGCGAAGCCCGCCCCGTCCGGTCACGCGACCCTCACGCCGTCCCGTCACGCAACCCTCACGATTCCCGCACCGGTCCCCCGCCAAAGGGCCCGCCCGCTGCCCGCACGGGTCCCGTCACGCGCCCCGCATCCACTGCTCCATGACCGTGAGCAGATGATCGGGGTCGACCGGCTTGGTGACGTAGTCGGAGGCGCCCGACTCGATCGCCTTCTCCCGGTCGCCCTTCATCGCCTTCGCGGTCAGCGCGATGATCGGCAGGCCCGCGAACTGCGGCATCCTGCGGATCGCCGTCGTCGTCGCGTACCCGTCCATCTCCGGCATCATGATGTCCATCAGCACGACCGTCACGTCGTCGTGCTGCTCCAGGACCTCGATGCCCTCGCGGCCGTTCTCGGCGTACAGCACCGACAGCCCGTGCTGCTCCAGGACGCTGGTCAGCGCGAAGACGTTACGGATGTCGTCGTCGACGATGAGCACCTTCTCGCCGCCGAACCGGATACCGGGCCGCGCCTCCGTGACCGGGTTCTGCTCCGTCGCCGACCACCGCTCCTGAGGCGGCTGTTCGGCCTCCGGCAGGGCACGGCGGCGGCGCCGGAACAGGGCCGCGGCACCGTTCTGCGTCTCCTGGTACGACCTCACCTCGGCCGGTGTCACCACCTCCACCTCGGACAGCCCGTTGCTCTCCGAGGCCAGCAGCTCACCGGCCTCCAGGGCGGGCATGGGCTGCTGATAGCCCTGCGGCGGCAGTTCGCTCGGGTGCAGCGGCAAATACAGCGTGAACGTCGAGCCGCGTCCCGGCTCGCTCTGGGCGTGGATCTCACCGCCCAGCAGCTGGGCGATCTCCCGCGAGATGGACAGCCCGAGGCCCGTACCGCCGTACTTGCGGCTGGTCGTGCCGTCGGCCTGCTTGAACGCCTCGAAGATCACCCGCATCTTGCTGGCCGCGATCCCGATCCCGGTGTCGGTCACGGAGAACGCGATCAGATCGGCGTCCGGATCCCGCAGCGAACCGGTCTCCAGGAGCTGCTCGCGGATCTGCACCGGCACGTCCGCGTTGGCCGGCCGGATGACCAGCTCCACCGCTCCGGAGTCGGTGAACTTCACCGCGTTGGAGAGCAGGTTGCGCAGCACCTGGAGCAGCCGCTGCTCGTCGGTGTGCAGCGTGGCCGGCAGCTCCGGCGAGACCCGCACCGACAGGTCCAGGCCCTTCTCCGCGGTCAGCGGCCGGAAGGTGGCCTCCACGTAGTCGACGAGCTGGACGAGCGCGATGCGCGTCGGGGAGACGTCCATCTTGCCCGCCTCGACCTTCGACAGGTCGAGGATGTCGTTGATGAGCTGGAGCAGGTCGGAGCCGGCCCCGTGGATGGTCTCGGCGAACTCCACCTGCTTCGGGGTGAGGTTGGCGTCCGCGTTGTCGGCGAGCAGCTTGGCCAGGATCAGCAGCGAGTTGAGCGGCGTCCGCAGCTCGTGCGACATGTTGGCGAGGAACTCGCTCTTGTAACGCATCGACACGGCGAGTTGCTCGGCGCGCTCCTCCAGGACCTGCCGCGCCTCCTCGATCTCGGTGTTCTTGACCTCGATGTCGCGGTTCTGCTGGGCCAGCAGCTCGGCCTTCTCCTCCAGTTCGGCGTTGGAGGACTGGAGGGCCTTCTGCCGGTTCTCCAACTCCGCCGACCGCTCCCGAAGTTGCTCGGTCAGCTCCTGCGACTGCCGCAGCAGCACCTCGGTCTTCGTGTTGACGGAGATGGTGTTGACGCTGGTCGCGATCATCTCGGCGATCTGGTTGAGGAAGTCCTTCTGGATCTGCGTAAAGGGAGTGAAGGAGGCCAGCTCGATGACGCCGAGCACCTTGCCCTCGAACAGCACGGGAAGGACGATCACTTGCGCCGGAGGCGCCTCGCCGAGCCCGGAGGAGATCTTCAGATACCCGCTGGGCGCGTTCTCCACGAGGATCGTGCGCTTCTCCTGCGCGGCCGTCCCGATGAGCGCCTCACCCGGCCGGAACGAGGTCGGCATGGAGCCCATCGAGTAGCCGTACGACCCGAGCATGCGCAGTTCGTACGAGTCCTCCTGCTCGGCGCTGACGTCCTTGCCGTCGACGAGCGGCATCGCCAGGAAGAACGCGCCGTGCTGCGCGGAGACGACCGGCGTCAGCTCGCTCATGATCAGCGAGGCCACGTCCGCGAGGTCGCGGCGGCCCTGCATGAGCGCGGAGATACGGGCCAGGTTGCCCTTGAGCCAGTCCTGCTCCTTGTTGGCGATCGTGGTGTCGCGCAGGTTGGCGATCATCTTGTTGATGTAGTCCTGGAGTTCCTGGATCTCCCCGGACGCGTCCACGTCGATCTTCAGGTTCAGGTCACCGCGGGTCACCGCGGTCGCCACGCGCGCGATGGCACGCACCTGCCGGGTCAGGTTCCCGGCCATCTCGTTCACGGACTCGGTGAGGTCCCGCCAGGTGCCGTCCACGTCACGCACGCGTGCCTGGCCGCCGAGCTGGCCCTCGGTGCCCACCTCACGGGCGACTCGGGTGACCTCCTCGGCGAAGGAGGACAGCTGGTCGACCATCGTGTTGATGGTGGTCTTCAGCTCCAGGATCTCGCCGCGCGCGTCGATGTCGATCTTCTTCGTCAGGTCACCTTTGGCGATGGCCGTGGTCACCATGGCGATGTTCCGCACCTGACCGGTCAGGTTGGACGCCATCTGGTTCACCGACTCGGTGAGGTCCTTCCAGGTACCGGCCACACCCGGTACCCGCGCCTGTCCGCCGAGGATGCCGTCCGTGCCCACCTCGCGGGCCACCTTGGTGACCTGGTCGGCGAACGAACTCAGCGTCTTCACCATGGTGTTGAAGGTGTCGGCGAGCTGCGCGACCTCACCGCGCGCCTCGATCGTCACCGTCCGCGTCAGGTCGCCGTTGGCGACGGCGGACGCGACCTGGGAGATGTTCCGCACCTGCATGGTCAGGTTGTTGGCCATGAGGTTCACGTTGTCGCTGAGGTCCTTCCAGATGCCGACAACGCCCGGCACATGGGCCTGCCCGCCCAGGATGCCCTCGGTGCCCACCTCACGGGCCACCCGGGTCACCTGCTCGGCGAAGGACGACAGCTGGTCCACCATCGTGTTGACGGTGCTGACGAGTTCGAGGATCTCGCCCTTGGCGTCGACGGTGATCTTCTTCGACAGGTCGCCCTTGGCGACGGCGGTCGTGACCTCGGCGATGTTGCGCACCTGGATGGTCAGGTTGTTCGCCATGAAGTTCACGGACTGCGTGAGGTCCTTCCAGGTGCCGGAGACCCCCTGCACCTCGGCCTGACCACCGAGGATGCCCTCGGTACCCACCTCACGGGCCACTCGCGTGACCTCCTCGGCGAAGGACGACAGCTGGTCGACCATCGTGTTCAGGGTGTTCTTCAGCTCCAGGATCTCGCCACGCGCGTCGACGGTGATCTTCTGGGACAGGTCACCCCGGGCCACCGCGGTCGCGACCTGCGCGATGTTCCGCACCTGCCCGGTCAGGTTGGACGCCATGCCGTTCACCGAGTCGGTGAGGTCCCGCCACACACCCGCGACGCCGGGCACCTGCGCCTGCCCGCCCAGCCGACCCTCCGTACCCACTTCCCGCGCCACCCGGGTCACCTGGTCGGCGAAGGCGGAGAGCTGGTCGACCATCGTGTTGATGGTGTTCTTCAGCTCCAGGATCTCGCCGCGCGCGTCGACGTCGATCTTCTGGGACAGGTCACCGCGGGCCACCGCGGTCGTCACCTGGGCGATCTGCCGCACCTGCGAGGTGAGGTTGCCACCCATGAAGTTGACGGAGTCGGTGAGCTCCTTCCACGTACCGGAGACCCCCGGCACGACAGCCTGGCCGCCCAGACGCCCCTCGGTGCCCACGTCCCGGGCCATCCGCGTCACCTGGTCGGCGAAGGCCGACAGCTGGTCCACCATCGTGTTCACGGTGTTCTTCAGCTGAAGCATCTCGCCGGACACGTCGACGGTGACCTTCTGCGACAGGTCACCATTGGCCACCGCCGTCGTCACCTGGGCGATGTTCCTCACCTGTCCGGTGAGATTCCGGAACGCCGTGTTGACGGAGTCGGTGAGGTCCTTCCAGGTTCCGGCCGCGCCGGACACCTGCGCCTGCCCGCCCAGCTCACCCTCGACACCGACCTCGCGCGCCACGCGCGTGACCTCGGCACCGAACGCCGACAGCTGGTCCACCATCCCGTTGACGGTGTTCTTCAGCTCCAGCATCTCGCCGGCCACGTCCACGGTGACCTTCTGCGACAGGTCACCATTGGCCACCGCCGTCGTCACCTGCGCGATATCCCTCACCTGAATGGTCAGATTCCGGAACACCGTGTTGACGGAATCCGTGAGGTCCTTCCACGTACCCGCCGCTCCCGGCACGTTCGCCTGCCCACCGAGCTGGCCCTCGGCACCGACCTCGTTGGCCACGCGGGTGACCTCGTCCGCGAAGATCCGCAGGGTCTCGGTCATCTGGTTGATCGTGTCCGCGAGCTGAGCGACCTCGCCCCGCGCCGACACGGTCACCTTCCGCGACAGATCACCGCTGGCGACCGCGGTCGTCACCTCGGCGATCCCGCGCACCTGTGCCGTCAGATTGCCGGCCATCAGGTTCACCGAATCGGTGAGGTCCTTCCACACACCAGCCACACCGGGCACCTGCGCCTGCCCGCCGAGCTCACCCTCGACGCCCACCTCGCGCGCGACGCGAGTCACCTCGGAGGAGAAGGACGACAGCTGGTCCACCATCGTGTTGACGGTGTTCTTCAGTTCGAGCATCTCTCCGGCCACGTGAACCGTGACCTTCCGGGACAGATCACCCTTGGCCACCGCGGTCGTCACCAGCGCGATGTCCCGCACCTGGGCGGTCAGCCGGTACGCCATGGTGTTGACCGAGTCCGTGAGGTCCTTCCACGAACCCGACATCCCGCGCACCTTGGCCTGCCCGCCCAGCTTGCCCTCGGTGCCCACCTCGCTGGCCACGCGCGTGACCTCGTCGGTGAACGTGGAGAGCTGGTCGACCAGATTGTTGACAGTTCGTCCGACCTTCAGGAACTCGCCGCGCAGCGGATGCCCGCTCCCGTCCGGCGCCTGCGTCCGCAGCTCCATGCGCGGCGACAGATCACCCTCCGCGACCGCGGAGAGCACCCGGCCGACCTCCGAGACAGGCCGTACGAGATCGTCGACCAGGGCGTTGGAGGCGTCGATGGCGGTCAGCCACGAACCCTCACAGGCGCCGATCTCCAGCCGTTCCGTGAGCTTTCCCTCACGGCCGACCATCCGCCGGACCCGGGACAGCTCACCGGTCAGATGCAGATTCCGGTCGGCGACCTCGTTGTAAACCGCCGCGATCTCGGACATCACACCGTCGCCGGAGACGGTGAGCCGCTTGCGGAAATTCCCGTCCCGCATCGACACCAGAGCCGCCAGCAGTCGGTTCAGGGCAGCCGTGTCCACCGCGGTGGTACCACCGCGTGGTTTGCGCTGGTTGTTCAGGGACTGTCCGCCTTTCGCGCGCGTCTTAGTGCCCCGCGTCGCTGCGCCAGACTCCACTGTGTCCCTCCCGCAGGGGTCGACCGTTACTGCTGAGCTCCGGTACTACTGCTCGGCGTACCAGTTAATGCTGTGCCTCGGTGCCGGATATACCAGGCCGCATCACGGGCTGCTGCCCGCTGTGGACAGAAGACACCCGGCCTGCCCGGACCTTCACAAGAAGCTTGCCCAGTGTTTCACCCTGGCTGAACCCGGCCATAACAGTTCGGCAGCTTCGCACATCGTCCGCACACCCTCCGGACGGAAACACTGGTGACCGGCATCCGCATGGACGGGGAAGGTAAGTAACCTTGCATGCGGCTGTCCAGCCGCGCCGGTCCGTCCGGCCTGGGCGGTGGCACGAGCACGAGCGGGCATCGGAGGGGCGGCCGCACAACATGACCACCGGACTGATCCCCGGGGGACCTCCCCCGGACCGCCGGCCGACGGACGGCCTGCCGCAACAGCGGCACGAGCCGGTCGGCCACGGAGCCCTGCACGTCGACAACCGGACGAGGAGTTCAGTGATCACCGCTCGCGCGGCCGCCAGCTTCGAGCCCGTCGGGCGATCGGTCGCGAGCGCCCGCTCCTTCGTCCGCGACACACTCCAGGGCTGGGGCTTCGCCGACATCATCGACGACGCGGTGGTCCTCACCAGCGAACTGGTGACGAACGCCGTGGTGCACGCGGGCACCGCCGCGGACGTCCTGTGTCTCCGCAGCGACGACGGTGTACGGATCGAGGTCGCCGACCGCTATCCCGAACGCGAGATCCCCCTCCAGGGCCATCCCGCCACCATGGGCAGCCCCGACCGCGAGGGCGGCCGCGGCCTCCAGCTGTGCGCGGCCCTGGCCGGCCGCTGGGGCGTCGACTACACGCCCACGCACAAGCAGGTCTGGTTCCAGCTCGACCTCCCCGAACGCCCGGTGGGCACCCGCGCCGCCGGCCCGTCCCTCCCCGCGAACCTCCTGCCGCTGGCCGACGGCCGCGTCCGCGTAGCCGTCATCCAGATCGACCGTACGGCCGCCATCTCGGCCTGGAACGAGGACGCCGAGGAACTCTTCGGCTACCCGGCCGAACAGGTCACCGGCAAGCCCCTGACCGACCTCGCGGCCTGGCCGCACACCCCGGGCACCAGCACCGGCATCGCCGAGGCCCTCCAACTCTCGCGCTGGGAAGGCAGTTACGGCATCCGCGGCGCCAACGGCCGCGTCACGCCCGTGTACGCCTCCCATCTCCGCGTCCGCGACACCGGCGGCGAGCCCTCCACGGTCTGCCTGCTCGTCCGCGACCACGAACGCGCGGTCCTGCAGACCCCGTTGCGCATCCCGGCCTCCGACACCTCGTCCGGCTCCGACGGCCAGAGCACCGACCCCTTCGAGGTCTTCATCGGCTCCCCGGCCCCGGACGACCTCGACGGCCTCCTCCAACGCACGGTGGAACGCGCCCGCGACATGCTCGACGCCGACTCGGCGTTCCTGCTCCTCGCGACCGACGACGAGACCGAGCTGGAGGTCCGTGCCTCCACCGGCCTCCCGTCCGCCCGCCAGCGCTTCGCGCGCGTGCCCGTCGAAGCCGGCCCCGGCCGTTACGGCTCGGCCCGCATGCCGGCCGTCCACGACGACCTGTCGGCCGTCCCGGGCGCGGTACCCCTGCTGAGCGGCACGGGCATGCGCTCGGTCGTCACGGTCCCCCTGAAGGTCGAGGGCCGCCTCACCGGCTCCCTCGGTGTAGCCGCCGAGGCGCCCAGCAGATACTCGAACGAAGAGGCCCTGCGCCTCCAGTTCGCCGCCGATCGCATCGCGTTGGCGGTGGAATCGGCCCGCCTGGGCGAACTCGAGCGCCTGCGCCGTGGCTCCCTGAGCTTCCTGGTCGAGGCCTCCGACCTCCTGGCAGGCACCCTGGACCGCGACCAGACCCTGGCCCTGATGGCCCAGATGACGGTCCCGACCCTCGCCACCTGGTGCGCGGTCTACACGATCGCCGACCAGGCCTCGGAGCCGTACCTGTCGTACGTCCTCCACGAGGACGAGGAACTCATCGACGGCATCAAGTCGTTGCTCTCGAAGATCTCCCCGCCCGACCCGGTCCCCACCCCGGGCGCCCGCGTCTGGTCGGCCCCCGCCGAGGCCGCCCACCAGGCGGCCCTGCGCACCTCCATGCGCAGCCTGGGCCTGGGCGAGCCCATCGGCCGCATCAGCGCGGGCATCGGCCCGACCCTCGCCACCGCCTCCGCGGTGGGCGGCGAAACGGTGGTCCTCCCTCTGGTCGCCCGCAACCGCGTCATCGGCATGCTGACCCTGGGCAAGCCCACCGACGAACACTTCCGCCAGGAAATCCTGGAGCTGGCCGAGGACTTGAGCCGCCGCGCCGCCCTGGCCCTCGACAACGCCCGCCTCTACTCCGAGCGCACAGCCATCAGCCAGTCCCTCCAGCGCAGCCTCCTGCCCCCGGAGCAGCCCGCGATCGAGGGCATCGAGGTAGAGGTCATCTACCGCGCGGCCGGCGAGGGCAACGAGGTTGGCGGTGACTTCTACGACGTCTTCCCCATCCGCGACGGCGTCTACGGCTTCGCCATCGGCGACGTGTGCGGTACGGGCCCGCACGCGGCGGCGGTGACGGGCCTGGCCCGGCATGCCCTGCGCCTGCTCGCCAGGGAGGGCCTCAGCGGCCCGGCGGTCCTGGAGCGCCTCAACTCCGCGATCCTCGACGAGGGCGCCCGCAGCCGCTTCCTGACCCTCCTCTACGGCGAGATGCGCCCCCAGGACGACGGCAGCGCGGAAATGAAGGTCGTCTGCGCCGGCCACCCCCTCCCGCTCCGCCTCCGCCAGGACGGCACGGTCGAACCGGCCGCCGAACCCCAGCCTCTCCTGGGCGTCATCGAGGACCTGGAGCTGTACGAGCAGTCGGTCACCCTTGACCCCGGTGACGTCCTCCTCTGTGTCACGGACGGCGTCACCGAGCGCCGCGAGGGCACCCGCATGCTGGGCGACGACGGCCTCACCGACGTCCTCACGACCTGCACGGGCCTGACGGCGGGCGCGGTCGCGGCTCGCGTCATGCGCGCGGTGGAGCGCTTCGCCTCGGACGCTCCGTCGGACGACATGGCGATCCTGGCGATGCGCGTCCCCGGCCTGCACAACGACTGAGCACCCGGAGAAGACGGGGACATGCGAAAGGCCCCCGCCCATAAGGGCGGAGGCCTTTTCTGCTGGAGCCCCCTAACGGAATCGAACCGTTGACCTTCTCCTTACCATGGAGACGCTCTGCCGACTGAGCTAAGGGGGCCTGTCGCTTTTACGAGGTTTCCCTCGCGGCAACGAAATAGATCATACCCCGAACAGACCCGTGCTCCCAACCTCGCTCAGAAGGCGGCCTGAAGCAGCCCACCCAGCGCATTACAGGCACCCACGACCCGCTGCATGTCCCGCTTGGTAAGCGCCGCATCGACGGGCAAGGCCAACGTCTCGTCGGCTGCCAACTCGGTCTCCCGCAGGGCCACATACCGCCGGAACTCGGGCAGCCGGTGCACAGGCGTCTTCACCGGCACCCGGCACTCAACTCCCCGCCCCCGCAAGGCGCGAGCGAAGGCGTCCCGATCGGGCCGCCCATTGCCGGGCACTCGCACGACGTACTGCTGATAGGTGTGCCCGTCCCCACCATCAGGGGTCCACACCCCCTTCAACTTCCCGTCCAGATAGGCGGCGCGCTCCCGCCGCTGAGCGACCTCGTCGTACGGAGCCTCGGACTCTCCCTGCTCCAGCACGAGCAGCCCATGCCGCTGCCCCACACCGTGCAGCGCCGCGATATCGGCTCGCCTCCCGAACCGGTGCACCACAACGACAGCCGCCGTCCGAGGGGTTATGGCCGCCTCGACGGCGGTCACGTCGAGGCAGTACGTCAACGGATCTATGTCGGCGAACACCGGAAGCGCACCGGCCAGCACGACCGCCTCGGCCACTTCGACGTTCCCGAAGGCCGGTACGACGACCTCGTCACCGACTCCGACGCCGGCGGCCCTGAGCATTGCAGCAGTACCCATGCTCCGGATGCTGCTTGCGCAACGTGAACTTCAAGTGACGCAGAACAAAAAAGGGTTGGACCCCGAACCGAAGTTCAGGATCCAACCCTTTGAAGAATTGTTCGGCGGCGTCCTACTCTCCCACAGGGTCCCCCCTGCAGTACCATCGGCGCTGTAAGGCTTAGCTTCCGGGTTCGGAATGTAACCGGGCGTTTCCCTCACGCTATGACCACCGAAACACTATGAAACTGTCAGCCGCACCATACCGTGACCATGGCATGGGGCTGTTCGTGGTTTCAGAACCAACACAGTGGACGCGAGCAACTGAGGACAAGCCCTCGGCCTATTAGTACCGGTCACCTCCACCCATTACTG